>DAOUFK010000029.1:0-41326 GCA_034430095.1 Candidatus Mesolinea sp.
TACCCTAATTATGAAGGAGGAAGCTGCTGAGCTTCGGTAACATTATCAATTGAACCAACATTCACTTTTCGGTAACATTATCTTTTGACTTGACAGGGGTAATTTCGGGGAATTGCATGGTTACAAATCCTGTAACGCTAGTTCTTTCATGATACCCTATGTGCAGGCTACGTACTCAGAGACGAGCGAGAACAAGTCAAACAAATGGCTGTGAGACCTACGGTCAAATTCCTCGCTCGGTACCCTACGGGTAGGCTGCGCACTCAGGAGACCGGCGAGAACAAGAGACGAGCGAGAACAATAGAATTAAATTATATAGGCAAGGCGCTTGCGAGGATAAGCACCGTTGCAAGCCTGTAGCACCCCCGCTTGACGCGCTTAAAAAATCGATGGTAATATCAACTTATGTACTTAAAAGGAAGTAAGCTTTCCATGAATAAGAAGCGCCGGCGCAGCAATCCCCTGCTGATTATCCTGCTTACCGGTGCTATTATCTTTTTGGTTTATTTTAATGTGATGGTTGTGCCTGGGATGAATCCGCCTTTTGTGCCCACGCCAACAGAAACGCGCGACCCTGTCTCGTATGAGATTGAAGCTCAGAACCTAGCCACAGAAGGTAAGTTTATTGCCGCAATCGAAGCTTATCAGCAGGCGATCAATGCCAACCCGAAAAAAATCGAAAACTATTTGAATATCGCCCGCTTACAAATTTACTCCGGAGCTTATGCGCAAGCACAGGTTAGCGCTGAAAACGCGGTACTTTTAGAAAATGACAATCCCGAAGCTTATGCCTTACTCGGGTGGGCTAAAGGTATGCAGCAAAATTATTTAGAAGGCGAGAAGGACGCCAAAACAGCCATCTCACTTAACCCGAACAGTGCTTTAGCCCATGCGGTGTATGCGTATATCTTGGCGCTTCGAGTTGAAGCCGGCTTGAACGAACTGGATACCATGGACCTCGCTATAGAAGAATCGCGTACAGCTTTAGCACTGGATGCGAACTTGCTGGAAGCGCGCTGGGCAAGAGGTTATGTGCTCGAAATCACGAGTAACTATGCGGATGCAGCGGAACAGTACCAGATAGCCATCCAGTTGAATTCTAATATTGCCCAGCTGCATTTAGCTCTTGGGCGCAATTACATGGCTTTGGGGCAAAACGATGAAGCTATCTTTGAGTTTACCAAAGCATACTCTCTCAATCCAACCGACCCGATGCCTAACTATTTTATCTCGCGGGTGTATGGCAGCCTGGGCGAATGGGCTAAAGCGATCCAATATGGAGAGAATGCTCTCCGAGATGGACCTACAGAGGCATTTCTCTATGCCAACTTAGGCACGATGTATTACCGCAGCGGCGCGTATAACCAAGCCATCCCTTACCTCGAGAAAGCCGTTCGCGGCGGCGTAACCGAGAATGGCGAAGTCATTGAGGGTATGCCCTTGGATTACACCCCATCAGTGATTGAGATTTATAGCCGCTATGGCTTAGCATTGGCACGTGTCAACCGCTGCACAGAAGCTGTTGCCGTTGCGAATGCTATCTTGCAAACGGTTCCCGATAACGCTGATGGCGTTTATAATGCCAATGAGATGATTCGCATTTGCCAGGAGAACCTGACGAATCCGCCCACCGAAACGCCAGCCCCAACCGAGACGCCTGTCTCGGGACCCTCGCCAACACCGCAGGGAACGCCCTTACCAACCCAAACACCAACGCCTTAAGTATGTATATCAACGAAAAGAAGAACTTATTTCATCAACCAAGAGGGCAGTCCAACCCTTATCGCGTGATGCTGTTAATACTTATCATCGTTGTGCTCATTGCAGTGCTGCGCAGCTACGCTCAGGGCGAAATTTGGCCGCCTTTTGTTCCTACCCCCACGCCGACTCGCACTGTAAATTCCTATGTGGTGGAAGGGAGTACGCACTTTCAGGCTGGAAACTTGGAAAAGGCAATTGAATCCTACCAAAAGGCAATGGCTTTGGAACCAAATAACCCTGAGATTATGGTAGAACTGGCAAAGATTCAGGTGTATTCTTCCAATACCTTAACCACCGATGCCGAACGGCGTCAGCGCTTGGCAGAAGCTTTAGAGGTGATCGACCAAGCAAAAGCAATCGCGCCAAACAATGCGGATGTCCTTGCTACACGCGCGTTTGTGCTTAATTGGAATGCGAATCCAATCTTAGCGGGTGATCGTGCGGTTGACCTCCAAAACGAAGCTGAGTCCGAAGCGCTGATGGCTCTGCAACTAGATGGTAGGAATCCCTTAGCCTTGGCATATTACACTGAAATCCTCACTGACCAATATAAATGGGTGCAAGCGCAGCAATATATGGCTCAGGCGATGGAATATGGTCCCCAATATATGGATGTTCATCGCGTACAAGCGTATCTCTATGAAGTGCTTGGGGAGTACAACTTAGCCATTCAGGAATACCAAAAAGCAATTGAAATTAACCCGAAGTTGACCTTTTTGTATTATTCCGTGGGGAGGCTTTACCGCCACTTGCAACAATATGATGTGGCGTTGGAATATTTTGATAAAGCAGCAAACCTTAATGAGCAATTAGGGATTAAAGACCCGATCCCCTATATGCTCATTGCGAATACCTACGTGCGCATGGGTGAAGCTATGGTTGCTTCACGTAATGCTTATAAAGCGCTTACCCTAAGCCCATACAACGCGGATACATACGGTCAAGTGGGTGTGATTTACTACATGGCGCGCAATTATGAGGGTTCCATCCCGCTTTTGAAGTGTGCTGTGGAAGGTTGCGATGCGGCTGGCAGCTGTGAAGCGCGAGAGTGTGACCCTGAAACCGACGAACAGATTGTGATCCAGGGTCTGCCGCTCTCAGATACGACTGTGACGTATTACTACATATATGGCTCTGTATTAGCTGGGCTGCATCGTCCAGGGGATGATAAATGCGATAAAGCCTTAGAGATTTTAGCGCAGGTGCGTGCGCAGTACGCGGATAACCCGACCATAATGGGCATTGTGGAATCGAGTGAGGCAATTTGCACCGACGATTAACTCCGCAAGTATAAATTTTTCGTAAGAAATTTGTTCTGCTCTTGACTTCTCTTTTTTAGGGTTGTATGATTACATGTGTTAGCACTCTCACAATAAGAGTGCTAAATTGATGTGAAAGATCAAAAAATATCATAACGCGGAGGAATATATGTCAATTTCGTTAAAACCTTTAGGAAGCCGGTTGGTTGTTGAACCTATTGAAGAGGAAGAAGTTACTTCCGGGGGCATTGTTTTGCCGGAAACTGCTAAAGAAAAACCCCAAAAAGGCACTGTGCTTGCTATTGGTCCTGGGGATCGCAATGATAAGGGCGAGCGGATCCCAATGGATGTAAAAGTCGGCGATAAAGTGCTTTACGCCAAATATGCTGGCACGGAAGTTAAGTATAACGGCAAAAAGCTCTTGATTTTGCGCGAAAGCGATGTTCTAGCAATTCTTGAATAAAAAATTATTGGAAATAAAGGAGTGAATTTATGGCTAAACAATTAGTATTCTCGGAAGAAGCACGGCGCTCATTGAAAAACGGTATTGATATCGTTGCCAACGCCGTAGTAACGACTCTCGGCCCCAAAGGGCGCAATGTTGCTATCGATCGCAAGTATGGTTCGCCAACGATTACCCATGACGGCGTAACCGTAGCAAAAGAAATTGAACTGAAAGACCCATTTGAGAATATGGGTGCCCAACTGTTGAAAGAAGCTGCCACCAAAACGAATGATATCGCTGGCGATGGTACCACCACATCTACTGTGTTGGCGCACGCGATGGTGACGGAAGGCTTGAAGAACTTGGCTGCTGGAGCTAACCCGATGCTACTCAAGCGCGGTATCGAAGCAGCTTCCAAGGCTGTGGCTGAATCCATCCATGATCAGGCTATTATGATTACCACCAAGGAAGAAATTGCTTCAGTGGCTACCATTTCTGCTCAAGATTCAGAAATCGGCAACCTGATTGCGGATGTGATGGATAAAGTAGGCAAGGATGGTGTGATCACCGTCGAGGAATCCAAGGGTTTGGAATTCGAAACCGAATACGTTGAAGGTATGCAATTTGACCGCGGATACATCTCGCCTTACTTCATCACCGATAGCGAACATATGGAAGCCAACATTGAGGATCCTTATATCCTGATTTATGACAAGAAGATCAGTGCAGCTGCTGATATTGTTCCGCTGTTGGAGAAGCTGGTGCAGGTTGGCAAACGCGAGATTTTGATCATCGCTGAGGATGTAGATGGCGAAGCTTTGGCTACCTTAGTGCTCAACAAGATCCGCGGTATGCTCAACGTTATCGCTGTTAAGGCACCCGGTTTTGGCGATCGCCGCAAGGCTATGCTGCAAGATATTGCAATTCTGACCGGTGCGAATGTTATCTCTGAAGAGACCGGCCGCAAGCTGGAAACAGCCACTATCGAAGATTTAGGCCGTGCAGAAAAAGTTACCAGTGATAAAGAAAACACCACAATTGTTGGCGGTAAGGGTGATCCTAAGGCAATCAAAGCACGGATTGAGCAAATTCGTGTTGAGATTGAAAACACCACGAGTGATTATGATCGCGAAAAACTGCAAGAACGCTTAGCGAAGCTTTCGGGTGGTGTGGCAATTATCCGTGTGGGTGCTGCCACTGAGACCGAGCTGAAAGAAAAGAAGCATCGTGTGGAAGATGCTCTTTCGGCAACCCGTGCTGCTGTTGAAGAAGGTATTGTGGCTGGCGGCGGTGTGGCACTGCTCAACGCCATTGAGGCTTTGAAAGACATCCAGATGGACAGCCAAGATGCCCAAATTGGCGTCAACATAGTACGCCATGCTTTAACAGTGCCAATGCGCCATATTGCTGAGAACGCTGGTATGGATGGCTCCGTCGTTGTTGAAACTGTTCGCCAGAAACAGGCAGCCGAAGGTAACAAGCACATTGGTTACAATGTGCTCACCGAAGAGTATGGCGATATGGTTACAGGTGGCGTGATCGATCCTGCCAAAGTGACCCGCGGTGCATTGGAAAATGCAGCCTCGATTGCAGCGATGATTCTCACCACCGAAGCGTTAATTACGGATATTCCCGAAGAACATCCTGCTGCCCCAATGCCGCAGGGTGGTATGGACTACTAAAATATTCCTGTGAACACGGGTAGATAATTTATGGGCGGCGCTCTGCCGCCCATAAATTTTAATCTTTGGGAAAATTTTGCAATCCAACAAACCTTTTGGTAAAATTTGAAATTGTTTATATAAGAAATGGAGGAAACTATGGTTGAGTTAGATAAAGAGATGGAGAAACTTATTACAGGTTTCCAGCAGGACGAAATCGATGGCCATGAAATTTATAGCTACTTAGCTGAGCATCTGAAAGACAAGGATGACCAAGCGGTTGTGGCAAAGATAGCTGAGGATGAACTGCGCCATTACAAAACCTGGAAGCGGTATAGCGGCAGAGAACTAAATGCCAACCGCTTTAAAGTCTTTTGGTATAAGCTGCTATTTCACCTCTTTGGTTATACCTTCGTGATTAAATTACAGGAAAATGGGGAAGAAAAGGCTCAGGCAGGCTATGCACCCGTACTTGAGCGCTTTCCAGAGCTGGACGCTATTCTCAAAGACGAGGAAGAGCACGAAGACAAATTGCTGGCGATGATGGATGAAGAGAGCCTTAAATACTCCGGTTCAGTTGTATTAGGGTTGAATGATGCGCTGGTTGAGCTGACGGGCGCCCTGGCGGGGCTCACGCTTGCCTTTCAGAACAGCCAAACGATTGCCCTTAGCGGGATGATTACCGGCATCGCTGCGGCGCTTTCGATGGCAGCCTCAGAGTATCTTTCTACAAGCGCTGAGAAGGATACTGAAAGAAACCCAGGAAAGTCTGCACTTTACACCGGTGTGGCATATATCATCACCGTTGCTTTGCTGATTTTACCTTACCTGATTATCAGCAATTATTTTGTTGCGCTGGGCGTCATGCTCTTAATCGGCGTGATGATTATTGCCCTATTCAATTATTATTCTTCTGTTGTGAATGATGAGCCGTTCCTAAAGCGTTTCCTGAGGATGACGGGCATCAGCTTGGGTGTAGCCACAATCAGTTTCGTGATTGGCTATTTTGTGGGCGGCGTCATCTAAGCCTGGAAGATAAAGAGCTCGTATTTGTCTTTATTTTGAAAGCCTAGGGTAAAATATCACCTAAGGTAGAATATCCGTGAGGGCAACTTACCCGAGAGGGGTAAAGTACCCGAAAGGGTAAGGTACCCGAAAGGGTAAAGTGCCCGTCAGGGTATAATAGCCGCATGTTAACCAAAGGCAGAATGACAATAAAAGCATTCATTATTACAGTGGGCGTGGCTCTCGTACTCGCGGGTTGTGGACTTGGCGTAAATGAGACAGCCACGCCACATGATCTGCCCACCGCTGCGATTAATCCGATAGAAAGCCCAACTCCCTCAGCTAGTGCCACGCCCACACCCTTACCGGTTCCAGCTGCAGCTATTGTGAATGGCGAAGTTATCCCTCTGAGTTACTTTGAACACGAAGTGCAACGCTATAAAGCTTCGTTTACCGAGGGAGAACCCTTGCCCAGTGATACTGAAATTTCCGAGCATGTGCTGAATACTCTCATCGAACAGCAGTTGCTCTCTCAGGCAGCGCGTGCTGCGGGTTTTACTTTCACAGATCAGATGCTCGAAGAGAAAATTGCCGATCTGCTCGCGGAGCTTGGCTCCGGCAGCGCTTTGACCAGTTGGATGCAAGCCAATTTCTACGATGATGCGGAATTCAGGATGGCACTGCGTTTGGGCAGTGAAGCAGCCTGGCAGCGCGATCAAATTGCTGCCAGCGTCCCCGATGCAGTCGAGCAAGTGCGTGCCCGTCAAATATTCACGCGCACAGCTGAGGAAGCTCAATATGCTCTGGCGAGCCTTAATTCCGGCTTTAGCTTTGATGAACTCGCTTGGCGCTATAGCCCAGAAACCGGCGGGGAGTTAGGCTGGTTCCCGCGTGGGTATTTGCTTTTCCCTGCTATCGAGGAAGCTGCCTTTACGTTGCCCGTAGGCTTGCACTCTGAGATTATCCAAACCGAGATCGGTTACCACATTATCGAAGTGATGGAACATGCTGACGCCTACCCCTTGACCACAGATGCAAAACTAAGTTTGCAAGCCAAAGCACTCACAGAATGGCTGCAAGCAGAGCGCGCCGAAGCGCAGATTGAGATAACCATGCCGTGAGCCCACAAAAGCCGGTCCGCGCCCTCAAACGGAAAAGCTCCCAAGATTCGGCAGCTTCCATCCCCAGTATGGCGAAGCGCAAGCGCATACCGCGCATTGGGATGACTGGTGCAATTTTAGCTATGATCGTGATTCTCATCGTGCTCCTGGGCGCACTGGATATTCTCCCACCACTTTTTAGGGCAGCACCGGTTGTCAATCCTACAGAAACCCCAACGCCCAGCGCGACAGTCACAACGCCTCCTCAGGCAACCTTCACCCGAACGGCACTCCCTACCAAAACGCCTTCGCCATTGCCGACAGCCACAGCTACGCTTACAGCGACGCCTTCGCCCAGCCCCACACCTACCGCGACCAAAAAACCTATGCCATTCGTGATCCGCGGGACCCCAGAAGCCCTCACGCACATCCTTTTTCACCCACAATATGCTTGCGAAGATTATCTTTTCATCGGTGGGCAAGTGTGGGATTTGCAGGACGCCCCCTTGACCGGTTTAATCGTGCATTTAGGCGGCAGCTATGGCGGCGCCAGCGTAGATTTGGACTCAGAGACGGGTTCTGCCCTGGTTTATGGGCAGTCAGGGTATGAATTTGCCCTCGAAAACAAGCAGATTGCGGAAGATCAGCTTTTTATCGAACTGCGCAACACCGAAGGGGAGTTGCTTTCCGAGCCAACATTTCTAACCATTTCCCCTGAATGTGATTCGAATTTAATTATTGTCAATTACAAGCAAGTCCGCTAGATTAACCCATAAATTGGTTCGGGAGGCGTGCTCTGATTGAGATGGACTCCTGCCCTTGCAGTAAGTGAGTGAGGGATTGAGCTTTGAGCGCCAGTACACGGCTGTTGGCGAAGTAATCGAAATTGAAGCTGGTTGGGTCGCCAGCGGCTTTACCAGGGATTGGCATAAGGCGGGCAGTGAGCGGCTTTTCCAGACGTAAAGCCAAGGCGGCTATGTCCAGCAAAACGGGGCTAAGCTGCTCTGGAGTAGCATCCCCAGGTAATGGGACAACGTCCAAGCCAGTCCCGCAAACGGCAGAGCACAGCAGCAAATCCGTGGTTGAGAGCAGCCCTTCGGAAGCGCGCTGCGCCAAGCCGGCATCTTCCAAAACTGGCAGCATTAAGCCGTTGAAGCCGGTGCGCAGGTACCTTGCTTGGTCTAAACTATCCGTGAGGAAAGCGGAAGCAAACAAGCTGCCATGCAGCCCAAATGCCGGCAGACCTAAGGCTTCTAAAGCTTTGGCAATGGAAACGCCTTGTGTTGGGTGCGGTGCTAAGGTGAAATCCAGCCCCTTGAAGTTATAAGTATAGATTTCCGTCAGTTTCTGCCCAATGGCTTCGAGCTTTTGGGCGTGGCTTTCCACCTCCGCAATTAAGTTTTTTCGTGCAGCTTGCAAGCTTTGCGCTTGCGAGAAAACTTGTTCTGCAATGTCAGCTGCCTCAAGGGCTAAGGCAAAGGCTGGCGTGCCTTCTTTGGCATACGCCGCCGGGAAGAAGGGCGCGTAAGCTGGCACGTTTGCCAGAGCACAGAAATTGAGGTTGGCAAAGCCGTTAGGTTCCACCTGAGCTAACTGGCAAATCAGCTTGGCAGCAGCCTGAGCTGCTGGCAAACTGACCTCGTGATTAGGCGTAGTCAATTGAGCAGAGAAAAACACGCTTTGCGTCTGGGCAAGTATCTGCGGGATTTGTTCTAATACTTCAGAGCGGTTAGCAGGCACAGGACCCAGGGAGATATACTCAAAGCCCTCGGCGTGGGTTTCGATGGCAAGTGTAAGCGCGGCATCTTGCAGGTTATCCGCGCTCAGGAAGCTGGCAAAAGGTGGCGTGGCAAGGCGCAGCGATTCCACCTTGTAGCCGGCTTGCTCGTAGAGCGCACGAGCATGACCTGCAAAAATCCCCAGCTGTTGCAGCAACAAACGGTTAGGCGGGAAGCCGGGCTGGCAAAAAACGGTGATGGAACGAATTTTCATAGCCTGATCCTTCGCAAATACTAAACTACCGAAATCATACCGTCAAAAGTGAATTATAGAGCTCTATTCTGCTAAATGGAGCAATTCGACCTGGATTTCTCCCTGTGCACCGATTTCTAAAAGCGCGTATTCGATGAAATGACCATTCAGCTTATGCGGGTAAGCAGCGCCGGGGTTGAGGAACCATTGCTGCCCGAGCTGATGGTAGACCTGAAAGTGCGTGTGACCATAAATCACCAAGTTAGCCTGAGGATATCGCATGGCTAAGCGCTGCTCAATGCTGCGCAAGCTCATCTTTTGGCCGGTGAGGAGGAGACGTAAGTAGTTGAGCGCGTAGAGCGCCATGTTGACGTGCCCATGCGTGAGCATAACATGCACATTATTGACATCGAGCCATAGTTCCTTGGGCAAATGGTAGCCGCGCAGCCAATCCTGGTTGCCCTGCACCCCGTAGACCGGTGCAATTTGTTCCAATGTGGTCAGAACTATAGGTGTAGAAAGGTCACCAGCCAAGAAGATCGCCTCGGGGGCAGCCGCGCGAATGGCATCCAAGAGCTGCGGCGCAAGCTCGGAGACTCGGTCGTTCACGTGGGTATCGGCAAGCACCGCAAAGCGATGTGTACCTAGCGGGAAGGTGATGGCTGTAGCCAGGGAGCTGCCGGGTTTGGTGTGAATTTTAGCGGAGTGCATCCCCGCATTATATCAAACAGACGGCTTACACGCGCTATGCGCCTGATGCTCGGGGTTTAAGGCTCCCCGGGAATTGGTATGCCTGCGCCCTTGGCGCGCAGATCAGCGATCCATTCCGATTTCAGCTCACTGTAGCTTTTTCCGTCCAGCAAGCCATTTTCGGCGTGATTGACATACACATCGAGCACCCGGTCCAAAGAGTACTTATCGCACATCCAGGCGACAAATGAAGCTGCCGAAGTATAGCTGAGCTCCAAGCCTTCTTGACCTTCAGGATTAAAGTCCGGATTGAGGGCTTTAAACTTTATGCCCATAGGTACCGTCCGTTGTCCGTTAGCATCACGATAAATGGTTGCAAAAGCCACTGCATCAGTAAACAAGCGGGGATCAACCACCTCTTCGGTTTCCATGCGACCCCCTTGCGCTAGGTACCATTGTTGGGCGGCTTCAAGTTGCTCGGGATCGAGAAAATAACAGTAGGAAGTTCCCGGGGCTACACTATCACTCCCATGGATTTGCCCACTCAAATCCTCGAAAATGCAGCGCTGAGCGGTTTGGGGGTAAATGGGCAATAACTTGCCGAGGTATTCGGCAAAGCCCACGCTCAACCACACTTGATTGTTAGATAAACGCTCATTCCAATCGAAGGTGTGAACGATCATATCCAAGGGGTCATAGTATACGGAGCTGTGGTTAATTGTGATGGTGTTGCCGATGATATACCCCAATCGATCCTCAAGCTCCTTTACCTCGATGGTGATGGTTTCATCGGGGTTCATGAGATGGCTGATGGAAGGCGCTTTAGAAAGGATGTACTCGACCAGGGCTTTCCGGCCGTAATACGCATGGTAAATGAGAAATTCCGCATCTGAAACTTCGTCAAAATACTCCTGGGTGGGGATGCGGTTTAGACAGAAATCCATGCTATCGGTCTTGACGAACAATTGGCAATCGCTCTTTTGGCTGTAGAGGAAGCCGGTAAAGAGTCCATCATAGGGGTAAGTGACCGTCCGGTCAACGCCCAGCGACTGCAGCCAACGGGTACGAACGTCATTATTGACCAGTTCTTCCAGCTTGTCTGGCTGAATCTTTTCCACTTCCAAGGCGTATTGAACCAGAGATGCCGCGGACATGCGGGCGATTTCGCGTTCTTCTTCTGTAGCCCAGTCTTCCATAAAGCGGGCGATGAAGAGACCTGCCATATCCAGGTCATCGGTATTAGAGTACCAGTTCTGCAGTTTAGCCTGATCGGGCTGCTCTCCTAAGGCAAGGGAAACCAAGCCTGAGCGCACCCAAAATTCATTGATGCCGGCTGTAGCGCCCAAGAGGTCCTCCGCAAACGCTCGGGAATCCAGGCTGTCTGGCGCTACAAACACAAGATTGCCGGTGGAATAGCACTCGCCAACGTTAGGGGTTGAAAGCACGGTTACGGTTGTGGGTTGGTTGAGCGCAACCGGGGAATTTTTGGATAAAGAATCATAATGGGAGATTACCTGATCTACGAGCTCCTGGGGTTCGACAGGTTCGATGAGGTTGTCAGCGATAATGATGGTTAATGGCTCAAAAGTCAATTGATGAAAATCAAAGACGCGGGAACAATATTCATCCCTAGGATGTGTTCCCGTAATAAACTGAGCTGCCATATCTTCAGTTGGTGGAAGCGTCGGGCTGGGACTAGGTGCGGCTGTGGGAGAGGCTGGTAGGGTTGCAGACGGCGCTGCGCTCGGGATAGGCTCCGTCTGGCTGGGGGTGCTTTGATTAGCGCAGCCAGAAAGGATTGGGAGCAGGAGGGCAATGGTTAATGTGACGCAAAACAGCCGGAGTGAGAAACGAGAGTGGTTATTCATAGCATTCATCCTTTTTCTATTGTAAACCTGGTGTTTGAAATATTAGCCCATTACATTAGTTTACTTCAGATATTCCGATTACTCAGTAGATAATCTATCTGATTTCCGTTTTGCGAATGCGAGTCGAGCAGAAATCTCACTTACTTTTCTTGAAAAAGCCGAAAACTAGTACAAGAAGTATACCGACGCCGCTAATGCTGACCATGGCAATGCCGACGGTGTGCGTATCGGCAAAGGCGCGGAATAGAACGTTGGGCTGGTCGGTGGGGGTGAGGGTGGGGAAAAGCGTTTGGGTGGGGATGGGCGTGAGCGTGGGGCGCAGCAAAGTAGCTTGGGGCGTGATGCGCGTAGGAGTGGAGGTGAGCGTGGGGGTCTGCGTGGAGGGGTCGGGCGGGCGGATGATCAACACCTGCCCCACATATACATCTGTGACCGTTGGGCTGTTGCCCGAGTTGCCCATGATCTCAGCACCAGGGACGCCATACGCCAGCGAGATATCCCACAGGGTCTCACCCTCTTGCACAATGTGCACAATAGAACCGTCTGGGTTTGGGGTCGAAGTGATAACCCAGCTCGAATAAGTTGGTGTAGGTTGATTCTCTTGAGCGGAAGATTTAGCTGAGGTAAGCGTATGCTGGCTGAAGATTGCCACAGTTAACAAAGCGATGAGGAGTAATAGATCAAGCTTTTTCATGATGGCGCCTATTATACTCCACGCGGATTAAAGGCACTTGAGCAAGCTCTATGGAAAGGATTACTTTGGCTTTTTTTGCCATTATGAGATTGCGCCCTGATAAGCTGCTTTCCGGTGGTAGAATTGGTCAGAATAAAGCCATCCCAAGGAGATTGCTCATGCTGGACTTGAAATTGATCCGCGAAAACCCCGAGCTCATCCGCGAAGCCTTGCGCAAACGCCAGATAGAGACGGACATTGTTGACCAGATTATCGCACTGGATGAGCACCGCCGCACTCTCATCCTGGAGGTAGAAAGCAAAAAAGCCCAGCGCAACGCCGTGAGCAAAGAAATTGGACGCATGAAAGATGCGGCTGCCCGGCAGGAAAAAATCGAAGCCATGCGCCTACTCAAAGAAGACATTGATGCATTGGATGAGCAGCTAAAACAAGTGGAGCTGGATTTGTACGATCTTGTAGCTGGCATCCCCAACATCCCTGACCCAGACGTACCCTTTGGGACCAGCGATAAAGACAATGTGGTGATACGGACGGTAGGGGAGCCACGTTCTTTTGATTTTGAACCCAAAGCACATTGGGATTTGGGTCCTGAGTTGGGCATTATTAATTTTGAAGCTGGCGTGAAGCTCTCTGGCACGCGCTTTTATGTGCTCGAGGGTGCTGGCGCACGCTTGGAGCGTGCTTTGATCTTCTGGATGCTCGACCAGCACATCCGCCAAGGTTACCACGAGGTTTATCCACCCTATATGGTGCGCCATGAGGTGATGTTTGCCTCGGGGCAGCTGCCCAAATTTGCCGATAACCTTTATCACGATGCGGAAGAGGATTTTTGGCTTGTGCCGACGGCTGAAGTGCCGCTCACCGGTTTGCTGATGGGTGAGGTGGTGGAAGAAGAGGATTTGCCTATCAATTACACTGCCTATACCGCCTGCTTTCGCCGCGAAAAAATGAGCGCTGGACGGGATGTGCGCGGCATCAAGCGCGGCCACCAATTTGACAAAGTCGAGATGTATAAGTTCTGCCTGCCGGAATATTCCCCACTAGAGTTGGAAAACATGGTGGCGGATGCCGAAGCCACTTGCCGTGAGCTGGGCTTAACTTACCGTGTCTTGCTGCAATCTACCGGTGACCTGAGTTTTGGTTCTCATAAGACTTATGATATCGAGGTTTGGGCGCCGGGTTGCCAGGAGTGGCTGGAGGTTTCTTCCATTTCGCGCATTGGTGACTTTCAGGCTCGGCGCGCCAACATCAAATATCGCCCAGCGGACGGTTCAACACCAAAGTTTGTGCATACACTAAACGGTTCTGGATTGGGGCTGCCGCGCACGCTGATTGCCGTGCTGGAAAATTGCCAGCAAGCCGATGGCAGCATCGTGGTGCCGGAGGTACTGCGCCCCTTTATGGGCGGTATCGACGTAATTCGTAAGGAAGCTTAGCCCTTAGGCGCGCTGCAAGCGGGCCTGGCGCGCCAGGTAGAGCGCTATGGAGCCAGCTACCGCGGCATTGAGCGATTCGATCTTGCCAACCATTGGAAGACGCAGTAGCTCATCACAGGATTGGCGTACAAGCTGGCGCATGCCAGTGCCTTCGTTACCAACCACAAGCGCTAATCCCAGGTCGAAGCGCAATTCCTGGGGTGTTCTAGAGTGGGGGTCTTGATCTAGTCCGTAAACCCAAATATCGAGCTGCTTCATGCGCTCTATGGCTTGAGCCAGGTTATATTGGGCGATGAGCAGATGTTCGCTCGCACCGGAGCTGGCATGCACCACGGTGGGGGTAATTTGTGCGGCTTGCCGCGAAGGGATTACGACCCCATGCACGCCCATGGCTTCGGCAGTACGCAGGAGCGAGCCCAAATTCTGTGGGTCTTGGAGCGCGTCAAGGAGCAAGAAAAAAGGCGGTTCGGGTTGCCTTTGGGAATTAACCAGCAAATCCTCTAGCGCGGCATAAGGGTAACTGCTGGCTTCTAGGGCAACGCCTTGATGGTGATTAGCAAGCGCATCCAGCTGAGCGCGAGGGACTTCTTCGATGGGCAAGCGGCGTGCCTGGGCTATTTGCAAAATTTGGGGGAGCTGACCTTCTGGTTTGATCCCCTTTGCTACAAGCAGCCTGAAAGCTTGCCGCCTTTTGGCACGTAAGGCTTCATAAACCGGATTGCGCCCGGTGATCCATTCCTTCAAGGCTACTCCCAGCTCCAGGTGGTGCCGTCTTTGCTGTCTTCGAGGATCACACCCAAGGCTTTGAGCTCGTCGCGGATTTTATCGGAGAGCGCCCAGTTTTTTTGCGCGCGCAGCTCATTGCGCACCTCCACGAGCAAATCGATGAACGGGTCAGCGCTGGTTTGCCCGCCGGCTTGCTCTTGGAGTTGCAGCCCCAAGACGCCGGTGAGCTCATTGAACATAGCTTGGGCTGGCTCCAATTGAGCCTGGGTGGCGCCTTCCGTTCGGGCTTGGTTGATTTGCTTGACCAACTCGAAAATTGCAGCCATGGCAGCTGCTGTGTTGAAGTCGTCATCCATGCTTTCGACGAACTGGTTGTGGGCTTTTTGGGCTGCCTCAATCAAAGCTTGCGCCTTCTCCGGGCTGATGCCTGGTGCGTTGGGCAGGGCAGGTTTCTTAGCGGATAGCAGACGGCGATAAGCTTGTTCGGTTTGCTCCAGCACTTCATCGCTATAGGTGAGTGGGCTGCGGTAAGAGCCGTTGAGCACCAGCAGCCGCATCACATCGCCAGGGTGCTTCTGCAGGAATTCGTCAATGCTGACCATGTTGCCCATGGATTTGTGCATTTCCTCGGACTTAAAGGTGAGCATGCCGTTATGAATCCAATAACGCGCAAAGGGCTTATGGGTTAGCGCTTCCGTCTGGGCGATTTCATTTTCGTGATGTGGGAAGATCAGGTCGGTGCCGCCACCATGAATATCGATTTGCTCGCCCAAATAGTGCATGTTCATGGCGGAGCATTCGATATGCCAGCCAGGTCTGCCCTTACCCCAGGGTGAATCCCAAGCCGGCTCGCCTTCTTTGGCTGCTTTCCACAGGGCAAAGTCCATCGGGTGCTCTTTGCGTTCATCCACTTGTACGCGGGCGCCGGCATTCATCGTCTCCAGCTTGCGCCCAGAGAGCTTGCCATATTCCGGGTCCGATTCTACGCGATAGTACACATCGCCATCGACCACGTAAGCAGCGCCGGCATCAATGAGCTTTTGGATCATGTTGATGATGAAATCCATCTCTTGGGTAGCGCGCGGGTTGAGCGTGGCAGGTTTGACGTTGAGGGCTTCTAAATTACGCTGATAATCTTCGATGTAACGTTGGGCTAAAGCGAACGGATCGATGCCCAGCTGTTTGGCACGCTCGATAATCTTGTCATCCACATCGGTGTAGTTCATCACAAAGCGCACTTCATAGCCAGAATATTCCAAGTAGCGTCGGATGATATCAAACACAATAGCGGACATAGCATGACCAATGTGTGCACGGTCATATACCGTGGGTCCGCAAACATACATGCGCACTTTGCCGGGTTCCAGCGGTTGGAACACTTCCTTGGTACGAGTCAGGGTGTTGTAGATTTTCAGCGCCATGCTCACCTCCAGCGCTTATTCAGTCTCGGGCTTAGCAAAAATCATACGCCCGGCAGAAGTTTGCAGCACTTTAGTGACAGTGACGGAGATTTCTTTGTTCATGTACTGCTGGCCGTCTTCGACAACTACCATTGTACCGTCATCCATAAAGCCGACACCTTGGTTGTATTCTTTACCTTCCTGAATGATGTGCACTTTGAAGCTCTCGCCAGGTAAAAAGATAACTTTAACCGCGTTAGCTAAATCGTTGATATTGAGCACTTTCACCCCCTGCAGCTCGGCTATGCGGTTAAGGTTATAGTCATTCGTCAAAATAGGGCAGCGCATTTGACGTGCCAGCACGACCAAACGGTCATCCACTTCGCGCACGCCTTCCACGTCAATGTCGCTGATGACGACGGGAATGTTTTCATTCTGCTGCAGCTCAGCTAAAATATCCATCCCACGTCTGCCCCGCTGCCTGCGCAGGGAATCCGCTGAATCGGAAACATACTGCAACTCATTGAGCACAAAGCGGGGCACGATCAGGGTGCCATGCAAGAAGCCGGTTTTAACGATGTCCGCAATGCGCCCATCGATGATTGCGCTAGTGTCTACCAAAATGCGATACTCCCCATCAACTTGCGTTTTTGAGCCTTTGCTGGAGAATTTGTTGGAAAAGGTGTGAAAAACATTACTAAATTCTTCGCCGCGCGAATAAAATAAGCTCACACCTAAATAGCTCCAAACGACAACCATCACTAAAGGCAAAATTTGCCCCAATGGGTCGGGCAGAAGCGAGATGGGGTACGCTAATAAAGCTGAGATAATCAGCCCTAAAATCAGCCCCACCAGAGCGCTTAATAGCGCTCGCGGTGAGGATTTGCTCATTTTTTTAGCAATCGATTGGACTGGTTTTACAGTGATCCATGGGGTGATGATGTATCCTATGATGGCAAAAAGAATTACACAAATAATAACTGTGGTTCCATCGCGAAGGGGGTAGGTTACCCAAAACGATATTAGGTAATCATGGATCGGTGTACCAGAAAAAAAGCCAATAATTCCAAAAACGATTGCGCCAATAATTCGGGATAATAATATTGCGCTCATGAATAAATCCTCCTATTAAGGTACGGAATGAAAAAAATATAATGATACGCTTCAATAATAGCACGCCCCACTGAGCGCGTCAAATTTTCGATAGTTTTCTTAGAGATTTCTTATTATTGTGGGAATTAAAGAACAACCCTAAGGCAAATTAAGAGGAAAAGTTTAAGATGCAGCAGTTTTGCGTGGAGTTCGGCGTACTTTTTCGTTCAATATTGCTTTTTGATGGGCAGAAAGGGAGGCTTGCAGCTGACCCATGGCGACAGGGTCGTAGACGTAAGCATGGCAGACGTTGCAACGCCACACCGGAAAGTCCGGCACGCTAAGCAGTTCACCGTCGATAATGGTAGTATAAGTGATAAAGCTCTGCTGGATACGCCCAACGTAGCAATGGGGGCAGGTTTCCGGATTGGGTGGTAAATTTGGTTTCATGATTGCTGATTATACGCTCTTTTGAGAATGCGTTACCTTCTGTAACCTTTTAGCGCAGGTTAAGCCGGCTTGCTTAGTGAGCTGCCTGCACCAAGTCAGGGATTACCAAAGAACCAATCACATCAAAGGGGTAATAAATGAATACAGCCTTGCCAACAACATCGTCCAAATCGACGAAGCCCCATTGATGCGAATCCGAAGAGTTATTGCGGTTATCCCCAAGGACAAATAGGCTGCCTTCCGGGACTACCCATGTGCCGCTATAAGCGGGAAATGCCGCGATATATGGTTCATTCAGGGCAATGCCGTTTACGTAAACTGTACCATTCTCAATGTTAACTTCATCGCCAGGAAGCCCAATGACACGCTTGATGTAATCCTCGTTTTTATCTCCCATATAGTGGAAGACAACGATATCACCATGTTTCGGCTCGCCCAATTTATATGCCAATTTATTGACAATCAAGAGGTAACCTGGTTGGAGCGTCGGCTCCATACTAATGTTTTCCACGCGCACTCGGGACGTAACCGTATTAATTGCCAAAAAAAGCAGCAAAGCTAATAGGATAGTTTCAAGTGTATCCAGCCAAAAGCCGGCGCGTGATGATTTCTTTTTAATTTCAGGCCCCTCGGGTTCCGGGGAGACTTGGCTTGTGAATTGATCCAATGGTATTAAACAGTCCTTCCAGTAGGTTTATGCGTATTATAAACCGAATTTTCCAGGCTTATGCATCTTGTTCACGCTTGCGCTGCTTGAGGACTAACTGGATGGGTGTTCCCAAAAACGGGTATTCCTTACGAATTTGGTTTTCGATGTAACGCATATAGGTAAAGTGAGCTAAGCGCGGGTCGTTACAATACAAGATGAAAGTTGGTGGGTCCGAGCGCACTTGGGTGCCGTAATAAATGCGGAAAATCTTGCCTCCGGCAGAAGGCGGCTGATGCATATCTTGTGCATTCTGCAGGATGCGGTTAAGCTGTGAAGTAGGCAGATGCGCATGGCGCTCTTCGTAAACCTGCAAGGCTAAAGGTAAAATCTGATTGACCCGTTTTCCACTTTGCGCAGAAATGAAAACGACGGGTACATAAGGCAGAAAGTTTAATTCCTGGCGGATGCGCTGCTCATACTCAACCATTGTTTTTTCGTCTTTCTCTACCAGATCCCATTTGTTCGCCACCAAGATCACGGATTTCATCGCCTCTAAAATGTAGCCGGCAATATGTGTATCCTGAGCAGTGATGCCGGCAGCTGCATCGATAACCAGCAAGGCAACATCACAGCGCTCAATTGCCTGAAAAGAACGCAGCACCGAATATTTCTCCACGCCAGGTTCAATAGCGCCACGCTTGCGGATGCCGGCAGTATCAATAAGCGTAATTTGTTTGCCTTCAAAATCAATCGATGTGTCGATGGCATCCCGCGTGGTGCCTGGAATGTCACTAACGATAGAGCGCTCTTGCCCAACTAACTTATTGAGTAAGCTGGATTTGCCTGCGTTTTGCTTGCCCACAATGGCAATTTTGATGCTGGTATCTTCCTCTTCCTCCTGAGGTGCTGAAGGGAAATTTTCAACCACCGCATCCAGCAAGTCTCCTGTACCCGTGCCATGAATAGCAGAAATAGGGAAGGGTTCCCCTATTCCAAGGGAATAAAAGTCTAGCGCATTCATACGTGCAGCTGCGCTATCGGCTTTATTAGCTGCCAAGATGACTGGCGGGAATGGCTTGTCATCCTTTACCATCTGCCTGCGGCGCAGGAGCTGTGCTAATTCGCGGTCTGCTTCGGTTACACCTTGTTGAGCATCCACAAGAAAGAGGATCACGTCAGCTTCTTGCATTGCCAACTCGGTCTGAGCGCGGATATCAGCCATAAACTCTGCAGATCCAATGGAAAGAGGTTCTTGATTGCGCTGAGCAGATGGGTCCAAGCCGCCGGTATCTACGATGAAGAAATCATGCCCCGCCCAGTCAGCCTCCGAGATCAAGCGGTCCCGCGTGGTGCCGGGGACTTCATCAGTAATGGCTAATCTTTCCCCGACCAGGCGGTTGAATAAGGTGCTTTTACCTACGTTTGGCCTTCCGACCAGTACTACAACTGGTTTTCTCATTAATCTCTAAATCGCTTTCTCATTGAATTTGATTATTGTTACCGCGAGAGTACCACTTCGACTGTTGAGGGCAGGATTGAATCTAATTCCAAATCCTCATAAACAAGGTCCACAGAGGGGGTTAGCTGGTAGGTGCCGGCAGTCTTCCCTTCTAAGTCGACGGTCACTTTGATGTTAGCAACATTGAGCTGTTCGAGGAGGTAGAGCGGCCCAGAAAGGTATAGATTAACGCGGTCTGGGGAGAGTGTTACCTTCAATCCGCTGGCTACGTT
Organism: Candidatus Mesolinea sp.; assembly: GCA_034430095.1. GTDB lineage: Bacteria > Chloroflexota > Anaerolineae > Anaerolineales > Anaerolineaceae > Mesolinea. Next base: position 19,939 of record DAOUFK010000029.1, read on the forward strand.
GATAGCCTCAATTGGCACGTCCACTAACTGGAGAGAACTTTGAATCGCTGCAATGCCCACGGTTACGGTGACGTCCTGCTCGCCAACCACCTGGATACCTTCAGGCAGGTTTAAAGCGACCACACTTTCGAAACCTTCCCTAACACCATTGAGGCTGATGGGTACGGTTTCGATGTAGGCTGGCATGTTTGTCGCTAAAGCTGGATCGGTGGTGTAAATCGTAATTGTTGGCGGGTTGACGCTGATGCCGGTCAGATAGAAACCTTGCGCCACTTGCCCTGTGGTGACGACCTTGACGAACACGTTGCGATAGCCGCCAAGCTGCCGGACGGGAATTTCAACAGTCACTTGGGTTGGGTTCAGGCTGACGCCGCTGACAATAACCCCGCGGTTGTCTAAGGGTTTGAGTTCTACCGCGCGGGAGATGCTGGTGGTCACATTGTTCAGATCGACGGTAGCGATCACCCTTACCACCTGACTGACTTTTGATTCAGGTCCGGTGATAAGCACTGTTTCCGCCTCCATTGAGGGTTGGCTAGCTTCGTAGCCGATTGGTAAACTGCCCGTTAATTGCAAATCGATAGGAAATTCCCGCGTGAGCAAGTTTTCCAAGGTGACCGTGATAGTTTCAGGGGAGATTTTCTCTACCCGCGCTGGGCGGATATCGATGATAACCTCAGGTTGGAGCGTGTGAACCCCTGCTCCTAACCCGGAAAGGTTCACAAAAGCATGAATGCTCTCCGGCTTGCTCACCAATTCTTGTTGGATTGAATGAGGTGCACGAATGGTTACCGTAACCGTGTCTACCATATCTCCGGCAATGATCAAGTCTGGATCAAGCCCTAAGACCGAAAGGGGTATTGGTTTTGGATAAGTAACGATTTCGTTCGGATCACTGCTGGTAACAGCAGAGACCCACACAATCAAGGCTAAGATCAGTGCAGTCAGCAGCGTTGGCAGGAATCTGAGGATCTGACGGATAACCTTCACGCCTGGGTCCCTCCTTCGCTCTTTTCTTTAGCTTTCTTCTCTGCGCGTGGACGGCGTTTCTTATCTGTTTGTTGCTGATCCTCACTGAAGAGCAGCGCACGTAAAGTGTTGAGTAAGCGCTCTCCATCCAATCGGCGAATGAAGCGGCCTTGATAGGCAATTGAGATACTGCCAGTCTCCTCCGAGACGACTAAGGCAATGGCATCGCTGACCTCGCTGATGCCCAATCCAGCGCGATGCCGCAGCCCCATCGAGCGCTCTGGCAGGCTGTTGAGCACACCGCTGGCTGAAAGCGGCATCACGCAGGCAGCTGCAACGATGCGGTTACCATCGATAATCACAGCGCCATCGTGCAATGGCGTATTGGGGTAGAAAATCTGAAGAAGGAGTTCAGCAGTCACTTCAGCGTCGAGAATCACGCCAGTTTTGTAATATTGTGTTAGGAAATCATTGCGCCGAATTATGATAAGAGCGCCATGCCGGCGTTCAGAAAGGCGCACGGCTGCTTTGGTGATCTCCTGCAATGTTTTTTCGAGGACCTCGCGTTCCTTTGGGCTGACGCGCCGGGTGAGAAAGTTAATGTTGCTAATACGCCCCACTTGTTCTAAGGCGTGGCGGATTTCGGGGGCAAAGATGACAGGGATGGTAAATATCAGTGCCGGCGAGATCACATTAATCAACCATGAAAAAGCTGGCAATTCGATAAACGTAGTAAGCAGGGTAATAAGCACAACCACCAAGAGTACGCCGCGCAAGAGCGTCACCGCGCCGGTATCCCGCAGCATATAGAGTAGGACGGCAAAAAAGGCAGTTACTAACGCAATATCCAATACGCTTGACCAAGTAAAGCGCTGCAAAATGAAAAGGATATCGTTTATCAGTTCTTGCATGGTGGTTTGCTTTCAACCTGTTATTCTAAGTATAACTTGAATAATACCAATTATCGCACGAATAATTTAAAGGTCAGGTTTAACAAACACCTCTTCTGGCATTAAGCCGTATTTGCGTAAGAAGTTCGTTACGGCGTAGGGATTAAGCTCCGGTGGAAAATAATCACCGGGCAAATAGCCAAGGGATTTTGCTGCCGCAGGGTGAATCAACTCACGAGAGATATAAAGAGCTTCACAAAGGTGAGCATGCGCAATAATCGCTAACACCTCCAGGGTGCGCTTTGCTTCCTCAGATTTGGGCCCATAAGGGATTATGTTCTGAATCAAACTGAGAAAAAGTTCTGTCTTCCAAAAGGCGAGTGTGGTGATTTCGTTTTCATGGAAGCCTGCCAAGATTGACTGGCGGCTAAGCGTTCGGAATAAGTCATCCTCAGTCCGCTCCCGCGAAAAGACCCGAGAAAACAATGCAGAGGAACTGTCGAAATCCATTGGACGTAAGGGGCGGTAGACTTCTCCGGTGAAAGAAACCACCTCTTCGGGCAAATCTGGGTTGAGCGCGGCTAAACCCTGCATGGTTTGCTCGTAAGTAGAGCGGAAGTCGTTATCGGTATAAATGACGTAATCAGAGCGGAGAATTTTCTCCTCTTCGGGGCTTTGGGAGCGAATGCGCCGCATGGCGTCGGCTTCAGTTAAGCCGCGCGTGTTCATGAGCCTTTCCTTGCGCACGTTTTCATTCGCAGCGACAGTCCAGACAGCATCGCACTTTTCGTGGATCCCTGCCTCGAACAATTTAATCGCCTCGACGACTACCAAACCAACTTCAGCACGTGCAGTGATCTCTAATATTTGCTCGGTTACCAAAGGGTGGATGATAGCTTCCAATTTCTGCATAGCAGCTGGATCGGCAAAGACGATGCGACCTAAACGGGAGCGGTTGATTTGCCCATCTCCAAAGCACAAATCGTCCCCGAAAGTGTCCAATATGGGTTGGTAAGCTGGACCGCCCGGGAAGTAAGTAGATTGTGCCAACAAATCGGCATCAATGGTTAGAGCGCCCTCGTTTTCGAGGTATTGCCTGACAGCGCTCTTACCAGAGGCAATATTCCCAGTTATGCCAAGTAATATAGGGCGCGCGTTCATTTCTTCTTTTCTCTGTGCTTAGTATACATCAAATGCAAGCCGACCAAGGGTAAGCCGTAACTAATCCCCGAAGGAATACTTGTCTGAAGGGTTCACGTTCGTAAGGTATAATTTTTGACATGATTGCCGAAAAAATTATTGAGGCTTTGTTTCAAACCTGCGGGTATGACGCATCACAACCCCTTGTGGTCGGCGTTTCTGGCGGGGCGGATAGTCTAGCCTTAGCGCATTGCTTGTGGAAAGCCAATATCGCTGTAATTGTCGGTCATTTAGACCACGGCTTGCGCCCTACTTCGAGGCAAGAAGCAGAACAAGTTCAGCTGTTGATGCAAAGCTGGGGGCTTCCTTGCGAAGTTGGCAAAACAGATGTGCAGGCTTATGCTCGAGAACACAAATTAGGCATTGAAGAAGCTGCTAGAATTTGCCGTTATCAGTTTCTCTTAGATTTAGCCGAAGCGCGCGGTGCTGGTGGCGTTGTGGTGGGGCATACTGCTGATGATCAGGTGGAAACAGTCTTAATGCACTTCCTACGGGGTGCGGGGATCAACGGGCTGAGAGGCATGCAAGCCGTAAGCTACCAGAAAGAACTTAACGCGCGAGTGCCCATTTTACGGCCGATGTTGGAAGTCTCTCATGCTGAAGCCCTGGCTTATTGTCAGAAGCATGGCTTGCTCTTCTTGAGTGATGAAAGCAACCAAGACCCTAGCTTTTTCCGTAATAGGCTGCGGCTGGAGGTCATTCCTCTGCTCGAACGAGTGAACCCGGCATTCAAACGGGTGGTGCTCAGGAACACCTTAGCCTTGCAGTCGGATGCTCGCCTCCTTGAGCAGCTCGAGGAGCAAGCCTTTGAAGCTTGCCTGAGGAACAAACAAGAAAATTGGTTGATGCTGGATCAAGGCAGCTTTTTAATCTTAGAAGAAGGTCTGCAACGCCGCGTGCTCATGCATGCACTCAACGAACTTGTGCCCGGGTTGCGTAACATTGGATATGAAGCCGTCGAACGGGTACGAAAGGCAATCCTAAACGGACAAGATCAGGTGGATTTCTTAGCAAAGATCAAAGTTTGGGTGAACCACGACACGATTCAATTAGGCTATTCCCGAGCAAAGGTGGGTTTCCTAGAATTCCCACAACTGCCATCAGAAAAGAGCTATGCACTCGATTTTGAGGAACCTTTGCAGTTGACACATGGCTGGCGGCTAGAAGCAGAATTGGTAAGCCGAAAAGTTTACGAAAACCAACCCATAGAGCTGCAGCAAGATCGGCAGCATGCTTGGCTTAACCCGGCTGACCTGGCGCTGCCCATGGAGGTGCGCGGTATGCGCCCCGGAGAACGCTGGGCACCGCTGGGTATGCAAGGCAAGCATCAGAAGCTAAGCGATTTTTTTATTAATGAAAAAATCCCGCAGGGAGCACGGGCGCAATGGCCATTGGTGCTCTCTGAGGGTTCAGTTTTATGGGTGTGCGGGCTGCGCATTTCCCAGGCTTGGCGGTTGATTGGGGATGAGCCTGAGATTTTACATCTCCACTTAGCACCGCCCAAGCGCTAAGCCATCTTTCTATTCAATCCAGAAGACTTGTTGCAAAATTGCTTGAATGGCGGGGACATTCGGCAGTAAAACACTGGCACCCTCATCGGTAACGTAAAAAGCAGCTTCATTGGGGGTAAGGGTGTAGGTCGTAAACAAGTCTTGCCTGAAAAATTTGGAAAGTGGGAAGGCATATAACCACATGTCCGCAACGCTCATATCTGTTTCGACCACATCTAAAGCAGTTTCGATAAAAGAAGGCAGACGGAAGATGTAAACTGGGCTGAGTGCTTTGCGGGCAATAGCTTGGATTACCTCCTGTGCGCGGCGGGTGCGGTCAAAATCAGAGCTATTAAGGCGGGCGCGTACATACCAGAGTGCATAGTCGCCGTCCATGTGGACCGTGCCTGGTTCGACTACGCACCATCCTTCAGGCGTGAAAACGCAGGAGTCTTCCATGTGTTGCGTAACCTTGACGTCTACACCGCCGAGCCAATCAACGACAAGCTTGAAGCCTTCAAAATCGGCAATGGCATAATGATCTGGGCGGAAGCCGAAGTTATATGCCAAGGTATCGCCTAAAAGCTCATACCCGCCTAAAGGTTCAGCGACATTCAAGCGCTGCGGGTAGTAACCCGGAATTTCTACCCATAAGTCTCTGGGGAAGGAAAACAAGTTGATCTTGCCATTTTTGAGGTTGAAGGCAGCCAGCAGCATCACGTCCGTACGGTGACCGCCTCCCGGGCTGTAGTCTGATCCCAAGAGCATTATTGTTTTGATGTATGGTGGAATGGGCAAAGCAGCACTATTGCCTTCTAGATAAAGGTCAGCAGCTGCTTCTGTGGCGTTACTGCCCCATAAGTTGCTGATAAAAGCGCCGTCGCCGGCACGCACTTGATTAAGGCTAATAGCCGCTAGAAGCGCTGCGCCTATGAGAATGACCACCACGAGCGCAATTAAAATAGGTGAAGCGGATTTCCGCTGTTTTGTTTGCATATTCACGATCTTTCTTATTAATTTAGTTCATCCAACACTTCAGCTGGGGAGGTTGAAGAGAGCTTATAACCTAACTCTTTTGCTAAGCTTTGCAGTTTAGCATAAACCTCGCGCCACTGAATCTTAGATATGCCCAGTTTCTGGCGGATTTTATCCGTATCGATACCTGCGGTCAAGTCATTCAGGGCACTGGTCCAGCGGCACATATCAAAGGAAAGGTGCTTATCTAAGCCGGCTGCGTTGCCCACATCTTCGAGGAGATATTCCAAACGCCGCTGGGACCACGGAAATACTTGGTTTTTAATATCATAATGTTGGATGTATTCTCGATAAGCCTCTGCCCACTCCGGGGAAACGGGAATATTGCGTTCTTTGTAGCGGTAGCGCGGGCTGGAATAACGCACAAAGATGCGTGGAGCTTCCGGTCCTTCCAGTTCCACGTGATTGGTCATCAGGTGCAGGCATTCGCCTTTCTTTAAGCCAGTTTCAAGCAGTAAGCGCAAGAGCACATACGGGCGCAAGTCTGGGTTGGCAGCAGTGCGCATGGCTTCAGCAGCATCCAGCACTTTTTCTTGCTCCGCGGCAGTGAGCACCTCCGGGAGCGGGCTGACAACCGTCTTTTGAACGATCTTTTCGGCAGGATTATGGGAAAGAACGCCGTTCACGGTCAACCATCGAAAAAAGGATTTGATTGAGGTAATGCGGCGGGAGAGTGTCTTTGGGCTGCAGGGCACGTTACGATCGTTTTGTAGCCAATCGAGGAAGTCCTCAAGGTCTTTGGTGGTAATCTGCCCTAAGGGTTTATCCGGTGGGAGGAAATCCGCTAGAAGGGAGAGATCTGCCGAAAACGCCTTGAGGGTGTTATTTGTGCGCCCTTGATCGTGCAAATAGATTTTCCAGGCTTGGGTAGCCGGTGGGAGCAGGGTATGTTCGGTGATATGGGCTGATAGGCTTTCTGAAGATGGATCCATAAGTCCTCGCTTGTGTTTCGCATAGCTAATATTTACAATAGTGTATGCTAATTGAGGGGAACTGTCAATTGATTATTGTGCGGGGGTTGTGCGGGGGTCTGCACATGGTATACAGTTTATGAGAGAAAGCAGTAAATACAGTGAAGGGTAAACCTTTATTCATTTAGGTACAGTGCTTCGCTCAAGATTGCACTAATTCCGTAATAGTTGGGAATGAGGACCATTGCCCCCTCGGCGGTGATCCAGTTGCTGACCACTTCGGGACCGATGGCATACTGATTGATGTTGCCTGTTTTCATAACCTCAGACGCTAAGGGCAGATAAGGGAGAATATCAAGGAGCTGCACATTGGTATCGATATACTCGCGGTAGAGCCCATATAGCTCTGGTACCTTGGGGAGCATGTTTAAGTTCATTGCCTTGGTGAACATCGCTTTAACTACTTCTTGTGCCCGTCGGTTACGGTCAAAGTCGCTGCTGGTCAATCTGGAGCGTGAATACCACAATGCCATGTCGCCATCCATGTGTACTGTGCCCGGTTTAATAATGCACCAGCCGCTGGCGTCCCGCCCACAGGAATCCTGTAATTCTTGGGTTACGACCACATCAATGCCATCCAAGCTATTAACCACATCTCTAAACCCATTGTAATTGACCATCATATAGAATTGTGGATGAATGCCAAAATTGACTTCGAAGGTATCTGCCAGCAACTCAAAGCCGCCCAGTCCCCAAACGGTGTTAATCCGGTTAGACCAGTAACCGGGGATGGTGACATAAAGATCCCGCGGGAATGATACCAAGCTAATGGAGTTATGTTTTGGGTTGAGAGAGAGCAGCATGATCACGTCGGTACGAAAACCATTTGCTGCAAAGTCGTCTACGCCTAAGAGCAGGATGTTCATCTGGCGGTCGGGCAGCTGATCCTCCGAGATTACTGGCACAGGCGTGGGCGTATGGACTGGCTGCGGTAATAGTTCAATCGTGCCATCTTCCAGGATATTAGCAAAAGCATTAGGTTGGAAAGGGGTGGCGGTGGGTGGGTAGTCCTTAAGACTGATCTGGTATTTGGATGAGGCAGAATTAGCCATGCCGCGCACCAAGGCAGCAGAAAAGATCACACCAACAAACGAGAGTGTAAGCACAATAAAAACTGCTAAAGTAATTTTTTGATGTTGATTTAGTCTCATAAGCTCTTTACGGCTCTCTCCGTTGGTACTTTTTAAGGTTCATTTTAATCTTCTATGCTGCGCTGGGAAAGTGCATCATGCTCATCAAGCGGCAAGCTCACCCGGTAGGTACTCGAGCAGCCAGGCTCCTCATGGATCCACCAGTGTCCTCCGGCTGCCTGGACAAGTGCCACGGCTTGCTGTAACGCTCCCGCGTTACCAATGCTCTTGGGAATGTCGTTTTCCGCTCCTGTTACGAAGCTGAGGAAAGCATGTTGCTCTGCCTCACTGAGCCCGCCGCCTTGATCTGTCACGCGGATTTCTAAGCTTTCTGGAAGGGTTTGATCCTCAGAAGGCATAAGTTCAACAGAAATGCTGCTCCCTTGCGGAGAAGCAGCTACGGCATTGCTCACCAAACTTTGCAGCACTTTCTGCAATGTAGCAAGGACTCTTCGAGGGACCGAGGGCATTGCCTGAAGTCGGTTTTCAAGCTGGATCGTGTGGGAATCAAGGTTACTGGCGCTCTCTTTCAGCGTTGCTTCCAGGGCAGCAGCAGCCTGAATGCCAGAAAGCATTTCTGAGCCTTCGCTTGCCTCTGGCTCAACCTTGGTGGTAGGAGTAAGGCTTTCGCCGCTGAGCACTTCTTGTGCACTCGCTAAAGCGTGTTTAAGGCTGGCTAACTTTTCATTGTTCTTAGTGAGCTCTACTTCCAATTCGGCTTTTTGCCGGCGCAAGCTTTCCACCTCCGCAAAAGCAGCCGCTTGTTTTTGGAGCGTTTCTTCTAAGTTTGCCAACTTGCCTTCGAGAAACTTTTGCCTTTCAGCCCAAAGTTGGGTTTCCTTCGAATAACGGTTCTTAACTTGCAGATATTCCTGACGCAACTCAGCAAGCAGTTTTTGGTGGCGCTCCAAATCTTCCCCTAAGTGCGCATTTTGGCGTTGCATCTGGTTGAGGTTGATGCGCAATTCTTCAACAGCTCTTGCTTGAGCTTCAGTCACAGTGGAATTATCCAAAACCCGCCCGATTTTTTCTGCAATGACGCTTAGGCGCGATTGATCCTCAGGAGTCCAAGCGCGATTGGTATAAGGGGTAAGGCATAGCAATGCATATTTGGGGGTTTCTCCCTCTCCTTGGAGGGGGTAAAGGAACAAGCAGCCGCTGGCATTATAGCCCAACGCTTGGAGGAGCGTTGCTTTTTCCTCAGCCAGTTCCTCTGTTTTGTTTGCGCTGAGGGGCAATCCGTCTTCAAAATGCGCACTAAGTTGGGGCACCTGCTCAGGGGAAAGCTCAAAAACTGGCAGCCAAGCCTCGCGGATCAAGTCATAAGTGTTGCTCACGCGCAGGTCGCCCTCTGAGGTGCGCTCCACCAACCCAAGCAAATCGCTCATCAAGAAAACGCTCAAGCTGTGGGTGAGCGCATTGCGGATCTGCTCCTGGTCAGTCTGCAGGTTGAGCTCGAGGAAAGCCTCCGCCATCTGGGGCGAGGCAGGCAGCGGGCTACCTTGCTGGACTATGGCTGGCTTGGGTTGGGTTTGCCAAGCAATGCTGACCAAGAGCGGATAGTAAAGTAACTGGCTGAGGGCAACGGCGGAAGGCAGCGCAGCGGATGTTGGGTTAGATAAGTAAACGAAGTAACCTAATGCTGCAATTAGGAGCACCAAAAAACCTTCTAACTTAAAAAAGTGTTTGCGAGAAAGGATAGAAATAATGCCAACAATCAGAAGCCCAAGGGATGCCCCTGCCCAAACCTGAGGAATCCAGCTGGTTCCATGAGCAGCGATTTGCTGAGCTGGATAAAAAATAGTAAAGCAGCCAGCCAGAAAAGCCACCAAGGTCAGAATAATCGGTATGCGCCTCAGCCACCCTTTAGCTTGCGGAAACGCCAATGCCCAAACAATCCAGACTAAAGTGATGAAGGTCAGGGTTTGGAACACCAAAGGGAAGAAATCATTTATATCAGCATAACCCTGAAAGAGCAGCAGGCTTAAAGTCAGCAGAACAAGCTGTGAGCAGAACACAACCAAGAAAGCCGTGCGTAATGGCAAAGCGAGCTGCTCGCCAGCGTTTGTTGCTCGGTTAGCAGCAAAGAATGCCAAGCCGCTGGCTGCCAGCAGCATAAGGTAATAGGGCAAGGCAGTGGGAAAATCCACAAGAGCCAAGGCGAAATCCTGGAGTATGTTCATGGTCAGTTTCTTAGCACGTTAATCTTGTTAGTTTTTGTGCAAGAATTATTCCAAAAAACCGCCCTGACTGACGTAAATTCGGGCGGTTTTCACCTTCTATCTATGGCTGCAATTTAGCTAAGCCGATTTTCAGCCGGCGCAAAGTTTCTTTTTTACCGAGTAGGTCAGCAAGCTCGGTAGCGCCGCCCGGTGAAGCAAACTGACCGGAAAGCGCTGTGCGGATGGGCCACATGACGGTGCCGATCTTATAGTCATGGAGTGTTGCAAATTCTTTGAGTGCAGAGAAGAGCGACTCGTTTGTCCATTCCTGTATGCTTTCAAACAGGGGGATGACCTCTTGTAAGATTTCACGGCTGGATTGCAGAGTCGATTTAGATTTGGGGTTCTCGAAGAGCGCTGGGTCATAATCTGGCAGCTCATAGAGGAACTTCACCATTGTGGGGATTTCAGTAAAGCGTTCGATGCGGATTTGGATGAGGCGGCTGATTTTTTCCAAGTCCAGGTGGCGCATACCTTCAGGATAATACTTCAGGGCTAGTTCGTGGAATTTTTGTGGATCCAGCCGACGAATATGTTCGCCATTCAGCCAGGTGAGTTTCTCCAGCGAAAAAGCAGCGCTAGACTTGTTGATGCGCTCGATATCAAAAGCCTCGATGAGTTCTTCCATGGTGAAAATCTCCCGTTCGTCCCCCGGGTTCCAACCCAGCAAAGCCACGTAATTGACAATCGCCTCTGGTAAAAAGCCCATCTGTACCAGGTCCTCAAAGGAAGGATCGCCGGCACGTTTGCTGAGCTTGGCGCCATCTTCGCGCAAAATGAGGGGCAGGTGAACATATTCTGGGATCTGCCAGCCAAAAGCCTGATAGAGCAAGTTGTACTTCGGGGTGGAGGAAAGGTATTCTTGTCCGCGGATGACGTGGGTGATCTCCATCAGGTGGTCATCGACTACATTGGCAAAGTTATAGGTGGGGAACCCATCCGATTTAAGCAGCACTTGATCATCTAATTGTGTGTTTTCGACAGTGATCTCGCCGTAAACATGGTCAACGAAGGTTGTGCTGCCTTGATCGGGGATGCGCTGGCGGATAACTGGGATGAGACCCTCCGCGAAGCGGGCAGCCACCTGCTCATGAGTCAAAAAGCGGCAGGGGTCGCGTTTTTGTTCTGCGATCCCCGGCGATTCCTCATTATCAGTTTGGGCTTCCTTTTTACAGAAGCAGTAATAGGCATCGCCTGAAGCAATCAACTGCTCAGCGTATTTTTTGTAGATAGGCAACCGCTGGCTTTGCACATAAGGTCCTCTGCCGCCGTCTTTATCGGGTCCTTCGTCGTATGTAATGCCGGCTAAATCCAAACTTTTATAGATGGCATCCACAGCCTCAGGCACGTTACGGGTTTGATCGGTATCTTCGATGCGCAAAATAAAAGTGCCATGATGTTTGCGCGCTAAGAGGAAAGCATACAGCGCAGTGCGCAAATTGCCAATGTGCATGTAGCCAGTGGGGCTGGGGGCAAAACGGGTTCTAAACATAATATTACCTGCCAATTATCTCAATAAAATCTGAGTCAATCCTACCATAAAGCGCTGTTTGAAATTTACATTTCTGGTTACTCAAAAAGCAAAAATATCCCTGCAAACTTATGACAGGGATATTTTTTCGATTTTGAGCCGTTTAAATGACGCGGTCGAAAAATTTTGCTAATTCTTTCTTTTGGCTGCTATGCACTACTGCCAGGACCTCATCAGCGGGTTCGAACTGCAGATCGCCGGAGGGGATAATCAACTCACCGCTGCGGATGACCGCCACAATGGTCGTTTGGTCGGGTAGCTTGAGGTCCTTGAGCTTCTTGCCATTGGCGATCGCATTAGGGGCAACCTTTTCCTCAACTAAGTCAAACTTGCCACGGCGCAGTTTGTGCAAGGTAATCATATCGCCTAAGGACATTTCCTCAGCGATCAAGGCTGCCATCAGGTCTGCCTGGTTGAGCGCCACGTCAACGCCGTTCACTTCGGTGAACATCCAAGCGTTTTTGGGGTGATTGATGCGCGCAATGGTGCGCGGGACCATAAATTCGAAGCGCGCCAAGCTGGTCGCGACCAGGTTGACTTCATCGATTCCGGTGACAGCTGCAACCACATTCATCTTGCGAATGCCGGCTGCCTCTAAAGTATCAGGATCGGTGCCGCTGCCAAAATAAAGAGCGCTTTCGGGCACGTCCAAAAGTATTCTGGATTTTTCCTCAGGGCGCAATTCAATCAGGCGCACCTCGTGATTTTCGCTAAGTAAGTAATTTGCTAAGTATGTGCCGACCTTGCCACCGCCAATAATCATAACTTTCATGTTCGTTTCTCCTTCCGCTTGTGCTTACTCACCAAAAATGCGCTTGACTTTATTGGTGGAGCCAGTGGTTACAAAAAGATGAGCGATATCACCCGTCTTGAATTTTGTTGCTGGATTAGGTAGGAAGGTCTTTCCGCTGCGGGTAATTGCCACAATGTGCAACTCGCCTGGCACCTCAGTTTCTTTCACCGAGTGGTTATTCAGCTGCGGGGTGATATCCACATCCACCAGGCGCACTTGCCCAGCACCAATCATGCGCTCAATCACCAGCTGGGGGTTAATGATCAGACTGGTCATGCGGTCAATCCCCAAGGTAACCGGTGATACCGTCTGGATGCCCATGCGGCGGTAAATCTTCGCTTTTTCAGGCTCATACACCCGCGCAGTAACGCGGGGGACGCGATAAACCACCTTTGCCATGCGGGCAGCGACCAAGTTTGCTTCATCCGAGGCGGTCACCGCGGCTAAAGCATCGGCTTGCTCAATCCCAGCATCAGAGAGCACCTTTTGGTCAAAGCCAATGCCAACAAACTTCTTGCCTTTGAAAGTAGGTCCTAACAAATTAAAGGATTTGGGGTCACTATCGATGATAGATACATCGATGTTCTGAATACTTAGAGCTTTGGCGAGCCCGGCTCCCACTCGCCCGCACCCAATAATGATTACTTTCATAGTACTTCTCCTTTTGCAGATTGAGCCAATTTTTGTTTTTCCTTGCGGTTTTGAACTGCCTTCCAAATGGAATCTACAAGTGGAAGGCTGGGAACCCATAATAAATGGAACAACCAGTATTTCGCTTCAAACGGACCAGTACCGATAAAATCCTGCATGAAAGGTACATAGACAATGGCAAGCACGAGCAATAATTCTGTGGCAATGCCGACCCAAATCATGGGGTTGGTAAAAAGTGGCGTCTTGAAAACGGAGCGGGTCGATGAGCGCATCGTAAATAAGTTGCCAATTTGCGAAAATACTACCGCCGCCACTGCCATCGCCGTTGCTGAGCGGTAAATAGGCCCGCTTGCAGGTAGATTGATCCACTGACCTGCATAGCCATTAGTCCAGTAATAGAAATAGAACGCAGACATAGCTGCTAAGGATTGAACGGGACCCAACACCAAGTAGGCACGTATCAAAAGTTGTTTGGTAATCAAATGATCCGTTAGCTTGCGCGGAGGACGGTCCATCGTGCCTGGTTCAGGAGGCTCAACTCCTAGCGAGAGAGCAGGCACAATATCAGTCCCCAAGTCAATGGCTAGGACATGCATAACGTTCAAGGCAATCGGAACACGTCCTGCTGTGAAAGAATTGACGATGAAGGGTACGGCTTCAGGTGTGTTACTGGTAAAGACATAGGTTGTGAAGTGTTTGATGTTTTCATATACTGCACGCCCTTCTTCAATGGCGTTGACGATTGAACTAAAATTGTCATCAAGGAGGATCATATCAGCGGCTTCTTTAGCCACATCGGAGCCGGAGAGCCCCATAGCTACACCGATATCGGCTTTCTTGAGAGCAGGGGCGTCGTTGACGCCATCACCTGTTACAGCGACGACATTCCCCTGGCTTTGCAATGCGCTAACCACACGCAATTTATGTTCAGGGGCAACGCGCGCAAATATCACCTGCTCCTTTACCGCCTCTAACAGAGAGTCATCGGTCATGTTCTCTAACTCGGCACCGGTAATGATGCGCAGGGCTTCTCCGCTGACGATGCCAATTCGACGCGCAATGCTTTCCGCAGTTAAGCCATAATCGCCGGTAATCATGATGATACGGATGCCAGAATGGTAGCATTTCTTGACGGCTTCCATGACGTCTTCACGGGGAGGATCCATCATCGCCACCATGCCTAAGAAGGTTAGTCCAGTTTCGATGGCTTCAACCTGATAATCTTGCAGGTCTTGGGGTAGAGTGCGCTCGGCTGCAGCCAAGACGCGTAATCCTTCTCGGGCATAGTCATCGTTGCGCGCCATGATGGTGTTGATCCACTCCTGTGTGAGCGGGACAATCTGATCGCCTATCCGCAGGGTGGTACACACATCTAAAATCTCCCGGATGCCACCTTTAACATACGCTACGCGCTGAAAGCCATCCTCGTTACGTACCATTTGGATGACGCTCATGCGCTTACGCCGGGAGTCGAAGGGGAGTTCGGCTATATTTTGGGCGTAATTGAAGTCTTCTTGGTTGTAACCAGCTTTTTGGGCAAGCACGATCAAAGCCGCCTCGGTGGGGTCACCTAAAACTTTCCATTTGGACTTGGTGCCATTGGATTTTTCTTCCGGCGGGATAATGCGAGAAGTGTTGCACTTGGCTTGTGTGAGGATTACTGCACTGAGCGCTGGGTCTTGCTTAGGGTCTAGACGATTGCCGTCTTCACTAAACTCGCCGACAGGTTCGTAGCCGATGCCTGAAACACTAATTTCACGGCCGGAAGCCTGATCGTCATGAGAAAATGGCACCCAAACTGAGCGTACGGTCATCTCATTTTGAGTGAGCGTACCGGTTTTATCGGTGCAGATTACATTGGTGCAACCTAAGGTCTCCACAGCGGAAAGCTTTTTGACCAAAGCATTCCTCTTTGCCATGCGTTGGGTGCCCATAGCTAATGCCAACGTCATAATTGGCATTAAGCCTTCTGGGACGAAGGCAACGATTAGACCCAAGGCGATTATCAAACCCGTGAGGATCGGGGTATTAGCCAGTGTGATGGCGATAATAAAGAAAACAACGCCGAAACCCAAGCAGATTATCGTAATCACTTTAGTGACGTTCTGCATCTCTTTTTGTAAGGGACTCAGATCTTCGCCAACCTCTTGCGTTAATTGGGCAATGTGCCCAAAGGCGGTGTTCATTCCCGTGCGGTAAACAATGGCTTTACCAGATCCGGCAGCCACATAGGTGCTGGCAAAAATGAGGTTAGGGATTTCGGTCTCGGTCAATCCCTCGCCGCTGACAGGTAAGGCGGAGCGGTTCACCGGGTGTGATTCGCCGGTGAGGGTAGATTGGTTAACACGTAGATCGGCACTCGAGATCAGCCGGCAATCGGCGGGGATATTATCGCCTTCTTGAAGGAAGATGACATCACCGGGAACCAGCTCTTCAGCAAGGATGCGCTTTTCCTCGCCATCACGCATGACGCGGCAAGTTTGCGGGAGGATCTTTTTTAGCGCCTCGGTGGCTTTCTCTGCGCGATATTCTTGGAAGAAGCTAAAGACGCCATTGATGATATTGACTGCCCAGACTGCAATGCCTAACTGCGGCATTTGTGCTAAAAAGGCACCAATGCCTGCCACCCACAGCATAATTGCCATGAGATGCGTGAAGTTAGCCAGGAATTTAACGATTAAGGGTTTACCCTTGGCTTCTTTGAGTAAGTTTGGCCCAAAAACGGCTAAGCGCTGTTGGGCTTCCTCTTGGGTTAATCCATCGGGTCGAGAATGCAAACCAGCATAAAGTTCCTCTGGAGACTTCTCATGAATCTTGGCAAGGAAATCAGGGTCAATAGGAAAATTTAATGAATCCATAGATATCTTATTATACGTTGATTGGGTTGATGTTATGAAATTTAACGGACGCAATCATACTACGAATAAGTTGTGCGTCAATGATTGCATAGCCTGGGGCTTATACTTTTTGCGATTTGGAGGGGGATTTAATCCACATTTTACCCGTAGTTAATAATCTGGATCTTGGAACAAAACTCGTTGAAAGCGAAGAGTAGCAAATTGATTGTTTCCTATACATCTTTAGATGGCAAAGCGCCTTGGTCATGCTGATAACTGGGGGAGAAAATTGCGCCGAGCCCAAAAGTTTGTCATTGGGCTTGGCGCAGGGTGTGTTTGATCCGGTGGGTTTATTCTAATGAAATTTGCACATGCTCTCCCTCTTCTTCGTCGGTAACATCAATGATTTGTTGCGGCTCTGGAGAATCCAGCATTTCGCGCAATGCATCTGGGTCAATACCGTAAGAATCAGTCCCGAATCTAGCCCCTAAGCGGATGCCGGCGTTGACCAGAGCGATAGGCACTTTGATATCGGCAACAGGTTTGTTGTCGGCTAAGCGGGTAACCTTGATATGCAAATGGCGTGGTTTCCCGGTTGCTTTGGTTTGCGGCTCAGGCTCTGGGCTGCTCTCTAAAGCTTCCAGCAAGCGGGCTGCTTCTGCGGTGTCAATTTTGCCTTCCTGCAACATGGTCAGGATCTTTAGGCGTTCTTCGTTTGTAGTCATATTTTCCTTTTCTATTAGCTTATTTTTGAAGTGACTGGAGTAACTCCAAGGCTTCGTCAGGGGTGATCAAGCCCTGATTAAGGTCCTCGAGGATCTGTTGACGGTCTGCACTGGGAGACGCCGGCTGCTTATCAGTTTCAAAACCGAGTGCATGAATTACCTCCATAAGGCGATTCTTTAGCGTGGGATAAGAGATGCCTAAGGTTTCTTCCATGCGGTTCAGGCGCCCCTCCAAGCGTACAAACGTGAGTAAAAAATCACGCTGCTCATCACTGAGCTTGGCAAAAGGGTTGGATTTGCGGTTAAAGTATCCTTCTATCGTCGTTTCACACGCTGGGCAGTAAAAGCGGGTGATGACCATTTCGGATTGACAAATTGGGCAAAGTTCGGGTGCTTCTGGCATTACTCCTCCTTTCCTTTTATAATTGAAGTATAGCGCATAAAATCAATAATGTCAATAGGCAAATTAAGAAAATTAATGTAATATTGGCAAGACTTCAATAAAGACAATCTACACGTAATAATATTTTTCAAGGTACTCAGTTTTGGAGACTGAAGTGCAACTATGGGCGTGAGAACTTGGTTGGTATAATATGCTCAGAACTATCAAGGAGGCTTGCATGCCGTTAAAAATCGTAGAGTGTATCCCTAATTTTTCTGAGGCTCGGCGCAGTGCTGTGGTGGAGCAGATTATGGAAGCGATCCGCTCAGTCAAGGGCGTGCAGCTTCTTGATCAGCATTCGGATCTGGATCACAATCGCACCGTGCTAACCTTCGTGGGGGAGCCGGCGGCTGTAGAAGAGGCGGCTTTCGCCGGCATTGCAAAAGCTGCCGAGCTCATTGACCTGAACGTGCATGAAGGGCAGCATCCGCGCATTGGTGCTACTGATGTGGTGCCTTTTGTGCCCATTTCAGGCGTGACCATGGTGGAATGCGTCGAGATGGCGCACCGCCTGGGCAAACGTGTAGCTGAGGAGCTCGGCATTCCGGTTTACTTTTACGAAGAAGCCGCCCTACGTCCAGAACGTAAAAACCTGGAAGATATCCGCCGTGGTGAGTATGAAGGCTTAAAGGAGCTGATCGCCACTGACCCGACGCGTGAACCGGATCTGGGTCCAAAGGTTTTGGGGCCGGCTGGTGCCACAATCATTGGCGCACGCGAAGCACTGATCGCTTATAACATTTACCTGAATACGACCGATGTGAGCATTGCTGAAAAAATCGCACGGCGGGTACGCCATTCTTCGGGCGGGTTCCGTTTCGTTAAGGCAATCGGTTTGCTGGTGGAAGGCAGGGCGCAAGTTTCGATGAATCTTACCAATTATCATCGCACGCCGATGGCATTGGTCACCGAAACTGTGCGGCGCGAAGCAGAGCGCTATGGCACTTCCATTCATCACTCAGAAATTGTCGGTCTGGTACCCAACCAAGCCTTGGTGAATGCCGCGGGTTGGTACTTGCAGCTGGAGGATTTTGACCTGGAGCAGCTGCTTGATAACCGCTTATTCTCCTTCCAAATGGAACAAATGATGGAAGCGCCGCAACCTGAGGAGAGCTTCCTCGACCAAGTGGCTGAAGGCACGCCTTCCCCGGGTGGCGGTTCGGCTGCTGCATACACTGGCGCTTTGGCGGCAGCCTTGGTCGTTATGGTGGCGCGCCTGACGGTGGGTAAGAGCAAGTATGCCCAATCCGAAGCGGAGTGCTGGCAGGTGATTGAGGCAGGTGAGGCTTTGCGCGCCAAGCTCACTCAAGCCGTAGACCAGGACGCAGCTGCTTTTGAAGGCATCCTCACGGCGCGCAAGCTGCCCAAGGAGACGGAAACCCAAAAGCAAGAACGATCGCAGGCTATCAAAGAGGCAACGCTGCAAGCAGCGCGCGTGCCGCTACAAACGGCGCAACAAGCTTTAGAAGTATTGAAGTTGGCGGTGCGTATGGCTGCTATCGGTAACCTCAGCGCTATTTCGGATGCAGCCGCTGGCGCCAACCTGGCTTTAGCAGCGCTGAAATCTGCTGCGCTAAATGTCCGCATCAACTTGCAAGGGCTCGAGCAAGAAACCGAGCCGGCTCAGATGCTGAAAGAGTTGGCAGACCTCGAGCAGCAAACCGAGCCATTGATGCAGGCGCTAAAAGAAAACCTGGCTGAGCGTGCCGGCTTGAGCAGTTAAATTAACCAGGATGCACAGGGACTAAAACAGCGCGCTTAGACGCGGAATCTACACATGGAGTGAAACAATGGGTCTGAAACCGGATAAATGGATCAAAAAAATGGCGCTCGAACAACGCATGATCGAGCCTTTTGAAGAAGGGCAAATTCGCAATGGCGTGATTTCTTATGGCACCTCGTCTTACGGCTATGATATCCGCGTTGCGGACGAGTTCAAGATTTTCACGAATATCAATTCGGCTATCGTGGATCCGAAGAACTTTGACCCGCGCTCCATGGTGGATTTTCGCGGGGAGGTGTGCATTATTCCGCCAAACTCCTTTGCGCTAGGGCGTACCGTGGAGTATTTTCGCATCCCAGCCAACGTGCTGACCATCTGTCTCGGCAAGAGCACTTACGCACGCTGCGGCATTATCGTCAACGTGACGCCTTTTGAACCTGAATGGGAGGGTTACGTTACTCTGGAAATCTCGAATACCACACCCTTACCCGCCAAGATTTATGCCAACGAAGGCATCGCTCAGGTGCTCTTTTTTGAGGGCGACGAACCCTGCGAAATTACCTACGCGATGAAGAAGGGCAAGTACCAAGGTCAGCAGAGCATCATGCTGCCCAAACTGTGAGCAGCGGCGATGCGAACGGTTATTGTTGGGTCGACCAACCCGGTTAAACTAACGGCAGTTCAGACAGGGTTTGGTGCTATGTTCCCACAAGAGCGATTTAATTTCAGAGGCATCGATGTACCTTCCGGCGTGAGTGCCCAACCGCAGAGCGATGCGGAGACACTGCAAGGCGCTAAGCAGCGCGCAGCGAATGCGCAAGAGCAAGTACCTGAGGCGGACTTCTGGGTAGGAATCGAAGGCGGGGTAGATGTCTTACCTGGTAACTCTGAAACCTTACTTGCGTTTGCTTGGGTTGTGGTGCTCTCGGCTGAGCAAAGAGGATGCGCACGTACCGGGGCTTTCGTATTGCCGGCACCCGTTGCTGAGCTCGTGCTCGGCGGCATAGAGTTAGGCGAGGCGGATGATCAGGTCTTCGGCACGCAAGGCTCCAAGCAACACAATGGTGCAGTGGGTTTGCTGACGCAAGACACGCTCACGCGAGATGGGTTTTATGCCCAAGCGGTGCAGTTAGCGCTGATTCCTTTTATCAATCCGCAGCTTTACCCCGCAAGTTTAGAATTAGGACTACAATGACCCTTGAAGCGGAATTTTGGAAGAAAAAGCGCTTAGAGGAACTGGGCTCAGAAGAGTGGGAGGCACTTTGTGATGGCTGTGGCAAGTGCTGCCTGTTCAAATTAATCGCGCCGGGGGAAGACAAAGTACGCTTTACCAACGTGACCTGCCGTTATATGGACTTAGAAACCTGCCGCTGCACCGATTACGACCATCGGCATGAAAACGTGCCTGAGTGCCTGATCGTGACACCCAAGCTTGCTCGCGAAGCCAACTGGCTGCCTAAAACCTGCGCTTACCGGCTTTTGGCGCATGGCGAGGAGCTGCCTTGGTGGCACCCCTTACGCAGCGGCAACGTTAAAAGCGTGATTTTAGCTGGTCAATCGGTGTTCGGTAAGGTGGTCAGCGAGGAAGACGTAGACCTCGATGACCTGGAAGATATGGTTGTGGATTGGTTCGAGTGAAGTCTGGATGACTTATTGGGACTCATACATCAAACCGGGGATGAGAAGGAAGAAGCGGTAGGCTTTTCCGTCAATTTCGACCACTGGCGGAGCAAGCGGTGCCTGATTGACAATTTCCCAAGCAGCAGCTAGGGCTTCACCTTCCAGCGGAATCCCTGCAGTGGCTTGACTCAGAGTGAGAGGGTAGGTTTCCTGATCCCAGGTAATCAAAGCCTCCTCTGCGGTCTCCTCTAGAATGAGCGTGCCATTCTGGGGGATAAATGGCTTACCTTCCGCTCTGGCACCTGTACTAATGCGGTCGAAAAGCTCCGTATAACCCTCGGGGGGTTGCGCCATGGTCACGCGCACTGTCTTTGATAGGGAGGTTAGGTTTACTGTTAAATATTCAGATGGGGGGTTATCATAAGGAAGCTTCGAAAAGTATGCCTCTTTCCAGCCGAAAAAGCCGGCATCGACAAAATCTTGAAGGAGGTCAGTCATTTGGTCACGGGTAAGGTAACCCTCAAAGACCGTGCGAGATCCATCTTCAGCGTAGACTGCCCAAATGATGCGCCCATCCCCAAACACGCGTCCTTCAGGAATGTAGTTTCGGACTAGATCAGGAGAGAGGCTGGCATGATATTGCTTGATTGGGCTGGCAGCTTCGATGATCGCAGCTTCAGGTGAAGGATCCCACTTTATTGCAGGCGGTGTTGGCTTGCTAGTGAATAAAGAGCAGCCAGCCAGATTAAAAGGCGTTAACACGACAAGCAATATAAAAAGCAACCCTTTGAATGGATTGGGATTTTTGCGTAGGCTGACGGTCATGATTTCCTCCGTGTATTTATGAATTAATTATAGCGATAAAATATCGTTTAGCGTTCTTTCATTGAGGGTTGGGTTACTGTTTCAATGCCGATATCTTAGCTGTTGGGCTCAAGTGTCAAGGCTAAACAGAAATTTCCTAACGCGGGCAATTTAGAAATGTCCTAATGAGTGGATAAAGTCCTCAGTATGGGATTTCTCTCATAACTAACCATCTTATTTCTTATTGTCTATAATGATTCACGGTAACCCTAACCCTGACCCTTCCCTGTTACTGTACAATCTGGCATAAGGCACGGAAATGGGGTAGAAATGAAGTTGAATGTCCCTTTCTACC
>DAOUFK010000030.1:0-203073 GCA_034430095.1 Candidatus Mesolinea sp.
TTCCTTACTTGTCATTTCGATTGTCCATTTCATAGCTCCTAATCATAATTAGGACATTTCTATTTTGCTACTTTAGGACATTATCACTTTGCCATTACAGTTTTTCTGATTTCACTTGCATTGTAAAAATGTTGTGGTAAACTAAGCAACGTTAAATTCAGGAATACCTGATACCTTCCACTCCTGCCCGCCCAAGGCGACTAACAGGAGCAAACCCGAGGAAAGGAGCCTCAAATAAATGCGTGAATATGAATTAGTTTACATTCTCCAGGCAGACCTGGACGATGCCACAACGAATGGCATTGTGGAAAACATCGAGACCTTAATCAAGAATAGCAACGGCGAAATTGACAAGGTCGACCGTTGGGGGAAACGCAAATTGGCTTATCCCATTCGTAAAATGAACGAGGGATATTATGTCTGCGTTAACTTCAAGTGTGAACCAGACGAAGTTGCCAATATAAAGCGTTCCCTAGGGTATAACGAGAATGTGTTACGTTATATCATTGTTAAAAAGGCATAGAAAGGACAAAAATGACCGATTACAAACCGAATGGCAATGGCTCTACACGCCGTTATTTTGCTAAACCCAAGTATTGCCAGTTCTGTACCGATAAAAATCTCGTGATTGACTACAAAAACACCGATTTACTGATGCGCTTCATCAACGAGACTGGGAAAATTCGCCCCCGTCGGCAAACCGGCACTTGCGCCAAGCATCAACGGGAAATCGCACAGGCAATTAAAAATGCCCGTCATATCGCACTCATCCCCTTCACGGGTGACGTGTGGTCCGACTCAAATTCGTAGGAGTAATCCAGTATGGCCAAAACGACTGTTCCACCCAAGCAGGTTACTAAAAAGCATGTCGCTAAACAGGAGAAAGAAGCGAAACAAACGCGTCTTCTCCTAGCTGGAGCTATTGCAGTTACTGTAATTGTGGTGGTTTTACTTGGCTACGTTCTCATCGATAGATATGTGATTACTCCAAACAAGATAATTGCTACAGTCGGGGAAAAGACGATTAAGGTTCGCGAGTTTGAACCCATGGTCAAATACACCCGGCTAAACATGATTAATCAAGCCAATAATTACTACTATTACTATCAAATGTTTGGCAGCTATGGTGAGTCATTCCTTACCAGTGCACAAGATTTAGTTCTTATGCTTAATAACCCGACATCCGTTGGTGAACAAGTTCTAAACACCATGATTGAGGATATCTTGATCGAGGAAGAAGCAGCCAAGCGCGGCATCACCGTCACAGATGAAGAGCTCGCACAAGCAATGCAAGAAGCTTTTAACTTCTATCCAAATGGGACGCCGACACCAACCGTCACACCCACCCCCGTAAACACACCCACGATGTCTCTAACTGAAATTGCGATTATTCAACCTACCGACACACCCACTCCCCTTCCGACCGCAACAAGTACGCCAGAGGGTTGGGAACCCACGAACACATCAACACCAACGCTTGCGCCCTCGGCAACTTCTCAACCAGTTCCAACTGACGCGACCCCTACCGTAGAGCCGACTGCGACGAGTGTCCCAACGATTACCCCCACACCAACCGTCTACACCACACAGGTTTTTGGTAGTAATCTCAAAGACTATCAAGACAATCTAAAAAGTTATGGTATCCCAACGGATGTGATCGAGAAATCAATACGAGCTCAGTTGCTGCGTGATAAAGTCAAGGAGGCAATTACCGCGGATCTTGAACCTAAACAACTACAGGTGCACGCCCGGCATATACTAGTCGCTACAGAATCCGAAGCGAATACCGTCCTTGAATTACTCAAGAATGGCGAAGATTGGAATAATTTAGCTGCTAACTATTCCACAGACACCGCCACCAAGGATAACGGCGGCGACTTAGGCTGGTTTGGAAAAGGTCAAATGGTAGCTGAATTCGAAGAAGCTGCCTTCGCTCTGGAACCCGGGCAAGTGAGTGACCCTGTCAAAACTGAATACGGTTACCATATTATCCAATGTCTTGCCAAAGGCGAAAACTACCTTAATGCGACCGATTTTGAAAATTACAAGACGACGACTTTTAATAATTGGCTGCAAGATTTACGTGACTCCCGCACAGATATTGTAATCGAACCGGATTGGACTGAATACGTGCCAACGACACCTGCCGTACCAAGTTCATTGCAAAACGCAGTCTTTAACCCAACAACTGATTCACAGTAAAAACTTTTTCTTAATCTATAAGAGGCTGACTTTTAGCCAGCCTCTTGTTTTTAATTGGAATTAATTCTGATTATGAAGCTTATTTAAGGAAAACGTCATCTACATCTTCCAGCTGTAAGCTCATCACCTGACTAACGCCGTCTTTCCCCATCGTAACCCCATAAATGACGTCGGCAGCTTGGACGGTATTACGGTTATGCGTAATCAGGAGAAATTGGGTGTCATTCGAAAGGTCTTTAAGCAAATCAATAAACCTACCCACATTCGATTCGTCCATCATCGCGTCAACCTCGTCCAGAATACAGAAGGGCGTTGGGGAGATTTTCAGGAGGGCAAACACTAACGCCACAGCCGTAAGGCTGCGTTCACCACCTGAAAGTAAAACTAACCCTTGCTCGCGTTTTCCAGGCAAGCGCGCTTCAATTTCAATCCCTCCCTCTAATGGAGCGTTGTTATCCGAAAGAATCAGCCGTGCGGATCCGCCATTGAATAGACGTGTAAAAATGCGTGAAAACTCAGCGCTGACAAGTTTAAAGGTCTCGAGGAATTCGCGTTCCATAACTTCGTCGAGTTCCTTAACGATCCTTTCAAGGTCACTAATGGCTGCCTCGAGGTCAGAGATCTGACTGATGAAGTTATCGTAGCGGTTTTTTGTTTCTTGATATTCTTTCTCTGCTTCCACATTCACCACACCGATCCTGCGTAACTGCGCTTTGAGTCCCTTTATTTCCTCTTCGGTCGTCTCAGGTGGTGTGGGCGTTGAGTGTAATGAATCTATCGAAAAATCCTGGAATGGTAGCGGTGGAGGATTAAAGTTTTCTCCTTGGTATTCCAGCTGAATAAGTCCAAAATCATTTTCGATGCGATTCCGGAGTGAGTCCAGCTTTTCTTGCTTCCGGCTAACCTCTAATTGGCAATGTGTGAGCTGATGCTCAGTTATGTTGAGCTCTTGCTCGTTGGCTTCTTCTTGCTTGAGCAATTCCTGATAGTGGGATTCAAGCTGAGCAAGTTGTTGCTGGTGCTTGTCTACGTGTTCGATTTTCAGTGTACCAATCTGATTATTAAGTTCGACAACTACTTGGTTTAGCTCTGCTCTCTGCTCATTAAGCTCGCGGAGGTTCTGATCAGCCTCCTCATTTCGTTGGGTCAATTGATGAAGTCGTTGTTCATCTTCAGCAAGCCGTTGTTTTAAAGCGTCTTGGGTGGCGGCTTCATGCTCGACTGCTTGCTGGGTTACCCTAATTTCCATCAGCAAATACTGATATTGGCGCTCATAGTCTTCCGTAGAGTGCTCCGTTAGCAATTGCTTTACCTTTTCTAATTCAGATTGCGCCGTTTGGATTTCTAATTGATTTTTACCTTCTTGCTCATCGAGAACGAGGCGATCTGCTTCCAACTTAGAAATCTGCTGCTGACTTTCTTCGATCTGATTCTCTATCCACTTTCTACGGCTGCTGAGCTTATCTATGGCTACAGCAGCAGCAGACAATTCTTTATGAAGTTGTTGCGTTTGTGTACTTAATTGTCGCAAGCGTGCTTGAGCTTCGAAGAGCAGCCTTTCAGATTGCTGATTCTCTTGTTGGAATTTTTCTTCTAGATTCTTAGCTTCTCCCCAAGCGGCATTCACTTTAGCAAGCGCAGCTTCCAGCTCTTTTGACCTACGAATATAGCTTACTTTGCCTGATTGCCGCTGATTCCCAACAATGGCGACGCCGTTCTTTAGTAAAACCTGACCATCCAGCGTTACTAAGTTGTAACTTTCACGGATTTTTTGAGGGAGATGGAATAACTTATCGATTGAGCTGACTACTAAAAAATCTCCGAGCAGACGATGGATAATTGGTGCCAATTGCTGTGGATAGTTCACTAACTCCGCAGCTACGCCAACGATGGCATCATCCATCGGCAGTCCCTCCAATTGCTTAGATCGGTCACCATCACTGCCTGCAAGCGCAACCTTCTCGCTGACGCTTGCAGCAATATCCATAAGGAGCACATCATCAAGTTCTCCATCCTCTAAAACGAGCAGATCAATGGCTTCACCAAGGGCAGCCGTAATAGCTTTTTCATACACTTCTGTGACCTCTAACTTGGTGGCGAGGTCAGTAAAACCCTTGCCTTGCCGCCTGAATTTTGGGTTTTTCAGGACAACTTTCGCACCTTCCGAAAACCCAGAAAGGCTCTCCTGCGATTGCCGTAAAAGGTCTATTTGATTGGTAAGCTTATTCCTCTCCAAGTTTAATTGGTTGATTTGGCTGCTCACCTGCTCCTGCTTGTGCTTGATATCAGCTTGTTGCTCCAATAATTCCTTGACCTTCTGCTCCAATACGCTGCTATCCTTTTCAAGCGCTTGTTGCTTTTCCAGCAAAGCCTCATGGGTTAGGACTGCGCTTTCTTCTTCCTCTTGCAGGCTTTGCGCTGTAGCTTGAGTAGAATTTATGTCATTTTGCAGCGTTTTTATCCGCTCTGAGATTTCACTCTTGCGGGATTTTATGACTACTGCATCTTTTTCAGCATCTATCAAACGGTTTTGCCACAATTTATATTGTGTATCGTAAGCTTCTTTTTTGCTTCTTGCTTCTTTGAGTTGTGCTTCCACTCGGGTGAATTCCCCTTGCAGCTGCATTAACTCCTGGTTTTTTTGGTCAATCTCCGCCTGCATTACGTCGAGGCTTTTTTGTTCAGACTCAATCGACTCTACTAAAATAGAAAGATCCTTTTCGAGTTGGTCTTTCTCTCGGTTCAGTGACCTTTCCCGCTCTTCTAAAATGGCAATTTGTTGGTTTTTCGCTTGCAGCTGGTTATGGAAAGCACTCAGCTGCTCATGCAACCTGCTGACCTCGTCCCTTTCCGTCGTAAGCTTTTCTTTAAGGTCTCCAACCTCAACGTGGATCGTATCAACACGAGCTTGGATCCGATCACGGGCTTCTTGAGCAGTGTTCAGCTGCGCTTTGGCTCCTACGAACTCTTCTTGAGCTTTATACCAATGGTAGCCATACCAAAGCCGTAGTTTGTTCTGTAAGTTATCTTGTATAGTGAGGTATTCCCGGGCGCGTATTGCTTGCCTTTCCAGGTTGCGCAAGCGCGGTTTGATCTCATCTAAAATATCCTGAGCCCGTTCTAAGTTGCGCCGCGTTGCTTCCAAGCGTTTGAGAGCCTCTTCTTTGCGTGTGCGATAGAGCCCAATGCCAGCAGCTTCTTCAAACAGCTTACTCCGCTCATCAGGACGAATCGAGAGAGCTAAGTCCACCAATCCCTGGCCAATGATTGTGTAAGTTCGCTCGCTCAAGCCGGTTTTCGCCAGCAGCTCATAAAAATCCTTCAATCGAACGCGCTGGTTATTGAGCAGATATTCATTCGCTCCGTCTCGATAAGCCCGCCGGGTGAGTACCACTTCGCTATACTCAATTGGCAGCCAATAATCTTCGTTATTAAATGTGATGGAAACGGAAGCCATTCCAGCTCGGGCGCGCTGGTCTGAACCGTTGTAAATCATGTCCTCTGTCTTTTTTGCACGCAGCAATGAGTAAGACTGCTCTCCTAAGACCCAGCGAATCGCATCGGCGACATTCGATTTTCCCGAACCATTCGGCCCAACAATGGCAGTAATGCGTGCAGGGAAGTCAAAAGTGGTCTTCTGAGCAAAGGTTTTATAGCCGTTCAACTCTAACGAAGCAAGTTTGATGGGCATAGATTATTCTCGTAGACCCAATTTTCGGATTGCTGCTGAAGCCGCAGCTTTTTCAGCCAATTGTTTACTACCACCCGTACCTTGGGCAAGTTCTTTTCCATCCACGCTTACTGAAACCTCAAACACCTTGTCGTGATCAGGTCCATTTTCCCGCTCCAAGGAATACACAGGCGAAGCATACCCTTGTGCTTGGGACCACTCCTGAAGAATGCTTTTCGGGTCTTCTTCAGTATGATTTTGTAGAATTGTGTCTATTTGACTCTCTATCATGGGGTAAAAGAAATCTTTCACCGTTTGGATATCCGTTCCCAAATAAATAGCAGCAATGAGAGCTTCAAAAGCATCACAAAGGATGGCTGTACGGTCGCGTCCGCCGGCTTGTTCTTCCCCCCTACCTAACAGCAGCGCTGAACCAAGGTCTATTTTTCGGGCGAAAAAGGCTAATTGCTCAGTATGTACCAGTGCCGACCGCATTTTTGTAAGAAAGCCTTCTTTTTGTTCAGGGAAATGATTGTAGAGCCATTCCGCCACAATATAAGCTAGGATGGCGTCGCCCAAAAACTCCAGCCGCTGGTTATCCTCTACTACTGCACGGTTTTCATTCAGATAGGAGCGATGCGTCAGGGCACGGGTGAGTAAGAATCTATCAGTAAAATTTGCCGGCAGGCTCTGATAAAACCTGCTTGAGGCATTTTTATCAAGCATGTGTCTCCTCTCCAGAGCTGCTTGATCGTCTGACATCAATGCCTTGATAGCAAACGATCCTGCAGTTCATCTCATTGTTGGATCAAATTTTAATCCAGAACCCGTTAATATCAAAACGATTGGCTCAAGCCAATGGGAGCCAAATTTTTGGTAAGCTGCCCAAACAAGTGCTGAAGTGGGCTCCACATAAAAACCCATCTTGGCTAAGCTATAAAATGCTGGCAAAATATCCTCTTCCTCGATCGAGACCAATTCATCTTTCCCCCGCTGCAAGGAGTTTAATATTTTCTCGCCATGCACAGGAGCCAAAATCTGCGTTCCTTCTGCTAAAGATGGTTGTGTACCGCCTTCAAAGGGTTGTCCTTTCCAAAGAGCCACCAGCGGTGCACATCTTGCTGGTTGTACACCAACCATTTTTACTTCTTGGTGAATATCACATTGCTGTTGCAAGGCTTGCAGACCGAGCTGAATTCCCCAAAACAGGCTGCCATGCCCCACAGGCGCAACGACAGTACCTGGCAGTTCCCCAAGCTGCTCATAGATTTCTAAACTAATTGTAGCAATACCAGCTAATCCGAAAGGCAGTAAGGCATGGCTGGCATAGGGAAATCCAGTTTCTGCTACATATTTCAACGCTGCTTGATGAGCATTCTCCCGGGGACCGTTAACAGAAATAACATTTGCACCGCTTGCTTTCATCTGGTTTAATTTTGGACCGGAGGCAATCGCTGGAACAAAGATATGACTTCGGATTCCGAATGCAGCTGAATACGCCGCTAACGAGGCGCCCGCGTTCCCCGAAGAATCCTCAACCACTTCCTTTATCCCCCGCAATAAAAGCATGCTCGTCAATACCGCAGTTCCGCGGTCCTTAAAGGAACCGCTCGGATTCAAGTTTTCCAACTTAAATGCAACCCGCGTGCCACTAATATTTCTAATGATTAATGGCGTATTCCCTTCGCCGAGATAAGTCAACGGATTGTTTTCGGGTAAACCAAAGGCACTCTGGTAACGCCAAATTCCAGGCAAATTCCTCAAAGAAATGCCTTCTTGGGGGAAAGAAAACTCTCCTAAGGTAAAAGTTCCCCCACAGCGCGGGCATTGAAGCGGCAACCCCTTCGAAGGATATGGAAACTTACATTGTGAACAGTAATATGTGGTCATTTCCGAATCTAAATTTAATTGGCTATATTAATATTATCATACAGGCGGTAGAAATAAGCCTGAACGCAAGTGTATAATTAAATGGTGAACAAGCTTTGGCAGCCCCAAACTGGCGAGTACGAAATCGAAACTGATGTCTACTCCGGTCCCCTAGACCTGCTGCTGGATCTCATCCAAAAAGCCGAGTTGGATATCACTAAGCTTGCGATCGCCCAGGTAACGGACCAATTCCTGGATTACATTCAATTACATCGGGATACGAACCCAGACTACATTTCTGCTTTTATGGTGACCGCTGCCAAGCTCATCCAAATCAAATCCGAAGCCTTACTCCCCCACCCACCAGTTCACGAAGAGGAAGAAGATATCGGAGAAAGCTTAGCCCAACAGCTTCTGCTTTACCGCCAGATTAAGCAGCAAGCCCAGTGGTTAGATGAACGTATCAGTGCTAATATGCGGTGTTATGTGCATGTCCCTCAGTCCTTTCCGACAACTATAAAAGTGGACATGTCTGGCTTAGGGCTCCAAGACTTGGTTGAGGCGCTATTGAACCTCGTCTCTCAACAATCGTCCCCACCAGCCAGCACCATGATAGGTATCCCAAAAGTAACACTCAAACAAAAGGTCCAGGAGATTTTGACAGTGCTTCATAAGACTGAACAGACTTCCTTTCAAGGTTTGATTGGGAATGACCATTCGCGGCTAAATGCCATTATTGTATTTCTTGCAATTTTAGAACTAGTCAAGCAAGATTTAATCAAAACGGAGCAGAGTAATATATTCGCAGATATTAAAATCTTTGCTAAGGAAAAGCTCCATACCATGCAAGAAGCTGAATTCACTATTGAAGATTAATATCCAGAAAAAATTGCGACCTTAAGAATCGGTTATAATTATTTTTTGAAAGGATGATATGGACGAGATTCAAATAGAAAGCACCTCCGTAGAAGTCAACGAGCAGCCTGAAACGAGTAAGAAAAGCAGTTCTACTTGGGCGATCATCATCGCAATCTTATTCATCGGGCTCATCATTGCCGGCATTGTGATCCTTTCCAATCAGCCTCAGGAAGTAACCAGCAAGGTACGGGATATTTTTATCATTTTGTTAGCAGTGGAGATGTTCATTATCGGGGTTGCTCTGATTGTTCTAATTATCCAACTTGCATCCTTGAGCAACCTGCTGCAAAATGAGGTAAAACCAATATTGGACTCGACGACAGAAACGGTGAACGACCTAAAAGGTACAGTAAAATTCCTTAGTGATAATGTGACCGAACCGGTCATCAAACTTTATCAATCTATGGCAGGCATAAACCGCTTGCTGCAGATGTTTAAAATCAAGAAATAAACAGAAAACACAAAAGATAGGAGTATGAATATGTCTGAACAGAAAAATTTCGGAGCGTTTTTAATGGGTTTTGTTATTGGTTCTCTTTCGGGTGCAATTGCTTCGCTTTTGCTCGCACCACAAACAGGTGAAGAGACACGGCAAATTATCAAAGACAGAGCCATCGAACTCAAGGATAAAAGTCAAGAGACTTTCGAAGAGACCAAGAAGAAAGCCGAAGAAGCTTATAAAGAAATTCTCTCCAAAGGGATGAAAAAAGGCGAAGAAGCTCTGGATGCAGTAGAAGAAGAGGTTAAGACGACCAAGAAAAAGGTCAAAAAAGCCTCCGAGGAGCTTGAGGAAGAAAACGACTAAAACACATCCCGTTGCTATCTAATTAGCAATAAGGACGGGCATAACTCGACCATCGAAAACGCGTCTCGCTGAGCAAGATTATCAGCCAAGGAAGCTTATTGCTTGACGAACCCTATGGGGTATGATAAACTCATTTGCGTTCGGGGGCGTGGTGTAGCGGTCAAACATGTGGCCCTGTCAAGGCCAAGATCGCGGGTTCAAATCCCGTCGCTCCCGCACCAAATAAATTGAAGGACTGCATTGAAGGTTCTCAGAGCAGTCCTTTTTCTTTTAACGAATATCGTGAGTTAGTGTGGCTATGCGCAATATCGGAGTTAACCCAGCACGCATCAACCCTGCTGATTTTCACTATTCCATCCTACACAATGACCCGATGGTATGACGCAGTATTGTCTTTGCTAGTTTTGCAATTAATTCGTAAGTAATTAGAAGAGGTGGTTTACTGCCCGAGAAACAGGATTATCGCTGGGAAATAAAACTCAGCAAACCTAACTCGAATGATTGTTTGCTGGGTATAATGTTAATTGCTTTGGAACAATGTTTCAGGCTTAGCTTGACATTTTAGAAATGATAATTTTAAAACTCAAGAGATACACGAGCGTTCAGTTTTATTGGAAATACTAGGACAAAGCCGATGAGTGAGAAACCCGTAAAATCTTCCCCTCCAAAGATATCACATCGAAAGCGTTATCAGCAAATCCTTTCAACTTTCATTAAGCATGGTTTTGGTTATGCCTTAGCCAAGCTACAATTGAAGCGCTCCTTCTTTCCGATTCCACCGGAGGAAGCCCCTAAAACCGAAGAGGATCTGAAATCTCGTGCAGTGCATTTCCGCTTAGCTTTAGAAGAGCTTGGTCCCACTTTTATTAAAGTCGGACAGATTCTTTCTACGCGTCCGGATTTGCTTGCCCCAGAGTTTATTCAGGAATTAACCAAATTAGAAGATTCTGTTCGCCCAGAGAGTTGGGAAACTATCCAAACAGTTTTGTCAGAAGAGTTAGGTGAAGAGCTCGAGCAAATTTTTCCTGAAATTAATCCTATTCCGCTTGCTTCTGCCTCATTAGGGCAAGTGCATTCTGCTCGCCTAAAGAATGGCAGAAGCGTTGTCATTAAAATACAACGACCAAATATTGAAAGCATCATCGAAGTAGATCTTTCCATTTTAGGAGATTTAGCTGCCTTGGCGGAGCACACCCCTTGGGGTGAGCGCAACCACCCGGTTGAGATAATCGATGCTTTCGCGCATACCTTGCGTAACGAACTCGATTACTACCGCGAAGGCCGCAATGCTGACCGTTTTCGCGAGAATTTCACCGGCGATGAGCGTATTTACATCCCCACAATTTATTGGGATTTCACTACCCGGCGCGTTTTAGTAATGGAGGAGCTACACGGTATCAAAATTACTGATATCGCTGCCATCAAAGAAGCGGGTATCAACCGTAAAAAAGTGGCTCATAATGCAGTCTCAATGATTGTCAAGGAAGTCCTCGAGGATGGCTTTTATCATGCTGACCCCCACGGAGGCAATTTTTTTGTTCTCCAGGACGGTTCAATTGGAGTAATGGATTTTGGTATGGTGGGCGAGTTAACTACACGAGACCGCCAAAGCCTGACACGTTTGTATATCAATGCTATTGCCATGGATGCCGAAGGTATCGTAGACGAACTCTTTCGGATGAATGCTGTGCCTCCAGATGTAGATAGAGAAGGCTTAGAACGGGACATGGAACACATGCTGCAAGAATACGCTGGCTTACCGCTCAAGGAAATGCATTTTCAGAACATCTTGCAGGATTTCACCAAGCTCGTTACCCGCTATAACCTTACACTCTCACCTGATTTCTGGCTGCTTGGTAAAACCTTGGGGATGATGGAAGGCATAGGATTGCTGCTCTATCCGGAATTAGATATTTTTGCAATATCTGAACCTATTGTGCGCAAATTGCGCAGAGAGATGCTCCTGCCCAAAAAAGAATGGATTCGATATCTCGTGCGCCAATCGATGGATTGGGAAGAGGTGGCTCGGTTACTTCCCCGTGCAACCCGACGGCTAGTTGAGCGCATTGACCAGAATAAGCCTTTGGATATAAACCTGATTGGTCGAGAGAAAGAAAAAAAGGAAGTTGTTCACGGTCTCAATCAGCTATCCTTCAGCATCCTCATCGCTAGCCTTGTACTTGCCATCGCTATGCTGCTGCCCATCGCAATGAGCAATGCCTTAGTCTTTATCCCTATCGGGATTTGTGTGATTGGCATCCTTGCGATTTTCGTTTGGTTAGCCTTATCCTCTTTTAGAAATCGATAAAAAACAATTCAATCACCTCCGGTCATCCAATAATCCCCCGAAAATCCCATAATTTCCAAACTAAACCGTTCTGAAAATAGGATTAGCGTTTAAAATAAAGGAAATTCTTATAGTCATGAGGTGACATGTTTTCTCCTGCTAAACCTGTATTTGATCCAGTTGCTAACCCTCAAGCGATTGTTTTAGCTGGTCCAATGCGTTTTACCATGCTGAAAAGCCGGCTCATCCGCATTGAATTTTCACCTGAGCAAACTTTTGAGGACCGCCCTAGCCAAGTATTTTGGTATCGCAATCAACCCGTACCCGAATACCAAACCTACGAGAAAGACGGCAAATTGATCATCGAGACGTCAGACTTGGAGCTAACTTACCGCTTAGGTGAGCAACCAATCGCGCGTTTTATACAAATTCGGCTTAAAGCAAATGGCGTTACTTGGAGCTATGGCGATCGCGACCAAACTAACTTGCGCGGTACTGCCCGTACCCTCGACCGCGCCAATGGGCGTATTCCTTTAGAAAAAGGCTTAGTTTCCCGCTCTGGCTGGAGTTTGATCGATGACAGCAATTCCCTCGTTTTCACCAGCGATGCAACCCTCGAGCCGCGCGGGACTGACCCAGATACGCGGGATTGGTACTTTTTTGGTTATGGACATGACTATTTGGCTGCTATCCAGGATTTTCAGGATATTTCCGGCAAGCCTGGATTGATACCCTGTTGGGCTTTAGGGAACTGGTGGAGCCGTTATTGGGCTTACACTCAAGAAGAGTTAACTGAACTCATTTTGGAATTCAAACGCCATGATATTCCGCTTTCTGTTTGCATTATTGATATGGATTGGCATATTACACATACAGGCAATAGCTGTTCTGGTTGGACAGGCTACACTTGGAATAAGCAACTTTTTCCAGATCCAGAACGGTTCTTACAGTTCTTACATCAAAATGCGCTAAAAACAGCACTTAATCTGCATCCCGCTGAGGGAATTCATCCTCACGAAGAATGTTACCCACAAATGGCAGAAGCAATGGGCGTTGACCCTGCCAGCAATACACCTGTTCACTTTGATCTCACTTCAGAAACATTCCGCCATGCCTACTTTGAAATATTGCATCACCCTTTAGAAGCCCAAGGCGTTGATTTCTGGTGGATCGATTGGCAGCAAGGCACACGCAGTAAAATTACTGGCTTAGACCCGCTTTTTATGCTAAACCATTTGCACTATTATGATTTGGGCAGAACGCCAGAAAAGCGCCCCTTTATTTTCTCTCGCTGGCCTGGGTTAGGTGGGCAGCGTTACCCCATCGGTTTTTCTGGGGATACGATTGTCTCATGGGAATCCCTCGCCTTCCAACCGGAATTCACCGCAACGGCTGCAAACGTAGCCTTTGGTTGGTGGAGCCATGATATTGGCGGGCATTTTGAAGGCATCGAAGAAGCTGAGCTATACCTTCGCTGGGTGCAGTTAGGCGTGTTCAGTCCAATTTTGCGCTTGCATTCGACCAATAATCCATATTGCGAACGCCGTCCTTGGGGTTATGGATTGGATACGCTCGAAATTGTACGTCGGGCTATGCAACTGCGCCGCCAATTGATTCCTTTGCTCTATTCTGCCAATTATCACAACGCGACCAGTGGTGAGCCTTTGATTTTGCCGTTGTATTACGGTTGGCCAGAAAACCCAGAGGCTTATCAATGCCCGCAAGAGTATCTCTTTTGCCAGCAGCTCCTCGCCGCGCCCCTTACCCATAGGACTGACCCTGATACGCGTCTTGCCCGCCAGGTCGTCTGGCTTCCTGCTGGTGATTGGTATGATTTCTTTTCGGGTGAATACTTCGAAGGCAATGCTTGGTATCCGTTATATTGTACAAAGGAGCAAATTCCTGTTTTTGCCAAAGCCGGCGCGATTATTCCTTTGGATGCAGAAAAAATTGCCAACGGTATAGCATTACCCCAAGAGTTTATCCTCAAAATTTTTGCTGGTGCTGACAATACCTTCAGACTGTACGAAGATGATGGGGAGAGCCAAGCCTACCTGCAAGGTGAATTTAATGAAACTGAAATAGCACAAACGTATGCTCATCAAACCCTCACGGTGCAAATTAGACCTCTCGCTGATAAGGCTAAAGGCATACCCAGAAAACGTACTTGGAGCTTTGAAATCTATGGAATATCTCATCCAAAAAGCGTCTTAGCCACCGTAGATGAAATGCCGGTTGAGTGCACGTTCATGTATGATGAAACGAAATGTAAATTGCTCGTTCATCTGCCCCAGTTAGCCATGGAACCAAAGATCAGCCTAATTTTAGGGAATGTGGAGTTGCAGCATTGGAAATCGAACGTAGAAGACCGCCTCGCCCAACTTATCACCGCAGAGCGAATACCCACTTCGGTAAAATTCCAGTTCATGAGTCATCTCAATGAAATAATGGATAACCCAAAATGGCTACGCGCAATAGAGTGCCATTTCGCTCAATCTCAGCTTTTATCCATCCTCGAAAGCATCTTCTGGAAGCAATCTCAACCCATCGCAACGGATACACAGATAGCTTGGCTAGATGCTCAACTTAAATTAAGTGGGTGGATTGAATCAACAACAAAACACGGATAAGAAACGCTAAGAAACTCCGGATCCAACAAGAGTCAGAAAGCGAGTTTTTGAGAAATTTCTCCCGCCGAAAGCAGCTCTTCAATTTCCCGGGTTGCTTTTTCGGCAGCTCCAGCTTGCTCAAGGTCAAAAGCTAAGATACTCGGATAGTGCCTGCTGAAGTAAGTTATCAAGCTCGGGCGGTAGGTAATCAGGGTCACTTTGCTCGGCAAGTTTCCTAAACGCGGCAGGATAGCCGCCCAACCCAAACCTTTCTCGACTTCATAGGGCCCAATCTCATCGATGACCCATAAATCGCTGTAAACATCCG
Source organism: Candidatus Mesolinea sp. (assembly GCA_034430095.1). Taxonomy (GTDB): domain Bacteria; phylum Chloroflexota; class Anaerolineae; order Anaerolineales; family Anaerolineaceae; genus Mesolinea. Next base: position 14,689 of record DAOUFK010000030.1, read on the forward strand.
TTTGTAAATATTCCAGAGCCCACGTCATAGTTTCCGGGAACATGTGCCACTTTCCAAAAACTTGTCCATCGCCAGCTTGTGCCAAGCGAGCTAATTGCCGGTTTTCACCGCCAGGGATAAGCTGCGCTGTAATACCAGTCTTCAAACCTTCTTCAAAAATCGCCGGGCTGCAAACACCTCTGCAATTAAATCCTCTTTCGGTAACCTGCCTGACAAACTCTTCAACAAAGCGGGTCTTTCCACAACCACTTGAGCCATATATGCCAACCAACTGGGACATTCTAATTCCGTACCTGCAATTCACCAACTAGTCTACTTAATTTGTCTATAAATCTAGGTTACATACCAAAGTGTTTTTAACTCCATTAGAATCTCAGTGAAATTTTATCCGCCGGAAAAATTCGTAGTAGCAGCCATCCTCGGCGAGTACATTTGCCTTATTGGTTTTCATGCGTGTGAGAAACTTTTCAGCATCAATGATTTGAGATTTGTGGTTGAGGAGAGCACTTAACCGCCGTTCCCAATATATATCTACATCCAGCCTGACATTAGGCGTTTGCGGCAGGCTTAACCAAAGCTCGGAGATTTCGACAGCTGGCAAACCTTCTTCGAGCAGCTCCGGGAAAAAAGCATTGTTGATCGCTGCTGGAAATACCGAATCCACGACGATCTGTCCAGCTGTGCGGTGATCTGGGTGGTTAAGATAATTATCTGCAATGTAATAACATTGCGGATCAGATGAAACAACTATATTGGGTTTTTCGCGGCGAATGACTCGAGTTACAGCCAAACGTTTATCCAATCCCGCTTCCAAATAGCCATCCGCATAATCCAGAAATTGGACATTTTCCACCCCAAGCACTGCTGCTGCAGATCTTTGCTCATCCACCCTTAATGCTGCCAACGCTTCTCCCTCAGGGAAACCCGGATTAATGCCTTTTTCTCCCTTCGTCAAAAGGCAATATTGCACGCTGTAACCCTTATCCACCCAGCGTGCGATGGTGCCGCCCATAAAAAACTCCGGGTCATCCGGGTGAGCCAAGATGACCAGGATTTTTGTGCCTGTTTGCCAATTCTCATCAACTGTATTTACCATATTCAATGCCTATAGATGGGATCTATTTCTTGTTCTGCCCTTGGTTTTTGTTCTTGTTTTCGGAAGATTGATTTTGCCTCTTTTGAGCAGGACTTTTAGTCTGTTTCTGGTTCTGCCGCGAGCGTCTCCTCTCAGAGCTCGCCTTGCGATTTGATGAGTGCTGTCTACTCCTGTCAGGTTTCCGTTCATGCTGCGGTTTTGTCTCTTTAAAGGGAACCGGTTCTTCAAAAGTTAGCAGCTCCACATCCGCTTCCTCAAAGACGTCAACCTGAGGCAGAGACACCTCTCCAGGGTTCTTATCGGAAAGTTTCCCACTCTGCAGTTCCTCTAAAGTGAATTGCCGCGGGCCTTTCTCAGGCAGATCGACCACAACTGAGTTGCTTAGGGGTAACACTTGAACAACTCTCCCCTCACCCAAAGGAGTCTGAATTACCTTTTTACGCTTGGGCAAATTCTTGCGCGCTTCCTCGTAGGTCTCGTACTCGTATGCCAGGCAGCAGCGTAACCTTCCACACATCCCCGTGATTTCCATTGGTGTCAGCGATATATCCTGTGACTTAGCCATTTTGATTGATATTGAACTGAAGTTCGTGAGGAAGCGCGAGCAGCAACGCTTTTCAATCCCGCATGCCCCTAAGCCTGAAATTGCCTTTGCTACATCCCGTGGACCTATTTGACGAACTTCGATATGGGTATCAGAAAAATCCTTAGAAATATCGCGGATGAATGTACGCAAATCAAAATCTTGATTAGGTTCGTAGCTAAGGTATAGGGTCATACGATTACCGTCAAACGAGTAGTCCGTTGACAGCACTTTCACGCCTTCTAAACGCTGTTCCTTCAAATATGCACGGATCTTTTCCAGCGCTTCTTGTTCCCTGAGCTTGTTTGCTTCCCAGACGGCTAAGTCTTCCTCATTGGCAATGCGCTCAATCGGTTGAATTTCGGAGCTTTCATCAATTTGTTTACTTCGTTTCCTCACCACTTCGCCCAACTGCCTGCCGCGCATTGTGCTGACGAGAACAATATCGCCCACCCTAACCATTGCTCCATCCGGTAGGACAAAGTCATAAACCTTGCCGACTGGACTAAACTGAACGCCAATAATTGTATTTTCTACCATAATAACCAATTATACCCTGCGGGAAATTTATCCTCAGTTATTCCTCATAGAGTGTCTTATTTCTCTTGGACGCGAGCATAAGCCTGCTTACTTAGCTCAGCCGCAACCTTACTGCTAATCGTGTGAATAGCCTGCGCAGCCGGACTTTCAGCATGGTTCTCTACAATCAATAATCCGCGATCGCCGTTCTGTACAATCTGTTGGTCAAAGGGAATACTCCCTAGGAAAGGGACACCACTGCGCTCAGCTAACGCTTTGCCGCCACCTTCCCCAAAAAGGGTCATACGACTGCCATCAGGCAGCTCCAAAAATGCCATATTTTCAATAATGCCTAATACGGGCACACCCAGCTTTTCAAACATCGAGGCAGCACGGTAAGCATCATCTACCGCAACCGCTTGTGGCGTTGTCACCAAGACAGCACCGCTGATGGGCAAGGATTGCGCTAACGAAAGTTGCACATCACCCGTCCCCGGTGGTAAATCAACTACCAAATAGTCTAAACAACCCCAATCGAAATCTGATAAAAATTGCTGGATAGCGGAATGCAGTAAAGGACCACGCCAAATCAATGGCTGACCTTCTTGGACGAAAAAACCAATGGATACGACCTTGATTCCATGGGCAATCGCCGGCTGAATTTTTTGACCGTCCTTAGAGGCAGGGTGAAATTCATCGATCCCGAGCATACGGGGTATATTCGGTCCATATATATCCGCATCCATCAAGCCGACGTTGGCGCCTTGCTGAGCTAAGCTGATCGCCAGATTACTTGCTACAGTACTTTTCCCAACACCGCCCTTACCAGAGCCCACCGCAATTACATGTCCAAATTGATTATCGCCCAGACTCAAAGGCTTTGCGCCCGGAGTACGCGAGATAACCTTAATGTTCACTTCTTTTGCGCCTGTTTGTGTCATGACAGCTTCACGCGCATCGCGTTCCAATTGCGTGCGCAATGGGCAGGCTGGCGTCGTCAGAACTAAGGTAAAGCTAACTTTTTCGCCTTCAATGTGAATGTCTTCAATCATCTGTAAAGAAACCAAATCTTTGTGTAGGTCTGGGTCCATAACAGTTGACAATGCTTGCAAAACTTGCTCCGTCGTGATCAAGTGAACTCCTCTAAAAAGTTTTACTTAGTTTAACCGATTTTCGTTCTCGAGATGAAAATAGGCGTTATACGCTTACTCGACGGTCACGGATTTGGCTAAATTGCGCGGTTGGTCAACATCTAAACCAAGTAAGGTGGCAATATGATATGCAAATAGCTGCAGAGGGATGGATGTAATCACCGGACTGAGCAGCCAAGGTGTTTCGGGAATCCACATCACCTCATTGGCTAATTCCGGAATGAGCGTGTCGCCTTCGGTTGCAATAGTGATGACCTTTCCACCACGCGCTTTGGCTTGCTCAATTTGGCTAATCATTTTTTCATACCATTTATCTTTTGGGGCAATGACTAATACAGGCAGCTCTTGATCAATTAAAGCAATGGGTCCGTGTTTCATCTCGCCGGCAGGATAACCTTCTGCATGTATATACGAAATTTCTTTTAATTTTAAAGCACCTTCATAAGCAATAGGCATATTAATCCCCCGCCCTAAATATAATATGTTGCGCATATCTTTGTATTTTGCTGCGATTTTCTTCACTTCGCCTTCGCGTGCAAGTGTTTTTTGAGCCAAAGTCGGCACTTTGAGCAGATCCTGCACCAGATCATGTCTCTTTTCATCTGTCAAATCTCCCCGCAAATCGGCTAAATAAACCGCAAGCATGTAAAGGTCTAGAATTGGTGCGGTAAAAGCTTTCGTCGAAGCCACCCCAATTTCTGGCCCTACCTGCATAGATATGCTTCCATCAGCACCGCGCATTGCCTGAGAACCAATCGCATTAACAATGCTCCACAGCTTTGCTCCCTTACGTCTACCCTCCTCCATCGCAGCTAAAGTATCAGCAGTCTCACCTGACTGACTAATCGCTAATACGACCGTACCTTCGTTTATGATTGGGTCAAGATAACGGAATTCAGAAGCAACCATTACTTCCACAGGAACATGAGCAATCTGTTCAATCAGAATTTTCCCAACCAACCCAGCATGATACGCTGTGCCACACGCCGTAATGAATATCTTGCGAATGTGCTGAGCTTCATCCGCTGTTAAGTGCAAATCTGGGAGCATAATGCGGTAGTCATCAAAATCAATCCGTCCTACCATCGTATCGGAGAGGGAACGTACTTGCTCATGAATTTCTTTCTGCATAAAATGCCGGTATCTTCCCTTCTCCGCAGAAACCGGATCCCAGGGAATATGATTCCAAACTGGTTCTATGGGCGTTCCAGCAAGTGTTTGCAGGGTTAGACCGTCCTTCTGGACTACAGCAATCTGCTCCGAGTCCAGAAAGGTAATCTCGTGAGTATGTTCCACAATAGCAGGCAAATCACTAGCAATGAACATCTCGCCATTGCCTCTGCCAATTGCTATACCACCAGCATTTCCTAACCGCGCAGCAACGAGTTTATCCGGCTCACGAGAGGACATCACCACAATGCCATGTGCGCCTTTAATGCGCTTAAGTGTCTCTTGTACAGCACACAGTAAGTCCTGCGTTAACGCATAGTAGCGTTCAATCAAGAGGACAATGGTTTCCGTATCGGTTTCAGAGCGGAAAACCGCTCCTTCAGCGCTCAGCTCCTCGCGCAAGCTGAGGTAATTCTCCACAATTCCATTATGCACAATGACAATTTCCCCATTAGAGCTAATATGGGGGTGTGCATTTTGCATATTTGGTGCCCCGTGAGTTGCCCAGCGGGTATGACCAATCCCCAAATTACCTTTGAGGGGTTCCTGAGCAATTATGGTCTCGAGATGATCAATTTTGCCAGCATCACGCCGGATTTCGATTTTTCCATTTTGCAGGACCGCAATTCCCGCTGAATCATATCCGCGGTATTCTAACTTTTTAAGTCCACCAAGTACAATCGGTGTGGCGTTTTGCCCGCCAATATAAGCCACGATTCCACACATGACGTAATCTCCTTCCAGAATCAAGCTAAGCTCACAGCTATGCTATGCATTAGCCCTATGAAATTGTAATTACACTGGAAATCAGATGAACAGTCATCTGGGGGGCATCCGCCGATCTTTCGATTTTCCCATGTTAATGGTTAACCTTTCCTTGCGGAAAGGAACCCCCACCCTCGTCACCTGGCATAGCCAGTCCTGGCGCTATTTTTCCGGTGTTGGGTAGATTATACCGTATTATTGTTGTGGCAAATTTAAACCAAAGCGTTCGCGCAAGCGAGCGTAATCTTCAGGTGTATCAATATCTCCCGCCATATCTTCATCTAGCCATTCGAGCAAAGTATTTGGAAACTGGTTGAGCACCGACCTGCCACCCTGATCTCCTTCCAGTTTTAATAGCGCTGGAAAGGCTTGTTTCGGGAAATAAACTGGGTTAGCTCGCTTGCCCATAATCACGGGGAGAACGACGTTATTTCGTTTCCATGCTGTCTCCATGATCGAAACGATAAGCTGGACTGAAATTTGCGGTTGATCCGCAAGTAGAAAGACCGCGCCATACACGTCTTCAGGGAGCGCGGAAACCCCAGCTTTCACTGAAGTACTTTGCCCTTCAGCCCAGTGATGATTAATGACAACTTCCACACCTTCCTGGTCCATCTCGGGCAAAATTTCTTCGTAATGTGCTCCTAATATCACCACGATTGGCGATAACATTGCATTTTTTGCTGTGGCGATGCATGTGTTGAGCATATTCCGTTTACCCCATGGCAGTAATTGCTTGGGCTGACCAAAGCGGCTGGATTGACCAGCCGCTAAGATCACACCTGCAATGTTAACTTTAGAAGGAACCATATTCTGCCAAAATTCAAGTTAATTGATCTTGCCTAAACCGCGTAAAACTGCTTCTGCAGTCAGCGGAAAAGTGTTAAAACGAATACCAATGGCTTGGTAGACAGCATCGATGACTGCTGGCACAAAAGGCAGATATGGCATCTCGCCCATCCCACGCGTGCCATGCGGACCGATTGGGTCAGGATACTCTAAAATCAAGCTTTCCACGTGCTCAGGAATATCCGCAGATGTTGGTATAAGGTAAGTGGAAAGCTCTTTGGTCAACGTTTTACCCTTTTGGGTAATAAAGTTTTCCATGAGGGTATAGCCAGCAGCTTGCACAACCCCGCCCTCAATTTGACCTTCAACCAAGCTGGGGTTGATGGCTTTTCCGACATCGTCTGCGCAGATGACATCCTTAAGCCGGACCTCGCCTGTTTGCGTATTTACTTCAGCTAAGACGGCTTCTGCTACATAACCATAGGCAAAATTGGGATAGCAATGCCCATCAACTTTATCCATTGGAGAAGTTACCGGTGGACGGTAAACAAAATCACCTACTGCTGGTCGATCTCCAGCCTGCCAACGTTCCAAGGCTTGCTGGGCAGCACCCGAAATGGCATTACCAGACATAAAAGTCATCCGAGAAGCTGAAACACTCCCCGAGTTACGTGATGTAGCTGTATCTGAGAGGCGTAATTCCACCTTTTCAATGGGCAACCCAAGAGCCTCAGCGGTAAATTGAGCAAATACGGTATGTGAGCCTTGCCCAACTTCAGCCCCAGCATGATAGAGCTGTGCCTTTTCGATTTCTTCATCGCCATAGAGCACAATGGTTGCGCCACAATTTTCCGGCGCCCCATACGAAAATCCAATATTCTTGTACCCGCAAGCAAATCCCAACCCGCGTTGGATATGCTCATCTTCCGAAGGGACTATTTGTGGTCTTTGCCAGCCAGATGGCGTCTCTTGCCATCCAGCTTTGAGTGCACAACGACGCACGACTTCTCGAATGCTAACCCCCTTTGGAATAGGCTGCCCCATGGATTGCAGCGAACCCTCTTTGAAAAGGTTGCGCATGCGGAACTCAATTGGGTCAATTTGCAGAGCTTCAGCTAAAGCGTCTACTTGCATTTCAGCCATAAAAATAGCCTGAGGACCACCAAAACCACGAAAAGCACCAGCTGGAATGTTATTGGTATACACCGCATAAGCATCCGTGCTCACATTGGGGATCTCGTATGGGCCTGTGGCAAGCAATGTCGCATTTCCTAGCACTTTAGTTGAGGTATAGGCATACGCCCCACCATCGGCATATACCCAGTTTTGGGCGGCTAAAATCTTTCCTTCTGCATCTGCTCCCCACTTTGCTTTAAGGTAATAAGCATGGCGTTTGTGATGCCCAATGATCGACTCTTCCCGGCTCCACACAATCCGTACTGGTCGATCGATGCCCATCTCGTGCAGTTTTTTTACCGCCAGGGCTAAAATGATTTGCACAGACATGTCTTCCCTACCGCCAAAGGCGCCCCCAATATAAGGATAAATCACACGGATTCTATCTAAGGGTAAATTCAAGGCATGCGCAATTTGCTCTTGATCTTCGTGTACCCATTGTCCACCAACGATTACGGTGATTCGTTCTTCTTTATCCATAAAGGCAACGCCGGCTTCGGGTTGAAGATAAGCATGCTCCTGCACTGGTGTACGATATTCTTTTTCCACGATTACTGCGCATTTCTGGAAGGCTGCCTCAACATCTCCAAAGCGCACCACATTATGCTGAAAAACATTACTTCCCAAATCTGGGTGGATAATGAAGGCATCATTGCTCAGGGCTTCATCGAGCGTGCTGGTGATGGGTAAATCTTCATAATCGACTTCAATGGCTTTCAATGCTTGGGTGGCAATCTGCTCATTTTCAGCAACCACTAAAGCTACCTGATCCCCTTCGAAGCGGACACGATCAGCAAATTCTTTATTAGAACCCGGACCGCAAAGTACTGGTTGGTCAGGAATAGAAAGCCCATATTCGTTATTGGGTACATCTTTGGCTGTTAGAACTGTGACTACTCCTGGGATTGCCACGGCTTTTTCGACATTGATGGCATGAATGATTGCATGCGGTCTACCAGCAAAGAGCACTTTCATCGTTAGCTGATCAGTAAATTGGAAATCGCCAGGGAATTTTGCTTTCCCCGTCACCTTAGCAACCGCATCCACGCGTTTGATTGAGTTTCCTATGGTTTCCATGGTTAATCCTTCACTTTCAGGCTTGCCGCTTCAATCGCCTCGATGATTTTATAGTACCCTGTACAGCGGCATAAGTTCCCAGAAATTGCATTCTGAATCGTCTCTCGAGTTGGATTGGGAATTTCTTGGAGCAGTTTCACCGCAGACATCACAAATCCTGGTGTGCAATACCCACACTGCACAGCAGCATGCTCCACAAAAGCTTCTTGAACAGGATGCAGCTCTCCGTCCGGAGCAGCAATGCCTTCGATTGTCGTAATGCGTGCCCCATGTGCTCGCGGTGCAGGAACTAGACAGCTGACCACCGCTTTGCCGTCCAAGAATACGGTGCAAGCCCCACACTCACCTTCTTCACATCCGGATTTGGTGCCCATCAATCCAATTCGATCGCGAATTAGGCTAAGCAGAGTCCGGTCTGCATACCCCGGGATGGTATACTCTTGCCCGTTGATGTTCGTCTTGATCAAATCGCCATCCCAACCTTCGGCTGGGTGGGTTTGGATTCCCTCCTTGGTGTCTAATGTGGCAATTTTTTCTGGGATACTGTCTTTTTGGTTACCCAAGCTCACTTCATCAAGTGCTTGTTCAACGAGAATCTTAAGCGTATAACTCCGATAGTCTTGCGACGCCCGAATATCACTGATAGGCTTGGCAGCCTGCGTAGCAATACCGGCTGCTGTTGCGATGACGGTTTCATCCAGACGCTTGCCTACCAAATAAGCTTCTGCTTCGGGAGCATGGATAATCGTGGGGGCTACTGAACCTAAGGTTATGGCAGCTTGTTGTATGATCCCATCTTCTATAGTAAGCAGGACGCAGCAATTAGTAACGGCAATTGCTTGCGCACGGCGCAGAGCAGACTTTTTAAAGCTGCCAGCTTGATTCGGTTGCAGCTGCGGGACAATGATCTCACGCACATATTCATCTGGTTGCAGTACCGTTTGACGCACTCCGAAATAAAACTCACGCAATGGCACCACACGCTCTCCTGCTTGAGAAGCTAAAACCAAACTTGCTCCCATCGCCATCAATGGAGGGATCGTATCATTCGCTGGCGATGCAGTCACCAAGTTGCCGACGATGGTGCCGCGGTTGCGAAGCTGCGGGCTCGCCACACGCGCACATGCCTGAACTAACGGAAAAGCATACTCTCGCAGCAATGGTGAGCGAAGCACATCGTTGTGCGTAACCAGGGCACCAATGTGAATTAGCCCGCTTTCATCTCGTCCAATTTGATCTAAGCCACTGATTCTGGATATATCTAAAACTGTTTCCAAATCTGCCCATTTTCCATTACGAATTTCAACCATGAGGTCCGTTCCGCCTGCGATGATACGCGTTGGACCTTGGGAGTGAGCTAATTGTTGGGTAAGTTCTTCAGTTGTTTCAATAATGCGATAATTTTTCCACATAAAAACTCCTTCACGCTGAAGGTTAATTTTTCGGCGCGTTTTTTCGCGCAATAATCTCAGCTAAAATGCTGATTGCGATTTCATCTGGTGTTTCGGCATGAATATCCAGACCTATTGGGCATTTAATCCGCTTCAGGTCGTCTTCGCTTACCCTAATGGCAAGCAAGGCTTGGCGGGTGGCTTCCCATCGCCGGCGCGAACCAATCAAGCCAATGTAAGCTGGTTGGGTCTTTAACAGCACTGGCAATCCAGCTACGTCCACATCACTGCCCCGCGTGACTATGACAATATATGTATGAGGGTCAATCTCGATTTGTTCAGGGATCATTTGCATCGGAACGGGTAAGAGCTGGTCTGCGTCAGGAAATTCTTCTTGTGTGCAAAGCTCAGCGCGGTCATCCGATACGATCACCTGGAAGCCAAGCAACTTACCAAATTTAGCCACGGATTTGCCCACATGCCCTGCCCCAATAACCAAGAGCTTGGGTTTAGCCAGGAATGGTTCCAGATAAATATCGACTTCCCCTCCACAAACGCCAACACTGCCTTCATTCTGGGCTTTTAATGAATAGTGCAGCAACGCTGGTTTGCCGCTCCGCAGAGCTTCCAGTGCTGCCTGCGTCACTTCTGCTTCTACTCCGCCACCACCAACCGTTCCTATGGTTTCTCCATCGGGGAAAACTAACATTTTGCTACCAGCATGCCTCGGTACTGCTCCTTCCGTCTTCACGATCACACATAAGCACACTGGTTTCCCGTGTCGATTGCACTCTGCTAATTTGTCTAGAACTTCATCCATTTAAACCTCTAAGAGCGAAAGTACAATTGGCAGAAGCTGCTTTTTACGCGAAACGACGCCTTCAGCAAAAAGTGTACCATCTGGCAGGGGTCTATAAGGCAATTCTTCCAGTGCTATTGGTGCATTGACAAATATTAGCCGGCTGGACCCCATCACCACATCCGTGACCATCAAGCCAGCAAAATCTAAGCCATTTTGGTTTATCAGGTTTTGCAAGGCTTGTTTAAGTTTGTCGATGTAATCCCCAATTTCATAGATATCCGAAGTTTCAGCCTGGGCGATAGCAAACTTATACCCAGCTGCTTCGTAGATTTTCATGTCCGTTCTGACCACCTCATCTGGGTCTTGGGTGGAAAGCCCTGCTCCTGCTTTGATTATTTTCTCGCCATACGAGCGAATATCCTCGCCTTCCAGTGGTGAACCAGGTACAAATGCCCAGCGAGCCAATCTTTCAGCCGCTCGATGATCGCGATCTGTCGTCGTTGGAGAACTGAGAATAAGCGTATCCGAAAGTAGCCCTGCTAAGAGTAAACCCGCAATTGAGGGAGGCGCACTCAAACCAGCGTCTTCGATTTGCTCGGAGACCAAAGTTGAGGTGCTTCCAACAATATCTACCGTAAATTTAATCGGGCTATGTGTTGACTGATTCCCTAAGCGGTGGTGGTCAAGGATTTCAAGCAATTCTGCTTCCTCTAACGATGCAATAGCTTGTTGCGGCTCATTGTGATCTACTAAAACAACCTTAATCCTCGGCGGATTCAACAAGTCTCGTTGGCGTACAACACCTAAGTAGCGACCATTCTCATCGACAACCCAATACTCATTTTGCTCCATGCGCAGCAGGCGGTTAATCACGTCTTTGATACGCGTGCCTGCGGGGAATTTTGGGATGTCTGTCGTTGCAGCCTCCCGGCAGGGGATATCTAAGAGCTGCTCTAAGGTCATATCCTTATAACGTGGGTGCGGTCCCATCAAATCGCGCAGGAAGTCAAAAATGCTCGATCCGGTGATGATTCCATACGGGGTGCCATCAGAATTGACCACCGGCGCAATCCCACCGGTGCGCGTAAGGATCGACCAAGCTTCATTGAGTGATTTTTCAGGGGTAACGACATCAAGTCGGCGCATCACCGACTCAAAGCGCGGCGAAGCATCCGTTAATAACACGGGAACGTCTAGTTGTAAGAGCTGAAAAACAAAAGAGGTCTGACGATTAAGGGCACCAGCCCTAGCTGGAATAGCATTCAACCCATCCCGTTCACTGAGCAGCCAAGCATAACCGACCGCGGAAGCAACCGTATCTGTATCTGGATTAATATGCCCAATCACAAAAATACGATCAGAGGTTTTTTGAAAATTACCGAACATAGGCATCGATTGAATTAACCTCTCTTTGTTCTCTTCAGAGATTCCCAAACTTTTTCCGGCGTTATCGGGTTAGCGTAAATCTGTGCTCCGCAAGCATCTAATACCGCATTGCCAACTGCAGGAGCTACTCCATCCATTGGAATTTCAGCCACAGCTTTAGCCCCAAAAGGATGCGTAGGCTCGTAGGTCTGCACAAAAATCGTCTTCATATTGGGCATTTCATCCGCACGGAAGATATGATAATCCACCAAATCTTTTTCGCGTGCCACACCTTGGGCGTCATAACACATTTCCTCACAGACACCGTAGCCTAATGCTTGTGCCATCCCACCTTCAATCTGCCCAGAAGCCGTAGCTGGATTAATGATCACACCGCCATCCACAGCCATTACTAATTCTTCCACCTTCACCTGCCCGGTTTCTGTATCGACCAGGACGGTTGCAAACTGTGCAGCAAAGGGCGGTGGGGAGCTAGGCGAAACGTAAGAAGCAACTGCCATAATCTGCTCTTGATCAGCATGGTGTAAGCTCTCCAAAGCAATTTCTGCCAATGGTATCCTGCTGCCATCAGGGGTTATAGCACAGCCCTCCTTGAGTGTAATTTCGTCTGCTGCTACCGTTTTACCATTTGCAGCAAACATCTTTACCGCGCGTGCGCAAATCTTTTCGCTAACCTCTGCTGCTGCTTTGATGACTGCAGTACCAGAGATATAAGTGGTCGAGGAGGCGTAAGCGCCCTTATCAAAAGGCGTAAAATCCGTATCAGAAGAATACACGATAATATCTTCTGTGTTTACGCCTAAGATTTCCGCTGCCATCTGGGCTAAAATCGTATCACTGCCCGTACCCAGGTCTGTTGCTCCCACGAGTAGGTTGAAAGATCCATCGTCATTCAGCTTTAAGCTGGCTCCACCCATATCCAGATATGGAATTGCGGTGCCCTGCATGACCATGGCAACGCCAATCCCGCGCTTCAAGTGCGGTTTACCCGCAACCTCGTGCCATTCAGGGTTTCCATAATTGTGCTCCCAACCAATAGCTTGCGCGCCTTCGCGCACGCACTCTTCCAGCCCAACTGTTTCTACAATTTCAGGGCGCGGTTCGCGTCCCTCATTCCAGGCGGTACTGAAAGGCTGGTATTCACCGGACCTTAAGGCGTTCTTGAGGCGGAAGGCAAGCGGATCCAAGCCCAAGTCGCGGGCAATCATCTCCATATGCCGCTCAACAGGCCAAAAGCCCTGCGGCACACCATAACCACGGTAAGCGCCAGTTGGCGGTGTGTTAGTATAGACAATATCAGCATAAAAGCGGATGTTGGGAGACAAGCGGTACTTTCCATCGCCTACGTAAAGCGCCATAGATTTCTGCCCAGTATTTCCCGTGACGGTGAGGGCATGGCAGCCATAAGCGCCAGTATCGCTAAGCGCGATCATCTCGTTGGCAGTGATCGTGCCATCCCGCTTTACGCCAGTACGCATCCTGATGCGCATTGGGTGCCGTGAGCGGGAAGCAATGAATTCTTCTTCACGGCTCATCTGGTAAAGCACGGGTTTTCCCGTCGCAATAGTCAGATGGGCAACCACATCCTCAATCAGCACTTCCTGTTTGCCACCAAAACCACCGCCAATACGTGGTTTAATCACGCGAATGCGTTTGACTGGCAGCTTAAGCAAAGGTGCTAGCATGCGCCGAGCATGGAAAGGCACCTGTGTGCTGGAATAAATCACCAAACGTCCATCGGCATCCCAGTAAGAAAGCGCCACATGCGGCTCGATATGCGCCTGCTGTACCTTGGGGACCTCATACTCCTGCTCGTAAATACGGTCAGCTTCAATAAAGCCTTGTTCCACATCACCAATATCGATGCGGATGGCTGCTGCTTTATTGTGCGCTGGGTCGGAGTCTGCAAAATTGACGTATTCAGGCTCGTCATGAATCACCGAAGCGCCAGGTTTCATCGCCTCGCGTGCATCTAATATGGCTGGCAACTCTTCGTATTCCACATCAATCAGCTGCAGCGCCTTTTCGGCAATCGCTTCGGTCTCTGCTGCCACAAAAGCCACGCGGTCCCCGACAAAGCGCACTTTGTTATCTAGAGAAAAAGTATCCAATGGTCCAGGGATGGGGTCAGACTGCCCTGCAGTGGAGTAAACCACACGCGGGATGTCCTCCCAAGTGAGCACAGCTGCTACGCCAGGCAAAGCGCGTGCTCGGGTAGCATCGATGCGCTTGATGCGCGCATGTGCTACCGGGCTGTGCAGTACTTTTGCCACCAGCGTGCCGGTTGGTACTAAATCCGCTGTAAAAGCTGGCTTGCCCTGCACGAGTTTGCTGGCATCCACTTTAGGGACTGCTTTGCCAACTACCGTTGTCTCCGGAATTTCATCGGCTTCAACGATTTTTAATGTACCCAAAGGGTTAACGGGTTGGTCTTTTTCTTCCCGTATTAGCTGGGCTGCGCGTAAGACCGCTTCTACCGGCTTGACGTAAGCTGTGCAGCGGCACAAGATCCCCGAAAGCGCTTCCCGTACTTCTGCTTCGCTTGGATCAGAGTTACGCGCGAGCAGTGCTTTAGCTGCTAGAATCATGGCTGAGGTGCAGTAGCCACATTGAATAGAGCCATTTTCTACAAAAGCGCGCTGCAACGGACTTAAGCCGGCGCCTTGTTTCCAGCCTTGCTCGGCATATTCTCCTTCTGCCTCGACGGTTGAGACCGCATGCCCCTGAGCTTGCACTGCCAGAAGCATGCAACTATTGATGGGTTTTCCATCCAGTAGCACCGTGCAAGCGCCACACTCCCCACGCTGGCAGCCACCAGATTTCACGCTCAGGATGCCAACCTGACGCAGCACGTCTAAAAGCCGTGCTTGTGGCGCAACTTCGACTTCAACAGTTTGATGGTTTATTTCAAGCTGGATTTTCATCGTTCCTCCAGTTCTAATTGGAGAGCCCAAGGCTCTGTAAGAGCCGTTTCAGCAACACCTGGCTCATCGCTTGGCGATACTCCGCGCTTGCCCAAGCATCATCGCTCTGCTGGTAAGCTTGCCGGACCAGGTCAATAGCATTTTGTGGCTCTGTTGATATGTTTATTACTTGCGGTGAGTTTTGCAAGCCTCCGCAAGCTATACGCAAATTACCTAAATCATCAACAGCGGCAGCCATGCAAATGATCGGTCGGTCTTTGGGCGTTCGAGCGATAGCTTCAAATGCTAAACCTTTAGGCAAGGCTAAGTTTAATGCAGAAATAAACTCGGTTGGTTTTTTCTGCCTTGAGGCAAGATAAGTTTCGAGCGTCACACTTTGATGGGAAGGCAGCAACGCAACGGAAGCTGCGAACGCCAATAATACACACAAAAAAGGTGAACGACCATCCGCAGTCCTGAGAAAATTGGCTAAGCTCAGGCTATTGCGCACATTGAGCCCAGCTTCTATAGAAAGCGCTTCTTGCAAGCTATCCCAACCTTGGAAGGCTTCCTTGATTTGTTCCAAAGTAGCCAGTGCCCCAATCTCCACTGCAGTGCCATCAGAAATGATCTGGTCCAATCCTAAGCTTTGTAGATCAACTAAGGGGGCGGATTGGTCTAAACTGGCAAAGTTATAGTCGCCTCCACTGAGGAAATTAACCTCTCCTTGAACCATCGACAGGATTTCCTCAAGTTCGCTAATAGTTTTCGGCCGAAAGTAAGCCGATATCTCATTTTTCATCGGGTTCAACCCTCCATCCAGACCTTTGTGGGTCCATTTCCTTCACTTTTTCCTCGGGAATTTGCACATACACGCCTTCAGCCTCAGCTAAAAGTGTGCCTTGCGAGTCCAAAATCTCTCCACGTGCAATCCCAACTCTTCCTTTTCGGCTGATACGACGCGCTATTGCCACTAAATCCTGATTGATAGGCACCGGCTTGCGGTAGCGTAATTCCAGTTTGCTGGTTACCATAAATTCGTCTTTATGGCTGGTAACAGCACGCCCGCAGATTTCATCTAATATAGCCGCAATAACCCCGCCATGCATTATGCCCGGATAGCCTTCATAGTGATCCGAAAGCTGGAAATGTGAAATCACTTCTCCACTTTCTTCCAAGTAAAACGCAATCTTTAAACTGCAAGGGTTATCACGCCCGCACACAAAGCAGTTTGAGCTGTCGGCTAACCTTTTCATCCAACCTCTGGAGCGAATGTATCGATCAGCAAAGTAGCACTCCCACCCACAGGGTAAAGGATCGGGCAGGTACAGCCATGATCGATGTACTCCTGGACCTTTGCTTTCGCTTCGGTGGGCGTCCCGCTGGCTGTAATGCGGTCAATGAGATCCTCTGGGACCAGATACTTGGCTTTCTGAATTTGCTCATGGGTGGCTGGCCAGCCTAAAATTGCCTGGATCTTCTCAACCACATCCTTAGAAACGCCCGATGCTTTGGCGATATGGGGCTGCTGAGCCAAATATTGACACAAGAGTTCACGAGTCGTATCGATGGCCTTATCGTGGTCCTCATCCACAGAGCACACCACCAACTGCGGGCGGTCAAAGTCCTCGAGCTTGCGCCCCGATTGTCTCAGCCCAACCATCAGCTGCTCAATGGCAATATCGTTGTATTCCACGGGTACACAATAATTCATCACTACGCCATCAGCGATCCTGCCAGCAAGTTCCATCATCTTGTCGCCTGTGGCACCAATGTAAATCGGGACGTTGCGCGGCTCTTTGCGCCCGTGCACTACGTCCAGCTCAATGTTGTACACGTTTACAAACTCACCTTCAAAGGTTACCCGCTCCATATTGAGTAGCCGGCGTAGAACAGTCACGGTCTCTTCCATGGCTTTTAGCGGTTTGGTGCGGTTGATGCCCACATTTTTCGCCAGCGGATCCCACCAAGCCCCAATGCCGCAAATCACGCGGTTAGGAGCTAAGTCATCTAAAGTGAGAAAGGTCGCTGCCAATAAACCTATATTGCGCGTCCAGTTATTGATTACCCCCGAAGCGACTTTGATCCTTTCAGTCACAGCAGCATACGCTGCCATTGGCACGATGGCATCGCGTACTAAGCGGCTCTCGGCTTGCCAGACGGCTTCAAAGCCTTTGGCTTCGGCGTACCGCACGATTTCTAATCCTTCGCGCAAATCATGCGCATCCTGTAAATAAATTGCAACGCGATCTGTCATAAAAGTTCCTTTCTTAACTCGCAATGGGTGAGTTGAGTAAATAGGTTTTTTGGATAAGCTCTAAATCTTCCGGTGTATCAATATCCTGCTGAAGATGCCGGTTCAAATAGATGATTTGGTGTAAATGCAGTTTCTCGGCTTGCTGGCAATGCAGCTGAAATGAGTTTGCGCCAAATTGAGGCGTGAGCAAAGCTGGTCGCGTAATTAACAGCGCATTCGTACCTAACTGCGCGTGGTCAGGGACGATCAACATGCCCGGATCTTCTGGCTGATAGGCACATAACGAAGTTAGATCGTCCACGGTCAAGAGAGGTAAATCCGTTGGCAGAATCAAGACAGATCCCGCCTCATTCGATGCAATCCATGCCAAACCCTGAGTAAGCGCAGAATTGAGGGTTTCATCTCCGTCTTCAAGCAGGCATTCTCCAAGGTTAGCTTCTGCCCACGCTAACGCATTCTTATCTCGGCTTACCACTAAGACGTGATCAAATTGCCCGCTATCTTTGACTTTCAGAAAAGTTGACTGAAAGAGAGAAATATTAAGCAAAATTAGCTCCTGTAGCGAAAATACTTTACGCAATCGGGATTTCCCTACGTCAAAGCTTTTTACCGGTATGAGAGCCCAATCAATCATGGTGATGTGTGTTGTTTATGAGGAATTCTCCAAGCTTTATGGTTTCAATTGCAAGCCTAAGCTTGTCCTCGTCATTTTTCATTATTGTATTTGTCGTTTTTTTAATTATACCTGGATACGCATCAGATGTGAAAATGTCCCCGTCGAGTTGGTCGTAAATAAATCCATCTACAAAATCCGCATAATGCCCTAAAACCCCAGCAGAGCTAGCTTCCAAACCTAATTCCCGCGCCATTTTTGCAGCGGGTCCTTTTACTGTTTTCCCTTGGATAATCGGAGAAACTGCAATAACCAGCTTCTTTTTGAGCGCTGGAACAATTCCAGGTAGAGCCAAGATTGGGTCAATACTCACCCAGGGGTTAGAGGGGCAGATTACCACCAGGTCAGCAGCTTCAATGGATGTCAGCACTTGTGGTGCGGGGGAAATGCCTTCAGCGTGCTGGAAAATAATCTCAGCTACCGCCGGCTCACAGCGTTCGCGCACAAAGTATTCCTGAAAAGCCAGCAACTCGCCTGTTTGGGTGCGAATCAACGTCCGAAAGCCTTGATCGCTCATTGGCAGCACATGCGTGGGCACACTCCACAGCCAGCAGAAGTGCTCTGTAACCTGACTCAGGCTCCAACCCGCTTTGAGCAGCCGTGTGCGTTCCATGTGCGTGGCTAAGTCTCGATCCCCCAACTGAAACCAAGTAGGTGCCGAGAGCGCCTCAAGCGCTGAAAGAACTTGCCAACTCTCACCTTGCAGACCCCAGCCATGCTCAGCATCCGCTATGCCAGCTAACGTATAGCACACCGTATCTACATCCGGACTGATAGCAAGCCCAAAGTGCTCAAAATCATCGCCGGTATTAACGATGACCGTTAGGTTGCAGGGTTCAAGAGCCAATTGCAGTCCCAAGGCTAACTTAGCACCCCCCACCCCACCAGCCAGAGCAGTAACCCTCATCGCTTTGAAATCTGTTGTCATTGAATTAACGGAACAAATCGGATTGCTTGGAACGTACCAACCGGCTCGCCTGATCTTCTGCTAATTCATAGGGGAAACCTCTCGCTAAAACCACTGGCGTACCCTCGGCAGCTTGTCCCATCATCAGTGAAGCGCCAGCCGCCAGTTCATCAGCAGCCGCTATCACCGTCACGCGTAAAGCGTATCCATTTCGGTCCTGTTTCCCGCGCATATCCACCAAAGCGGGCATCCCCGAAAGCCCGATACTCATCCCGATGATGCCATTCCGCCAAGCACGGCCGTAAGAATCAATAATGAGCACACCCAAGCGCTTGCCAAAGTGTGCTTCTAAACCTGCGCGGATAGCATGTGCAGACCGGTCAGCATCCTCAGGCAGCAGTAACACCCAATCAGACGGGTCTCCCCAAGCTCCCTGTACATTCGAGTGATCAATACCGGCATTAGCACACACAAACCCGGATCTATGCTCTACGATGATCGTTCCTGGCCGCATGCGCAAGACGGAATTGCTCTCTTGAAGGATTAACTCGACCAGCTCCGGGCGTTTCTCTACGGTCTTGGCAATTTCCAGAGCCTTGGGGCTGGGTTGGACAGTACTCAGGTTGACTAACCTGCCTTCGGATTTGGAAACGATTTTCTGGGCAATCACAAAAATATCATTCTCTTGGACGCTCAGAGCACTTCCTTCGACTGCGGTTGCAATCAGGGCGGCTAAATCATCCCCAGGTTTCACTTCCGGTAAGCCAGGGATGGCGGTTAAAGTCAGGCTGCGTGGCATCGTCATCTTACCTTCGTACGCCAGTAATCTTTATACCGGCTGAAGGAACTTTATATTGAATATTGATGCCAATTAAAATCGAGGTTAGTCCTTCCACAACCATGGCATTTTCGATCGGCCCGGCATCCCAGCCTAATAAGCCAGCATCTTGTACCAAACCAAGTACTTGCCGACGGGCATCTTTATTTCCACCGCAAACCAAGATGTCACACGCTACTTCTTCATCTTTTAATAAACTTTCGTAAGAAACGTTGTGAAAGGCAGCCACCACTTGGACGCCCTCCCCCAAAATTTTCTGAGCTTGCTGTGCGGCAGATCCTTCTGGCGGCATAGAGACACGGGTTACCTTGGCTGGGTTGAGCGGAACTACCACATCAATCAGAACCTTTCCCTCCAAAGCAGGCTTGAGAGCTGTTAAAGTCTCAGCGTGGGCTGCAAACGGCACCGTGATAGCGGCAATGTCAGCCTGTTCCACAGCTTCCTGATTGAGGCAGCCTTCTATCGTAACACCTTCTGGCAACTTCGCAGCCAGCTCGGCAACCGCTGCCTGAGCTTTTTGCTCCGAGCGTGAGCCAATAATGATGTGATGCCCAGCCTTCGCCCAGCGGTACGCCAAACCTTTGCCTTCTCTACCGGTACCTCCAATAATCCCAATGGTATATGCCATAAAACTCCTCTAAATTAGTCGATTTTGTTCCAAACTTTTTGCGCTTGTTCACGCGCTTTAGCAGCAATTTCTTCCTCATCCAAAGTGAGCAGCTGGCGGTCTTTCATCAACAGCTTACCATCCACCATCGTAGCAGTCACCATACCATCGCGGAAACCAAAGAGGATCTGCCATGGCAAATTTCCGGTTGTGAGCGGGGTAATGGGATGAAAATCCACCAGGATTAAATCAGCCGCAGCGCCTTCACAGATCTCACCGATGCGCATGCCGTCAAAGGTCTGCGTAGCCAGATCGGCATTATTTTCCACAGCGATTTTCAGCACCTCAAAGCCATTCATTACCCGAGGATCGTGCGCGTGGTCTTTGTGGATAAAATACGCTGCTTGCCACTCGGACCACATCGCATTCGAAAAGCCGTCGTTACCCATCACGACGGGTACGCCCCTTGCAAGCATTTCAGGGATCGGTGCAACGCCCACAGCATTATTCATGTTCGAGCGCGGTTGATGGCTAAGCCAAGTGTGCGTCTGCGCCAAAAGTTCGTGCTCATGCGCATCGGTATGCACGCCATGCGCTAAAATCGTTCGCGGCCCCAAGACACCAGCCTGTTCAAAGCGCTCGACTACGCGCTTACCGTATTTTTGGAGCGCATCGTCCTGATCCGCTTTGCCTTCAGCGGCATGCAAATGAAAACCAGCTTGGTTAGGATTGGCTTGCAGACAACGCTCAAGGGTATCCGCCGAAACCGTCAGGCTGGCATGCAGCCCAAAGTGAGCCCGAATTCTTGGAGAAGTCTCCCCTCGACTGACTTTTTGGATAAAACGCTCATTTTCTCGAATTCCCGCTAAAGCGCGCTCCTCGCCATCCCGGTCGGTCACTTCATAACACAGCGACGCACGCACGCCGGCTGCCTCAACAGCTTCCTCGATGATATCTAGCGAGCCATCAATGCAGTTGGGCGAGGCGTGATGGTCAAAAAGGGTGGTCGTGCCATATTTAATTGCATCCACCAGGCAAGCTAATGCCGAATACTTAATGCTCTCTGCATCTAGCGCTTTATCGAGTTTCCACCATAGGCTCTGCAAAATTTCCACAAAGTTAGCCGGCGCAGGACCTGGAATAGCCATCCCACGAGAAAAAGCGCCGTAAAAATGCGTGTGCGCACAAATATTGCCCGGCATAACATATTGCCCACCTGCATCTAACACCTCTTCCCCAGGATATCGCCTTTGGATTTCCGAAGCATCGCCAATGGTCGCAATTTTGCCATCAGCAATCCGCAATGCTTTTCCCTCTAAAATCTGGTTTGGCTTCCCCCAGGTGATGATTTTTGCGTTGGTAATGTTCATCCGCTCTCCTTT
This sequence comes from Candidatus Mesolinea sp., assembly GCA_034430095.1. Taxonomy (GTDB): domain Bacteria; phylum Chloroflexota; class Anaerolineae; order Anaerolineales; family Anaerolineaceae; genus Mesolinea. The sequence continues at coordinate 36,161 of DAOUFK010000030.1, forward strand.
GATGATTGACTAAACTGCCTTAGTTTGGCTGTTAACCTACAGCTCATTCACCTCACATCAGAGAAACACAATTCGTCGGCTCTATTATTTTCGGTCAGCTGGTAGAGCTCGACCAAGACGCCGTTAGCTGCTTTGGGGTGGACAAACGCCATCTTCCTGCCTGGAAGCTCCTCGGGAACATCGTTGATCAGGCGAACACCCTTACTTTTAAGCTCAGCCAGGGCTGCATCGATATCCTCGACTTCAATGCAAATGTGGTGCATGCCTTCACCGCGTTTCTCAAGGAAATTAGCTAAGCCCGAATCGGTAGTGGTAGGCTGCACCAGTTCGATTTCGCTTTCACCTAAGGGCAGAAAAGCAACTTTAGACTTTTGCGAGGGGACATCTTCTACATGGTCTAGCTCGAGCCCGAAGGTTTGCTCCCAAAAATTGAGTGCTGCATCAATATCCTGCACAACAATAGCAACGTGATTGATCTTGATTGGTTTCATGTTTCATCCTTAGATAAATGTTGGCGCGCGATATTCGCCCCACACCCCTCGGAGAACATTGCAAATTTCTCCGAGAGTCATTTTATGCTCAACGGCTTCAATAAAGAGCGGCATCAGGTTCTCATCCCCCTTAGCTGCCACTTCTAACCTATTTTTCAATTCAGCAATCTTCTGTTGGTCGCGGTTTTGGCGCAATTCAGTTAATTGGCGGCGGCGCTCAATCTCAACCGCTGGGTCAATGGTGAGCGGCTCGAGTACGATCTCTTCATCTTGCTGGAACTTATTAACACCCACGACGATATCCTCGCCGTTTTCCAACCGGCGCTGCGCTGCATAAGCAGCATCTTGGATTTCATTTTGTATATACCCATTCTCAATAGCACGCATCGCCCCGCCCATCGCATCGATCTTCTCGATATATGTGCGTGCGCGTTCTTCAATCTCGTCCGTCAAGTATTCAACTAAGTAAGAGCCAGCCAACGGGTCAACACTATCAGCGACGCCGGATTCGTAAGCGATAATTTGCTGCGTACGCAACGCAACTTGTACAGATTTCTCGGTGGGCAGCCACAAGGCTTCATCCATACTGTTGGTGTGCAACGATTGCGTCCCGCCCAGCACAGCAGCCAATGCCTGCAGCGTCACACGCACGACGTTATTCTCTGGTTGCTGCGCGGTGAGCGTTGAGCCGGCAGTTTGGGTATGGAAGCGCAATTTTTGAGATCCATCCTTCTGTGCATGGAAGCGGTCCTTCATTAGCTTGGCATACAATCGCCGTGCCGCACGGAATTTGGCAATCTCCTCAAAAAAGTTGTTGTGCGCATTGAAGAAAAAGGATATCTGTCCGGCAAATTCATCAATTTCCATGCCAACCCTCAGGGCTGCTTCAATGTAAGCAATGGCATTAGCAAGTGTAAATGCAACCTCTTGTACTGCCGTGGAGCCAGCTTCTCGAATATGATAGCCTGAAACGCTAATCACGTTCCAGTTGGGCACTTCATCTCGGCAATACTGAAAAACGTCCGTAATCAGGCGCATGCTCGGATCTGGCGGGAAGATATACGTCCCGCGCGCAATGTATTCTTTGAGGATGTCATTTTGGATCGTGCCACGCAGCTTTTGTGGCTCAATGCCTTGCTTCTTGGCTACAGCAATATACATTGCCAACAATATAGCCGCTGGCGCATTAATCGTCATGCTGGTGGATACTTTATCCAACGGTATTCCGCTAAAAAGTGTCTCCATATCTTCCAAGGAGGAGATTGATACGCCCACCTTGCCCACTTCGCCCAACGCAATCGGGTCATCGGCATCATAGCCAATCTGCGTGGGCAGGTCAAAGGCTACTGAGAGCCCGGTTTGTCCCTGCTCGAGCAAGAAGCGGTAGCGCCGATTGGATTCCTCAGCATTCGAGTAGCCAGCATATTGCCGCATAGTCCAAAACCTACCGCGGTACATGGTCGGCTGTACACCTCGCGTGAAGGGATAAGCTCCGGGGAACCCTAACAGATCAAACCAGTCCGGATTAATTTGCTCTGGAGGAATAATTGCGGGCAGGGGGATCCCAGATGAGGTTTTGAATTCTGCTTTGCGTTCAGGAAATTTTTTTACTGTAGGCTGGTAAGTGTTCTCTAACCAGGCATTATATTTTTCTTGATCAGGCATAGATTTCTCTCCAATCTAGTTTTGCTCAATGGCTATAAGTATAATCTATCTGGTCTGCTGGACGATAATTTGGGCATATCAAAACTTTTTAGGCTGGATCAATTTCCGCCTTGACGCCTCAAGGAATGTGATAAAATACTTGCCGCTCGCGTGTTGTACCCTTCACGTGAAGTAAAAAAAATAAATTACAGCAGAAAGGGCTTGTGATGAAAGTTTTATTAATTAAGGACGTTTATAAATTAGGTAGAGCGGGGGATATCAAGAAGGTTGCTGATGGCTATGGGCGCAACTACTTAATCCCGCAAGGTTTGGCAATTCCTGCCACCGAAAAGACTATGACCTTAGCCGAATCCATCGCTTCTAAGGCAAATGAAAAACGCGCTATCCTCAGTAACGAACTAATGGGCGTAGCAGATATCCTTTCTGGTCTCGAGGTGGATTTCATCGTAAAAGCTGGTGAGACCGGCAAACTTTATGGCTCTGTAACCCCACAAATGATCGCGGATCGCATTAAAGAGCTGAAAGGATTGGAGATCGACCGCCACCAAATTTCAACCGAACCTATCCGTACGCTGGGTGAATTCGATATCCCGATTCACCTAACGCTTGATCTCATCCCGCAAATCAAAGTGATCGTACGCCGAGAAGGTGAAGCCGTAAAACCTCAGTCTACTAAAGCTCCCTCCACCGAGAGCGTTGAAGCACAAACTAAGGCAGAAGCAGTCGATACTTCGACAGAAAACCAAGCAGAAGCCGAAGCATAAACCCGCGGCGTCTTAACTAATCTTCAATCTTCCGACCTGATCGCCTCACTGATTTGGCAGACCAGGTCGGTTTTGTTAGAATGAGCACATGTCTGAAATTTCTGGCTCAAAGCTAAAGCAGATCCGCGAAGAACGGCATATTCCCCTTGAGCAGGTTGCGAAATCCACACGCATCCGCCTTTCCATCTTGCAGGATCTGGAGGCTGACGAATATGCAGATCTAGGTTCCCGCGCCCAAATCCGCGGCTTCCTCAAGCTGTACGCCGATTTTCTCGGCGTTCCATTGGAAGAAACAGCTCCTCAGACGACTGAAGAGGAAGCACAATCTTCGGGAGCACCCACTGAACAATCTGCTGAAGATTTGAAAGCATCCTCAGAAGTAAAAGCTCTGCCAAAAGTAAAATCATCAAAAAAGAAAGAGCCTAAGCGTACCAGGCGCCGTAACAAAACGAGAATACCCCCAAAGGATGATCAAGCAGGTAAAGTTTTATCACCTCTGCCGGTATCGCGCTCCCAACAGATTCTGGATGATATTGGCAGGCAGCTAAACGCCCGCCGGCGATACTTAGATATCCCGTGGGATTTGCTCGTCGAACAGACCCACATTCCCCGAGCCCAGTTGATAGCCTTGGAGCAGGGTAACTTAGACGCGTTTGCCAGCCCTGCTGAAGCTAAAGGACTGCTGCAGACCTATGCGCGCTTCTTAAACCTCAACACAGATTTATTATTGGTGCAATTTGCCGATGCCTTGCAAGAACGTTTAGCAGAAAAAGCTGCCGCCGAGAGCAAACCGCGCAAGCGCGCCAGACTGCTTTCTCCACGTTGGGTCGCACTTAGGCGCTTTTTCACCTTAGATCTGTTTTTTGGGTCTTTGCTCGTGGGTGGCATTATATTCTTTATGGTTTGGGGGGCAGCCCAGCTGATGAACCAGCCCGAACCCCAAGCTGAAGCAACCAACCTCCCCGAAATTCAGGAGATCTTGATTGGCTCCCAGACACCGATGGGTATAGAACTAACCCAAACCCCCACCCAAGAAGCACCTGCTTTCCAACTGCCCACTGCAACACCGCTCACCGTGCCCAATGATACCACTGCGCCGATCCAAGTAGTCGTTCACGCACGCCAATCCGTTTGGGTCAAGGTGAGCGCAGATGACAAAGAGGTTTATCAAGGCAGGATGTCTGCTGGCAGTGTGGAAGCTTACACAGCCGAGGAATACTTAGAGCTGGAAGCTGGAAACGCTGCCGCGCTAGAAATTGTCTACAACCAAACACAATTAGATCCTTTTAGCCACGTTGGTCAGCTCTTACGCTTGCGCTTTGACGCCAACGGCATGCAGGACCTTTCTGCCACACCTCCTTTCCAACCAACCCCCACAACGACGGTTCTGCCATGAAAATAATTCCAAACACATTTCACCTCATCTCCCTGGGCTGTGCAAAGAACTTGGTCGATTCTCAGGGCTTATGGAGTTTACTCTCTCAACAAGGCTTTACCCTCGTGGAAGATCCTAACCAAGCAGAGTTTATCATTATCAATACTTGCGGATTCATCCACGACGCTCGGCAGGAATCGCTCCAGGCATTGCAAGAGTTTTCTGAGAATAAACGCCGGGGGCAGAAACTGATTGCTGCTGGCTGCCTAACAGAACGCTATCGAGCTGAGCTGCTCGAAAGCGTTCCAGGCATCGACGGTTTGATGGGCACGCGCGACTTAGCGGACATCCTCCCTCTGATGCGAACCCTCAATGAGCATTCTCAGCCACATAGCGAGGTTTATTTTCCAGAGCATGCACACATTGTTAATCACCCTGATCTCCCCGGTTACATGATTCAGGGGGGTAGCAGCTACCTCAAAATTGCTGATGGCTGCCGGCGTTCCTGTGCTTTTTGCGCTATTCCAGGCATCAAGGGCACGCTAACCAGTAGACCAAAAGATGACATATTAAAGGATGCACATTCTTTGCAGGCTGCGGGAGTCCAGGAAATTAATATCATTGCTCAGGATGTAACCGATTATGGTCAAGATTTTGGATTACAAGACGGCTTGCCTAACTTGCTTGCCGATCTCCTGCCAGTTATTCCCCACATACCTTGGGTTCGTCTGCTTTATACCTATCCCGGTTATTTCAGCGACCGCCTTATTGACATGATGGTCGTATTTCCACAGCTGCTGCCTTACCTCGATATCCCCTTACAACATGCTGACCCTAAAGTCTTACAATTGATGCGCCGTCCTAGCGATGTCGACTGGGTTCGCCATACGGTAGCAAAGATGCGTGCCAAACTGCCTGACCTCGTCATTCGTACCACGTTTATCGTCGGCTTCCCTGGAGAATCCGAGCATAGTTTTCAAGTGCTTAAGGATTTCCTCGAGGAGATGCAGTTTGATCACGTCGGGGTCTTCACCTACTCAATGGAAAATGGCACACCAGCCCAAATCTTGGGCGACCCAATACCTCAAGAGGTCAAAGAAGCCCGCCGGCAAGAACTCATGACATTGCAGGCTGGCATTTCTTATCAGAAAAACCAAAAACTGTGCGGAAAAGTGCTCAACATACTAGTTGAGGGCGTGGACCAAGAAAATGGTGTCTTGATTGGGCGCACATACCGTGATGCGCCGGAAATCGATGGATTAGTGATTGCAGAAGGCACCGGTGAGGTGGGCGAGCTCCTCCCAGTACGTATTACGGCTGCGATGCAGCATGATCTTTTCGGACAAGTCCTCTAAAAAAGCTTATATCGGAATAAGAAAATAAAAAAAGCCTGGCGATGTAAACATCATCAGGCTATCAACTCTCTGAGAAGGTTAATGGCTATGGCGTTTCTGTTGGTATTGGCGTTTGTTCCGGTGTTGGTTCTGTGGGCGGAAGAGGCGTTTGCTCAGTTGGGATAGGGGTAAGCTCTTCAGTTGGCTCGGGAGTTGCCTGCATGTTCTGGCACGCTTCGGCGTAGCGTTCCGCTGTAGCTTGGACGTCTGGATCCGGTCCAACGGCTAAGGACTGCAGATAGTATTCATGAGCTTTACAGTAATCTCCTGAGGCGGCAAGCTGATCCCCATAGAGGTATAGCGCGACGCGATAACGCTCAATCGCAGTCATCCCGGAGGAATCCATCAGATACGGATAGGCATCCTTGACTTGAGCAAAGATATTAATCGCCTGCTGCCAATTGACGTCCCAATAACTGGCACCGCTCAGGTAAAGCTCTGCCCAAGTGCGAACTCCGTCTGCTTCACCATCTAAGGGGGCAAATTGCTCGGCGGTGGCAAGGTCAAACAATCCTTGCTCGAGCTGTCCGGATTGGATTCTTTGGATACCGCGGTTCCTTAGGGCAATGTAGTAAAAGCCGTCAACCTGTACTTTGCGATAGTCATAATTGACCTCGCGGATAGCTATGATATCTTGAATGGCTTGATCCCATTGTTTTGCCATGACTGCTTGTTGAATTTCCGTAAAAATCTGCTCAGCTGCGCGGAAATCCGGGGTGCTGGTCACAGCCGGTGTGGGCGTAAATTCTTCGATCAGGGTTGGCATTGCCGTCGGTTGCTCGAGATTCAGGAGAATATCATGCAAAAGTTCCGGCGCGCCAGGGAATTGCGGATAAATCTCGATCACATATTCAATCCGTGTTTTAGCATTTTCATAATTGCCTGCTGCAATATCCTGGAAAGCTAACTGATATTGTTCCGCGGCAACCTGGACAACAGTAATTTTTTCTTTCTCTAACCGTCGAGCGATACCATTGCGATAGCCAAAATAAGCTCCCAACACGAGCGCTAAAATCAAGAAAATCACCGCAAACAAAATCCAAGGCGTTTTGCGCTGTTTTTGCTTGCCAGGCTGTTCCGATGGCGGTTCCGATTTCACTATTGCTTCTTGGGGAACGCTTACTGGTTCAGACTCCTGTGGAGTTTGCCGAATGTCGTTTGATTGATCGTTATTTTCCGTGTCCATAGGTTGAGAATTATACACCAGGTTAGAGGCTTGCCAAATTACGCAAATCTTTACGAACTATTACCCCAGCAGCCCCCAAACCAATTATTGCTGCGAGAATTGCTGCAATGAAACCCCCGCCCATCCCCGGCAGATAGCGAATCACCAAGGCTGCAGCTAAACCTCCGCAGAGTGCTGCAAGCAGGCTACGCTTCAGCTCTGAAGAAAGTTTTTGTGTTGATATAAGCTCTCGGTTGAGCAGCACCAATAACAAGACCGCTTGGAGGGTGTACGCAATAGTATTCGCCGCTGCGATGCCGGCAGCTTGCATGGATGGCGTCAGAAGCAAGCTTATACCCAAGAACATAACGAACGTTAAAGCTGAACCCAAAAGGGGAACGCGTGGCTTTTGCATCGCATAGAACGAACGCACAAATAATTCTACAAGCGCATGCCCTACGATACCCAATAAGAATATCCGCGTCACCGCCGCTACCCAGGTGGCATCGGATAACGTGAAGCCCAATAGGGTTTGTATGACCGGTAAGATAACTACTGCCGCAATCACTGCTATTGGAATGGTAAGCGTCAGCATACTACGCGCTGCCTTTTCAATTTGTGTTTTAAATTGCTCCTTTTTTCCCTGGTTGAAAAATTCAGATAGCGTTGGCAGCACTGCGGTAGCAATCGCTGTGCCGATGAGCGTTTCTGGCACTTGCATAATCCACCAGCCATAAGTTAATGCGGTCACTGAGCCAGTTGCCAGGCGCGAGGCTATATTATCTTGCACAATAAAAACCAGTTGGATAAAGAGCATACTCAGTACACGCGGACCCATGAGCTTGAGTACTTTTTGGGTTTCTGCCTCTTTCAGGTTAAGGCTGGGCTGCCAGCGGAATTGATACTTGAGCAACCCTGGCACTTGGATGAGCAAATGCAGCAAGGCACCAATAATAACGCCATAAACGAGTCCTTCCACGCCCAAGCCTAAAGCTGGCAAGGCGATCCTGCCGAGATGATATGACTCGCTCGGTGCCAAAATGACTGCCCCAAAGATTTGCCCGAGGTCATAAAAAATCGGCGCTAAAGCTGGCAAGAAAAAATGTTGATTGGCTTGCAATCCTGCCATCACCAAGCCACTGACCGAGAAAACTAAAGTAGCAACTAAATTCAGACGAAGTAGAATCACAGTGAGCTGTATCTGCTCAGCGGAAAAGCCTGGCGCTACGCCAAGTTGGCTGCTCACCATGGGTTGCGCAAAAATTCCAAAAATAATAGCAACAGCTGCAGTCACTAAAAACACCAAATTGAGGACGTTGGAAAACAACTCCCAGGCTGCTTTCTTGCCATCTTTGTTCAGCACTTCGGTAAGCACAGGTATAAAGGCAATTGTCAAAGCCCCGCCGGATATAAGCATGAAAAGCATATCCGGCAGATTATTAGCTGCGTTGAACACATCCAACTCCGCTGAGAGCCCAAACTGCCGTGAAATCAACATCTGGCGTGCAACCCCTAAGAGTTTATCCACAGTGAAAAGAACAGCGAGTAACAGCGATACCTGAGATAAACGGCTAAACTTTTTCATCCATCCTCATATTGAAGCATGATTTTCAGCTTCTGTAATAAGTATGTTTCCAGTTTACAAACAGCATTCCTAAATATCAACCCGTAGGGTAAGGTACCCGTAGGGTAAGGTACCCGTAGGGTATAATCATACCTAGCTATGACCTTGAACGCAAACTCCACCACGGCAAAGCCAGCCGGAAAGCTTTATGTGGTGGCTACACCGATCGGAAACGCCGGCGATATAACCACACGCGCTATAGAAACCCTGGCTCATGCAGACGTGATCCTGTGTGAGGAGCATAGAAATGGCTCGCGCTTGCTTAAAAGTCTTGGCATCGCGAAGCCTTTGTTGGAGCTCAACGAACACAACGAAGCAGAGCGGATTCAGGAAGTTCTGCTGATGCTTGCCCAAGGTCAATCCTTAGCGTTGATTTCCGATTGCGGTACACCAGTTTTCTCTGATCCGGGCAAAAAGCTCCTGCAGCTGCTTTATGAGATGAATATTACGGTCACGCCTCTGCCTGGTGCTTCCTCATTGATGGCTGCGCTTTCCGTGTGCCCATATGACCTGGAAGAATTCCTCTTTATCGGTTTTTTACCAGTCAAAGCCGAACTGCGCCTGAAGAAGCTTTCTCAGTTGAAGCATGCCGATTATCCGCTTGTGTTGATGGATACACCTTACCGAATGCAAAGATTACTTCAGGAAGTTCAACAGTCTTTTGGTAAAAAGCAAAATATTTTCTTAGCTTGCGATTTAACCATGCCAGAAGAGCGCCTCTACCTTGGTCCGGTCAATGAAATTCTACCGAGGATACAAAACCGCAAAGCTGAATTTATTTTGATTCTTGACCGTCCGCAGAAAAAGCCATTTTAACCCCCATGAACACTCTCCAAGTTCGGCAACATACACTGCCTTTACCAGCTTTTTTACCCGATGCAACTTTTGGCTACGTGCGCAGCCTAACGAGTACCGACTTGAGTGAAGCTGGCGTCCAAGCGGTGATGATGAACGCTTTCCACCTGATGCAGAAACCGGGTTCTTCAGTTATTCAAGCCATGGGTGGGCTGCACTGTTTTTCTGGCTGGGATGGCTTGATTATGACCGATTCGGGAGGCTTTCAAGCATATTCTCTCATCCGTCAAAACCCAAAATTTGGCAGCCTGAACGAAAATGGAATTATCTTCCGACCAGAAGGCTCTAACCGCAAGTTGATTCTTACGCCAGAGAAAAGCATTCAGCTTCAACTCGGTTTTGGCGCTGATGTGCTCTTCTGCTTAGACGATTGCACACATGTGGACGCTCCCTTTGAGGAGCAGCAACTTTCTGTTCAGCGCACGATAGCCTGGGCAAAGCGCTGCAAAGATACATTCGAAAAACAATTAACCGCGCGGCAGATATCCCCTGAAGACCGACCATTACTCTTTGCAGTTATTCAAGGTGGAGGATACCCCGAGCTGCGCAAGCGCTGTGCTGAAGCCTTGCTCGACATAGGCTTCGACGGCTTTGGCTTTGGCGGCTGGCCGCTGGATGACCAATCACAGCTACTGACAGATATACTGGCGTACACTCGCAGGCTCATTCCTAATCAGTTTCCGATTCATGCGCTTGGCATTGGTCATCCACTCAACGTTTCCACCTGTTATCATTTAGGCTATGCGCTATTCGATTGCGCTATGCCGACCCGCGATGCCCGCCATGGACGCTTGTATGCACTAAGCAACGCCGGAGCAATTCCTGATGCCGGTTCAGACTGGTTCCGCTTTGTTTACATCGGTGACGATATTTATATGCGCAGTTCTGAGCCAATTTCGCCAGGCTGCGACTGCCCAACATGTCAGCACTATAGCTTGGCGTATCTCAATCATTTATACCGCATGAAAGATGCTTCTTACCAGCGCCTTGCCAGCCAGCACAACTTACGCTTTATGACCCAGCTGATGGAGACCCTCCGAAATGGATGAGATTAATCCAGAAGAGCTCAGCCAACTAATCAGAAGTGTGCAGCAATCCCCAAAGTATGCACAAATTGCTCCAAGCCTGGTCGAACGCATTGCCCGTGAGGAGCTGCAGAAGCGGTCCAATTTTGCAGAAAGTGTCAAAGCAGTGCGCAGCCGATTACACCAGCTAACCGGTGCGTACCTTCCTACAAAGATAGACTACGCGCAGTGGAGCGCATTTTTTAGGGATTCAGCCCAAGATAAACATGAGCTTTGCCAACGCATGCTACGTTTGCACGCCTCCACCGCTGAACGCTTGCCCTTCTTGGAGAACTTTTATGCCACATGCTTGGCAAGCATCAGCCCTGTGCATTCTATTTTAGATCTGGCGTGTGGCTTGAACCCCTTGGCACTGCCTTGGATGCCTCTCGCAGAAGATTGCACCTACTTAGCCTGTGACGTCCTTCAGCCGATGATTGACTTTTTGAACGCATTTTTCGAGAGCTATCAAATTAACGGGCAAGCTTTTGCCTGCGATCTCACCAGCTGTATCCCTGACCATAGTGTACAGGTGGCTTTCCTCTTGAAGACCTTTCCGCTGCTGGATCAGATTGATAAAACCCTCAGTCGTCGTTTGCTCGAAGGGATTCAAGCTGAGCACATCCTGGTTTCTTATCCAGGTAAGAGTCTAGGCGGAAGATCAAAAGGCATGCCAGCTAACTACACCACCGCTTTTTACCGCCTGATTGAAGGTTTAAACTTCAAAGTTGAGGCTTTCACCTTCCCCACTGAAATTGCTTTCCTGCTTTCACGGTGAAGTATGGATCAAGTTGAATTCGAAGCCATTATTGAGCATACACGCAAATCACGCAAATATCGCGAGCTCAATTTGCCGGAGGAGACGTTGCAAGACATGCTCACAGCCGAATCTGCATTAGGCGGCAGTAAAGCGGAAGTTACCCAACGTTTTCGTAAAAAGCTGCACAACGTTATCGCCCCCTATTTAGAAGATATTGACTATGCGCAGGAAACGGAAAGGATGAAGGCTTGCTTCCAGGTAAATCCCACACCAGACCAAGTGAAAGCGTGGGCACTCAGCGTAATGCAGAAGCACGCTTCTACCCGCGAACGCCTACCCAATATCGAGGCTTTCTGCCAATGCTTGCGCGATCATATCGATAAGCCCGATTGCATCCTCGATCTGGCTTGCGCGCTGGACCCATTACTCCTGCCTTGGTTAAATTTCCCAACTGAAACAGAATTCCTGGCTTATGATATTCACCAACCTCGGTTAGATTTCCTCAACGCATTTTTTGCTTGTGCCTACCCCTCGGCGCATGCTATCCAACAAGATATTCTCGTCAATCCACCATCTCAGCCAGCAGATTGTGCTTTTTTCTTTAAGGAAGCCCATCGTTTCGAAAAACGTTCTCCCGGTTGCAATCGAAGTTTTTTCCAAGCGCTGCCAGTGAAGCTTATAATCGTCAGCCTGCCAGCTGAAGACTTACGCGGGCACCATTCACTTGTAGCCTATCACACCCAGCTCATCAAAGAGGCGATTGGTGGTTTGCCATGGGAGTTAGAACAAACCCAGGTTGGCAACGAACTTATCTTTTTTATACATAAACGATGAACACTCCACCCAACTATACCTCTGACCCTAGCACTTCTGCCTTGGAACGATATGCGCCATATCTTTCCGCAGAGGATTACCAAGCGTTGTTGACTGTAATTCACGAGCCAGCTCCGATTGCCTTACGCGTTAATTTGCTCAAAAGTCCTGACCCTGCCCAAGCACTGGCTAAGTGGACTAACTGGTATGGATGGGAGATTTCCCCTGTGCCATTTTACCCGGCTGGCTTCCAATTAAAACGCTATAACACCCCTCCTAGCCAAACCATTGAGCACAGGCTTGGGTACTATTACTTACAAGACGCCGCTTCGATGTTACCAGTAGCACTTTTTTCTCCTTCAAAATCACCGAGTTTGACCCTCGATATGGCAGCCTCTCCAGGTGGAAAGACCACCCAGCTGGTAGATCTCAATCAAGATCATGGCTTGGTGATCGCAAACGACGCCAGTGCCAGCCGGCTGCCGGCTCTCAAGGTGGTCTTGCAAACCTGGGGTGCGCTCAATACCGTCATCACGAATTATCCAGGAGAAAAATGGGGTGCTTGGTTCCCCGGGACTTTTGATCGTGTCTTGCTGGATGCACCTTGCAGTATGGAAAGTTTACGCGCTTCACCCAGCCACCCGCACCGCCCCATTACACCTGATGAGCGCTCCCGTTTAGCATCACGGCAGCTTGCTCTGCTCGAATCAGCAGTCGCTGCCGCACGCATTGGCGGCGAGATTGTCTATTCCACGTGCACACTCGCCCCAGAAGAAGACGAAGCTGTATTGGATGCGTTCCTCAAAGCCCATCCCGATGTGATCCAGGTTGAGCCAAACCCTTCCCACCAGTTAAACACGCCCGGCTTGGCTTACTTTAATGGCAGAGCTTTTGATCCTCAGGTGGCTGGCAGCCTGCGCCTGTGGCCACACCTCTATGGGACTAATGGATTTTTTGCGGCTTTGCTAACCAAAATTGGCGCAATGCCCTCCAGCGAGGTGAAGCAGCCAACCCGTGAGTTTGCCGGAACCGGCTTGACGAGGCTTTCACCTGCCCAAACCAACCAACTATGTGGACAAATCCACAACCTATATGGATTCGACTTAGCAGCGGTACTCGAAACGTATCAGTGCACGCTTTACCAACGGGCAACGCAGGTGTGGCTTATCCCTGAGCAATACCTCGATCGTTTTAGCAGCTTCCCTTATGCCTTCTTAGGCTTTCCCCTCGGCAAGTTGATTGGAAGCAAGCTGGAGCTTTCTTTCGAAATGGTAAGCCGTTTTGGGGACACTTTCAACGCGAACATATTCGTTTTGCCTGATAAATACTTTCAAGATTGGTTGCGTGGCACTGATTTGCGCGGGTTGCCGCTTGAGGGCATCGAAATGGGTACTGTGGTAGCTGTTCGGGATAAATTGGGGCGTAATTTAGGTGCCGGCAAGGCGTTACCTAACCGCCTGCGTAACTTATTACCTAGCCGTAGTCTGATCTCGCCTTAAGCTTGGTTTTCTAACAGATTAGTGAGGAGTGCACATGCTGCTAAACAAGCAGTCTCCATGCGCAGCGTACGTCTGCCGAGTGAAAACTGAATAAAGCCGAAGCTCTCAGCCAATGCCACTTCCTCTGGGCTAAAACCCCCTTCAGGTCCAATCAATGCGCTAACCAAACGTACTGGTTCCGCGGTAATCTGGGCAAGAAAACTTGCAGAAAGCTGCTCTTTCGGATTTGCTTCTTCCCAAGCAATCAGTTTGAGCCCATCCTGAGGCACTACTTTTAGCATATCGGTAAAAGTCGAGGGCGCTTCGATTTCTGCTAAACGCTCTCGGCGAGACTGCTCCGCTGCTTCTCGGATAATTGCCTGCCACCGCAGCATCCGGCTCGGTTCAGGCTGAAGGGTACGGTCCAAACTACGCGCCGCCACATAAGGACGAAAGCGGGTAACGCCTAATTCAGTTCCCTTCTGTAAAATCCAGGTAATTTTTTCGCGTTTGGTCAGGCTAAAAGCCAGCTCTAGCTCCAATCGTTCTTCTTGCTCCGGCAGGTAAGTGTCAAGAATTTTCCCCGTTAAGGTTTTTCCTTGCCAGCCAGCCAGCTGCACAAGGTGGCTCTTACCCGAGTTATCCAGAACCAACACTTGGTCTGCATGCACATCTAAGCGCAAAACTTTGTGGATTTGACGGCTAAGTTCCAGCGGAAAAACCACCCGCTCACTCGAGATGGCAGAAGGGTCAACAAAAAAGCGGTTTAGGCTACCTAACCTCGTCATGCCCAAAAGTATACCGTGTTTAGGTTATACTTTGGTCGTGAACGAAAATAAGCCTGAAACCGAATCACGCCCCTATAAATACTTAGACATCATCACGGTTGTTTTCACGCTGGTGTTGGTGTTGAGCAACATTGCCTCCTCCGCAAAAATTATCGATTGGAAGATTTCTTTGGCGGGGATACCCTTAGCCTTTGATGCTGGCACCGTCTTTTTCCCGATCGCATACATATTTGGGGATATTCTGACCGAAGTTTATGGATTTGCGCGTGCTCGCCGGGTGATCTGGATCGGCTTTATTGGGCTAATTTTCACTTTTCTTATGTTTTTACTCATTCAGAAACTCCCTGGCGAAGTCACCTGGCAGGCAAATGTTGGTCAAGAGGCGTATGACCTGGTGTTAGGAGGGATCAGCTCTGGAGGAATCGTAGCAGCTAGCGTCCTCGGATACCTCGGCGGCAGTTTCTCCAACGCAATCATCATGGCTCTGCTCAAGCACATCACCCACGGTCAGCAATTGTGGGTGCGCACGATTAGCAGCACCATTGTTGGGGAGTTAGTCGATACAGCTATCTTTATTGCAGTCGCATCGCTTACAGGCGTCTTCCCGTGGGGGCTGTACCTCACGCTCACCCTGACCAATTACCTTTTCAAAGTAGCCATAGAGGTGTTGATGACACCCGTTACCTACTGGATCACGAACAAACTCAAAAAGGAAGAAAATCTGGATGCTTATTCGGACTTAAAAGACCTCACGCCCCTGTCTTTTTAGCCGTAAAGCCCTCAATACAAATGCAATACTCTCCGCGAATAGGAGCTTCAGCTAATTCTTCTGTAATTTGACTGAGTGTGCCCCGATAAATCCGCTCAAACTTTTTCGTCAGGTCGTTCGCCACTACAGCACGCCGGTCGCCATAGATCTCAAGCGCATTTTGAAGAAAAGCCAGCAAGCGGTAAGGACTCTCATAAAAAACGATAGTATGCGGAGAATCCTTCTCCATTTCCAAAAAGCGTTTACGGGGTCCCTCCTTATGCGGCGGGAAACCTTTGAACGTAAAGCTGTGCAGCGGTAGGTCGGCTAAGGTGAGCGCAGTGATCACGGCTGAAGGACCTGGTAGTGATGTCACTTCGACATCTGCCTCAAGGGCGGCGTGTACCAAGGAATAACCTGGGTCCGAAATCCCTGGCGTGCCAGCATTAGTAACGAGGGCGATATTCTCGCCTGCTTTGAGCTTTTCAAGCAATTTAGGTGCCATTTTAGCTTCGTTCATGACGTGATAGGCAACCTGCGGTTTGGAAATCTCATAGTGCTTGAGCAGAATATTCGTCTTGCGGGTATCCTCGCTGGCAATCAGGTCAACCTGTTTGAGCGTTTCCACAGCACGATAGGTGATATCACCCAAATTGCCAATCGGCGTTGCGATTAGATAAAGCATTGCTTCCTTCTCCCAAAGGGAATATTCTTGAGGGCATTTTTAGCTCCACAAAGGTACCCTGCGCTGGTTAACATCTCGTCCATAAATAATTATAAGGTAGCTTTCTTAAAATTCATGGCTGCACATGTTAGAATTATTCCACCAAAAGAGAAAATAGGAAAATTAATGGAAAGAACTGTTCCCGTCCGCTCATCTGAAGAAATAGACCTCTACCTGCGCACGATTTATTCGTTGTTGCGTTCCACAACTGAAATCCAAATCCGCTCCTTAGAAGAGGTCCACTCAAGCATCAACTCCTCGTTGCATCTTTATGCCCGCGATCCCTTACCGGATACTTCCGCACTGATTTATAGCTTATTGCGTTTGCCAGATTGCATCTTTCAAGTAAAGAAAATCATACTTGGGCAAACCAAGACCAATTTCATCCAGCACGGCTATGGCAATGTGGAAGAATGGACAGAAGTGGCAGCGCGTGCCCGCCGGCGGCGCTGTTTTTACGATGGCGGCGAGCTGATGGCTTGTTACATTGCCTCCCGCTCTGATATCGACGATGTGGTGCCGACGCTTACCGCACTCCAAATCGAATGGAACAAGCTCAATAATTTGCTTAGTTTTACGCCGCGCGATCTTTATATGACTGCGACTCCCGCACAACCCAGTGCTTTTCAAAAATTAGCAGAATTTTTACAAATGTCCGTGGGTGATCTGAGCCGTTTATATTCGATTTATGAGGATCGCTTCAGCCAGGTTTTAGAGACCTTTGCCACCCGAAGGAGTAACTTCCAGTTGCAACTGCTGAGCGGCTCTCTCAATGATTACCGCAAGGCTACCGAAATTTGGTGGGAAAATCTGGAAAGTCAATACCCTCAAATAAACAGCCGCCCCATGTACTTCGTATCCTCCAATACACACAGCCTTGCAAACATCCTTTCTGGCTTTGCTTTGAGCAAACAAGAGGAACTTATTGATTTCATTGAAGAAGCCGATCAAGAATCATTACGCGAAGAATGGGAGAATATTAAGAACCAAACACTACCAGTAAGCCAGCAAAACTTTTTCTATTACGTCATGAAGAAGTATCAATCTACGCCTAAAGGTAAAGCCCTGATCCAAGAGCAAATCGCCTTTGAACGTAAGCGCGGCATATACCGTTTTCCTAGCGTGCATGCCTTTGATATCGAAGCACAAGTGTTTGATCTTTCTCTGCTGGATCCGCAAAGCATCGACCCGCGTATTGCGCCTTGCGCCAAACCTGGCTGCGCGGAGTGGGAATTCCTCAGGCAAAGCGATGCCATCATCATCAATATCGACTACCCCTTAGGCTTTGGTGCATATCACCTTCTCACCAAGATTGCCGAAAACGCGAGCCAGATTCTAGGAATTTACGTCATGGGAAAAGCTGCCAGCCTCAATGGTGTACGCGGCGATGTGATCATACCGAATGTTGTTTACGACGAGCACAGTAAAAACACCTATCTATTTAATAACACTTTCCAAGCTGCGGATGTTTCACCATACCTTATCTTCGGAACTGTTTTAGATAACCAAAAAGCAGTCTCCGTTTGGGGAACCTTCCTCCAAAACGCCACGATTATGGATGTAGTTTACCGCGAAGGATATACCGACATCGAGATGGAGGCTGGTCCTTATCTTTCTGCTGTCTATGAGCTCTTTCGCCCCCAACGCCATCCAGTAAATGAAATCGTCAATCTCCACAAAGTACCCTTTGACGTAGGAATCCTGCACTATGCTTCTGATACCCCCATGACCAAAGGGAGAAACTTAGGTGCAGGTGCACTCTCTTACTTCGGTATGGATTCAACTTACGGGGTTTCACTCGCTATCTTACGGCGGATCATGCAGCTTGAATCGCAGCGAATTTCTGCTTAGACTTAGTAACAACAGAGAGTAGGAGATGCGACCAACACATCTCCTACTTTTTTTGTTAACTTCTATTGAGAGAGCTGCTCACGAATTTTTTGCGCACTGACGCGATACCCTTCTAATTTTTCGCGTTCCGCATCGACGATTTTAGCCGGTGCCTTTTGGGCGAATGGACCGGCAAGCAGAGCTTCTAAGCGTGAAATCTGGCTCTCTAATTCCTGTAGTTCTTTCTCTAGCCGGGCACGCTCAGCCTCATCATCCCCGCCGGCAGCAATGTTGAGAAAAACCTCCACCTCGTTAACTACCAAACTCACCATGCCTTCCAAGTCATTTGGTTTGCGCGTGTATATGTGGGTTTCTTCCTCTTCCAGCCCAGCCAAGTCGCAAAGAACTAGCTTTTGGGACTCGAGTAATATCTGTAAATTCTCCGAGACTAAAACAGCTCCCAGCTTGCGTGCCGGCGCGATCTTATACTCAGAACGAATATTGCGGATACCGCGGACAATCTCTTGTATCAAGCTGAAATCCTTGATAAATTCTTCATCCCAATCATCTAAAACATAGCGTTCAGGCCATTTCGCAACGATCAAAGCCTCTTCCCAGCCAGAGCGCGGCTCAGCGGGCAATCCCGCGGCGATACAGGCTTCCTTCAGGTAACTCCAGAGAGCTTCGGTTACAAATGGGGTATAAGGATGGAGTAAACGCAACATCGTATCCAGTACCCATGCCAATCCAAAAGCAGTAAAGTATGCCCGTGAGCCGCCTTGCGCTAACTGCCGCTTTGAGATCTCAATGTACCAATCGGCGAAATCATTCCAGAGGAATTCATAAATTTGCCTGCCGGCTTCCCCAAACTGATAATTTTCGAATAAATCATTGACGTTATTGACCACTTGCTTCATCCGAGCCCAAATCCAGGAATCCGGCAAGGTTGAGATTGGCTCTGTGGTTGGCTTCTCGCCGGCTCTATCGATGGCACTGATCACAAAGCGCCCAATATTCCAGACTTTATTGGTAAAGTTGCGGTTGGCTTCCACTTTTTTAGTGGAGACATTCATATCATTGCCAGGTGTGGAACCGACAAGCAATGTAAAGCGTAATGCATCTGTGCCCATTGCGTCCATAAGCTCTAGTGGGTCGATGACGTTACCCTTGGTCTTGCTCATCTTCTCGCCATTTTCATCGCGAATGATGCCATGTAAATAGACGGTATGGAAAGGCGCTTTGCCCGTGAATTCCAGTGCGTCCATAATCATACGTGCCACCCAGAAGAAGATGATGTCATACCCCGTCTCCATGACCGAGGTGGGATAAAAGTACTTGTAATCAGAGGTTTCATCTGGCCAGCCAAACACCGAGAAAGGCCACAGCCCCGAAGAGAACCACGTATCCAATACATCCGGATCCTGCTCCAAGCGGTTACTGCCACACTTGGGGCACTGCGTCGGTGTCTCGCGCGCCACGATCGTTTCTCCGCAATCCTGGCAATACCAGACTGGAATGCGATGCCCCCACCACAGCTGCCGGCTGATGCACCAATCCTGGATATTATCCATCCAGTTGTAAAAAATCTTGGTAAAACGCTCTGGGACAAAGATGATCTCACCTGCTTCAACAGCTGCTTTAGCTTTTTGAGCGAGGGAATCCATCTTAACGAACCATTGGGTCGAAACCAACGGCTCGATAATCTCACCTCCGCGCATCGACCGTGGCACATTTAGCATGTAGGGTTCTTCTTTGATCACCAAGCCTTGAGCCCACATGTCTTCCCAAAGTTTCTTGCGAGCTTCAAAACGGTCTAAACCAGCGTAGGGTCCTGCGTTTTCATTGAGGGTTGCATCCTTATTTAAGATGTTGATTAAAGGTAAATTATGCCGCTGACCAATCTCATAGTCATGTGGGTCGTGCCCAGGTGTGATTTTCAGCGCACCCGTTCCGAATTCCCGCTCCACATAGTCATCTGCGATCACCGGTATCACTCTGCCAAGAATGGGCACAACCACCTTCTTGCCCACAAGTTTTTGATAGCGAGGATCATCAGGATGAACTGCCACAGCAGTATCGCCTAAGATGGTATCAGGTCGAGTGGTTGCGACGGGAATGTACTCCCCTGACCCGTCAGCTAACATATACTTGAAGTAATAGAGCGTGCCTGGTTCCTCGGAGTATTCAACTTCCAAGTCAGAAACCGCGGTCATCAAGCCAGGTGACCAATTAATCATGCGTGGACCGCGGTAAATAAGTCCTTTTTCATAAAGGCGCACAAAAGCCTCACGCACGGCGCGCGAAAGCCCTGGGTCAAGCGTAAAGCGCTCACGCTCCCAATCACAGCTGGCGCCTAACTGCCGGATCTGTTGGGTAATTTGGCTGCCATATTGCTCTTTCCATTGCCAAACACGTTGTTCAAAAGCTTCACGCCCTAAATCTGCCTTGGTCAAACCTTCTTTCGCCAACTGCTTTTCGACTTGCAATTGTGTAGCAATACCCGCATGATCAGTGCCTGGCGCCCAAAGTGTTGGCTCACCCTTCATGCGGTGGTAACGGATCATCAGATCTTCCATGGCAACGAAAAGAGCATGCCCTAAGTGCAGCGCACCAGTGATATTGGGCGGCGGCATTACGATCACAAACGGCTGGATCGTTGGGTCGAACCCAAGTTTATTGGGGTCATTCCAAGGCTTGAAGTAGCCTTTGCTCTCCCAATCCCGATAGATCTTCTCTTCGTAATCATGAAAATCATATGCTTTCGGCAATTCTGTCATGATGCCTCCTTCAAAAATTAAAATAAAAAAACTTTCGCACGTTGAGGGCGAAAGTTTGCTTCCGTGGTACCACCTCAATTCACTGGCGCGAACCAGTGCACTTGGGTTGCGCGTTAACGGGCGCTCCCGAGCTGTTCTACTCTCCTCAGGATTTCTTCAGCTGCTCTCACGGCGACTTCACCTCGGTCCTTGTGCTCTGGATAGTCTCAGCCTTTCCCATCCATCTCTGTGAGCCAGCCCGGATTACTCCTCCGTGGGCATTATTATATCATATTCATTATCCAGTGGCTAATTGATCCATACTGATCACTTGGTCTTCCCAGCGGTGCCAGTTTCCAAACTTTTCATCTACGATCCGTTTGCCCTCCCCAGGGATGCTCAGACCAGCCAGCTCAAGGTCGGCATCGACCATAATGCGCACCAACTCATGGAATTTCACTCTTGGCTCCCAGCCTAATTTTGTGCGTGCTTTGGTGGGGTCACAAAGGAGATAGTCCACTTCAGTAGGACGAAAATAGCGCGGATCAATTTCCACATACTTATGCCAATCCATGTCTGCATAACCAAAAGCTTCATCCAGAAAATCGCGGACGGAGTGTGCTTCACCCGTGCCAATTACAATATCATCAGGTTCGTCTTGCTGCAGCAGCAAGTGCATCATCTCTAAATATTCTGGGGCATAACCCCAGTCTCGTTTAGCATCTAAATTGCCCAAGAAAAGTTTATTCTGCTTGCCAGCTCGGATTGCAGCCACAGCTCGCGTAATTTTACGCGTCACAAAAGTCTCCCCCCGGCGGGGCGACTCGTGGTTGAAAAGAATACCATTGACGGTGTACATGTTATAGGCTTCACGATAGTTGTTTGCCATCCAGTAGGCGTACAACTTGGCTGCGGCATACGGGCTGCGCGGATGGAAAGGCGTTTCCTCATTTTGCGGTGGTTTGGCATCTCCAAAAAGCTCACTGGAAGAAGCCTGATAAAAACGCGTTTTCAAACCACTTTTACGGATCGCTTCCAAAATACGCGTAGTGCCGATGCCGGTGATATTGCCGGTATATTCAGGCATATCAAAACTGACACGCACGTGGCTCTGCGCTGCGAGGTGATAAATCTCATCAGGCTTGGTTGTATAAATCACATCCAATAAGGTGTCCGTAGCACCCATATCCCCATAGTGGAGGAACAACTTAGGCATTTCGCCATTGCCATGCGGGTCGTGATAGAGATGGTCGATGCGCCGGGTATTGAAAGTGCTGGCGCGACGAATGAGACCGTGCACTTCGTATCCTTTGCTGAGCAACAGCTCGGCTAAATAGGATCCATCTTGGCCGGTAATACCCGTGATTAAAGCTGTTTTCATCATTTACCTCATTAAAATTTTCAGCGCAAGTATACCATCCCGCTAAAGCTGTCAAAACAGGCAGAGACCAATTGCGTTGATTACCACAAACGAAATTCACTTCCTTGGCGAACAAAAGTATCCCCATCCAACACGTGGGTGGTCGGTACGAAATTCATAAAACCATTGGATATGACTAAACTGTTGGTTTTTGCCCCTCCAGGGAAAAAGCTAACCCCTTCCAGCACTGCTTTAGTCGTGGTTAAAATGGGCGTCACCGCCGTAGCGCAGAAAATCAAATTCTCTCCCGGAGCCAGCATATCAGGGGTGTAGACTTGGTCCAATTTGATGCCCATACGCAGCAAGCGCTCGCGATCTGCTTCATTCTTAGGCTTGAAGACCGCTTGCATCCCGCCACCTAACAATTTAATCGCCGCTGCTGAGATAACACCTTCGGGCGCTGCGCCAATACCCATCACGGCATGCACTCCTGCGCCTTTGAAACAGGTAAAAATGCAGGGCATCAAATCACCATCAGCAATGAGATTGACTCTTACACCGGTTGCACGCACTCGTCTAATCAGCTCTTCATGCCGCGGGCGGTCTAGGATGGTCACTGTGAGCTGTGAGAGATCTTCACGACCTAAGGCTTTAGCGATGCGGTAGATATTTTCTTCAGGTGGCTGCAAGATATCGATATAGGGCGCAGCTTCCTTCCCCACGCAAAGCTTGTCCATATAAGTATCCGAAGCTTCGATCAACCCGCCCTGTTCCGAAGCTGCCAGCACGCACACCGCCCCAGGCTTAAGGTCAGCGGTTGCATTTGTGTTTTCGAGCGGATCCACAGCAATATCAATACTAATATGTCCTCTACCTAATCGTTCGCCAATAAAGAGCATCGGGGCATCATCACGCTCCCCTTCACCAATCTTGATATTACTTTGGAAACCCGTCATGTGATCAAGCGTGCTCCGCATTGCATCTACGGCTGCTTGATCGGCTAAGTTTTTATCCCCCTTCCCTGCTTTTCGGGCTGCAGCGATAGCGGCGTTCTGGGTTACTTCGAGAAGCTGCCACGAGAGGTGCATAAACGCATCCTGTAGGTTAGATCTTCCTTGTTCCTGTTCCATTTTTCTCCTTTTTTGGTGAGTAGGATTAATTGGTAATAGCTATGGCTTAGCTCAAGCCGAACCGAACCAAAAAACTATACTTCGCATTTTATTGGGAAAACGAAGCAGAATAATATTCTGCATGTGTTGAGGCTCTAGTTTTACGACAGATCGCCGCAATGAAACACTCCTCATCTTGTTAATCACTCGTATTATACACATTCCCATCTAAAAATGGGTGTTCTGGTAAGATTGTGAGCAGTTAATCTCAACATTCAGGAGAAAAATGAGAAGATTTCATTTTCTTACCTTCATTGTGATCATAAGTGCATTATTGTTGGTTGCATGCAACGGCAACGCAGTTCCAGTGAGTCCAGAACCAACGGATGGATCCTCATCCACGGTGACCACGCTCGTTGTCTGGGATCAGTTTTACCGCGATGTGGAAAGCAACGTGATGGAAACGCTCAACGCAGAGTTTGAACAAACTCATCCTGGCGTCAAAATTGAGCGCGTGGTTAAAACTCTTGATGATCTCAAAATTACTCTCAAGTTAGCGCTTAGCGAACCCAATGGCCCCGATGTCGCCCAGGTCAATCAAGGCCGCAGCGATATGGGTGCCATGGTTCAAGCCGATTTACTTTTACCCCTCAACGACTATAGCGTGCAAAACGGTTGGGCTAATATTTTTTCCACTTCTGTCACCAGCCGTAACAGCTTTACACCCGATGGTAAAACTTTTGGTCAAGGCAACCTCTACGGCGTCAGCCCGACTGCCGAGGTCGTAGGTGTTTACTTCAACAAAGACATCTTTGCCGAGCATGGCTGGCAGATCCCCCAAACCTTTGAAGAGTTCGAGGCGCTTTTAGCAGAAATTAAAGCCGCTGGCATCACGCCTATATCCTTTGGCAGCTTAGATGGCTGGAATGCTATCCATGAGTTCAGCGCCATTCAGCATTTGCTCGTCACCCCCGAGTACATCAATAACCTCGTTTACGGTGTGAACAATGTCTCCTTCGATATCCCCGAGAATCAAAAAGCTGCCGAAATCCTGCTCAATTGGGCTAATTCCGGTTATTTCACCGAAGGTTACGCTGGCATTGGCTATGACGATAGTAACTTGCTATTCAAAGCGGGCAACGGCACTATGACCATCACTGGCTCTTGGTTGGCGGGTGAGTTAGTAACCGATACCGACCAGCAGTTTGGTTTCTTTCTGCTGCCACCCTTCGAAGGTAAGTCCGGCATGGCTATTGGCGGAGTGGGCATTCCCTTTGCCATACGCAAGACTACGGATAAAGCCGATTTAGCCGCTGAATATCTTAATTGGATGATCAGCCCGCGCGCTGCGGAGTTATGGGCAAAAGCTGGCATGCTGCCTGCTATGTCCCTACCCGAGAGCGCTGATATTGAAACCGATAATCTGTTTGGCGATACACTCAAAGCCTGGGAGACGATAAACAAAAATAACGCAGTCGGACATTATATAGATTGGGCTACACCGACCTTCTATGACACTTTAGTATCAGAGCTTCAAAAGCTGCTGGGTGGGATGAGCACCCCAGCAGAATTTACCGCCGCCGTTCAAAAGGATTACGCCGCTTATCTGGATTCAATAAAATAGAGAATACCTCAGCTGGCGCTTTTTAAGGCGCCAGCTTTTCTTTTGACCATGCGATCCAACCGAGCCTACCCAGGAGAAAAGAAGTGGAAAGGATGGCTTTATGTGCTTCCTGGATTGCTGGTCTACTTCGTCTTCACCTTTATCCCCATTCTGGAGACCGTGCGCACAAGTTTCTATCGCTGGGATGGATTTAGCAGCCAAAAATTCTTCGTCGGATTAGAGAATTATGCGCGTTTACTTACCGACAACGTTTTCCTCGGCGCCTTCACCCACAATTTGGTTTTCATCATTTTCTACTGCATAATTCCCATACTCATCGGTTTAGCCCTCGCTTCACTGCTCGGGCGCGGCAAGCTGCCAGGGTTGAACTTTTTCCGCACGATCCTTTTCCTACCTCAAGTAATCAGCATGGTAGTCGTAGGGGTGATTTGGCGTTGGATTTTTAACCCCACCTTTGGTCCGTTAAACTTGGCGCTGAACGCTCTTGGTTTACAACACCTAACGCGTGCATGGTTAGGCGATTTCACTTTAGCGCTCCCCGGCGTGGGTTCGATTGCCACATGGGTGGAATATGGCTTCTGCATGATTCTCTTTTTAGCCGGCATGCAGCGCATCCCTGAAGAATATTATGAAGCCTCCAGCCTAGATGGCGCGAGCAGCTTCCAACAACTAATTCACATCACTATCCCCAGTTTGCGCTCTGAGATTGGCGTAGCAATGATCACGACGATTGTTGCAGCCTTGCGCGTTTTTGATCTGGTATACGTCACTACCCGCGGAGGTCCCGGTAATTCCACCCTCGTAGCCGGCATTGTGATCTACCGGGCTGCTTTCCTGCAGAATCAAGCGGGTTATGCAGCCGCTATGGCTACCGTTTTGATGTTGATCATCTTGGCAATTTCGTTAATCATCCGTCACTTTCAATCTCGGAATGAGGAGCTGGAATGAGCCTTCACTGGAAACCCCTCCTTCCGCGCTATTTGCTGCTGGCGCTCTTTATGCTGGTGGTGCTTATACCGCTTTCCGGAGTGGTTCTCAGCGCCTTTAAAACCGATATCGAAGTGATTCAAGGACCCTTCAGCCTGCCGGAAACTTGGCGGCTCGATAACTTCATCCAAGCTTGGCAAGTTGGTCGTTTTAATATTTTCTTCAAGAATAGTGCCATCGTAGCAGTCGCGGTGGTCATCACGAGTGTATTTTTATCTATCCTCACCGGTTATGCCTTTGGCGTACTGCCGCTCCCAGGAAAAAAATGGCTTTTCCCAGTAATCTTAATTGGTTATATGGTTCCCCTAGAAGCGGTGATCATCCCGCTCTATCAGTTTATGGACGCCTTACACCTGCGCGATACGATTTGGGCTTTGATCTTACCCCAGATCGGGTTGAGCGTCTCGTTTGGCACGCTCTGGATGACTTCCTTTTTCGAAAACGCCCCGCAGGAGTTAATCGATGCATCCACAATTGATGGTTGCAACCGCTGGCAAACTCTCTGGTTGGTGCTTTATCCACTCTCGGGTCCAGCGGTCACAACGCTCATCGTGCTCATCTTCATGTGGACCTGGAATGAGTTCCTACTCGCTTTAGTGTTGGTCCAAGATGAAGCCTTACGCACCCTGCCTGTTGGTTTGGCATTCTTTCAAGGCAAATACACCGCCAATATTCCCTTGCTTTCGGCAGGTGCGCTCATTGTCGCCCTTCCTACCGTGCTGATTTATATTTTCTTCCAGCGTTCTTTCATTCAGGGAATGTTGGGGGGTTCAGTAAAAGGATAGCAACTAGATCCTCGCTAATTCCGTTTACTAACCATAACTTCATAACATATTGAGGCTGAATTAAAACCTCTATGATGCTACAATTGCCTAAAAAGAGGTGATACCTTATGCTCCAATGGAAATCTGAACCTGCAATGCAGCTAAACCCAACCAAAAAGTACACAGCAACCTTTCATACCGAAAAAGGCGACATTATTGCAGAACTTTTTGCCGATAAAACCCCCCATACTGTTAATAATTTTGTCTTCCTTGCCCGCCAAGGCTTCTACGATAACACCATATTTCACCGCGTAATCAAAGATTTTATGGCGCAAGGCGGCGACCCAACCGGCACCGGACGAGGTGGACCAGGCTATCATTTCAAGGACGAATTCGTCCCTTCGCTCAAGCACAATAAACCTGGCATTCTCTCGATGGCAAACGCCGGACCTAACACCAACGGCTCCCAATTCTTCCTGACCCACGTGCCCACTCCATGGCTGGATGGCAAACATACGATTTTTGGTCAGGTTACCCCGGGGATGGACGTGCTGCTTGCGATCCCCCCTCGTGATCCAAGCCAGCTGAATGCCCCAGCCATCAAACTCCTCACCGTGATTATTTCGGAAGCCTAAGTAGGCTTCAAGCAAAGGAGAGAACCCCTTGATCCACGAACTCACCATCGATGGAACCACACTTACGCTTGATCAGGTCATTGCAGTTGCCCATCACCCAGAAAACACTGTGCGCTTGGCTGCGAATGCCATCCCAGCTATCCAAGCTTCTGCCCAGGCAGTTGACCGCTTGCTGGCAAAGGGCGAGGTGGCTTATGGCATCAACACCGGTTTTGGCGCCTTTAAAGACCGGCTGATCCCGCTGAATGAGGTTGAAAAGCTGCAGGAAAATATCTTGCTCAGCCATGCGGTTGGTGTAGGCGATACCCTACCCGCTTCGACTGTCCGGGCAATGATGCTCATCCGGGCTAACACCTTAGCCCGTGGATATTCCGGCGTCCGCCTGGAGACTCTGCAGTTGCTCTTAGAGCTGCTCAATCGCAATATCTTGCCGCTCATTCCTGAGAAAGGCTCTTTGGGCGCTAGTGGCGACTTAGCACCTTTAGCTCACATGGCATTACCGCTCATTGGTCAGGGAGAAGTGTTTTTTCAGGGCAAATCCGGGCCCGCAGCAGAAGCACTGCAACAATCGGGATTAGCTCCTATCAAACTCTCCGCCAAAGAAGGTTTAGCCCTCACCAATGGCACCACGTTGATGACCGCTATGGGCGTGGAAGTCTGGGCTCAGGCGCAAGTGCTGATGACAACAGCTAACCTGGCGGCAGCACTGACGCTTGAAGCCCAAAATGGCACCTTGCGCGCTTTTGATGCCGCTATCCACAATCTGCGCCCGCAGCCAGGTCAAACCGAAACCGCTGCCCAATTACGTACCATTTTGTCTGGCAGCCAGCTCACCCGCCCAGACGACGCCAAAAATATCCAGGATGCTTATACCCTGCGCTGCATCCCGCAGGTGCATGGCGCTGTCCAGCATGCCATTGACTATGCCAAATCAGTAATGAGCACTGAGCTTAACTCGGTTACCGATAACCCCCTTATTTTTGAGGATGATTCTGGCGAACCTATGGTGATTTCTGGAGGAAATTTCCATGGCGAGCCTTTAGCCCTGGCTCTGGATTTCTTGGGTATCGCCCTCACCGATCTCGGCAACATGTCCGAGCGGCGCATTGCCAAATTAGTCGATAGATCCGAAGCAGAATTGCCTTACCCGCCATTCTTAACGGAGCACGGTGGGCTCAACTCGGGCTTTATGCTGTTGCAGTACACTGCTGCAGCCCTTACATCAGAGAACAAAACTTACTCTCACCCTGCCAGCACAGATAACATCCCATCCTCAGGTAATGTGGAAGACCACGTCAGCATGGGACCTAATGCCGCCCGACATGTACGCGATATCCTCGAAAATCTCTCTGTGATCCTGGCTATTGAGCTGATGAGCGCTGCCCAAGCTGTGGATTTCCGGCTTAAAAAACAGCCGGGGCTGCAACTCGGGGAGATCAGCGCTCAGGCTTATCAATTGGTGCGTCAGCAGATTCCCTTCCTCCCTGAAGATGCTCTGCTTTACCCTTATCTCAACCGCCTGATTGCAATGGTTAGGGCTGGTGAATTTGCAGCGCTTTTCCCACCACTCCAAGACCCAAACTGAAAGCTTATTTACCGCTCATCCCTACACCAGCGAGTTTGTAACCGCAAACCGGGCAAGTATTATCTTCTTTGATGCGATTGCGTGAGACGCTCATCCCGTAGCGCTCAATCAACACAGTTTGGCACTGCGGGCAAAGGGTATCAGCTGCGCCCTGAAAGTTACCCCCATAGATATACTTTAACCCAGCCGCTTGCCCAATTTCAATCGCTTTCTCGATGCTTGCTAAAGGCGTGGTTGGCGCGTTGAATTTGTAATGCGGAAAATAACGGCTGACGTGCCACGGCGTCTCCAGCCCAAGCTTCTCAGCGATAAACTGCACTAACCCTTTCAGCTGAGTTTCATCATCGTTGATCCCAGGGATGAGCAGCGTGGTAATTTCCAGCCACACGCCGGCTTGCTTGAGCGCCACACAGGCATCCAGGACTGGCTGCAAATGTGCCCCGATATACTTGCGATAGGCTTCATCAGTGAAGGCTTTAATATCCACATTCGCAGCGTCGAGCAGCGGACCATATAGGTCAATCATCTCCTGGCTCATGTAGCCGTTAGTCACATACACATTTTTCAGCCCGGCAAAATGGGCTAATTTGGAAACGTCATAGGAATATTCGAAAAAGACCGTCGGCTCCGTATAGGTATAGGAGATACTTTGGCAGTGCGAGCGTTTAGCAGAAGCAATCACCGAGTCAGGCGGGGTTTCTGCGGTCCCATCGACGGATTCCTCGCCATATTCTTGGGAAATCTCCCAATTTTGGCACCACTCACAGCGGAAGTTGCAACCCGCACTGGCAATCGAAAACGAACTGCTGCCAGGGTAAAAATGAAACAGTGGTTTTTTCTCAATGGGATCAACATGCGCTGCAATCAACTTTCCATAGGTCAAGCTGTATAATTTGCCGCTGTGATTGCCTCGCACCTGGCAAATCCCTCGCCTGCCTTCGGCAATGAGGCACTTGTGCGCACACAAGTGACAACGCACCTTATTATCTGGCAATTGTTCGTATAACAGCGCTTCATGAAGTTTTGACATCTTATCTTCCTTGCAATACACTAAGACTTATTATACGTATTGTAGCACTGGAGTAACATGAAGATTGGCTTTTTACAATTTGCTCCAACTCGTTTAGATCCCAAGCGCAACCTCTCATTGATTCAATCAGCCCTAGCTGAGAGTACCTTCGACTTGCTGGTCTTGCCAGAGCTCGCAAACTCCGGTTATCTATTCGAGGACCGCGAAGAACTGGAAATGGTGAGCGAGACCGCCGATGGAAAGGGTGTTTTTCTTTCCGGCTTGATTCGCTTAGCCGCTGAGCAGCATGCCTGCATTGTCTGCGGCTTTGCCGAAAGGGCACCAGAAGGCATCTACAACTCCGCTGCGGCAATTACGGAAAATGGCGTCTTAGCACTCTACCGCAAAGTGCATCTCTTCTACACCGAAAAGGATTTTTTCCTTCCAGGCAACCTTGGATTCCCGGTTTTCGAATTCCAGTCAACCTGCATTGGGATGATGATCTGCTTCGATTGGATTTTCCCAGAAGCTGCTCGCACCTTAGCTCTGCAAGGTGCTCAGGTCATCTGCCACCCTGCCAACTTAGTCCTGCCTTATTGCCAGGCAGCCATGGTCACGCGCAGCTTGGAAAATGCCGTGTTCAGCATCACTGCCAACCGCACGGGCAGCGAGACGACCACGCAGCAATCCCTCCATTTCACCGGTTCTTCCCAGATTATTGGCCCTAAAGGGCAAAAATTAGCATCAGCCCCCGAAGAAGGCACAAACTTGAAAATCGTCGAGATCAATCCAGAGCAAGCAAGCGATAAGTTCTTCACCCCACGGAACAACCTTTTCAGGGATCGGCGCCCAGATACTTATTCGCTTTAGATTCGGACAAAATGAATACTAAAAGAGGCTGACCTTTATGCCAGCCTCTTTAGAATTTAACTATGCGCTTAAGCGCCAAACTTATCCAAGCGTTGGGCGTGTGCAATCGCATAGGGCATCAGGTCAGTCGCTTCAAACCGCGAGCCCAAACTCCCATGGGCGCAAGCCCGTTCACCAAAGCTGGTGATGCCATCCGGCAGGCAATCCGGAGAGTAGAGCAGCACTGGTACGGGGTGCCAAGAATGGGAACGCAGCTTAGCAGGTGTGGAGTGATCCCCTGTAATAATGAGCACATCTGGGTTGAGCGCTAAAACGCGCGGCACTAAGGCATCAACCTGCTCGATGATATCGACTTTAGCATCAAAGTTGCCATCTTCACCATAGCTATCGGTTTTTTTCATGTGCACGAAGAAGAAGTCGAACTTATCCCAGTTTTGCTCGAGCATGCTGATTTCTTCTTCCATAGAAGAGGCTGCTTGCAACACGGTCATGCCCACCACTTTCGCTACGCCGCGGTACATGGGGTACTGCGCAATTGCCACAGCATTGACACCCCAAACCTCATTGAAAGTAGGCCAGTTGGGCAGCTGAGCAAAACCGCGTAAGACAAAACAATTAGCTGGGTGTTCGTGAGCCAAAATTTCAGTCCCTTGACGCACAAATTCGCGCACAAATTCAGCCGTCTTTTCAGCTTCAGGGATCACCGCATGGGCTACATACGGTTTTTTCCCCACCATCTGAGGATCAGTATCACTCACCTCGCCTCTCAAACCTTCTCCGCGCAACACCAACACAAAGCGGTATTCTTTTTCCGCTTGTAAAATTACCTTCACACCCGGAATGTGCACTTTTTCCATCAGCAAATTACATAAGCGCTCGGAAACCTCGGTGGGGATACGCCCGGCACGCCGGTCAGTAATCACGCCATTTTCATCGACTGTGCAGAAATTTCCGCGGGCAGCTACATCACCTTTTTGCAAGTCGAAATCCACACCTAAGGCAGAGAGCACGCCGCGCCCAATTTCAAATTTGATCGGGTCATAACCAAATAAACCCAAATGGGCTGCGCCGCTGCCTGGAGTCATTCCGAGTGGTAAGGGGTGATGCAAGCCCAGCACGGATTTGGCAGCCAATGCATCCATATTGGGGGTGCGCGCAGTTTCAAGCTCGGTCTTCCCGCCTGCTTCCATGGGCAAGCCACCTAAGCCGTCCATGACCAGTAAAACAATCTTTGATTTTTGACCTTCTCTTAGAAGGGGCTTAATCGTTTCAAAGTCCATAATTTCTCCTTTATTATTCTCAACACCAAATTTGACATATTATACTCTCGATGTCCAAGTTTTCACGAATGGATCGTCAAATCGTTACTTATCTATGCGCAAAACTTCGTTATTTAAAGTTTCTATAACGCTGATGACGCCGGAATTATCCAGCTCACCTAAGTCCATCGCACACAGAGCAGCATAAAGTTGAGCATCCAGTGCAACACTGGGGAGTGATAAGCCATATTCCCGCGCCGTTTCCATAATGATGTTGAGATCCTTAGCCTGCAACGCCGAACGGAAGCCTGGCTCGCGATTGCCAGCAAAGAGCCTTTGAGGTTTAACATCCAGCGTCCAGCACTGTGCTGCCCCGCCTTTGATCGCATCCACCACCTTACGTGGATCGGCGCCTGCTTTTTGGGCAAAAATCAATAGCTCGCTCATGGCTACCATTTGTGCCGCCACCATAATCTGGTTGGCTGCTTTCGCCACTTGCCCGCTACCAGGTCCGCCGACGTGTGTAATGGTTTTGCCGATCACTTGCAAGATGGGCATCACTTTTTCTAATGTCTCCGCATCCCCACCTACCATAATCGCCAGCGTTCCTTGCTGCGCGCCAATATCTCCACCGCTTACGGGTGCATCTAAGCAGCTCACACCCAATGGTTTAAGCGCGGCATATATCTCGCGGCTGGCAGAGGGCTTGATGGTGGAATTGTCAATATAGATTAATCCTTCATGTGCGCCTTCGATAATGCCATTTTTTCCTAAAACCACCTCAAGCACATCAGGCGTATCTGGCAAGTTAGTAAAAACAACGTCGGAGTCTGCAGCCACCTGACTTGGGGACATTGCTGCCTGTGCCCCTAAACTAACTAATTCCTGCACTTTTCCCTGCGAGCGGTTATGAACGATTAGCGGATAGCCTGCATTGAGCAAATTAATTGCCATAGGCTTACCCATCTTACCCAAACCGATGTAACCTAAGCGCTTATTTGCCACTTTCCACCTCCTTGAAGATTTACATCCAGCATGATTATTGGTATTTTCTACCCTCTATCATATCATTTTGATTCTTTAACTATGTTCTTTTATGCAAACTGGAAAGCAAACCGGTTGCATGAGATGATAAAATGCTCTTATCAGTAAAAGTACATCCGTGGAGGGAGAGATGAACCTTTCTTTTAGCCTGTACCGTCTGCAAAAGATAGATACTCAGCGGCAAAAGATCACCCAGCGAATCGCTCAAATCGAAGCCGAATTAGCTGCCGATGAGGCGATCCAAGCTTGCTTAAAAGCGAAAGAGCAGGCTGAACAGGAACTGAAGCAAACGCAAAGCAAGTTGCGTGATGTAACTCAGCAAGTTGCCGCAAAACGGATGAAGTTAGAGCTAAACCAAAATCAACTCTTTGGCGGTAAAATCCGCAACCCAAAGGACCTCCAGGACCTGCAAGCTGAAGCCGATTTTCTGCGCAAGTCAATCCAAGAGCTGGAAGACCTGCAATTAGAGGTGATGCTCGACCTTGAAGCTGCTCAACAAGGATTAGAGCAAGCTGAACAAGCTTATCAACAATGCCTGAGTAATAGAGCCACTCAAGCATCACTGCTCTTAGGGGAAAAACATCAACTTGAAAATGACTTAACTGGCTTGAATGCCCAACGCGAAGCGTTGATCCAAACGCTGCCTTCGGATGTATTAGCCCACTACGAATCCTTGCTCAAAACAAAAGCCGGCAAAGCAGTGGCAGCAATTATGGAGGAAAGTTGTGAGGCTTGCGGGATGACCATCTCCCCCGCGGATATGCAAGCCGCCCGCTCGCCAAATGTCCTTGCGCACTGTAAAACTTGCGGGCGCATCCTCTATAAAGCTTAAGGAAGTTCGCCTAAAAAATCGCCACAATCAACCGTTGGAGGAGCATCTCCACCACGTAAATTAACAGCAACAAAACCATGGGGGAAAAATCCAAGCCGCCCACTGGCCGTATTATCCGCCTAATGGGCTGCAGCATCGGATCAATGATCTTACCAATTGCCAGCCGGACAGGATGATCAAAGGGCAAAATAAAACTCAGCAAGCTGTGAATGATTACCAGCACGCTCAATATCTGTGCCAGTGTTTGAATAATAACTAAAGCGATTCTCACGGATTATTGTTCCTCTGTTGTGGGTCTAGGGCCTAGAATGGCTTCGCCTAAGCGAATGATCGTTGCACCTTCCTCGATGGCGACTGGAAAATCAGTCGATGTCCCCATAGAAAGCTCATGGAGATTTAAGTCCGGTCGCTGCGCATTTATATAATCCTGCAGCTCTCTCATGCGTCTGAAATAAGCACGGTTAGCATCCATCTCCACCTGCAGTGGAGGCATCGTCATCAAGCCGGTAAGTTTTAGCCGAGGATAGGTCACAACCTCATCCACCACGGGCAAAATCTCACTCCAGCGTGCTGGGTCATCTCCAGGTACGCCTTCCTTGCTGGCTTCACCTGAGATGTTGATCTCCATGAGGACTTGCAGGGGCGGTAGATCTGGCTCTCGGAATTGATCCAAAAGGCGCGCTAACTTGCCTCTCTCCAACGAGTGTACTCTCACCACGCGGCTGGCGATAAGTTTCGCTTTGCGGCTTTGGATATGCCCAACCATTTCCCATTGGATGTCCATCAAATCTGCCAGAGCATCCATCTTAGCCACGGCTTCTTCAGCATAATTTTCGCCAAAGCGGCGGAGTCCACAGGCGTAGGCTGCACGGATGATTTCAACAGGCTGGCGCTTCGAAACGGTAACCAGAGTCACTTCATTAGGGTTGCGCCTAACACGCGCACAAGCATCATTTATTGCTTCATTGACTTTGTTCAGCCTTTGACTGATGACAGAGATAAGCTCGGGGCTAACAGATTTCATGCTTTTAATGCTATCACAACTCCAAAGCGACCGGTGACGCCTTTCTCTTTACGATAAGAGTACCACTCATCGACATGCTCCGCCGTACACAAGCCAGCATTTTCAATCTGACGCACACCAGCTTGTTTCAACGTGTAAATATTAGCTGCCCAAAGGTCTAAATACAGACCACTCTCACGCCTGGTAAAAAATTCCTCCGCATCTTGCCCAAACGCGCTAAGAAATTGTTGATACACATCTTCGCGAACTTGGTAGCACTCCCCACAAATTGAAGGTCCGATCCCGACGATTACATCCTTCGGGTTTGAATTATATTTTTCCTGCAGTAGGCGCACCCCTTCGGCAGCAATCTGCTGGAGTGTCCCCTGCCAGCCGGCATGCACTAACCCAACCACGTGCTTTCGCGGATCGTAATACACCAATGGAACGCAATCAGCAAAGCGCATAAGGAGCGTAACTTCAGGATTATCCGTAAAAATGCCGTCAGCGGGTTGGTGCTTTTGGTTTTGCGGGCGGGGTTGGTCGGCGGTAAGCATCGTTTTTCCATGCACCTGCCAGACGTCAAAGCGGCTCTCGAATGGACGGCTAAAGCTCTCAAAAAGCCGCTGGTGATTAGCCAGCACGTCCTCTGGTCTATCGCCAACGGTGCCGCCAAGATTCAACGCCTGATAAGGTCCTTGGCTCTGACCACCCAAGCGGGTATAAAGCCCATGGTCAACGCGATTAGCTGGAAAGCTTTCAAAAGTGTAATAGCGCAAGCCATTATTGTTATGCTCAATCATGTATGCCCTTCGTTTGCCTTACTTTGCAGCGCAATAACTGCTTTCTTTTCCAGTGCGAAGCGGGTCTCCAACATGCTCTCGCGCAGAATTGGAAGAATGAACCACGCTGAGAATAAACCAAATAGCGCACCGGTAAGAAGGCGCTGCCAAGGAGCACTCTCGCGCGGTGTCAGCCATGCCAGCCCTTGCAAACCGAGCTGGCTGAGCAGCTGCATACCGCCATCTAGCGCGATCGGCGAGAAACTAAAAATAAACCAAATATAAATCGGGATAGGCTTGATCTTTTGCCGAGCAAGCGCAAAGATCAGCGTAAAAATCAACAGGGACGATTGAATCGCAATATCCCGCTGGCAGAGCGCCACTTTATACCCCATTTCTGGGCTGCCAAGGAAAGCTGAAGCCGCAGCAAAGTCTTCCTCATGCAAACCGGTCGCTTCTCCATAGGTCATCAGCCCCTCAATATTGGCTAATTCGCGTGGATAAAATACTTGCTCCCCGAAATGAAATAGCGAGCGAAAGGCTAATTGATGACAAAAAGGATGATAAAGACTGTATATGTTCTGAGCTGCATCAGGCAAATCCCATTCCATGAGTAGTGGTGCAAGGAAAGCCAACCCAACTACCAAAATCAAGAACCCTATCACAACTTGAAGGTAATGCTTGCTAAACCAGAGCGAAAATCGATTCCAAGCATTAAACTTTGCTGGCTCGTTTGCTAGGCGCAGTTGGTGTTTATTTTTGGTGTTCTTCTCTGTTTCTAGAAAATATTGCTTCTGTTCTAATGCCTGCGCAAGCGCATCTGGGTCAACCTGGCAGCTGAAGTTGAACTGCCCAACCTCCAAGTTGGGCAGCTTGCCAGCAAACGCTCCGGCAAGGAAGGCATTATTACTGAGATCTACAATCGTCAATTTATGGGGATATTTCTGCGCCAAACCAGCTAGCAGCGCTTCCATGCGGTTGGTATCTTCCTGCAAGCCAGCTGCTGTATAAATAACCACTTGTATCATCTTTTAACGCTTCCAGCCGGCTCCACTTTCAATTTACTAAAGCTTTTCGTCAATAGGAAACTTCCACTCGGGTTGAGCTTGCCCCGCCATCTGTGGACGTCCATTCGCCTGGGAAGTAGCTCACTTGCGGGTTAGACCATCGCCAGATCCACTTAGCATCTTCCGGTCGGCAGTTAATACAACCATGGGAAAGCGCTGTGCCAAAATTATTATGCCAGAATGCAGCATGAATCGCAGCGCCTTCACCATGGAAAAGCGTGGTCCAGCCAATGCCAGGCGTGTCATAAGCGACCAACCCGCCGGCGCTCATGTGCGTCGAGATCATCTTGCGCCAAATGGGGAAGTTGCCCAAAGGTGTACCATCAGGACCGCCAGTGGAGATCTCGCAAAAATAGACTTCCCTGCTGCCCTCAAAGGCGGAGAGGGTCTGATAGGTCATATTGACCTTGATAAGTTTATCTCCGACATCAGGGTGAATCGGTGTGACTTCGTCCGGCATGATTTGGCGGCAGGCAGTAGCATCTACCCAGTAGGAATCCGGTTCAGCTCCCCATTTTTCCATGAGCAAATATTCCCAGGTTCCATTTTCCTGGCGCACGTCATAAGCCCAAAACACTTGGCTGTAATAGATGCGGGGTTTATTCACCTCGCGAATCCAATATGACGCAGCTGGGACACGCGTCGGGATGATATCCACTACAGGTACGGTAATCTCAACCCACATGCCTGTGGATCCATCCGGATTCGTTGGCAGGTTAGTCAGTGGTTGGTTGGGTAAGTTCTTGACGGGTTGTACATAGAAAGCTTGGAAATATCCATCCGGGGTTTCCACCCAACGCTGGTTATAGTTGTTATAGTCCAACTGGTTGGCAACCACTTCCCGCTTCCAGATGACCACGTCATCGCGCCAGACAATCTTCCCATCGGGTGCATTCACGTTGGGTTCGGTCTTCAAGTGAAACCAAGCGCCTTCTTGCCCAGCGCAAATACGACCTAAGTTCACGCCTTGTGGAAATTCTGCTTGCTGGAACAGGTTCGCAAGCGACCTTTTGGGTCTCGGAAGCAGCAATCCGCCCAACATCATCCCGCTGAGCTTGAGGAAATCTCGACGACTGACCTTCTGTTCTAACTTCATGGGAAAATTTTACCTTTTTAGTCTCATTACCTTTGACCCTGTAACAGGTTGCTGCAACTGAAGACAGCTCATGGTGAATACTACGTGGTCCTTAATTAATACTCAATCACGGCTCTCTTCTCGCTCAAAATCGCGTTTTTTAATTGCTTCGCGTTTATCATATTTCTTTTTTCCCTTAGCGATAGCAATTTCCACTTTCGCGCGCCCGCCTTTAAGATAAACGCGCACAGGAATAATGGTCAAGCCTTTAATACGCACGGCATCGTAGAGTTCCCGAATTTCGCGTTTATTAAGTAGCAATTTTTTCTCGCGGTCAGGGTCATGCTGGAACGCGCTGGCATGTTCGTAAGGCGCAATGTGCGCTCCCACCAGCCACGCTTGCTTCCCATCCGTTCGCACATAAGATTCTTGCAAGCTTATCTGACCCCTACGGACCGATTTAATCTCAGTGCCTTTTAGCACCAACCCAGCTTCAAAGGTTTCCAACAACTGATATTCGAAACGCGCTTTGCGGTTGGTAGCAACTGTTTTAACTTCCATAGGCGTCTATTTTAACACGATAGAGAAATCCACCACTGAACGAGAAAACTACAATCCATTTTTACGAAGTGAGCGGTATCCCAGCGATTTCAAAGGATTAACCGCGGCGCAAGATGGCAATAATTGTGAGAAATACGCCCAAACCTGCCAATACTACAATAACCAAGCCTACTGGAAGCCCGCCTGGTGCAGTCGTACCCAAGTCAGTTTCAAAAGTAGGAATGTTCAAAGGCGGCGGCTCAGTATAAGTGGGCAACCTGGTAGGTTGTACCGTGATAATAAACTGCGCGGCTAAGGTAGGATCAATCGTGTTGGTTGCAGCCGGCGTCTCAGTTGGCGGTGGTTCCAAAAGGGGGATTGGACCACCATACACCTCCACAACGTTAGCAAACACCCAGCCTTTCCCTCCCGGTCCGCCAGGGTATTCAATCTGTATATAATCTCCATAGTAACCTAAGGCAGGGGCTTCCTGCCCTGGGAGCAGGGTTCCTACCAGCTCATAGGTCGAGTTTGGACCCGAACGCACATTTATCGGATCATATTCCGTTGAGGTGACTAAAACACGAATATAAGCCCCGCGCGGAGAACTGGTTACCGTTGGGATCGAAACAGTCGGAAACTGTGCATACACGGTTCTTTGAGGTGCACGCAAGATGCTCAAACCTAAAAACACTACAGAGGCAAGCACCACGATGAGCCCAATGAACCAGTAAGTTTTTCTATACCTCATAAAATCTTTCCTTTGTAAGCATTATCCCGATTATAATCTAACTGCTTAAAGGCAGAGGCAGCTATGGATACAAAGATTTTTCACGGAGATCTGACACCCGATGCGTTGGCAAATATGCTCATCGCGCATTTTAACCGCGGTAATTACCAAGTTCAGCGTATTGGAGATGGTAAACGATTAGCGGTACAAATCGCAACCCGAGAGAAAATTCTTGCCGGAGGACCAACGGCATTGACCGTCACCATGGAAAAGGTATCCGACGGTGTGAGCGTGCAACTCAGCAAGCAAGCTTGGTTTGGCATTGCTGCCAGTATGGGAATCACAGCCATAGGCGCGCTCAAAAACCCTTGGAGTTTACTCGAGAGAATTGATGACCTTGCCCAAGATCTCGAATCCTTGCAGCTGCAAGAAAACGTCTTGCAAGCGCTTGAAGAATACGCCCGTCAACACGGTACAGGTTACATACTATCAGAACGCCTCCAAAGGCTTGTTTGCCCTTACTGCCTAACGGCTAACCCTGTAGGGACGCCAAGCTGCTTGGCTTGTGGCGCACCGCTTGGAGAATCCCAACCGATAACTTGCCCAAATTGCGGTTTTATTTTAGATAAACACGAAAGTACCTGTCCGAATTGTGGAAAAGCGCTCAAATAATCTTTTTTTGATTGAGTGCTGCTAAAGTCTGCACTTTTGCTGATATCATTATGCAAGTTTCTGTGTTAATTTATTTAGAAGTTTTATACCAAACTTAAGTTTTTATATTCTGACTAAGGAGTGTAATGATCCAAATTATCGCCGATACCACTTGCGGAATCCCTGTGGAGAAATTGAAAGCCCAAGGGATACATGTGCTGCCTCAAATCATTATTTTTGGAGAGACAACCTATCATGATGACTACGAGCTCGATACGCAAACTTTTATGGAAAAGCTCTTAGCCTCCAAAGAACTTCCAAAAACTGCTGCCCCGCCCCCCACACTCTACACACCAATCTACGAAAACATCCTCTCAGCAGGGGACACTGCTTTAGTGATTGCGCCTTCCCAAAAGTTGAGCGGGACATTTCGCAGTGCCAGCGTCGCTGCCGAGGAGTTTCATTCGGAAGACATTCACATCATTGATACTAAGAGTATTGCCGGCGGCTTAGGCTCGATGGTGCTCCAAGCGAAGCAATGGGCAGATGAGGGCATGGATATCCATAGCTTACTGCAGAACTTGGAATCTATGATGGCATGCGAGCGGGTTTATTTTATGGTTGATACTTTGGATTACTTATATAAAGGCGGTCGTATCGGTGGGGCTTCACGCCTGATAGGTAGCATGCTGCAGATCAAGCCAATCCTTACCTTCATTGATGGTCAAATTGAACCCTTCGATAAAGTGCGTACCGCCCGCCAGGCGCTTGCCAATATTGTGGAAATGGATATCGAAATCTGCAAAGGTAACCCTGGAGCACATCTAACGATCAGTCACGGCGGTGCAGAATCCCAAGCCAAACTGCTGGCTGCTGAGCTGCAGGATAAATTAGACCTTCCAGATATCCCTATCTACACCTGCCCACCAGCCATTGTGGTGCATGCCGGTCCAGGTGTCATCTCCACGAGCTGCTTTGTAAAACCTAACTAAGCGAAAAAA
Source organism: Candidatus Mesolinea sp. (assembly GCA_034430095.1). Taxonomy (GTDB): domain Bacteria; phylum Chloroflexota; class Anaerolineae; order Anaerolineales; family Anaerolineaceae; genus Mesolinea. Next base: position 76,382 of record DAOUFK010000030.1, read on the forward strand.
GCCAGTGCTCCGCAATTCACACTGGCTTTTTTATTGCTTGTCGAAAACAAGATTTAATCTCAAGCCCACAAGCTTGGATGGTTCTTCTTAATTGAGGTGTAATCCCTTTGACCAATGATAATGTGGTCAAGGAGGTGTACATCAAGCAGCTTACCAGCCTCGACAACAGCGCGGGTGAGATTGACGTCTTCAGGGCTTTCGCTGCTATCCCCTGAAGGATGGTTGTGCACCACGATGATGGCATAGGCACTATTGCGGATAGCACGGGCAAAAACCTCACCTATACGCACAGTGGAAGTATCCTGCGAACCGCGATAAAGCCGATCGATTCCAAGCACATGATTGCGCACATTGAGCCATAGCACCCACAATTCTTCTTGCTCTTTGCCTCGCAGCTCCAACCCAACCAGCTTGACCACATCCTCTGGGCTGCGGATGATCAGTTGTTCTTCTGGATTGTCCTTGGCTAAGCGGTTGCCGAGCTCTACCGCAGCTTTGATGCGCGCAGCTTTAGCCAACCCCACGCCGGGTATCTCTTGAATATTTGCAATATCTGCCTTATGAATTCCAGTAAATCCGCCCAATTCCTTTAAGATCTGATTTCCCAAATCGATGGCATTTTTACCGCTCATGCCGCTGCCCAACAAAACCGCTAAAAGTTCGCCATCGCTCAGCGCTTGCGCTCCTTCGCTAATCAACCGCTCCCGCGGTCGATTCTCTTCACGCAAATCGGAGATGCGCAGATGGCTTGCTTTTTGGCTCATGCCCCCTATTTTACTCTGCCAGGGATGAAAATGTGGTGATGAAATCCTTTCAGAATGCCAATTAGAATAATTGCACTAATTAGCTGATGAGAATCGGGAGAGAAGTTTCCTTCAAAAGCGTGTCAATTTCAGAGCCGAAGATGCGATCAAAAATTGAGTCTCCGCTATAGCCGCCCATGACAATCATGGTTGCAGTCACATTCGCAGCGGTTTCCAAGATAGCATCCACAATCGGTTCGTTTCGCTTAATCACGTATTCGAAGTCTAAATTTAGCTTTCGCAGATAAGTTTTTGCATAGCTTATCTCAGTTTCTAACATCTCCGTGTCTTCATCAAGTGTAAAAAGAGCTAACCGAGTTCCCCAACGGGCAGCATAATACGCCCCAATAAACAAAGCTTCTTTACTTTTTGCGCTACCGTTATAAACAATCAACATTTTCTCAGGTGGGAGAACCTTCTCTTTGACCAACAACACCGGGCGTCTTGCATTACGCAGGATGGATGTAATCCCTGATGTCAGCCGGTCGATCAGCCCACCCGGAGGAAAGTTCAAGCGTAATACCAGCAAGTCACTGAGCAAACTATGCTCAGAAATGCGGCTGGTGATATCCCCTTTCACGATGAGAAGTTTCCCTTCGATTCCAACCTCTTTTAAGCGCTGCTCAAAACGGACTTCCATTTTGTGATGGGTTTCCTCATCAGTGCGATCTTCTGGGTGGATCACATGCAAGCCGCGAATATGTCCATCAGCGCAGTGGTTGATTAAAATCGCTTCTTCTAAGGCGTTCCAAGTCTCATCGTAGTCGCCTATCGCAACCAATATATCTCTAAATAAGCAATCATCTTGCATACGGGAGTACAAATAAGCATTGATCGCCTCAGCTGGTTGAACTGAAAAGACAGTTTCCTCAAAGTGCTGCTCCCCACGGCTGCTCAGAGGTTTGACCAGCTTGCCTTCGTGCATAGCCATATATTCAGCAGCATGTTCAGTGCTAATCGGGATGCCGAGTGCCTCCTGCAACAAGGTTTGCTGATCCAACACCCACAAGTACAGATCAGTCACGGTCATATCTTTGAATTCATTGCGTAGCCCAGAAGATTCAATCGTTTTCACAACAGGCAGGTAAACCTTTTCATACCAATCCCGGACTGCTTCTTCGTAACCAATTTCGCGTTGCTGTTCAATGCCCATATAGTACCGGTGAACAGCAATGTGCTCCTCAAGCAGCGGATAATTTTCTACATAGTTAAGACTGAAATCAACACCAGGTAAGATTTGGTCCAGCCTGGTGTTATTAAGGAATTCCACATATTTGGATTTGAGGATAAGTTCTTCTGGGGTAATAGAGGATGAGACGGGCACACGCGTTTTAAACTCAGTAACATACGCTTCGATTTCGTCCATGCCCATTTGCTTAGCAATAGATACACGGTGATTGCCATCTAAAACAAAGTAGGCATCACCCACCTTATAGAGGTGTACCGGTGGAACCCCAGCCGAAGCCGGACTCGTCATCGCAGTTTTTACTTGAGCCCATCGATGGATATCCCCATCTCTCAAAGGTAAGAAGTCGCTCGTAAAATCATCAGCGCGCCCAACACTGCCAATAATGTCTTTGAGTTTTACATTTTGCAAACCGATATCGGTACGGCTGACAGCCTGTAGGGTGCTCGAAATCTTATCATAGGGCAAAAGGTTGAGTGATTTTCCCTGAATGCTCGCCCAAAACCGTTGCATCGCTGCCTTAGAGCGCGCTCGTCTAAAATCATTTAGGGCTTGATGGTATGTGGTTAAATCGTCTACCATAGAAAAACCTCAATTAGTTATAGGACGTTTAATTTTATCATGCTATAATTTCGTCAGTGGAAGGCACCTAAGTTACCCTTTTCTAATACGGCTAATTTTCAGGAGTAATTAACTTAACCAATTCTGGTACCTTCATTGCGGAATTATTGGAGCCAATGTCAACGAATAATTTACCACCCATCGATTATCTGATCGTAGGGCATGTTACCCAGGACTTAATCGATGACCATTCCTGGCGTTTAGGTGGCACAGCCAGCTATGCCGGCTTGACTGCAGCTGCACTCGGGCACCAGGTTGGTGTCCTTACCAGCTGCTCACCAGAGCTCGACCTGGCTGCGCTCAAAGATATACAAGTAAGCATGATTCCTTCTGAGCACAATACGACTTTTCGCAACCTGCAAACGGAAACCGGTCGGCAACAGCTGCTTTTTCACCGCGCTCAACCCCTCACCGCCGAGATGGTTCCCGAAGCTTGGCGTAATGCCTCCATTGTGCATTTGGGTCCCGTAGCTGATGAAGTCGATCCGCAAATTTACACTGCATTTTCATCAAAGCTGCTCTGCCTCACGCCTCAAGGGTGGTTAAGACAAGCGGACAATATGGGGCAAGTATCCAAGCGGAAATGGCTTTACAGCCAAGAGCTCCTGCAAGCTGCCGATGCCGTGGTTCTGAGCCTTGAGGATCTGGATGGCGACGAAGCTGAGGTAGAAACGCTAGCTGAAGTTTGTTCGCTTTTGGTCATCACAGAAAATGCCCAAGGCGCTCGGGTTTATTGGAACGGCGATGCCCGCCGCTTTCCCGCACCAAAAGTAAAGCTGGAAGATGATACGGGTGCTGGGGATATCTTTGCGGCGTGCTTTTTTCACCAGCTATACAAAACGAATGATCCATGGGAAGCTGCGCGTTTTGCTGTGCAAATCGCTGCCTGGTCGGTCACCCGCCGGCACTTAGAGAGCATCCCGCGCCCGCAGGAAATTTACCAAGCCCAAGTACAGGTTATTTGAGAAACAGTTATGGGTAGAGTCTATTCCATCGTTAACCAGAAAGGCGGGGTCGGCAAAACGACAACCAGCATCAACTTAGGGGCATACTTAGGCAAGTTCGGTCAAAAAGTTCTCCTGGTGGATCTTGATCCCCAAGCAAATGCAACCTCCTGTTTAGGCCTTGATAAAAACAGCATAGAAAGAGGCACCTATGAGGTTTTAATTGGTGCTCAACCCACTCAAGAGAATATTCTCTATAACCCTCACTACAGCCTTTCGCTGCTCCCTTCTTCACCCAATCTTTCTGGAGCTGACATTGAATTAATTGACCTGCCCGAACGTGAATCGCAATTACGCAAGGTTATAGACCCGTTACGCAGCCGTTACGACTACATCTTGATTGATTGCCCGCCTTCCCTGGGTTTGTTGACGCTGAATGGCTTGATGGCTGCCTTTGACGGTGTGATCATCCCGGTCCAGTGTGAATATTTAGCCTTGGAGGGTTTAGGTCAATTGACTAAAACACTCACAAGAGTGCGGCAAAACCTCTTTCCCGCATTGAGCATCAAAGGGGTGTTGCTAACCATGTTTGATGGGCGGACAAACCTTTCAGCTGATGTGATGCGAGAAGTTCAACGAGCCTTTCCTAACCTTGTATTTAATACCTTCATTCCTCGTAGCATTCGCTTAGCTGAAGCACCTTCTTTTGGGATGCCCATTTCCGTCTATGCGCCTGAATCTAACGGCGCCAAAGCCTACCAAGCCTTAGCGGTCGAGCTGCTGGCTTCGAATGGAACTCATATTAACCTGGGAGAGGAGTAACAATGGCACGAAAAAGTGGACTCGGGAAAGGATTGGATGCTCTTATTCCTGAATGGAAGCAGGAGACCCTCTCCTCGAATGCAAACCAGGTAGTTCAAATTTCTATCGACAAAATTAAGCCTAACCCCATGCAGCCTCGCAAGGTTTTTGATGCCGAAAGCTTGCAAGATTTAGCTAATTCCATTAAAGAACATGGCATTTTGCAACCGCTAATTCTAGTGCAAACGGAGGATGGCGATACATACAACCTCATTGCTGGAGAACGGCGCTGGCGCGCAGCGCGTATAGCGGGCTTGAGCGAGGTGCCTGCAATCGTGCGCACCGCAACCCACCAGGAGCAGTTAGAGTACTCGATCATCGAAAACATTCAGCGAGAAGACCTGAATGCTCTCGAACGCGCTAGAGCATATCAATTACTCGTCGATGAATTCTCCTTGACGCATGAGGAAATTGCCCAGCGCGTGGGCAAAAGCCGCGCTGCAGTGACAAATACGTTGCGCTTGCTCAATTTGCCGGAAAGCGCCCAACAGGCTTTGCTGGAAGATAAAATCAGCGAGGGGCATGCCCGAGCGTTGCTCAGCCTAAATTCTACCCAAGCTATCAATGCTGCCTTAGAAACCGTATTGAACCTTGGGCTAAATGTGCGTCAAACCGAACTGCTGGTGAGCAAGCTGCAGGGTAAACCAGAAACCCATACCCCCGAACGGTCTAAACCAGCAGAAATCATCGCTTTGGAAGAGCGTTTGCGTCAGCACTTTCATACAAAAGTAGCTGTTCAGCCCGGAAAAAAAGGTGGCAGCATCACTATCTATTACTATTCTGACGAGGAACTCAACCAATTCTTGGATCAAGTTGGCATCAATGACTGAAAATATTCTATTGCAAAACGGACGCTTTTATACCGGCTTTTCCCCTTCAACTCAGCTGCAAGCCATGCTCATTTGCGATGGGTGCATTCACAGCCTTGGCGCTGAAGAAAGCCTTGACCCAAACCTCAGGCGTAACAGCCGCCGAATTGACATGCAAGGGCAAACTGTCTGGCCTGGGTTGACGGATTCCCATTTACATTTTGCCAGCCTCTCTTACCGCTTGGCAGCCGTGGATTGCGAAACCGATTCACTCGCAGAGTGCTTGCACAGAGTGCAGCACGCAGCCCAAACTTTACCTGAGGATGCCTGGATCATCGGTTTTGGTTGGAATCACAACGCTTGGCAGCCAGCGCGTTATGGCACGGCACAGGAACTTGATGCTGTTTGCGCAGGCAGACCTGCAGTGCTTTATGCAAAATCCTTTCACGCTTCTTGGGTCAATTCAGCTGCCCTGCGCCTCGCGGGGCTTACCGACGCTTCAGTTGACCCGCCCGGAGGTAAGTTACTGCGCAATGCAGATGGCACGCTCAGCGGCATCCTGCTCGAAAATGCGATGGCATTAGTTGATCAGGTCATCCCACCTTTAAAAGACATTCATCTTCAAGAACTGCTCAAGCAAGCGCAAACGCATTTACTTTCGATGGGTATTACCAGCGTGCACGATTTTGATGGTCTGGATTGCTTAGAAGCTTTGCAATCCTTAGAACCTAATGGTGAACTCCGAATGAGAGTGTGCAAAAACTTCCCTGGCACTCAAATAGAAGAAGTTGCGCAACTCGGATTGAAAAGCGGCACTGGCAGCGAACACTTGCGTTTAGGCTGGCTAAAACTGTTTGCTGACGGTGCTTTGGGTCCACAGACTGCAGCTATGCTTGCGCCTTACGAAGGTTCAACGTCGCAAGGCATCCTGCTCATAGATGCTGACGCATTCTACGAACAAGGCGTACGTGCTGCTGCTCTGGGTTTGCCCTTAGCTATCCATGCCATTGGCGATGCGGCTGTTAGGGCAGTCCTCGATGGCTTTGAACGCTTACGAGACTATGAAAGTGCACAGCATCTGCCACACCTGCCCCACCGCATTGAGCATGCCCAATTGGTTACTCCTGAAGATCTACCGCGGTTTCAAGCTTTGAATATTATTGCTTCGGTGCAACCTATTCATGCCACTTCTGATATGGAAATGGCAGAAAAGTATTGGGGGCTGCGCTGCGCAAATGCCTATGCTTATGCATCTCTTCAAAAACAGGGCGCCGTACTGATAGCCGGCTCAGACGCTCCGGTTGAATCCGCGAACCCATTCTGGGGGTTACATGCCGCAGTAACTCGCCAGCGCCCAAATGGCGAACCCGGACCTGATGGCTGGCATCCAGAGCAGCGTCTCAGCTTATCTGATGCGCTGGCAGCTTATACCTTCAACCCTGCCCGGGTATGCGGCTTAGGCAACTCTTATGGCAAAATAGCTCCAGGAAACCCTGCTGACCTGATTGTTCTCCCTCGCGATCCATTCTCGATCAATCCTTCTGAGCTTTGGCAAATTCAACCAGATATGACGCTTATCGATGGACAGATTGTCTTCCAGCGCTGATGATCTAAAGCTGAAGAAATCTCGCACTTAATTAGGCTATCAGAGTAAAATTTCCGCGTGTCAGAAGAAATCGTACGAGTCAATCCAAAAATAAAAGCGGGCAGCTTCATCCAAGCTGGGCATTTATCTTTCCAACATTTGGATTGGGTTTCTCCATATCTGCGCTTAGAGCAGCCAGGCTGCTTAGCTCTCATTGCAGATGATGAAATTAAAGCCCTGATCTCTGTCGAGCCAGAAAACCCGCCTGTAGCCTGGATCCGCTTGTTCGTTTGCTTGCGGGATGGGCGCCATGCGCATTACTTTTCCCAACTATTGCAAAAATCTCTTCCCTATCTAAAGTCTGAGGGCGTCACTCAACTCTACACACTTGCACTGGCTGATTGGACGGAGGCTCTTTTTGCAGCCAATGGTTTCTCCATTAATACACAAATCATCACGCTCATGCGGGAAATAGAGATTGAATCAGCGCAAATTAGCACACCGGCTGGATTATTAATCCGTTCAATGACAGCCCGAGACTTAGACGCTGTGCAGACCCTCGACGAACAAGCTTTCTCGTCTGCCTGGCAGATGAACCGCCTTAGCCTGCAGCATGCTTATCAGGATTCGAACTATAGTACGGTTGCGGTAGCTTCCGGGCACATTGTCAGCTACCAAATAAGCACATCCACTTTGAGCTTTGCTCACCTCGCCCGCTTAGCCGTTGCTCCCGAAGCCCAACATCAGCACCTTGGCAGGGCATTGGTCCAAAATGTGTTTATGGACTGCTTAGAAAAAGGTATTACCACGCTAAGCGTAAACACCCAAAGCGACAATGCTACTTCATTGAAGTTTTATCAAAGCTTAGGTTTCCAGCAAGAAGGGAAGTTAATCCCAGTTTATTGCAAAGACCTCTAAAAACCACTTTTTTACACACCTTCTAACTAAAACTTTACATCTCCCCTTAGTTATGGCAAAATCAGGCATCATTATATAAGTGCGGAGTTCATGAATATGTCCAAGACAAATACCCAAAGAGAAAAAATACGCAGTCAACGCAAAGCTGCTTCGCGAAAAACTACAATCACCATCATCCTCGCCGTCGCCGCTATTGCCGTGATTGTTTTTGGAGTCCAAATGCTCCTCGACCAGCCAGCAGAAACCAGTAAACTGCCCAATCAAGACGGATTTGCGCTTGGTGACCCGAATGCCCCCGTTAAAGTGGAGGAATTTTCAGACTTCCGCTGCAGCCATTGTAAAGAATTCTCAGAAAATATGGAGCCGGATTTCATTGAACAATATGTCAATACAGGTAAAGTCTATCTAAAATTTTACAATTTTCCTTTCTTAGCTGAAGACTCAACCGCAGCAGCCGAAGCAGCTTACTGTGCAGCTGATCAAAATGCTTTTTGGCAGTATAAAACCCAACTCTTCACCTATAACACCTACACTGGAGCGTATACCGAATCGAATCTCATTGATTATGCCAAAAAAGTGGGTTTGGACGTTGAGGCTTTCAAGCAATGTTTACAATCCGACGAACACCTTGATGATGTCGCAGCAGATAAAGTTTACGCCACCACTTTAGGTGTGAGCGCTACGCCCGTCTTTTCTGTAAATGGCACGTTGGTGTACTCTAACGAATTAATTGCCACCGTTGAAGCCGCTTTAGCTTCGGCGAGTGAGTGAAGCGCGGTTACAAGCTAAACACAAAACCCCGCAGATACCTCTGTAGGGTTTTTCTTTTGTTTGGTATCAAATTACCACACCAAAGGCATTGAGCGCTAAAACAATTGCAATCGCAATAAATAATGCCGGTAAAAAGCTCCCTGTGCGGATTTTTTTGATCTCCAACAAGTTGCTGATCGCAATGCCTGCTAATATCACTCCACCCACCGCGCTCATCTCATTGACAACAGCCGTACTAAAGCCCTGACCAATCGATTGCGCCAACAGACTGATAGCTCCCTGATAGATAAGCACGATTGCTGCCGAAAATAGCACTCCCACACCCAGTGTTGAGGCAAATGCCATTGCAGCTAAACCATCTAAGACTGCTTTGACCGCTAACATCTGAAAATCTCCACTGATGCCATCTTGTATAGAGCCTAAAATTGCCATCGGTCCAATGCAAAAAAGCAGCGAAGCTGTCACAAAGCCATCGACGAAGCGTTTCGCGTTGGAACTCAACGCTTGATCAGAACGGTTAACTTTCGCTTGCAGAGTTTTGCCTAAGTGCTCCAGCCCATCTTCAATTTTCAGCCATTCGCCTACGATGGTCCCTAAGACCAAACTAGCCAAAGGGATGAGGATATTTGCAGTCTCCCCAAACATGTGGATGCCATAAGCTAAAGTAAATAACCCCATCGCAGAGACGAGTGTCTCTCGGAATTTAGTTGGAATGCGGCTGCCAGCCAAAAGCCCAAGAAGCCCGCCTAATAATATCGTAGCAACATTCAACAATGTCCCGATCATGCCAACCTACTGATTTTAGCCTGTGGATGACTTTGATAACTCTGCAATTTCGAGGGAAAAGCACACTGACGATAGTCTGTTGAGGTAAGTGAGAATTGTATCGCTCACATTGCCGCCATGTTGTGCCAACCAAACCGCCTCGCGCTCCGATCGTCGTACTACTGCACGTGCGACATCCAAAGCCGCAGCAGCAGGTGTTTCACCCGGGAGGATAAATTCGTTAGGTAAAGGATATTCTGCTTTTAGTTGTGCTAATTCCTGCTCCAAGCGATTTAGTGCATCTTCGAGCTCTTGTGGGGTGTTTTTATGTTTCCAACCAGCGATTACAGCCATAATAAGCGAGAGTACTTGCTGACAAGAGGAAATGTGATCTTTTTTTGCCTGATCGGAAAGGAATGCTTTGGCTAAACCCAAACTTGCATTAGCCTCATCGATTGCCCCCACTACACGCAACCGCGCATCAGCTTTAGAAACACCTGCTTCATGAATAAGCTCCGTATAGCCAGGTTTTTTTTGATATTGTGCAGCCATCAGCACCTCCCACAAATTTACTCTGCCGTTGGAGTTATCTCAGGTGTTGCTCTCCCGGATAAGATGTACCAAGTAGCGATATCCTTCAACCTATCGCTGGGGTCGTATATTGGGCCAACGGTCACCCCATAAACTGTGTTACGGACACCATAGTTGTATACCGGGTAAAACAACGGCAGCGAAGGGAGCTCCTCGTGAAATAAAATCTGGAAGTTGCGGTAAAGTTTGGTACGGAGCTCATAATCGTTTGTAACTCGAGCCTGCTCAAGGTATTCACTCGCAGCGCGATTACTCCATTGAGAATAGTTCTGCCCTCCCTGAGCTTGAGACTGTGCCCAAAACGGATAAGGGTCGGGGTCCGGTGTACCAGAAAGGTCAATATCCACAAGTGCCGCATCATAATCGTGTGCTTCTAAGCGAGCAACCACTTGATCGTGCGGTTCCACAAGCAAATCTACTGAAATGCCAACGGCTTCCCAGCCTTGTTTGATTTGTTCTGCAATTTGCTGATGTAGTGTATCTTGCGGAACCAACAATACCAAACGAACTTCCATACCTTCGCTTGTCACCATGACTCCAGCCTCATTACGCGTAATCCCTAAAGCTGCGATGCGTTGAGCTGCCGAATCTGGGTCATAGCTATAGCTGCCGAGGTCTGGGTAGTATGCCCAGTTACCTGGCAAAATCGGACCGTTAGCTAAAATCCCTTGACCCAGCAGCAAGTTATCCAAAATTGCCTGCCGATTGATCGATAGCATCAGCGCCTGGCGGAACTCAGTTTGTTGTAAGAACGGTTTGGCGGGGTTGTTCAGATTGAGGAATACAACGCTCAAGCGCGGCATTCGGCTGGAATAAAGTTTTAGGGTTGGTTCCGCTAAGACTTCCGGCAAGATGTCATTGGAAATTGCAGATAAACCATCGACTTCGCCTGCCTGATACGCTGTCCAAGCCTGCACTTCTGACGGGTAGTATTGGAAAACGACTTCATCGATATAAGGTCGACCACCGTAAAAATCTGCATTGGCAACGAGATCTACACCGGTCACCACCCCATCCTCGACGAGGAACTTACTAAATTTATAAGGTCCGCTTCCCACAGGAGCCAAATTAAAGGGATGATCAACGAGCTGATCCACGCTTAGATTGCCCAAAAGATGCACCGGCAGCACCTGAAAACTGAGGTAATCTAAAAATGGCGCAAAGGCTTCGGGTAAGGCAAACTCGATCACTGTATCCGAAACGACATCCACCTGAATTTCCGACCAAAACTTGCGAAGGTCTTCAGGGATGAGCTGATGCTCACTTTTCATGAGCGAGACGGTAAATGCTACATCCTGCGCGGTTACTGGCGTGCCGTCGTGCCAATAAGCATTTTGCCTTAGGCTGAAGGTAAAACGCGTGCCATCGCTGGTGTAGCTCCAAGTTTCAGCTAAATCAGGTTGAGGGAAACCATTGGCATCGAACTTTACGAGACTGCTGAAGATCAGCCTGTCCACGTCCTGGTCGGGTTGATTGTAGCGATCGAGGATTGGGTTGAAGCGCAAGAAGTTGCCAACTAATGCTTCCGTGTAAATACCACCGGAAATGGGGCTGATGGTACTCTCAACTTCCGGTGCAGTACTGCCTTGTTGTAGCAAGAGTAAAAGCCCAACCACCAAACCAGTGATCAAAATAATAAGTAGCTGCCAGCGAAACTTTTTCATGGTTTAAAAAAAGACAACCCCCAGAAGTGGCGAGTTGTCTTTAACCTCCGTTTGATGTTTCTGAAGGACCTTAAGGTTATCCAAAAAGCGCTTATCCAGTAATAACGACGCTGATCAAAGCTAAGATGACAAAAAGTACAGCCATCCCAATGGTGATAAAAAATAAAATCCGGTCAACACCACGGCGTTTGGTATAGACACCGCCAGTATCTCCGCCTGAAAGGCTACCCAAGCCGATACCCTTACTCTGGAGCAAGATACTCGCGATAAGAGCTATTGAGGTAATAATAATTGCAATGTTAATAGGTGTGTTCAACGCATCCTCCAAATATGAAAACAAATGACTTTCTGGCGAGTATTATACTTTAACCAGCAGTTTCGTCAACCAAACTATCACACCCAAACATGGATTGAAATTTTGCCATGTTTTTTTTATGCCTATTTCAGCCTTAATTACCTGAAGTCATTTAAAATAATTGCCTTTTATACGGTATACTTGAGCGGTAAAAATTAATTATCGGAGGAAAATGTGGATCCCATCTTAACCGGTTTGCTCAAACCTAAAAGTATCGCAATTATCGGCGCTTCGACCAATCCAACCAAAATTGGATACAAGGTCGTGCTAAATCTTATTGAAAGTCAATATAAAGGCGGAATATATCCCGTTAACCCGTCAGCTACCGAAATTCTTGGCTTAAAGTGTTACCCTACCGTGAATGACATCCCCTACGTCGTGGATGCAGCCGTCATCACCGTTCCCGCCAAGGGCGTGCTCGAAGTTACCAAGCAATGCGGCGAAAAAGGGGTGAAAGGCTTGATCATCATTACCTCAGGCTTCGGTGAAGTAGGAGAAGTCGAGCTCGAGCGCGAAATCGTTAGAGTGGCAAGGTCCTACGGAATGCGCGTTCTCGGTCCAAATATCGTGGGCACGCTCTCGAACTCCGATCACATGAACGCTTCCTTTGCACCATTCTTGCCTTTACCTGGTAAAGCATCGCTCGTCTCGCAAAGTGGTGCTTAGCTCATTGCTATGGATGCAGCTACCTACACCCGCCGTGTCGGCTTTGATAAGATGATTTCCATCGGGAATATGTCCGATGTTGATTTCGCCGAGCTCATTCGTTATTTATCAGAAGACCCCGATACCAGCTGCATTACGCTTTACGTAGAAGGATTACATGACGGTCGCGAATTTATCAACGCAGCCCGTGCTTGCAAGAAGCCCATTATCATGCTAAAAGCTGGCGTTTCGGAGCATGGTGCGGCTGCAGCTGCTTCCCATACTGGCTCCTTAGCCGGTGCAGCCAAAGTCTATAGCGCCGCAATGGAACAAGCTGGCATCACTCAAGCCACTGATTTGAACGACCTTTTCGATAGCACTTTAGCGCTCTCTCTCCAGCCAACAATGAAAGGCGACAACCTCTTGATCCTGACTAACGGTGGTGGTGTTGGCGTCTTGGCAACTGATGCAGCTGAAAAATACGGTTTACCGCTCAAGTTTGCGCCAGCCGAAGTGCAGGAAGAAATGAAAAAGCACATGCCTGATTTTGGCTCCGCCAAAAACCCAGTAGATATGACCGGTATGGCTGGCAACGACTGGTATTATGAGACCACTAAGAGTGCTTTTGCCCACCCTTGGGTTGATGGCTTGGTTGTGCTCTACTGCCAGACCGCTATTACCAATCCTGCTGAGATCGCTGAAGCCATCCACCGGGGAATCAAAGACGCTGGCGTGACCGATAAACCGGTAACGATTTCCTTCGTCGGTGGCGAAGAGTGTGATAAGGCTATGGAATGGTTAGTTGAACAAGGTCTGCCGGCTTATAATGCACCTGATTTAGCTGTAAAATCCATAATCAACCTTCGTAAACAGCAACAGATTTCTGAAATCAATAATAATGGTTCTTACGACCCCGGCAAAATCGATTCGGAAAAAGCACGTGCCATCATTGCCGCAACGCGTAAAGCCGGACGGGACGCATTAACCGAGATCGAAGCCAAACAGGTTTTCAAGTGTTATGGTTTGCCAGTAACTGCAACTGATCTAGCTACTTCCGAAGAGGAAGCAGTGGAACTCGCCGAGAAGATCGGCTTCCCAATCGTGATGAAAATTGTATCTGCAGATATTTTGCACAAATCTGATGCTGGCGGCGTGAAAGTCAACATCAAAAACACTGATCAGGTACGCGAAGCTTATCGTACCATTCTCGAAAATGCCCGTAATTACAAACCCGATGCCCTGATCGAAGGTATCGCCGTGCAGGAGATGGCACCTTGGGCGACCGAGGTAATTATCGGCTCGATCAACGATAAAACTTTCGGACCAACGGTCATGTTTGGTTTAGGCGGCATCTTTGTGGAGGTTCTGAAAGACGTAGTCTTCCGCGTCGCCCCGATTTCGGTTGAAGAAGCCCTGCGCATGCAAAATGAGATTCGCAGTGCCGCCATTTTGGATGGTACACGCGGCGAACTGCCTCGGGATAAAGCTGCTTTGGCAAAAGCTTTAGCAGCTTATGCCTACATGGTTGATGATCTCAAAGATGAAGTGGCTGAATCAGACGCTAACCCTGTCATTTTGTACGAAGCCGGAAAGGGTGTAAAAGTCGTTGATGCACGCATCATATTGACGAAGAAATAAGTTCCAACAGAATAAGACAAAATCGGCCACTGTTGGTAAAATCAAGAGTGGCCGTTTTTTTATGCAATTATTTGCAAGGAAGTTGAGGTATTTTATGGCTAAAATAAAAAAGAGTTTTTTAATTGATATGGATGGCGTCCTGGTCCACGGGTCAATCATGGTGCCAGGAGCCGACGCATTCATCAATCGGCTTATTGAGGATAAGAGAAAGTTTTTAATCCTGACTAATAATTCACGCTATACCACACGGGACTTAGCCCACCGCTTGCAGCTAACGGGCTTAAATATCCAAGAGGAAAATATATATACATCCGCACTTGCAACAGCGACGTTCCTTGAAAAACAACACCCTAATGGAACTGCTTTTGTCATTGGTGAGCTGGGTTTAAGCGAAGCACTTCATAAGATTGGTTATGTCCAAACAACAATCAACCCAGAATTTGTAGTGCTGGGAGAAACTTTTGCCTATAACATTGAACAGATTACCAAAGCTATCCGCTTGGTCAAAGCCGGTGCACGATTTGTTGCTACTAATCCAGACCCTATCGGCAATACTGCAGAAGGGATCGAGCCGGCTTGTGGTGCAATGGCAGCGTTGATTGAACGCGCGACGGAAATCTCGCCGTTCTTTGTTGGCAAACCGAACCCGCTGATGATGCGCTCAGCTTTGAATTACTTAGATGTCCACTCCGAGGATACCATCATGATTGGCGATCGGATGGATACTGATGTCCTTTCGGGTATCTCAACAGGTTTAGACACTGCCTTAGTGCTTTCTGGAGTTACTGCGCGGGAAGATGTCGGGCGTTATCCTTACCGTCCACGTTGGATATTTGAGTCCGTCGCCGAAATTATCCCGAAAGAATTGGATTAGCCTATCCACTTGATGAAAAAAGAGAAATATACCCGCAGAGAGTTTTTTAAGTTAGGTGCACTCGGTTTGGGCGCAGTCTTTCTGCGCTCACCGAGGCTCGTCTTAAGTAACGCTCTGGCTTCGCCTTCCCCAAATCCGGGGGGTAAAGCTCCTCGTACTTTTTTGGTAGGCAGCCAAAAAGGGGTCAGCGTGCATAAATTACCGGATGACTCGAGCCTCATTATGTATCAGCTTGGTTACAATGACATCATCAATGTCTATGATCAGGTGGAGGGTCCCGCTGGTCCTTACTGGAATCCGATTTGGTATCGCGTGTGGGGCGGTTACGTGCACAGTGGTCACCTCTTTGAGGTCAAATACATCCTCAATTCGCTCAATCCGAACATTCGTCCAACGGGTCAGTTAGCCGAAATTACCGTTCCCTATACGCAGTCCTATTTATATAACAATGCTCAAGGCTGGATTCCTGTGTATCGGCTCTATTATGGCACCACCCATTGGATTATGGACGTCATCACTGGCCCTGATGGCAAACCCTGGTACAAGATTAAAGACGAACTGAACAGTGCAGAGTTAGCGGTTCCCTCAGAGCATTTGCGCTTTATCCCTGATGAGGATTTTGAGCCTATTTCCCCCGATGTACCTCCTGGTAATAAACACATTGAAATCTCCATCACCTATCAGAATTTGAAAGCCTATGAGGGCGACATACTGGTTTTCCAAACAAAAATATCCACTGGGAGAATTACGGTTCCTGGAGATTTCCATATCCAAACGAAAATGCCATCCAAACACATGGGCGATGGCGACTTATCCGATGACATTTACGCATACCGTTTTGTGGGCGTTCCATGGACTTGCTTTTTCCAATTAGAGGACGGCTTAGCGACACATGGTGTTTACTGGCATTCTAACTTTGGGACGCCCATGAGCGCTGGCTGTATCAATATGTCCATTGCAGATGCCAAATGGGTTTACCGCTGGTCTACACCCGTCGCCTTACCAGAAGATTGGACCAAAAACGGCTACGGAACAGCGATACGCATTACCTCCTAACTAAACAAACTCCATAAATGCCTGATTTCCTAACATTCTCCCGTGGCGGGTTAAACGTAAATGCTTCCCATCGGCTAAATTTACCCACTCTACCAAGCCTTTATCCATCAAACGCGCAATTTCCTGCGGAAATACCATCATTATGTCTTTCCCATAGCGATGTTGGAATTCGGCTTGAGAGACACCTTCACGCGTCAGGCGCAAACCTAACATCATGGTCTCTTGCATCTGGGTAAAGTTCTCAACAAAAATTCGCTCGGTGTTAGCTTCTGAGAGCGGAAAAGGCAGGGTTGACTCCTGGTCTGAAATTCTGCGTATATATTCCGGGATGCTGGGGGTATTTAGGGTGCGCACGTTTTCGGCGAATCCAGCAGCTGCTGCACCTATGCCTAAGTATGGGGTCATTTGCCAGTATGCCTTATTGTGCCGTGATTCAAACTCTGGAGAAGTCGCCCAGCTGGAAATTTCATACTGTTCGTAGCCAGCCGATGCCAAAAAATCCATCGTCAGCTCGTACATATCCGCAGCTGCGTCATCATCGGGTGCTGGAATCTCCTTATTGGCGATTTGCTCAGCTAATGGGGTGCCATCTTCCACGATGAGGTTATAGAGCGAGAGATGCTCCGGGTGGATTCGGATAACCTCTCGCAAGTTGTTCTCCCAAGCCCTCAAACTCTGATTAGGTAAGCCAAAAATGAGATCCAAACTCAGGTTTTCAAAACCAGCCTGCCTTGCCCAGTGGATGCTTTCCAATGCTTCCTCGCAGGTGTGAATTCTTCCTAATTGGGCAAGTTCTGCCCCAGAGAAGGATTGCACACCTAAGCTCAACCGATTGACACCGCTTGCACGCAATTCCCGTAAATAATCTAAGGTGAGCGTGCCAGGGTTAGCTTCTAAGGTAATTTCTGCATTCTCCATCAGCCCAAAGCTGAGATCAACAGCGGCAAGCAAAGCCTTTACTTGCCTAATCGAGAGCAGCGATGGCGTCCCCCCGCCAAAATAAACAGTTTGAGCTGGTTCATCGATTTTTCCTGTGGAAATGCCTAACCAGTGGGTTTCTTTAATAGCGGCTTCGACGTATGCCGGCAGCCAAGCTTGCATGCCAGCATACGTGATAAAATCACAATAAAGGCACCTTCGCACACAAAATGGAACATGAATATATACACTGAGCACAGTTTTATTTTATCAGTCTGATAATCCAAAAACATACGGCTTGCCAGTTTAACCGTCGCTGTGTATACTCATTTTTCTGGAAAGATAATGATGAAACAAGATAAAGAAACTAAAAACACAAAAATTTGCCCTGTATGCGGTACACGCGTGAGCGAAAATGCAACCCGTTGCTTGGTTTGTGGAGCACAGCTGAGCGCAACCGCATCCACAAAAAAAGCTTCAACTCTAGCAGCTTCCAGAGGGACTCCAGAAATACGCCTGAAGCTGCCGGTAGCGATTGCCCTCGGGCTGATTTTTATAGCTCTGCTCGCTGGGTTAGTATTCACCCTTATGCAAACCCCCGACCAAATACAAGGTGCTGCAGCCCCTGCAGAAAACACACCAACGGCAACTGCAACTATCACGCTGACCCCAACAACTACGCTGACCCCCACACCAATGCCGACGTGGACACCACTACCGCCGCTCGAATATGTAGTCAAAAATACGGATTATTGTTCTTCCATTGCGGCGCTATTTGGTGTCTCCGTGCAAAGTATCATCAGGGAAAACAATTTGGATGCTAATTGCACCATCAAAGAAGGGGATGTACTTAAGATTCCGCAGCCTACACCCACCCCCTCACCACAGCCAACATCCACCACAGCCGCGACCGCTGAATCGGACTGCCAAACGATCACGATCACAGTGGAGGCTGGCTGGACGCTGAGCAGCATCGCGATGAACTACAACGTGACGATGGCGGCGATCCGCGAATATAACCGCATGAGCAACGATATTGTCTATGAAGGAATGCCACTGGTGATTCCTTTGTGTGAGCGTAAACCGACCGCTGGACCGACGCCCACAGCAACTCCAGCGCCGCCATATCCAGCCCCCAATTTGTTACTCCCACGCTCAGGTGCCGCTTTCAACGCTGCTACCAATGCAATCACCCTCCAATGGGCTTCAGTTGCAGATTTGCGCGAGAATGAGCTCTACCGCGTGACTGTAGAAGACCTTACCGCTGGGAACGGCGCCGTCGTTGTCGAATACGTACAGGATACCAAATACATCCTCCCAAGCACATATAGACCGTTAGATGCCACTCCCCATATTTTCCAATGGTCCGTAACGGTAGCCCGCCAGATCAATTCTGGTGGCAGTAATCCTATTTATGAGCTTGCGGGTTATGAGAGCGAAAAGCGCGTTTTCAGCTGGATGGGTACCGGCACTGCAGTCACCCCAACGCCATAAATGCGCACCGCTTACGGATTTTGTTCGTTGAGGTAACAATCTGCCTGGAGCGCAGCGGCTGCTCCCATAGCGGCTGATGTGATAATCTGACGATAGTGCGGATCAGCAATCTCGCCGGCGGCAAATACACCCGGAACACTCGTGCGCATTTTCCAATCTATGCGCACATAACCTTGCTCGTCTAGCTCCACTTGGTCTGCAATCAGGGCGGTGTTAGGCACATGACCGATGGAGATGAAAACACCGTCGGTCGGAACTTCGAATTGTTGGTCAGTTTTCACATTGCGCAAGCGCAGGTTCTGTACCCTTTCCCGCCCCACGATTTCTTCTACAACCGTATCCCACAAGAAGCGGATTTTAGCGTTGGCTCTGGCACGCCTTTCCAATAGTGGACCTGCCCGGAGCGCATCGCGGCGGTGAATGATGGTGACGCTGTTGGCAAACCTGGTCAGATATAGAGCTTCCTCTATGGCACTATCACCCCCACCAATAACGTGAATATCCTTCCCTCTATAAAAGAAACCATCACAGGTGGCACAATAAGAGACACCTTTACCAGTAAACTCAGCTTCTCCAGGGACTTCCAATTTTTTGTGATCAGCACCCATCGCCAAGGTGAGCGTTTCAGCCTCATAGGTCTTAGTGTAAGTTTTAACCAAAAAGGGGCTTTGGAGAATATCGACGGACTCAACCGGTTCATTGAGGATGCGCGCACCAAAGCGGGTAGCCTGTTTTTCCAAGCGCTCGCCTAACTCCATACCAGTTATCCCTTCAGGAAAACCAGGATAATTTTCAATTAAATCAGTTTGAGAGACTTGACCGTAAAGCGTCATCCCGGTGAAGACGAGTGGCTGTAGCTCTGCTCGGGCGGCATATAAAGCGGCAGTTAATCCTGCAGGTCCTCCGCCGATAATAATCATTTTTTCATGTTCCCGTGTTTCCATCAATATTTCTTCTCTATTAGTCTTCAATGCTAAGCTTGTAGGTCTGCATCCGCTAAAGCTAAGGCTGCGTCGATGATGGCAAAGCCTTCGCGCAGCTGCTCGTCAGTGATAATCAAAGGAGGGATGATAAGCAATATATGGAAAGTATTGTTAATATACAACCCATGCGCACGTAAATAGTCCTTAACCTTTTTCATCGTTGCAGTCAGGGGTTGAGCTGTGGGTGTGAGCGGCTCTTTCGTTTGGCGGTCACGCACCAGCTCAATCGCGCCAAAAAGCCCAATCGAACGAACATCTCCCACACAAATATGCTTTGCCTTCATTTCAGCAAGCAGGCTTTTCAAAGTTTCTCCGCGTTTCTGCGTGTTTTCCAGTAAGCCTTCTTGTTCAATAACCTCAATGTTTGCTAAGGCTGCCGCCAGTGAAACCGGATGTCCGTTATAAGTCAGACCACCAAAGTACATTTTGTCATTGAAAGAATCCGCAATTTCGGATTTCATTGCAACCGCTCCCAAAGGGGCATAACCTGAGGTGAGTCCTTTTGCCATCGTGACGATATCCGGAACAATATCCCAGTTTTGGAAAGCGAACCACTTGCCGGTGCGCCCAAAGCCAGCCATAACCTCATCAGTAATCAGTAGAATGCCGTATTGATCACATAAGGCACGTAAACCTCGGAGGTAGCCTTGCGGTGGCACCAAGATGCCATTTGTGCCCGTAACTGTCTCGATTAGCACTGCGGCAATGGTATTAGGTCCTTCTCCACAGATAATATCCTCAAGATGATCTAAGTAAACTTGGCTAAAATACTGTTCATCGACCGCCTGTCCATCTGGGAAGAACGGTGAACGATAAGGATAAGGGTCTTCAAAATGCACCACGCCTGGCATGGTCAATGGTTCCCAATGCAGGCGGCGGTAATCGCCGCTCAGCGCCATCGAACCCATCGTAGCGCCGTGATACGAGCGGTAGCGGGTCAAAATCTTGAACTTGCCGGTGTAATCCCGAGCTAATTTGATAGCATTTTCGTTTGCTTCTGAGCCACCGAGGGTGTAGAGAAATCGGTCCAAGCCAGGGGGCAGCAGAGTCGCTAATTTTTCCCCTAACTCAGCGCGTACTTTAGTCGCCATGTGCGGACCCGCAAAAGTAAGCTCACGAATTTGGCGGACCATCGCCTCTTGCACCGCACGATTGCCGTGCCCGATATTGACACACATTACCATGGAATTGAAATCTAAGTAACGCTTTCCGGAAGGTTCCCAGAAATAAACGCCATCGGCTTTTTCAACAGGAATTACATCCGGGTTGCGCTGTGCAGACCAAGTCCAAAAATTGTGCTTAAGCGACCGCGCCAAAATATCGTCAGTTTCCATTTGCCGCTCCTTTTATTGAATACACGTCTATGCTATCACAATTCACCCCTAAATCGCATATAATCATGGGCAACTTTTGTATAAGGACTAAACATGACTCAACAATCACTTCCCTTGCAATATTTCCAAGCCCATTTTGATGAATATCTCTCTCGATACCAGGATTTCCTACGCACTCCCTCGGTTTCTACCGATCCTGACCACAAAGCGGATATGCAGCGCGCCTGTGATTTTCTGGTGGACCAATTAAAAAACCTCGGCGCAGACCATGTTGAGATCTTTCCTACCCCAATGCACCCGATTTTATTCGCAGAAAAACGCTCTTCGAAGCCTAATGCACCTACTTTGCTGATCTATGGGCACTATGACGTGCAGCCTGTGGCTCCACTGGATGAATGGAAAAGCCCGCCTTTTGACCCTACCCTCGAAGGCGATTATCTCATTGCCCGAGGGGCGTCTGATATGAAAGGTCAGGTGATGGCAGTTCTAAGCGCCATTGATAGCATCGTTAAAACTACAGAGCTGCCACTCAACCTCAAGTTTCTCTTCGAAGGTGAAGAGGAAATCGGTTCCCCTTCTTTGGAAGCATTCATCGCGACACACCGAGAATTGCTTGCTTGCAGCATGGTGCTCAACCCTGATGCCGGCATGGTTGGACCTGATTCGCCTACATTCGTCTACGGCTTACGCGGATTGGTCTACTTTGAGGTTCGCATCGATGGACCTAAAGCAGATTTACACTCTGGGCTTTTTGGTGGCGTAGTTGCTAACCCTGCTATTGTACTTTCCGAAATTATCGCCAGCCTGCATGCCCCCGATGGCTCGGTTGCCGTCCCTGGGTTTTATGATCTAGTCCTACCTCTAACACCAGAAGAGAAAGCCCGCATGGCTGCTAACTCAACCCGTGAATCGGATTTACTCGCCATAACAGGCGCGCCTGCGCTTTATGGTGAGGCGGGCTATACACCTCTGGAACGCATTGGCGCACGCCCGACCTTGGACGTGAATGGGCTATATTCCGGATTTATCGGAGAAGGCAGCAAAACGATTATTCCGGCGTACGCCAGCGCCAAAATCTCTTGCCGGCTGGTTCCGAATCAAGATCCAGATCAAGTTTATGACGCTATCAAAACCCACATTGAAAGTCAGGTTCCGACTACGGTGCGCCTGACGATGGTCAAACACTCTGGTGCACCAGCCTACTTAGCTGATGATGCCCCTGGGTTGCAAAATTTAGCTGCTGCGCTTTCCGAGACTTGGGGCAAACCTGTTATTTTCAAACGTGAGGGTGGCAGCATTCCAGTAGCTACAACCATGCAAAACTATTTAGGTGTCAAATCTCTGCTGACCGGTTTTGGCTTACCGGATGACCACATTCACTCCCCCAATGAGCGCCAACACCTCCCAACCTGGAAAAAAGGTGTTCAAGCACTGATCCGTTTTATCACCGGGTTTGAACATGAAAGCTGAGAGCGCTGAACTTCGCCTGCCGGCTTATGGCGGACAGGCAGTGATTGAGGGCGTACTAATGCGCGGGAAGCGGGCGCTGGCTATGGCGGTGCGTGATCCTAAAGGCGAAATAGTCCTCTTCGATGAACAGCTGCCAACTCTCTACCGATCCTGGTGGGCGCGGGCACCATTTTTCCGTGGTATTGTCAGCCTGTGGGATTCGTTGAGTATGGGGATGGAATACCTGACGAAGTCCGCCAACGTACAAACTGGAGAAGAAGAGAAAATCGAAGGCAAAGAACTGGTCTTCACCATGCTATTTTCCATTCTCGTTGGAGTGGGCTTGTTTTTTCTCTTGCCAGCGTTGCTTGCCGGCTGGTTAGAGAGCGGTTTGCAAACGACCGCTTGGGTCAGCAACCTGCTCGAAGGCTTGCTTCGCCTCATAATCTTAATTGTTTATATGGTATTGATTGGCAAAATGCCAGAAATTCAGCGCACTTTTATGTATCACGGCGCTGAACACAAAACTATTAACGCATTCGAAGCTGGAATTGAATTAGAACCACACAGTGTGTCACAGCAAACGCGCGTACATCCGCGCTGCGGGACTTCTTTTATTCTCTCGATGGTGTTCATCTCGATTCTCGTGTTTACACTGCTTGGTCCTCAGCCTCTGCTTTGGCGCTTGATTTCACGGATCCTCTTGCTGCCAGTTGTTGCCGGGCTTTCGTACGAATATATCCGTTGGGCAGCACAAAACATGCAGAAATCCGGTTTCGTGCGGGCTCTGATACAACCTAACCTTTGGCTGCAAAGCCTGACAACCCGCGAGCCCACCTTGGATATGATTGAAGTAGCCCTAGCGGCTTTCAAGCGTATGTACGCAATGGAAACTGCTGGAGAAATTTTGGCTGAATCAACCGTATGAAAGCTTGGCAAAACGTCTTAATCGGGTTTTTAGGAGGATTGCTTTTAGGAGGTGTAATCCTTTTATTCTTTTTGCCCCAGCGAGGCGAACCCATTCAACTGGTGACGGCTACGCCCGAGTCTACTGCCTTAACCTCAGCAACTCACTCCACAGTCCAAGTCCACGTGACTGGTGCTGTGAAAAACCCAGGCGTTTACGTTCTACTCGAGAATGCTCGTAACATAGATGCAATCACCGCTGCCGGCGGCTCCACCTCAGAAGCCGACCTTGAACGTATCAATCTTTCTGAGTTTATTAGAGACGGGCAGCGCGTTTATGTGCCCTATAAAGGTGATCCAATTTCGACTTCAGAAAGGTCAAGCACCATCAGCCAGTCTCCAACGGTGCCGACGCTAGTCAATATCAATACAGCAGATGCAGACGCGCTAATGAGTTTGCCAGGGATTGGAGAAGTCAAAGCGGCGGCAATCATCGCCTATCGCGAGACGTTCGGTCCCTTCACCAGCATCGAGGCGTTGCTCAACGTCAAAGGGATCGGTCAATCCACCCTTGAAGGTTTACGGGAACATATCACATTAGGTCCGTAGTTTTAGAAAGCTTAAATAAGGCAGGTATAATATCTTTTATGGATTACGAAACAATACTAAAAAATGATCTCTATGCAGCTATGCGCGCCAACGATACCTTGCGCAAGCGGGTCATCCGCTTACTGATATCCTCGATTGAATTGGCAGAGGTAGCTAAAGGTTCAAAATTAACCGATAGCGAATTTATCGCTCTGGTCCAAAAGGAAATCAAAACCAAGAACGACACTATCGTGGATGCTGAAAAGGCTAACCGCCCAGAAATGGTCAAGGAACAGCTAGAGGAAATAAAAGTCTTGGAAGCCTACTTGCCCAAGCAATTAAGTGAAGCCGAATTGGTGCAACTAGTAGAAGAAGTTATCCAAGAAACCGGCGCTACCTCCCCAAAAGATATGGGAAAAGTGCTCAAAGTGCTTATACCCAAGCTCGCTGGCCGCGCAACCAACCAAGATGCTAGCCGCGTGGTAAAGGATTGCCTTACCAAACTTAGCTGAAATGACTAAAAAACAGCCAGATTCGCGTCCTTCTTCGGGTTTTACCCAAGGTGCCGCCCGCATTCTCATTCTCATCATCACCTGCATCTTGGTGTACTTGTGTTTGGTGTTACCTGATGTAATCAACCAAGCCAATATGCCCGTGGCAGTTGGCGAGGTCGCAAATCAGGATATTCTGGCGCCTTATTCAATTACTTATGAAAGCAAAGTCTATACTGAACGTGCTCGTATGGAAGCAGCTGCGGCAGTCCCACCAGTTTATCTCCCGCCTGATCCCAGCATAGCCCGCCGTCAGCTCGAGACGCTCAATAGCATCTTATACTACATCTCCACGGTGAGAAATGATCCTTATGCCACCCGCGAACAAAAGTTAGATGACTTAGAAGCGCTTGCTGAGATCAAGCTAAACCCCAGTATATCTGCCCAAATTCTTGCCTTAGACGATCAAACCTGGCAAAACATCGATAAAGAAGCTCGGCGTGTGTTGGAACTGGTTATGCGCGATACGATTCGCAACGAGAATGTTGCCCAAATTCGTAGCAACCTGCCGGCAGTTATTGACTTTTCCTTCCCAACTGAACAAGCCCAGGTGATCATCGCGCTGGTCTCACCACTTATCGTTCCCAATAGTCTCTATAGTGAAGAACAAACGAATCTCGCCCGCGAACAAGCCCGTGCCACCATTGAGCCTATCTCTCGCCAGATTATCGCCGGCGAGGTAATCGTGCGCCGCGGTCAGATTATTCGCGAGGAAGACTTAGAAGCTCTAAACATCTTTGGTTTAGCCAAACCCAGCAATCAAACTGATCAATATATTACGAATGCAATTATGGTCGGTGTGCTCGCCACGTTAAGCATCTTATACTTCAACCGCCGGCAAGAACAAGAGTTTTACAATCCCAAGCACCTTGCCATCATCGCGATCACATTTGTCGTCTTCTTAGGTTTAGGGCGCTTCTTGGTGGTCGATCGAACCGTCGTCCCTTATCTATATCCAGTGGCTGCCTTTGGGTTGACGCTCTCCATCATTTACAATTTTGAGTTTGGCACGCTTATCAGCCTTTTCCTCAGTATTTTGCTCGCCTTCGGAAAAAACCGTGAAGCAGAATTAGCCTTATTCTATCTTTTACCCACGCTAGTTGGCATGCTGACCATTGGCAGAGCGCGCCACATCGGCTCATTTATCGGCTCGGGTTTTGTTACGGGTTTACTTGGAATGGCTGTAGTGGCTGCCTTCCGTTTAGGCGATGTGTATACCGACATGGTCGGTCTTTCCACATTGGTAATTGCTTCACTGGTGAATGGTCTATTATCGGGCAGTTTCTCCTTGCTGCTCCAATTTATCTTTGCCCAAGTATTGGATATTCCTACAACCCTACAGCTTATTGATATTTCCCGCCCAGATCACCCGCTGCTTCAATACATCTTACAGAATGCCCCAGGTTCCTATCAACATAGCTTGCTGGTTGCGAACCTTTGCGAACAAGTCGCCGGTGCAATTGGCGCAGACCGTCTGCTCATCCGCGTCGGCGCGCTTTTCCACGATTGTGGCAAAGCCAACAACCCGCAATTTTTTGTCGAGAATCAAATCAAGGATAAAATCGATGCCCATGACGATCTCGATCCCGCAACAGCGGCTGCCACAATCATCCAACACGTTCCTGACGGCGTAGCCTTAGCGAAAAAGTATCGTTTGCCCTCACGAATTATTGATTTCATTCGCGAACACCATGGCACGATGGTAACGGTGTATCAATACTCCCAAGCCATTGCAATGGCTGAGAACCCCGAAGACGTCGATAAATCTTTATTCACTTACCCAGGGCCTAAACCGCAATCGCGAGAAACAGCCATTCTGATGTTAGCGGATGGAACCGAAGCCAGAGCCCGCGCTGATGCTCCGCGTACCGACGAAGAATTACGCGAATTGATCCAAAAAAGCATCGCTATGTATAAGGACGCAGACCAGTTAGAAGAAACCGACCTAACCCTCAAGGACCTGAAGACAATCGAAGATTCTTTCTTTGAAACTTTACAGCGTTCCTACCACCCGCGCATAAAATACCCCCAAGTGCAAAAGAAATTCAAAAAGCAAGCTGATAGTGGAGTTAATGAGGACTAAATTCCACCTTTAAGCTTCAAGAATGCAATGATTGATTTTTCATCTCCCAAAAAATACCGCACTCAAGTGGATCTCATCCGCCTGGAAGCTTGCCTTCAAACCTCGCTGGAAAAGCTCGGCTATGCGCAGGATGAGGCAATCACCCTGAAATTGACCGATAATAGAACCATCCACAAGCTTAATAAGACTTACCGCGGCGTTGATGCTCCCACAGATGTGCTTTCCTTTGAAAATGACTATCTTGACCCTGAAAACGGTTTGCATTACTTAGGAGATATCGTCATCTCCATCGAAAAAGCTCAGGAGCAAGCTGCAAACAATGGGCATCCATTACAGCAGGAAGTGGAAATGCTTTTTGTGCACGGCGTGCTGCACCTTTGCGGCTATGACCATGCAGAAGAGGACGAGTATGCAGAAATGAGCCGCCTGCAAGATGAAATCCTTACAGCAATGAATAATCCCCTTTTAGGCAGCATTTCTCCGCCTGCTTAAATTCAGAGATTAGTTTTTACAGGGCGGTTCACGAGTAAATCTTTTTCATATCCCAATTTAAGATGAAGTCTGATAAAATCCCAGAGTGACAGGCAAAGCTAAAACCGTAGCTTCGCCTGACTAATATTAAAACGATTAAGGAGAGCGTATGCATAAAGATTTCTTAGATATCATCGATTACAGCCCCCAGGAATTACTAAACTTGCTTGATCTTGCCATCCGGCTCAAAGAAGAATATGCGCATGGTGGCAATGAACCCGTCCTCAAGGGCAAGGTGCTCGCGATGATTTTCCAAAAACCCTCATTACGCACCCGGGTCAGCTTCGATATGGCAATGCGCCATTTAGGTGGCGATGCCCTTTACCTTTCTCCTAATGAGGTTAGTCTGGGGCAACGGGAATCTATTGCTGATATTGCCCGTGTACTTGAGGGTTATGTGCAAGGCATCATGGCACGCGTATTTGCACATGAGCATGTTTTAGAGTTAGCTCGTTGGGCGAATATCCCAGTGATTAACGGATTGAGCGATTACAGCCATCCCTGCCAGGCTCTAGCCGATGCACTAACTATCTACGAAAACTTTGGCCGCATTCAGGGTATCAACGTTACTTATGTCGGTGACGGCAATAACGTTGCTGTTTCCTTGATGCAAATTTGTGCAAAATTAGGCGCAAACTTTACGATTGCCAATCCAGAAGGGTATGATATGCCCGCCGATGCAGTTCAAACTGCCATAAATGTAGCGCGTGAAAGCGGTGCCAAACTGACCTTCTTACGTGACCCGCACGAAGCTGTGCAATTTGCCGATGTAATTTACACCGATACTTGGACAAGCATGGGTCAGGAAGAAGAAGCTAAGCAGCGCGAAAAAGTTTTCCCGCCTTATCAGGTCAATGATCAATTAGTTTCAGAAGCTGCTCCCGATGTGATCGTCATGCACTGTCTGCCAGCTCATCGGGGGCAGGAGATTACAGATAGCGTTGCCGATGGACCTCACTCGCGGCTTTTCCCCCAAGCGCACAACCGCTTACATGCTCAAAAAGCGGTCGCATACACACTCATGAAAGGAGATTAACTTGAATTCCCAATATTATATTGACCTTGAAGATAAATATGGTGCCCATAACTACAAACCGCTCGATGTCGTTTTGACAAAAGGTGAAGGCGTTTGGGTCGAAGATATCGATGGAAATCGCTATTTAGACTTCCTAAGCGCATATTCTGCCCTCAATCAAGGGCACCGTCACCCCAAAATCGTCAAAGCTTTGCAAGATCAGCTCGACCGAATCACCTTAACCTCCCGTGCTTTCCGCAACGATCAATTAGGTCCGTTTTACAAAAAACTATCTGACATGACCGGCTATCAAATGAGCTTGCCGATGAACAGCGGCGCTGAAGCAGTAGAAACAGCCCTTAAAGTTGCCCGCAAATGGGGATATGCCGTCAAAGGCATCCCCAAGTATGAAGCGGAAATCATCGTTGCAGCCGGGAATTTCCATGGCCGCACGATCACCATCATTTCCTTATCTTCTGAACCTCTGTATAAAGATGCCTTCGGTCCATTTACCCCCGGTTTTAAGATTGTGCCCTTTGGAGATCTCGAAGCTGTGCGAGCAGCTATCAATCCAAACACAGCCGCTGTCATGCTTGAACCAATCCAGGGTGAAAATGGCGTGATTGTTCCCCCCGAAGGGTATCTGCGTGGAGTAGCTGACCTTTGCGAACAAAATCAGGTACTCTTTATTGCTGATGAGATTCAGACCGGCTTAGGTCGCACAGGTAAACTTTTCGCCTCAGAGTATGAAAATGTTCGCCCCGATATCACTATCATTGGGAAAGCGCTTTCGGGCGGCATGCTACCAGTCTCAGCTGTACTGGCGGATGAGCCTATTTTGGGCTTGTTCCAACCTTCCGAGCATGGGTCGACCTTTGGTGGCAGCCCTTTAGCTTGCGCTGTTGGCATCGCTGCCCTCGATGTCATCGAGGAAGAGAATCTTCCCGAGCGGGCTTTCACCTTGGGTAATTACTTTATGGACCGATTGAGTGAAATCCCAAGCGCGCACATCAAAGAGGTGCGGGGGCGCGGTTTGCTGATCGGTGTTGAACTAAAACCGGAAGCAGGCGGTGCTCGACGTTTCTGTGAGGCATTGCAGGATGAAGGCATTCTTGCCAAGGAAACGCATGATCACGTTATCCGCTTTGCGCCACCCCTCATTATTGAGCAAGAAACCTTAGACTGGGCTTTACCTAGGATTGCTAAGGTTTTACAAATGCCCTAAAGTTAGGAGCTTTTATGAACAGGTTTGCCAAAATCGTCGCCACCTTAGGTCCAAGCAGTTCTGATGAAGCCACGCTGCGCGCCTTGATTGAAGCCGGCATGGATGTTGCCCGCCTCAATTTCTCGCACGGCACTCATGAAGAACATGCCAATCGGTACAAAATATTACGCAGGCTTTCTGAAGAGCTTGGCAAACCTGTTTCTATCTTGATGGACCTGCAAGGCCCAAAGCTGCGCATCGGCAACCTAAAAACCGATTTTGTTGAGCTGAAATCAGGAGATACAGTTGCATTAAGTTCAACCGAGAACCCGAAAAACTTGCGTGAAGGCACCATATTCATTCCTTTCGACGTGCCAAATTTACATGAAGCACTCTCTCCTGGTAATCACATCCTCCTGGATGATGGCCAGCTTGAGTTCGAGGTCCTCGAGCTGGATGGCGAGACTATCTACGCCAAGGTCATCCTCGGAGGTAAACTCAAATCCCATAAAGGTGTTAACCTTCCCGGATCAAAGCTGGATATTGCCTGTCTGACGCCTAAAGATCTGGAGGATTTAGCTTTTGGTATTTCTTTAGGGGTTGACCTGGTAGCCATATCTTTTGTGCGCCAAGCCTCCGATATTCTCACCGTTCGGAAAACCATGCAGGAGATGTCTGGCTCGGAGCGGGTTCCTCCTATCATCGCAAAGTTAGAGCGTCCTGAAGCAATTGCCAACTTGGACGCTATTATTGATGCTACCGATGGCGTGATGGTTGCGCGGGGAGATTTAGGTGTAGAGATGTCTCCAGCCGAAGTTCCTTCTGTGCAAAAAGCCATCATCAAAGCTGCTAATCAAAAAGGCAAGTTCGTCATCACTGCTACGCAAATGTTGGAATCGATGATTAATAACCCGCGCCCTACCAGAGCAGAAGCAGCTGACGTGGCGAACGCCATTTTTGATGGCACCGATGCTGTCATGCTTTCCGCTGAGACAGCCGCGGGGAAATACCCAGTCCAGAGCGTTCGCATGATGGATGCCATTATTAAGGAATCCGAAAAGCACCTCAGCGAGTGGGGGCATTTGGATAGCTTGATCGCTGATGATCCTAATAATCCAACGGTATCGATTGCACGGTCAGCCAAAGAACTTTCTATTGCAGCCAAGGTCAAAGCAATTGTGGTGTTTACCATTTCGGGCGCTACGGCGATGTGGATGTCTAAAACCAAACCTAACGTGCCAATTTACGCCTTCACCCCAGAGATGAAGACTTATCATTGGTTAGGAATTGCTTGGGGCGTCACACCGTTGCTTGTACCGCATGCAGACACACTCGAAACAATGGTCAAGCACGTAGAGACTGGGCTGTACGCGTCAACCAACCTCTCAGCCGGGGATAAAGTCGTTGTGATTTCTGGCTTTCCGGTAGGAGAAATGGTCAAACCGAACTTGATATTGCTTTATTCTTTGCGTTGGTAAAGCTTGAAGTGGACTAAAAACGGGGTCAGATTGCTGACCCCGTTTTTAGTCTCCGTGCAGCTTACTTATTCTAACGCAGCATTAATCCGCTCCAAGGCAGCCAAATCCGGTCGGATTCGCTCGGCTGGGAGGCGATTAAGCGGCTCCTTTCCTAAATCGAAGATATCAAAAATGGACTGTTCGGTCTTTTCGATGTAGAACAAGCCGGTGGTGAGGTAACGCTTTTCGTAGGACTCCGTTAACAAATCTAAGGCTTCGGTTTTACTTGTTGGATCGTAATCTCTGTCGATCTTTTTAAGCAACAGGCTCGAACCATCATGGAGTTTTACTTCGCGGTAAGTACCTTCTTGAAAGTCCTCCACAATGATTTCTTGAGCCTTCGGAATAAAGGTAATATCCTGAATAGGGCTTTCATTCTCGCGCCCCCATGTATAAGATTGCATTGCCTGATCCTGATTGTTAAAAGTCACACATGGGCTAATCACATCAATCACGGCAATGCTATTATGCACAAAAGCAGCTTTGAAGAGCTCTCGCATCTGTTTAACATCTCCAGCAAATGCGCGGGCAACAAATTTCGCCCCGCTGATCAAAGCCTCCAAGCACAAATCTAAGGGGGGCAGATAATTCTTACCCTGATGACGGAGCTCTAAGCCCAAGTCCGAGGTAGCCGAGAATTGCCCTTTAGTAAGTCCATACACACCATTATTCTCAATGATGTAAACCATTGGAATATTCCGGCGGATGACATGTTTAAAATGCCCCATGCCAATGCTCGCCGAGTCCCCATCCCCCGAGATGCCTATGAGTTTAATGCGCCGGTCTGCGAAGCAAGCCCCCGTAGCCAAAGTTGGCATGCGCCCATGAACCCCATTGAACCCAAAAGAGCGGTCCAAAAAATAGTTCGGGCTCTTGCTGGAGCAGCCAATCCCGCTAAACTTGGCAACCATTTCTGGAACGACGCCCAGCTCAAAGAGCGCGGCTTGAATTTGGTTAGCGATGGTGTTATGACCACACCCTGGGCAAAGTGTAGAAGGCTTCCCTTTATAATCGACAGGGGAAAGCCCAATTAAATTCCGCTCCACTTTTTGCGTCTGTGTGTTATCCATGTCTCTCCATCTCCTTTGCCAAAACTTGTTCTGTCGCCCAAAGCGCCGTCATCGGCAAACCACCAATTTCCGTTAGTGAAGACAGCTTCTCAGAACACTCAGAGACCTCTAACTTCAGAATTGAGCACATCTGACCATCGCGATTAAGCTCCAACACATAAGTATGGTCATGTGCAGCGATAAAGTCGCGCACGGCTTTGCAACTTGGCAATGCCCGAATGCGCAAGAAATCCACTGGGACGCCTGCTTCTTCCAGCATATCTTGAGCCTCAATTAGCGCTGGGTCGGTTGACCCCCAGCCGATGATGCCGATTTTAGCGCCGGGTTTCGTCCGCAAAATGGGTTCCGGCAGCACCTCGCACATGTTCATCAGTTTCTTTTTAATCCTGCGGATCATATTTGCCCAATTTATTGGGTCTTCACTATAATTTCCATACTCATTATGGCCGGTGCCGCGCGTGAAGTAAGCTGCAGCTGGGTTCTGATTGCCCATCACCGTACGGTAAGGAATACCATCACCATCGATGTCCTTATAACGACCCCATTGCCCGCCGAAACGATCCAAATCTTCTTCCCATAGGATTTTCCCACGGTCAATAGGACGGTCAGGATATGCAAATTTAGGCGTAATCCACTGGTTCATCCCCAAGTCCAGATCGCTAAGAACAAAAATCGGAGTCTGATAATGCTCTGCCAAGTCCAAGGCTTTCCAGCCAAACTCAAAACACTCATTCACCGAACCGGGCAGTAGGATGACGTGATTGATATCCCCATGCCCCAGGAAATAAACAAAAGTCAGATCCCCTTGTGCTGTGCGCGTGGGTAAGCCTGTGCTGGGTCCAACGCGCTGTACATCCCAAATCACGATTGGTGTTTCTGTAAAATATGCCAAGCCCACATTTTCGGTCATCAAGCTCAAGCCTGGGCCTGAGGTAGCGGTCATCGCACGTAAGCCAGCCCAACCAGCACCAACCGCGCAGCCGGCAGCAGCCAGCTCATCTTCCACTTGTAAGATCACACAAGTGTTCTTGCCTGTTACGGGATCTTTGCGTAACTTGGGGTTGTGCTCTATCATCGATTCAACTAAGCTGCTCGCTGGCGTGATCGGATACCAAGCGCAAAACTCAACACCTCCGAAAAGCGAACCCAACGCTGCGGCATTATTCCCATCGGTTAAAATGCAATCCTTCATCGGGGGCAGCGGCTTCACGGAATAGCGGTCTCTTTTGACGATATTCTCTGCTGCCCAGTCATAACCAGTTTTGACCATTTTTAAGTTCGTTTCGAGCGCGGTAGCCTTATTGCCAAAGTGACGTTTCAAAGCATAGAGGATGCTTTCCATACTGATACCCAGAACTTGCCCCACAATACCGACGTAAGCCATATTCTCCATGTATTCCCGCAGATTGCGCGGGACTTCTGCCTCCTTGACCAGCCGGCGAATGGGCATTGGGTAGAAAATCAGATCGGGTCGCGGGTTTTCCGGCAAGCGGATGTGGTCTGCATAAAAAATCACACCGCCTTCGGGCAAATAAGTTAAATCATCCAGAAATGTTTCCGGGTTCATTGCAACGAGAATGTCATCATAAGGCACTCTACCTAAGTAGCCCTCCCCCGAAACCCGAATGACAAACCACGTGGGCAAGCCTTTAATGTTTGAGGGGAATATGTTTTTCCCAGAGGTCGGGATGCCCATGTGGAAGAGAGCATGATAGAGCACATTGTTAGATGTAGCACTGCCAGAACCGTTGACAGTGCAAACCGTCATGCAAAAATCATTTACTTTTGGGGGGAGATCGATCAATTTTTCATTCTCGGGGTAGGTCATGAGGTCTTATTCTCCTTTTATCACTCAAAACGCTGAGATAATTCCACTTTTTTTCGCTGCACCACCAAATCCATATGCGCGATCAGAGCTTGATAACCGCGGTCAAAATCCCGCGCAGCCAGGGCTTCAACGATGCGCTGATGATAATTCCACACAGTAACTAAGTAGGTCTGATCGAGGTAATAATTGCGCTCATTCCCCGCATTCAACTCCCAAAAAGTCTCCAGAACGCTTTTGGCAAGGGGATTTTCCAAATGCTGAAATATCGCTAAGTGAAACGCACGATGTTCTTTTTCGGGCATCTCGATAGGTTGATTTTCAATTTTGAGTCGCGCTTTATGAACAATTTCCCCTAAAGCACTCACCTCTCCACTGGTCAATAAAGGTGCTGCTTCATACCAATAGCTGGCTTCGATGTGCTTGCGTAAATCGCGAAATGCTTCAAAAAGCTCCGGTTGTACTTTTATTCCATATTGCAAACTTAGCATCAGTGCCGGGGTGAGTGAAAAACCACAGGGTTGAATGCCAATTTTGGGTTTGATTGAGACGAAACCTAAGCGGCGCGCAACTTCTAATTGCTCGCGTAAAGTGGTGATGCTAATTCCTAATTCCTCGCTCAACTCTGCAATTGTTGGTATGGATGCACCAGAGCGATTAGCTTCAGCTAAGTAATCTAATAGGTCGCTTCGTGAAGGGGTTTCCATGGTCTAATAATCAGATTAATATTATTAATCTGATTATACCTTCGCTATGATTATCGTCAAGGGAGATTTAGCTTTTCAACCTGGTGTGCATGGAAAAGGACAAGTAATCGCAATTACCCGCATTTTTACGCATTTTCTCCATTGAGCGCATCCATCGGGTACAATTCTCAATAGATAAAGAGATTGTTGCTGATGAGTATAAGCGAATTTGCCATTCCCTTCCGCTATAAAACCGACAGATCTAACCCAGGGCGTTGGATTATCTCGCACGCTATTCACCATTGGTTTATTTTCCTCATTGCAGTGATTGGTACCATCGGAAATGCGGCATTGGCTGGTTTGCCCGCCGTCCAGTTTGGGGTCGTTTTTAGCACCCTGACCAGTGGCTCCCCAGATTTACAAGTGATTCATCGTTCCGTCTTGGTCATTTTGATTTCGCAGGTTGGGCGTGGCGTGCTTCAATTCGGACGAAATTTTGGCTTTGAAGTCTTAGCCCAGCGCATAGAAAGGGATGTGAGAGACGAGTTTTATATCGCCTTGCTTGGCAAAAGTATGACCTTCCATTCGCTGCAATCGGTAGGGGATTTGATGGCGCGTGCTACGAATGACATCCGCGAGGTTAACTTCCTCTTCAGCCCAGGCATCAATATGGTCTTGGGTTCTATTAACTTCCTTTTTATCCCCCTGGTGATAGGCGCACAAATCAACCCTGTCCTCTTAATTGCTCCCTCAATATTTATTGTAGCTTATTTTGCCTACATTGTTCATTATCTGAAAATCTTGCAGCCCATCACCAGCAAAGTGCGGAGTGCCTTTGGCATCATGAACAGCCGCTTAGCTGAGGCTATTGATGGGGTTGAAACTGTCAAAGCTGCGGCGCAAGAAGAAAACGAAATCCAGCTTTTCCGGCAGAATATCAAAGCTTATCGCGATGCATCCGTTGAACAAGGCGATGTTGAAGCGCGATTTATCCCGCTCCTTATGCTCGCACTCACTTTAGGTTTTGGCTTACTCCACGCTTTGTTTCTTTTCGAGGCGGGCACCATCCCACTCGCGAGTGTTATTTCTTATTTCAGCGCGCTCTCCCTCTTAGGTTTCCCTACCAATACTTCAATCCATTCATATTCACAGATCTCTTTGGGCATCGCCAGTGCCAGACGTCTGCTCGCAGTAATGAATGCGGAAAACAACTTGGATCAAAATGAAAACGGCTACGCCGAGACCATGCGTGGCGAGGTGGTCTTCAAGCAGGTGAGTTTTTCTTATGAGGGACACAAATCAGCGCTACAGGATATTAGCTTCCAAGTCCACCCTGGGCAGACAGTTGCCATCGTTGGTCAAACCGGTTCCGGAAAGACCACTCTGGTGCGCTTGATTAATCGCACCTACGATCCTAACCAAGGCGAGGTGCTCATCGATGGCGTTGACCTCCGTGATTGGAAGTTAGATGCCATACGTAGTCAAATTTCAATCATTGAACAGGACATATTTCTGTTTTCCAAATCTATCTATGAAAACATTGCTTTCGGCAAACCCGGCGCCACCCGTGAAGAAGTTATTGAAGCTGCCAAAAGCGCTCAAGCACACGAATTTATCATGGATTTGGAGAATGGCTACGATACAATCATTGGCGAACGCGGTGCAACACTCTCCGGAGGTCAACGGCAGCGTATCGCCTTAGCACGCGCCTTTTTGACAGACCCCAAAATCCTGATCCTGGATGATTCCACCAGTGCTATCGATAGCAAAACAGAAGATGAAATCCAAAAAGCAATCAAGATTGCCTCCGAAGGGCGGACAACTTTTATTATCACGCATCGCCTTTCCCAAATTCGCTGGGCAGATCTCATTATTGTGATGCGAAAAGGAAGAATTTCTGAAATCGGCACACATGAGGAGTTAATGCAGACTTCGCGTGCTTATCGCCATCTTTTTATCGAGGATTAACGTTTTATGGCTTTTTATGCAGGTTTGGATAGCGAAACATACGATCGGCAATACAGCAACAAAGCCTTGCTCAGCCGCATCTGGAGTTATGCCCGAGCGTATAAGAAACAGATTATCGTCATCCTCATTGCGATCTTCCTGCAAGGCAGCATCGGCGCACTGCCTCCGCTGCTTATTTCTAAAGTCCTGGATGAGGGGATTGCTGGTGTTCCAGATCGTTCTGTCTTTTACCTATTGGCTGGGTTGGTCATCATTGTGGAAGTGCTGGGCTTTGTCTTCTACTACGTCAACCACCGTTTATTAGCGCGGGTGATCGCCGATATCAACCGTGACCTTTCCACAGATGCCTTTGCAGCCTCGATGCGCCAAGATATGGCTTTCCACGACCGTTATTCCTCTGGAAGGATCCTTTCACGTATTACTACAGATACGCGCGATTTCTCAACATTCATCACGATCACCATGGACGTAGCCAACAACGCCCTGCAATCCCTCATCACTGCAATCATTTTGCTCAACACACAATGGCGCTTAGCCGTAACTCTTTTCATGATTGTCCCCGTGGTCATCATCATCGTCTCGTTTTACCGCAGTTTAGCCCGCCGATTCACGCGGCAGGGCATGCGCGCAATGGCAAACGTGAATGCTACGATTAAAGAGACGATCAGCGGTATAGCCATTGCAAAAAACTTCCGCCAAGAAGAAAGTATCTATCGAGACTTTAAGCAAACTAATAACGTCTCCTATGAGATGAACGTAAAGCGAGGCATGATCCTTTCGGTTGTATTCCCGACGACGCGTGCTTTAGGCGGGATCGCCACCGCCGTCATCGTATACACGGGCTCCAATTCTGTAATCGCAGGCTTGATTAGTGCCGGCGCTTGGTATATGTTCGTACTCAGTATTGACCGCTTTTTACAGCCAGTCATGGCTCTCACTTCTTACTGGACGCAGGTGCAAACCGGGCTTTCTGCAGCGGAGCGCATTTTTGCCCTGATTGATGCCGAGCACACCGTCATCCAGACAGGAAATTACGTCCCCACACAGCTGCGTGGGAAAATCGATTTTAACAAGCTCACATTTAGATATAACACCGGCAAAGAAGTGCTCAAAGATTTTGATCTCCACATTCAAGAAGGCGAAAACGTTGCAATTGTTGGGCATACGGGCGCAGGGAAATCTTCCATCGCACGGCTGATTGCGCGTTTTTACGAATTCCAGAGTGGAGAGCTGCTCATCGACGACCGCGATATCCGTTCATACAATCTACGCGCTTTGCGTCAGCACATGGGATTGGTCACGCAGGTACCCTTCCTTTTTGAAGGAACGGTAGAGGAAAACATTCGTTTCTCTCAGCCAGAGATTAGCAGAGAAGAGATCCTCGCTTTAGCTTACCAAATTGGAGATGGGGAATGGTTGGAAACCTTCGGGGAAGGTTTGGATACTCTCGTTGGAGAAAGAGGCGCTCAAATCTCCATGGGGCAGCGTCAGTTGGTAGCCCTCATGCGCGTTTTGGCGCAAAAACCCTCGGTTTTTATCCTCGACGAAGCCACTGCCAGCATCGACCCCTTCACTGAGAAACAAATCCAAACAGCGCTGAACCTCATCCTCAAGCAATCCACGAGTGTGCTCATCGCCCATCGCCTCTCGACTGTGCAATCTGCAGATCGCATTATCGTATTGGACGAAGGCGTCATCCTCGAGGAAGGTAATCATGAGCAGCTGCTCAAGAGCGGTGGCTATTATGCCGACCTTTACAATACTTACTTCCGCCACCAAAGCCTGGAATATGTGGAAAAAGTTGGCAAAATCTTTCATTCCAATCAAAATGAGTTTTTATCCAGCCAAGACAGAGCTGCTGCTTGACTTTAATTTCTATCTTGCTAAAATTAATTTACGCAAACGATGCGAGGCAAATTGCACTAAAGTTCTCGACCAGATGAAGTGATTGAACTTCCTGCTGAGAATGCAAACGCCATTGTATTTGACCATGGTCACTATAAAAAAGGAGCTAATATGAATTTCCCCAAAGATTTAAAATACGCAAAAACTGATGAATGGGTAAAAGTTGAAGGCAATATTGCAACCATTGGCATCTCCGACTATGCGCAGAGCCAGCTGGGAGACATTGTTTACTTTGAGTTTGCTGTGGAGCCTGACGAAGAAGTTAAAGCTAACCAAACCCTAGGAAGTGTCGATTCTGCTAAAGCCACAGCCGAAGTTAACTTTCCAGTGAGCGGCACCGTGCTAGAAATCAATGAGAGTATCACAGATGACGTTGAAGTCCTCAACCAGGACCCTTATGGAAAAGGCTGGCTGGTAAAGATTAAAATCTCAGACCCTGCCGAACTCGCTGAGCTGATGGATGCAGAAGCCTACGAAGCTTATTGCGAAAGTAGGTAGCCATGTTCACCCCTCACACACCTCAGGATGTGGAGGCGATGCTCAAAGCCATTGGGCTAAGTAAACTCGAGGACCTCTTCCAAGAAATTCCTGAGCAGTATCGCTTCCCAGAGCTTAACCTTCCACCGGCACTTACCGAGATGGAAGTCAACCAAGACCTCGAAAGCATCGCCCGCGCTAACGGCAATACTTCTGAGCTGATTAGCTTCTTAGGCGCCGGCGCGTACGACCATTATGTTCCGGCTGCGGTGGATATGCTCCTCCGCCGTGGCGAGTTCTACACCGCTTATACTCCCTACCAGCCAGAAATCTCCCAAGGCACTTTGCAATCCATCTTCGAATATCAAAGCCTGATTTGCAATCTGACAGGTATGGATGTAGCCAATGCCTCCCACTATGACGGCGCTACCGCTGCAGCTGAAGCAGTTATTTTGGCTTATCACCACTTCAGAGGCAAACGCACAAAGTTTCTCATCTCCCGCGCAGTAAACCCACAATACCGCCAGGTCATCCGCACGTATATGCGCGGCAACAGCGAGATTAGTATCCTCGGAGACGACCGGGAGACAGGCTTCGACGCTTCGATGGAGAAACTCATCGCTCAAATCGACACGAATACCGCTTTAGTCATGGTGCAATATCCCGATTTCTTTGGGCGCATCATCGACTACAAACCTTTAGCTGAAGCGGTACATGCCGCTGGAGCTTTGCTCGCTGTTTCGGTTAACCCAACGGCACTAGGTATACTCACGCCGCCTGGAGAGTTTGGTGCTGATATCGTGACGGGCGAAGGCCAACCTTTAGGCATCCCGCTTTCATACGGTGGACCATATTTAGGCATATTTGCCGTTACCAACGAGCTGCTGCGCAAGATATCTGGCAGGCTGATCGGTCAGACGGTAGATGCAGCCGGCGAGTTAGCCTATGTAATGACCCTTACTGCCCGTGAGCAGCATATTCGCCGCGAAAAAGCCACCTCCAATATTTGCACCAACCAAGGTCTGATGGCATTAGCGTCGACAATTTACCTCAGCTTATTGGGCAAGCAGGGTTTTGAACAGGTAGCAAATCTCTGCTACCAAAAGGCGCATTACGCAGCAAACCAGATCGAAAGCATCCCTGGATATGAGTTGGCTTTTCCCGACACGCCGTTCTTCCACGAGTTTGCTATAAGCAGCCCTATGCCGGTCGATCATTTACTTGACCACTTACGCGCTTATGACATCCTTGGCGGGTATGACTTAGGTAAAGATTACCCCGAACTGGAAGGTTACCTGCTCATGGCAGTTACTGAAAAAATCCATAAGGACGATATTGACCTGCTCCACGATGCACTTTTGGAGGTGACCCATGGCTGAGCCTACCATTTATGAACTTTCTTCCGCTGGTCGTCAGGGAGTAAGGTTCCCTGTACCAGATGTTCCCCAAAGTCCACTCCCTACAGAATTCCGGCGCAAGGACTTACCTCTTCCGGAAGTTTCTGAAGTGGACGTGGTACGTCACTTTACACGCCTATCCCAGAAGAATTACGGGGTTGATATTGGTATCTATCCCTTAGGCTCATGCACGATGAAGTACAACCCCAAGATCAACGAGGCTGCGGCTCGACTGCCTGGTTTCGCATTCACCCATCCCTTGCAGCCTGAGGACACGGTGCAAGGAAACCTCTACCTTATGTATGCCCTGCAAGAGTGGCTGATGGAAATCAGTGGATTTGCCGGCATCACTTTACAGCCTGCTGCTGGCGCCCAAGGCGAACTAACCGGCGTACTCATTATCCAAAAATATCACGCTGACCGCGGAGATACAAAGCGCAAGCGCATTCTCATCCCCGATTCTGCCCACGGTACCAATCCCGCTACTTCTTCGATGAGCGGATTTGAAGTGGTTTCACTCCCCTCGGATGAACGTGGGAATGTGGATTTAGACGCGCTTAAAGGGCTTTGCGATGAAAACTTAGCCGGCTTGATGCTCACTAACCCCAATACATTGGGTCTTTTCGATGAACATGTGGTAGAAGTCATCGAAACCGTCCATGCTGCTGGTGGCTTAGTGTATGGTGACGGCGCGAATATGAATGCCCTCCTCGGCATTGTGCGCCCTGGCGATTTAGGCTTTGATATTATGCACTTCAATCTGCATAAGACCTTCTCAACCCCTCATGGCGGTGGAGGACCAGGTTCAGGACCCGTGGCTGTCTGCGAGAAGCTCGTCGACTACCTTCCCGATCCAGTCGTCACGATTGTTGACCCTGGTGATGAAGAGACCCCGCCATTATATGGCTACGCGCACCCTGCCAGAACTATTGGTCCGATTAAATCTTTTCAAGGGCATTTTGGCATTCTCGTGCGCGCCTATGCTTATATTGCCATGCATGGCAGCCAAGGGTTGCGAAATATCGCTGAAATGGCAGTGCTTAACGCCAATTATTTGCTTTCCAAAATCAAGGGGACCTATACCCTACCGTACGACCGGAAGTGTATGCACGAGTTCGTCGTCGAAGGCGTCTGGAAGGATGCCCCCGGTGTGCGCGCTTTGGATGTCTCCAAACGGCTGATTGACTACGGCGTCCATCCCCCAACAAACTACTTCCCACTCATCGTGCACGAAGCCTTAATGATCGAGCCAACCGAAACGGAATCGCTTGAATCGCTGGATTACTTCGCGGATGCGCTGCTGAAGATCGCTGAGGAGGCGCACACACAACCAGAATTACTGCACGAAGCCCCGCATCACAGCCCCGTGCGCCGTTGCGATGAAGTACTTGCAGCCAAGCAGTTAATTCTTCGCACAGGGCCAAAACCAAACGCTTAAAGTTAAACAAACTACACAGCCGGAGCAAACCTCCGGCTTTTTCTTTGTGGTTTTGTAGTGATGATTTTTAATGAATAATGAGCGTTACAGGGCAATGATCCGAGCCCATGATTTCATCCATGATGATCACATCATCAACCCTTGGAACCAAGCTCTCGCTGACCAAGAAATAATCTAAGCGCCAACCAATATTCTTCTCGCGGGCATGCATGCGGTAAGTCCACCATGTGTAACGCACCGCATTCGGGTAAAGATGCCTGAAAACATCCACCAAACCATGCGCGAGGTATTTGTCTATCCATACACGTTCTTCGGGTAAAAATCCCGTGTTTTTTTCATTTTCCTTTGGTCTGGCAAGGTCGATCTCGTTATGGGCGGTGTTAAAGTCTCCCGTAATGATGACGTTTTCGCCTTTTTGGTGGTGCTCATCAATAACGTCTAGCAGCCGGGCATAAAACTCCAATTTGAAAGGTACGCGCTGATTTTCCTCGCCGCCATTCGGGAAGTAAACGTTGTAAAGAAAATAATCAGGGTAACGTAAGCGGATCACACGCCCCTCAGCATCAAATTCCTCTACCCCGATGCCAGTCGCGATTTCCTGCGGTTCTACGCGATAAAAAACAGCTGTACCGCTATAACCAGGACGCGCTGCAGGGTTCCAAAAGGATTGGTAGCCTGGAATTTCACGCTGCTCTTCTGGGAACTGCTCTGGTCTGCCTTTAATTTCTTGCAAGCAAAGCACATCCGGCTGGTAATCCTTAACCCAATCTAACGCCTGTTTTTTTACGACTGCGCGATACCCGTTGACGTTCCAAGTCGTTATCTTCATCAACATCCTCCACAAGATTTGAATTTTTCCAGCCTATGGTAAACTTTACAGCTGGTGTTAGTGATGTGCAGACAAAACTATTTAATTAAAACAGTGCAAAAAATCTTTTTAGCATTGCTTGTTCTCTCAATTATACACACTCCCATCTTGGCTGAGCCTGTAGCCGCCCAAGACGAGACCCTGCCAGTATATATCGTGCAATCTGGGGATACGCTGTACGACATCGCCAACCAGTTCTATACAACGGTGGACGAAATCTTGGCTGTCAACGGGCTGAGCAATGGGGATTCGCTTCTGATAGGGGACCGATTGCTGATCCCCGGCTTGGAAGGGATGCAAGGAACGCTTACAACAGAATACATTCCGCTCGGTGCAAACTTGCGCAGCCTCAGCCGGCGAACACAATCAGATCCGGCAAGCCTTGCCAAACTGAATAAATTCACCAGTCAATCAGAACTGTTTGTTGGCAGGCGGATTGCCCTGACCACCTCAGAAGCTACGCAGGATTTGCAGACGCTTCCTGCCCTCACGCCCGGGCAATCATGGTTAGAGTTAGCTTTGTTATCCGGTCAAAACCCCTGGTCGTTAGCCCGCCTCAACCAACTGAGTTCACCTAACTTGGCTCTGCCACTCGACCCCTATTTCTACCATTCCGGTCAAGAAGCTACCGAAGTATTAGCCATCCCTGGTATTCGTTCGATGAGTATCGATAATCTACCCCTAATGCAAGGAGAGACCTACGTGTTGAAGGCTGAGACTGCCGAGAGTGTCTCAATTAGCGCAGAGTTAGCAGGGAACTCAGCAGTCTTTTCCCCGTATGAAAATGGAGAGCTCGTAGCTTTTGGCGGAATTAATGCCTTGCAAGCACCCGGTGCTTATCCTCTCAAAATAACAGTGACCACTGCAGAAAACATTACCTACAACTTTGACCAGTGGGTGATTATAAAACCAGGGAATTTTCAATCCAGTATAAACTTGGTGGTCGATCCGGAGACTATTGATTCCCCAGAAATTGCTGAGGAAGATGCCCGAGTTAGGGAGATTGTTACAAAAGTAACCCCTATAAAACAGTGGAACGGCACATTTAAATACCCTATTGCTGGTTCAGACTGCGTAAATGCGGATTTTGGCAGCCGACGCACCTATAATGGCAGTGACAAACTCTATTACCATACCGGTATTGACCTCGGTTATTGTGAAGGTACGGATGTTTTTGCCCCCGCAACAGGCACGGTAGCTGCCATCTTACCTAACCAGTTGGTTCGCGGGAATTTACTGATCATCGATCACGGTTTAGGTGTGTATTCGATCTATATGCACTTAACTGAGATCTTAGTTGAGGTCGGTGAAGTCGTTCAGCCAGGGCAACGGATTGCCATCTTGGGTAACACAGGGCGCTCAACTGGTCCGCATTTGCACTTTGAGATTGATATTAACGGCACGCCAGTAAGCCCTTGGACTTGGTTTAATCGGGAGTTTCCTTAAAATAAAAAAGGCAGGTTGAACCTGCCTGATGCGCTGGGGGGGAATTGAACCCCCACGGCTTGCGCCACATG
This sequence comes from Candidatus Mesolinea sp., assembly GCA_034430095.1. Classification (GTDB taxonomy): domain Bacteria; phylum Chloroflexota; class Anaerolineae; order Anaerolineales; family Anaerolineaceae; genus Mesolinea. The sequence goes on from DAOUFK010000030.1 coordinate 120,192, forward strand.
GCCCTCAACCATGCCTGTCTGCCAGTTCCAGCACCAGCGCGATAAAAAAATTATAACTTGCCTGGCTTATATGTCAAGCAATCATAACTGAGAGGTTATAAATGAGAACAACGATTGTTCTAGATGCGATGGGCAGCGATGAACGCCCTAAACCCGAGTTAGCTGCAGCCGTGCTCAGCACACAAACTGATGATATTGACTTGATCCTTGTTGGGGATGAGCAAACCCTCTCCTCCGGTTTAGCCGCCCAACCGGGTGATAAATCCCACATCCGTATTGTGGATGCCCCCGAAGCTATTGACATGACTGACCATATTCAGGAAGCCCGGGCTAAAAAACAAAACACCATGCAAGTCGGGATGGACTTAGTGAGGAAGGGTGAAGCCCAAGCCTTTGTTACTGCCGGCAACACTGGCATGGCGATGTACTTTGGCACTAAGATCTTCGGACTCATGCCTGGCGTAATCCGCCCATGTTTGAGCACAACTTTTCCGGTAAAGGGTGGCAAAGCGGTTATTTTAGATGTCGGTGCCAATGCAGAATGTCGCCCTGAATTCCTGGTGCAATTTGGACAAATGGGTCAAGTTTATGCCAGAATTATGCTCAACTGCACGAACCCAACTGTTGGGCTGCTTTCCAATGGAGAAGAGGAGGGCAAAGGAAACGACCTCGTCCGCGAAGCCGGACCGTTAATGCGCCAACAAGTGCCTGGATTCATTGGAAATATTGAAGGTAAAGAGTTCTTTGGTGGTAAAGTTGATGTGGCAGTTACCGATGGATTTACTGGGAATGTGCTGATGAAGTCTAGTGAAGCTTTAGGCAAACTTCTGTTTGAAACCCTCAAAGAAGAGCTGATGCGTAGTACGCGCACAAAGCTCGGTGCACTTTTAGCCAAACCCGCTTTCGATTCTGTAAGAAAACTGATTGATCCATCCGAGGTTGGGGCTGCGCCGCTCTTGGGCTTAGATGGCCTGGTTTTTGTCGGGCATGGCCGTTCAGACGCAAAAGCAATGGTCAGTGCCATCAATCAAGCACGTATCGCAATAGAATTAAATTTGTTAGAATCATTACGTAGCGCTATCACTTTTACTAACACGAAAGAGTCAGATTCATGAACATCATCCGCAACGATAAACTTATTAAACGTAATAAAACCATCGGTCAAATTTGTACTTATGGCAGCTTGATAATTCTGATTATTGGGTTGGTCTTTGCCTTTGGAGGGGATATTTCCCGGATTTTGTGGTCTTACGCTGCCCTAATCGTTGGTTTCGTACTTTCTCAAATTGGCATGTATTTCACCAACCGTTTTGGTCGTAATCCGCGTTTTGATGAAATCTTTGCAACTGCCTTCGAAAAGCTGCGCAGCGATTACACCTTTTACGTATATTCCAGTCCAGTTCCAATGCTCTTGATTGGCCCTTGCCACATTTGGGTTCCGATCCCAGTGACTGCCAGCGGAAAGATTTCATACATCGATGGCAAATGGAAGCAAGAAGGCGGCAACTTTATGATGAAGGTTTTTGGCCAAGAAGGCTTAGGCAAGCCCGATCGCGAAGCCTTAGCTGATGAAGAAGCCATCCGCAGTTATTTAGCTTCCAAGGGAATTCCGGAGGAATCGCAGCCGCCCATAAACCACGTTCTGGTTGTGCTGCTGAAGAACACGAAGATTGGCGATGTAAGTCAAGCACCCATCCCAGTTGTTGAGCTTCCGGAAATCAAACGTTACATCCGCCGCGTTGATCGCGAGAGTTGCGAAACGCCGCTTTCCGACGCGCAAATTGAACAGTTAAATGCAGCCCTAAGCGAGTTTGGTAAAAAGACTGGGTGAGTGCTTAGGAGGGCTATTCTTCTTTTTCTAGACCAGCGTAAGCTCTCAACCGCTGGATTTCTGCTGGAGTTAGATAGCGCCATTCTCCACTGCGCAGTGAGCCTAATTTAAGCGTCCCGATGCGGACACGCTTGATTTGCCCTACAGGTAAGCCAATCCGCGCACCAGTTTTACGAATTTGCCGCTTCTTCCCTTCGCGCATAATGATCCGCAGCCAAGCCCCATTATTCGCGCGTTTGATTACTTCCACTTTGGCTGGCAAGGTACGGTAGCCATCCTCGAGCACCACCCCCCGCCGCCAAATCGCCAATTGTTCTTCATCAGGCTGTTTTATCACAAACACCTCATATTCCTTTTCGTGGCGGTAACGGGGATGTGTCAAGCGATTGGCTAACTCGCCATCGTTAGTCAAGAGGATTAAGCCTTCGCTATCCAAATCTAACCGACCTACTGAAAAAAGCGGCTCCGGAATATCCACCAGGTCAAACACAGTCGGTTTAGGGTGGGTTTCATCAATATCCGATAAATAGCCTTTGGGCTTGTTCAGCGCAATATATATCTTCTGCTTTGGCAGGCGGATCACCTTCTTATCTAAGACAATTGTATCTTTTTCAGGGTCAGCCTTATCACCTAAATGAACCACCTGACCGTTGACCTTCACACGCCCAGCCTCAATCAGAGCTTCACAAGCTCTGCGAGAACCTATTCCAGCGGCAGCTAAAAGTTTTTGAACTCGCTCTTTTGCCATTAGTCTTTTAATACCCTCATTTCGCTATTTTCTTCAGGTCTCCCAGAACCCGAAAGTGCTTCCAAGTCAATTGGCGGAAGCTGATCGAGGGACTCGAGCCCAAAATATTGTAAAAATTCTGACGTCACCCCATATAAAATCGGCCTTCCGGGAGAATCAGAACGGCCTAATTCTTCAATTAAACCTTTTGCTAATAAACTTTTCACTACCGAGTCACTGTTTACACCTCGGATATTCTCAATCTCTGGTCGCGTGGTCATGCGTTTATATGCGATGATAGCGAGCACCTCCAACGCTGGCTGCGATAGCCGCGTGTCAACCTCAAGCCCCAAAAGCTGCTCAATGAGCACAGCAAACTCTGGAGCGGTGGTCAGCTGAAGCTTGTCCTTAATATGTTGTATGCGAATCCCATGCCAAGCTTGATAATGTTCTGCCAGCAAATCCGCTAAACGCAAAACATCGTTTTTACTGATTTGCAAAGTTCGGGCTAACTGCTCTAACCCACAAGGACCAGGCGCAGCAAAAAGCAAAGCCTCTAATTGGGCTAAGGCTTTGAGATCTTTTTCCGGGATGTTCGGTTCATGGCTCATGCTATAATTATCTCGCTTTGAAGAGCTGATTATACTCTAAGACCTAGAGAATTATTGTACAAGGAAAAGTATATGCGCATTGTCCTAACGGGTGCAGCTGGGTTTCTAGGATCCCACCTGACAGATCGTCTCATTTATGAGGGTCACCAGGTCATAGGTCTGGATAATTTCATCACCGGCGATGAAGCCAACATCGCACACTTGTTCAACAACCCGGCTTTCCAGCTCATCCGCCAGGACGTTTCCACCTATATTGATATTCCAGGGCAAATTGACTACGTGATGCACTTTGCTTCGCCTGCCAGCCCTAACCCTGCTTCACCCTTAGGTTACCCCAACTTGCCGATTCAAACGCTCAAAGCCGGTGCTTTAGGGACGCTCAACACCCTTGGGCTGGCAAAAGCCCACCGAGCAAAATATCTGCTCGCCTCCACCAGCGAAGTCTACGGGGATCCACAGATTCATCCTCAGCCGGAGACCTACTGGGGCAATTGTGACCCCATAGGACCGCGCTCAGTTTATGACGAAGCTAAACGCTTCGCGGAAGCGCTTACTATGGCTTACCATCGTTTTCACGGCGTGGATACTCACATTGTGCGTATCTTCAATACCTTTGGACCGCGTATGCGTTTGGATGATGGCAGGGTGGTGCCTAATTTCATTCTCCAAGCATTGCATCACCAAGCACTTACCATCTATGGCAGCGGAGAGCAAACCCGCAGTTTTTGTTACGTTACCGATTTAGTCGAAGGTATCTTTCGTTTGATGTGGACGGATATGCACGATCCTGTCAACATTGGTAATCCAAATGAAACGACAATCAGAGATTTCGCTCTGCTGATCAATGAGCTCACCGGTAACGAAGCGGGCACAGTAACTCTCTTTGCTGAGGGATTAGGCGATGACCCGCAAAAACGTCAGCCTGATATCACCCGCGCGCGAGAGCTTTTAAATTGGGAGCCTCAAGTTGACTTGCGCAGCGGATTGAGGGAAACGATTGCATACTTCCAAACAAAAATTGGCTGAAACACCGGTAACTCCAACCAGCGAAGCCGTGCGCTTCGGTAAATTTGCCTTAGTGGGGACGCTAAACACGCTGATTGATTTCGGCTTGATGAACCTCTTTACCGCTGGGTTTGGCTGGCAATTGGTGCCCTCGCAAGCGCTCTCCTTTGCAATTGCCGTAATCAATAGCTATATCCTCAACCGCAAATGGGTTTACCCAGAAACCACCGAAAAATCCATCGCCAATCAGTTTAGCAAATTTGTGATCATCAACATCGCCGGTTTGACGCTGCGGACGGTAACAATTTCCCCGCTTGACCGCTGGTTTTATTCCATCCTTGAAACCCAGCAAATTAAAGTGGGTTCCTTGAGCTCCACAATTCTGAGTCACAATTTGGCTTTAATCGTCGTTGGCGTCTTCATCCTTATCCTCAATTTTCTGGCGAACCGCTTTTGGACTTTTGGGGATGTACCCCGTTCGCATACAAAGAAACCCTAAGAGGCAGCCATGGGAACACTTCGGGTTATCTCGGGTAGTGCTAAAGGGATCCGGCTAAAAACTGTTCCCGGTAAGTCCACGCGCCCGATTACCGACTTGGTGAAAGAATCCCTTTTCAATATCCTCGGGAATGAAGTATTGGATATTCAGATATTGGATTTATTTGGCGGAACTGGTGCAGTCGGGATCGAAGCACTCAGCCGGGGCGCTGCGGCTGCTACTTTCGTAGAGACAAATTGGCAAGCTGTAAGGATTATTCAGCAAAATTTGGAAGCCACCCATCTTAGCGATAAAGCTGTAGTATTGCATCAGGACGCCTTCAAATTCCTCGCCTCCCCGCAGCCTGAAAGCTTTGACCTCATCTACATCGCTCCACCCCAATACAAAGCAATGTGGCAAAAAGCCATGCTTCTCTTAGATCAAAATCCAAAGCTACTGAGTGACAACGGTCAAATTATTGTCCAAATCAATCCGCTGGAATGGGTGGATGAGCATTATGTGCATTTTAATGAGTTCGACCGGCGCAAGTATGGCGATACGCTGCTTGTCTTTTTCGAAAAGTCTCAACCTTCAAAAGACATCACCAACTGATTGTCAGCATCATAACGATATAACCCCCAAAATGGCTGCGATCCAACCTGAAAGCGGCTGACCTTACCCACCAACGTGGGTACATCTTCAACCAACGGGACCTGGTGAATCTCATCAAGCACAAACCATCGTAAGGTACCCTCTGACGAATCGTGTTGTTTACCGCTTAATCCTTCGGCTTTAAAAACAAAGAACGCAATTCCTGGGCGAGTCTGTGTTTCCACAATCACTGACCCGCAAAAAAGCAGCCTTTCCGCTAACAACCCGGATTCTTCCCGCAGTTCCCGCTGAGCAGCTTGAAGAATGCTCTCTCCAGCTTCCACATGACCGCCGATCCCATTCCATAAGCCAGCCCAAATGCGTTTATGTGCTGCACCTTTCAGCAGTAGGACTTTACCATCACTAGCAAAAGGAAAAATTAATACTCTAGGGATGACCGTATAACGATTCTGAGAAACGCCTTGTGCTTCGATGCCCAAACCAACCTCTCAAAATGACAGCTCATAATAAAGTCTTATGAGCTGTCATTTCCTGCTTATTTACACCAGGAACATTGGCATTTTTTCGATGTCTTTTATTCTTGGCTTGTAATTTTCTTTATCGTAATATCGATCCACGTCAACTTGTCGTTTTCCAGTGGTGACCATCTCAATCGGAACTGAGGTATACACACCTTTTTGGATAGCTACCATGTTACCAAAATCTCCATGCTCAACCATCTGGGTTGCCATTGTGCCGTAATTCATCGCAACCATACGGTCGAGCATATCTGCTGGTCCGCTGCGCACAAGATAGGCTAATTTCTGGTACATAATATCCTGATCCGTAAGAATTTTGATTTGCTCGCCCAACACTTCGCCAATTCCGCCCAACTTTTTATGTCCGAAGGCATCTTCTTCGCCACTCTCTACCAGCAGCCCGCCATCTGAAACCGCCCCTTCAGAAATGACAGCAATTGCATAATTGGAAGGGCTATTCAGTTTGTCTTCTACTAGCAAATTTGCAACTTTTTCGAAGTTAAAAGGAACCTCACAAATAATGGTGCGATCCGCAAAGCTCAGGTAACCGGTGACTAAACTGGTTTCGCCAGAATTGCGGCCAAACAACTCAACGATTCCAATGCGCTCATGCGACCCTACCGAGGAGCGGAAGTTTGTGATCAATGATACAGCCTGAGTTATTGAGGTGGAAAAACCAATACAATATTCGGTGCCAAAGACATCGTTATCCATCGTTTTAGGGATTCCAACGATGGGGAAGTGTTCCTTGTGCAATCTCGCGCTGTAACTGAGGGTGTCATCACCGCCAATCGTGATTAGTGCATCCAACTTCAAGTGTTCTAGCACTTTTAAGATGTAATCTGTGAAATCCTTGGTTCCATCGGGCTTAATCACTTTGCCATACTTGCTATCGGCTAAAAACGCAGGTACCTCCTTGGGGCGCACGTTCGCTGGGTTGGTTCGCGATGTGTGCAGAAAGGTACCACCCGTACGGTCAACGCGACGGACTGTCAAGGGCGTTAACTTATAGACTAGTTTTTCCTGAGGAGAGGTATCCTCAACGTTATAGTTGAGCAGTCCACCCCATCCCAAGCGAATTCCTAGAACCTCATCATTTTCTTCAGTTGCATTTAATACTACGGATTTTATAGCTAAATTTAACCCAGGGACGTCGCCGCCACCAGTCAATACTCCAATGCGTTTGTTTGCCATACAATAAATCCTCCTAATTAATATTCTTACTCTTCAATTAATGGTTTTGGACTTTCCATTGCCCACCAGCGTGTCCATTCTAACCCGATTAGTGCGACTATCGGTAATAGTACGCTCACCACAGTAGACTCAGTTGAGGACCAGTTTTGGGTGTTTTGGAAATCAGTCCAAAATCTGTTGAGCAAAATCAAAAATACAGTCCAACTAACTATTTTACCCCCAATTTTCCATTTCTCATCTAAAAACTCGAAAAAGAGGAAAAGATCTGGCCATACCAACAAAAGATAAACGGCTGAACTGGATGGGTTAAGAAAACTAATCAAATTCAAGGTAAGTAAAGCTTTCCAGCGAATTTGGCGTTCTCCGCTTTCGGGTAAGCCATACCACTCAACGAGTAACATAAAGAGCGTCAATACATGCAAGCTGATGGCTAATGGCTGGTACGCACCCGGGAAAAAGGCAGCCACACGCATCAGCGGGGTATCAACCCAGCTTAAATCTGGATGAACTTGAACATAATTAGCGAACCATTCTGGAATCCAGCCAGGAAAAAGAATCAACGAGGTCACCAACAGGAAAGCTAAGCCCGAAAGATAAATCGAAAGGAAGCCACTATCCCGCCGGGAGCCTAACCAAATTGCAAAGAAAATCGCCAAAATGAGGCTCAGCGGGAACATGCCGAAACTGATTAAAAAATAAATCCCTGCGGCTGTGCTTCTCCCCTCAAGGGCTTTCTTGGTACCTAAGATCATAAAAAATACATAGAGCGGCAGAACGCTGGCGTTGAGAATAAGCTTGAAGCAAGGATAAGATAACGTAATCAGAAGGGCGATAAGCACTTTTTCTATGGGGTGAAAGCGTACGCCTGCCAAATCGAACCCAAACCATACGCAGAAAAACAGCGCTAATGTCGTGATTGTCATCCAAATAGCCCGGGCAACCAAGTAAGGAAGAAAACTAAATGGTAAAAAGAGGATTAAGTTCCATACAAGGTCCAAGTAATGCCCTTGGCTGAATTCGTCTTCGGTGTATCCATAAGTTTCCCAGAGGGCTTGGGTTTGCTCAAAGACTTCACGATCATAAGGTGAAGTCCCTTCGGTCATCCATTGCTTGGCTGCCACCCAACGCGGCGCAAATTCATCCTGATGAACAAACTGCTCAGAAAGGTTCAAGTTTAGGAAAACTAAACCTACCACACCAGCAATGGCGAGTAGTGATATCCAGTAGTGCGCAGTTTTTCTGAGAAATAACATATAAACCTTAATTCATCTCAAATCAGGCGGATTTTAACCGTCACGAACTCAGCAGTCAAACTCACTTTTACTCAACCAATCGTTTAGATTTACAGGATTATAACCTTGATAAAGATTAGCTTAGATCAAGGTGGTATAATATTTATAAAAAGAGTGCAAAATACATAATCTTTGGGGATTATGAACTTTCTACCCTTATTTAAACACGCAATTATTGGAACACTATATACGTATTTTCGTTTTTATAATATCCAGGCTAGAAATGGATGAGAGCACGATTTATGTCTATTCTAGTGGAAAAGGTCCTCTTATGGTTTTTTAGTCAAGTTCAACATATTAACAATTTATATGGATTTGATTAACGTTTAAAAAACACTTGAAAATGACAAAAAAATATTGTACTCTATGCGTAATGTAAAAATGTACTAGAAAAGGTAATAGAGACTGAATGGCGAGAATTAATAGAGTTAACAATGTTCTAGATGACGAGCGCGATTCCTCGACGCTCGAAAGGCTGCTGGAATTCGGCCGCAAGAAAAAATATGTCACCTATGATGACATCTTGCATTTCTTCCCCGATGCAGAACAAGATTTAGACCAGCTCGAGGAAGCTTACACAGCTTTACTCGGTGCAGGCATTAGCTACACGGAAGAAGATAGCGTTAGCGAAGAACCAAGCGAGGAAGAACTCTCAGAGGATCTTGAGGAGGAAGAGGAAGCAATCCTCGATGATTTAGCCAATATCGATACGGACGATACCATTGGCTTGTATCTAAAAGAAGTCAGTCGTGTCCCCTTACTTAGTGACATTAACGAAGAAAGGGCGTTAGCCATACGCATTGAACGCGGTAAATTAGCACGCGAAGAATTAGCCCGAGGCAACGTCAGTCCAAAGCGGCGCTTGGAATTGCGTCAGCAAATCGAAGATGGGTGGGAAGCCCGTGAACACCTCATTACCGCCAACTCTCGATTGGTAATTAGCGTCGCCAAAAAGTATATGGGTCGCGGTGTACCCTTCTTAGATCTCATTCAGGAAGGAAACATCGGCTTAATCCGCGCGACCAAAAAGTTTGAATACCAACGTGGGCATAAGTTCAGCACGTATGCCACCTGGTGGATTCGCCAGGCAGTTACGCGGGCAATTGCCGATCAAGGACGCACGATTCGCGTCCCAGTGCACATGGGTGACCAAATCAACAAGCTCCTGCGCACACAGCACCAGCTGACCCAAAAATTAGGGCGCGAACCAACCGTTGAAGAAATGGCAGAGGCATTGGAAGTGCCTCCTAAGAAAGTCGAAAATATGATTCAGGTTGCGCGCCGGCCGCTTTCGCTCGAAACACCAACCGACGACGAAGAGGATTCGGTTCTAGGCGACTTTATCGAAGATGACGAAGCACCACCACCGGATGACACTGCAACCTACAACTTATTGCGTGAGCATCTCGAAGAGGTGTTGGAAACACTTCCACCACGAGAAGTCCGCATCTTGCAGCTGCGCTATGGGCTGCAGGATGGTCAAGCATACACCCTCGAGGAAGTGGGTCGCAAAATGGGCGTTACGCGAGAGCGGGTACGGCAAATTGAAGCACAAGCCCTCCAAAGGCTCCGTCACCCAAGCGTGCGACGTAAATTACGCGATTACTTAGGTGAATAACATGCCATCTCAAACTACAGCTGGGTATATTCCTAGCTGTAGTTTTATTGTGGCTAAGATGATGAAAGCAGCCGGATTAAGATAGGATCGTTATGACAGAAAATTCCCAAAACACGCAACCCATAAAACCAGAAACGCAAGAGCAGACACAGCCAGTCAAAACTAAACCAGAAACGCGTCTCCCCTCTCAAGCAGAACAAACTCCCGAGCAAATCCAACCGGAAGCCGCAGTCCCAATCCAAAGCGCTCCGGATTGGTTGATTGAATTTGCCAGCCAAAAAGGTTCAAGTGCCTCACCCATCAATCCAGAAGAAGATACCCGCGAGATTAAAGTGAGCCAGGTTCCCGAGCCCTCTTTACTTCAGGAGGATACCCAGCCAATCAGCACGGTGTCAGCTGTGAGCACGGCTGCTACTGCTTGGGCTAGTGAAGAATTTCCATCGCCTTCAACAGAACAGGAACAAGGCATTACCGCTGCTGGAGAGACAACTGAGCCATTGGGAGCAGAGACTATCCCCAACCAGGAAAAACAATTTCGAGAAGACTTCACCAGCGCCTTGGATGCACAGCAATACCCGCAAGCACTCCAACTACTTGAGCACCATTCTCACGATGCTGCCATTCGTGTTGAAGCTCTGCGCATTCTACGCTCTCGTTTGACACTCAAACCCGCTAGTAAGCCATTATGGGAGATCTACGCCGCCTTAAATGCTCAAGAAAATCAACCTGCGCTGGCGGATAAAGCCCAGCAAACTGCAAACTATCTCAATGAATTAGAGGAGAAGTAACATAATGGAAAAATCACTGGTATTGGTTAAGCCGGACGGCGTACAACGCGGATTGATTGGCGAGGTCATCACCCGCCTAGAAAACCGCGGCTTGCGCTTAGTCGCTGCCCGTTTTATGTGGGTCAACACGGAATTAGCGGAAAAGCACTACGCAGTGCATGCCGGCAAACCGTTCTATGCACCACTGATCACGTTCATTACCTCCTCACCAGTGATGGCAATGGTCTGGGAAGGCCCAGATGCCATCGCAGCCATCCGCCAAACCTTCGGCAAAACCCGTGGAACAGAAGCCGATCCGGGTACCCTGAGGCATGATTTTGCATTGCAAGCACGCTATAACATCGTGCATGCTTCCGATTCCGCAGAGACAGCTGCGTTCGAGATTGCACTTTGGTTCAAACCTGAAGAAATCGTGGCGTGGCAGCGCGATATTGAGAAATGGATATACGAATGAGAGATAAATCTATTGGTTCTTACGTTTCAGTTTATAAAGCCGAAGGTCAGCTGGAGGGCGAAATGGTTAAAGCCTTCCTCGAAGCCCAAGGTGTCCCTGCTATGCTCAGCCAAGATACAGTCGGGAAAATTTACGGTCTGACGGTTGGAAATCTGGGGGAAGTGGATGTGCTCGTTGCATCTATTGATGAAGCGAAGGCTCGCGAATTGCTCCGTGCAATGGAATCGGGTGAATACGCTAACGAAATCTTGGTGAGTTATGCCGGCTCAAACGAGAAACTTGACGCCCAATCCCAGCCCGAAGAAGCGGAACTCAAAAAACGTAAACGAGTTTTGTTTTTGTGTACGGGGAACTCTGCCCGCAGCCAAATGGCTGAAGCCGTTGTCAACAATGACCTCTGGGACCAGTGGATTGCTGTAAGCGCGGGCACAAAACCCACCGGTTATGTGCACCCCTATGCTTTGGCGGCACTCGAGGAAGCTGGCATTTTCCACCAAGGGGAATCTAAATCGGTTGAGGTGTTCAAAGGACAGAACTTCGACCTCATTGTTACAGTATGCGATCAAGCCCGGGAGACTTGCCCGCTATGGCTCGGTCCGGAAAAGCGTATTCATATCGGTTTTGAGGATCCAGCTGCTGTGCAAGGCACAGAAGAGGAAAAGATGGCTGCCTTTCGGAATACGCTTAAATTGATCCGTGCCACGATTCCACCCGTGTTGAAGGAATTCGAAGGCGAAGCGTAGCACCTAGAGCCCTTATTTCCTTTGAAGAGTGCTTAAGACAATAATACTTTATTCTCGCCGGTCTCCTGAGTGCGCAGCCTGCCTGTTGGGCACCCCGAAAGAACAGAAACATTTTGTCATTGTTTACCCCGTAGGGGCGAAGCAATCTTCTTCCACAATAGAAAAGATTGCTCCTTGATCTCGCCGGTCTCCAGACCGAGCGAGGAACTTGACCGCAGGTCTCCCTCATTCCAAACATTTATAATCACCGATTGTCTTAAGAGGTTAGTCAGCCTCTTTGAGCCTTGAAGGTCAAATGCCTTCGTGAGGTAATTGGCTTGCATGGTTCTCTATGGGCAGACGGTGCACTTTGGAGCCCTAGTTGGATCATGACCTATGAAACAGGAACCCTTTCCCTCAGTGAATTTGACAACCTCAGAGGATTACATTATAAGAACGCCATGAAAATCAGACGAAGACAGAAGCTCGGCGTGGTGCTCATCATCGTCACCTTAGTTCTGAGCGCTTGTGGTAGTGATTTATCCTCCACACTTTCAATCTCTTCAACACCGAACAGCACCCAGACCACCATCGCCACAGCCACAAGACCGCAGGAAACCTCTGCTCCTAGCGAACCACTCCCAGCTGACGAGCTGCGCCTGACAGATGGCGACCAGGCATTGGAATTTGGTGATTACGATGGAGCCCTAAAGGCTTACCAGGCTGGCGCCACTGCCACTTCCGCCGCATTACGCGCTGCCAGCCTCTACGGGCAAGCCCTTACTTATATAAAGCAAGGGGATCTCTTTCAGGCAAAACCGCTCTTGGAAGAACTCGTCGCTACCTATCCGGAGAGCTTACCCGCCCAACGAGCCTATTTCCTACAAGCCCATATCGCATTACAAGAAGACCATCCTGAAGCTGCTATTTCTGCTTGGCAGGCATACTTAGCCGTTCGCCCCGGCGTTCTGGATGTTTATGTCTATGAACAGATTGGCGATCAATACACTGCAATTGGTGACTATGCACAGGCGTTGGAGGCTTATCGCAAAGCTTACTTAGCCACTACACAAGCTGATACTGCAGATTTGGGCATAAAACTCGGCAGGACTTACTCCGCCTTAGGGCAGCCAGATGCCGCTGTCGGGATTTTTCAGGATCTCTATGGCAAGACGGATAACATCTACCTGGAAGCTCAGCTCGATTTTCTGCTTGGGCAAGCTTTGCTTGCCTCGGGAGAGACTGAACAGGCTTACAGTTATTTCCAGCACGCCATCAATAACTACCCCGAGACTTATGATGCTTATTCGGCTCTTCTCGCCCTGCTCGATGCCGATCAGCCTGTTGATGACCTCCAACGCGGGCTAATCAACTACTTCCGCGGTCAATATGACTTGGCGGATGAAGCCTTTACGCGCTACTTACAGAGCGATGGACAAGAAAAGGACAAAGCACTTTACTATCAAGCATTAACAGCACGAGCTAAAGGGGTAGAGATGTTGGGCTTAGCCTCCGAGGAACGCTTATCCTACAATCAGCAAGACGGCACACCATACGATCAAAAGGCAATTACGCTTTGGAAAGAACTGGTTGAAACCTACCCTCAAAGCAGCTACGTGGTACACGCCATCGAAGATATTGTTTATACCCAGCAAGCCTATATGAATAAACCTCAGTTAGCCGCTCAAACAGCCTTAGAATACGTTTCGGCCCAACCCTTAGCCAGCTATGCTCCGAGCGTGCTTTTTTCTGCAGGGCGCAATTATGAAATCGCTGGGATGTTACCTGAGGCTGCACAATTGTGGGATCGTGTGGCGCAGAGTTATCCCTCATCTGACCAATCGTTTCAAGGTGCATTTTTTGCTGGTATTTTGCATTACCGCATGAACGACTTTGATGCTGCAACCACTTCCATGAACCGGGCTTTGTTGTTAGCGATAGAGCCTTTAGAAAAAGCGAGTGCTTACCTTTGGCTGGGGAAGATCAGCGAAAAGCAAGGAGATAATAATCAAGCAAAACAATACTGGCAATTAGCGGCAACAGCAGACCCTTATGGTTATTATGGGTTACGCGCCCAGGAAATCCTCGAAAATCAGCCAGTTTTTACCGCTCCGAGCACACCAAACTTTGCAATAGACTTGGAAGCTGCACGCGATGTTGCTGCTGCTTGGCTACGCACTTCTTTCAAACTTTCTCCGCAGGTGAATTTGGACTACAGTGCCGATCTGGCAAACGATTCACGTTTTATACGCGGGATTGAATTTTGGGGCTTAGGTATGTATCCAGAAGCAAGGTTAGAATTTGAATCCCTCAGGAATGACTACCGCTTGGATGTGATCAACACCTTCCGTTTGATGAGAACTTTTCTCGATCATGGTTTTTACACTTCCGCAATTCAAGCCAGCGAATCTATCCTGCAACTCACAGGTTACAGTGATCCAGCTGTCGCAGATCAGGTGCCTGCTTATTTTTACCTCATCCGCTATGGTGCATACTACCTCCCTTGGGTGCAAACCGCCGCAGACACTTATGACGTTCCTATACTACTTTTGTTTAGTGTGATTTATCAGGAAAGCCGTTTCCAAGCCTACGTGGAATCCTCCGCCGGTGCCCAAGGTTTGATGCAGCTCATGCCAGCCACGGCTGCCCAAATTGCCAGCGAAATCAACTATCCGCCTAATTTTAGCGAGGAAGATTTAGTTGTACCACTCTATAACCTCATGTTAGGGACCAATTACCTTAGCCGCCAGCTGTACGTGTTTGACGGCGACACTTACGCCGCTTTAGCTGCTTATAACAGCGGACCAGGGAATGCTTTGGAATGGAAAGAAATTGCTGGTGATGACCCCGATTTGTTTCTCGGCTCTGTGCGCTACCTAGAATCGCGTGATTATATTCGCAGCATCGCCGAGATCTTCGCCCAATACGTACGGATTTATTGCAAATAACAATGTCAGATAAAGAAACAGGCGGCTTTCTTGAGAGAGACCGCCTGTTTGATTAGTTTTTGATGCTTTAGCGATTCTTAATCGCAGCCTGAGCAGCAGCCAGCCGAGCCATCGGGACACGGAAAGGCGAGCAGCTTACGTAGTTATTACCAATAATATGGCACCACTCGATCGAGCTTGGGTCACCACCATGTTCGCCGCAAATCCCAACTTCCAATTCAGGGCGAACCGCACGGCCATCAATGATAGCTTGCTGCATCAGTTTTCCCACACCGTCCCGATCCAACTGCTGGAATGGATTGCGGGGTAGGATGCCTTTCTCGATGTAGCGCACCAAGAAACTGCGCTCAGCGTCGTCCCGGCTATAACCGAAGGTCATCTGGGTGAGGTCGTTCGTCCCGAAAGAGAAGAATTGCGCCATGGAGGCAATTTCGCCTGCGGTTACAGCAGCACGCGGAATCTCAATCATCGTGCCGAACTTATACGATACCTCTATGCCCTTTTCCTGCATCACGCGCTTCGCAATGTCCTCGAGGATAGGCTGAACAGCTTTTAGCTCATTGATGTGACCGGTCAGCGGGATCATTACCTCAGGTTTAGCCACAATGCCATTCTTGGTTGCGTCGCAAGCCGCCTCAAAGATCGCGCGCACCTGCATCTTCATGATGTCCGGATACACAATACCTAAGCGGATCCCACGCAAACCCATCATGGGGTTGCTTTCATGCAAGCGTTCAACCACTTCGAGCATCTTTTCTTTCTCGGCTAAGCCCTCAGTCTCTCCCTTCGCGCGCATCGTGGCGACATCGGTGAGCAGCGTCTCGAGCGAAGGCAAAAATTCATGTAATGGCGGGTCGATGAGGCGAATGATGACGGGGTGGCCGTTCATTGCTTCGAATAAGCCATAGAAATCATCCCGTTGCAATGGCAGGATAAATTTCAGAGCATTGAAATAAGCCTGCGCACCAGGGTCTTCTGCTAACTCTTTTTCAGCTGCTTTGATTCGCTCCTCCAAGGCAACTTTTTCGTCCTCTTTAAGCACGCGGCCTTCCAAGCGCCCAACCTTAAGTGCATTGCGCAGCCCTTCGAGGATGTCCAGCTTCACCTGCGTGGGTTCTGCATTCATAATCATCTCCTGCACATAAGGCAGACGGGAAGGTTCAAAGAACATGTGTTCAGTGCGGCAGAGCCCAATACCTTTCGCGCCATATTCGCGTGCTCGGCGGGCATCGCGGGGGTAATCCGCATTCGCCCAAACTTCCAAGCGGGAGGTTTCATCTGCCCAGCTAAGCAATGCCATCAGCTCTTTCTGTTGAGAAACATCCGGCGTAGTCAATTCGAGCTTGCCAATGAAAACTTCACCTGTGGCACCGTCCAAGGAAATCCAATCGCCTTCTTTGACGGTCATACCGTTGGACGTCATCACCCGTTTATTCATATCAATCTGGATCATCGATGCACCCACAATACACGGGACGCCAAACTGGCGTGCCACCACCGCTGCGTGAGATGTAGCGCCACCCTCACTGGTGAGGATGCCTTTAGCAGCTAACATACCGTGCACATCATCCGGTTTGGTGAAAGGCCGCACCATGATGACATCTTTGCCTTCTTCTTTGTGCATTTTTTCAGCTAAGTCTGCGTCAAAGTAAACCTGACCAACAGCTGCGCCCGGGGAAGCGTTCACGCCCTTTGCAAAGAAGCGTTTCTCCCGGACAGCTTTATCTTTTGCTTCTTGTGAGAATTGCGGATGCAGCATCATATCCACTTGTTCGGGCGTCACGCGCATGATTGCTTCTTCTTTAGTGATCATGCCTTCATTGACCATATCATAGGCAATCTTAATCGCTGCCTTAGCCGAACGTTTGCCCGTACGGGTTTGCAACATCCAAAGCTTACCGCGCTCGATCGTAAACTCAACGTCCTGCATATCGCGGAAGTGCTTTTCAAGCTTCTGCGCAATTTCAATGAAAGTTTCATAAGCTTCTGGAATGTCGTTTTTCAAATTTTCGATCTTGGTGGTGTTGCGGATACCTGCCACCACATCCTCACCCTGTGCATTCAATAAATACTCGCCAAAAATGACTTTCTCACCAGTTTGAGGGTCACGTGTGAAGGCAACACCAGTACCCGAATCATCACCCATATTACCGAAAACCATCGTAACAATATTGACTGCGGTTCCCAGATTGTCAGGAATGTGTTCACGGCGGCGGTAATCGATGGCTCGCTTTGAATTCCACGAATTAAACACTGCTCTAATTGCGTATTCTAGTTGTTTGTATGGATCTTGGGGGAAATCCATACCAGTTTCACGTTTGACTACAGCTTTAAATTCCTCTGTCAGCTTAGCCAAATCTTCTGCGGTAAGTTCAGTATCGAGTTTGACACCCTTTTTCGCTTTGAATTCGTTGAGCACCTCTTCAAAAGCTTCATCTTCAACACCAAGCACAACGCTGCCAAACATCTGCACCAAGCGTCTGTATGCATCTGCTACAAAGCGCGGATTCCCGGTTAGCTCCACCATGCCCTTAGCTGTCTCGTCATTCAAACCGATATTCAAAACGGTGTCCATCATGCCCGGCATAGAAAACTTAGCGCCAGAACGGCAAGAAACCAACAACGGATTCTTAGGATCTCCAAAGACCTTGCCAGTTGCTCCCTCGATAACCTTCATCGCAGCCAAGACTTGATCCCACATTCCTTCTGGGAACTCGTTCGTCTCCTGAAAAGCGTTGCAAGCTTCGGTTGTGATTGTAAAAAATGGAGGTACCGGAATGCCGATGCGCGTCATTTCTGCCAAGCCGGCGCCTTTACCTCCTAATAATCCACGCACGCCATCCCAACTGCCTGCGTAAGCTTCAGCCTGATCAATTTCATTGAACAGGTATATCCATTTTTTGTTTGCCATAGATCCTCCTAGGATTGCTAATTTGATATGAATATTACAGCCAAAACAAAACCACTAAGCGGTTATTTTACCATAATGATAGGGGGATTCGCCAATTTTTTTGCCTGAGCTTGTGATTTTTAGGGAATTCTTATACTAAGCCGATTACTTGACTTTGATAAGGTTTTTAATTCGCTTGCCAAGGATTGCCAAAGACGTTGTGAGATATGTTCTTTGGGTCGTATTGTGTGCGGGGCGGTTTTTCCTCAGCAGGATGACCTATGAAGATGACGTTGAGAGGGATAACGCCCTGAGGCAGCAAGAGAATTTCGGCAATTTGCTTTTGATACCTCTCGATTGGCGTAACGCCACACCATACGGCTCCCAAGCCAAGCCCAGTAGCAGCCAATAGCAAGTTTTCTGTAGCCGCGCTGCAGTCTTGAATCCAAAACTTCTCCACCCGTTTGCCAGCACGGAGATCGCCACACACGCTAATGGCGCATGGGGCTTTCATCTTTCCAAAAATCAATGTATGGTTGATTCTCCTCAAGATTTCAGCCTCGGTAACAACCACAAAGTGCCAAGGTTTGAGGTTCATCGCAGTAGGTGCTGCCATCGCCGCCTGCAGAAGCAGGTCAATCTGCGCATTACTCACCGGCTCATCCGTAAACTTTCGGATGCTCCGCCGTTTGAAGATTAAATCCAACGCTTCCACGAGAGACCTCTCACAATGCTACGAGCAAAGCCCCCAAGGTGCGCGGCGCCTCCATCATCGGCATGTGCCCAGCACCAGGGATAAATACACTGTGAGCTTTTGGATTTGCCTGAATCATCGCCTGCACTGCAGCTGCGGGAATAATTTGATCCTCTTTGCCTGCAGCGATTAAGACAGGGCAAGTGAGACTGGCTAAGACGTAAAATCTTTCAGGCCGCTGGGCAATAGCGAATTGCGTGTTCGCCAAACCCTGAGGGTCGGTTGCTGCAATCAATTTACGCGTATACTCCTGGATTTGTGGGTCGAAAGAAAGCTTGGGGCTCATCGAATTAGCGAGCACGTGGCTCCCGTGTTTCAATATTGCCTCAGCATCTGTAAGGCGCTGGCGCTTCTTTTCTTCCGAATCACTGCCAGCGTTAGAAGCAATCAGCGCTAAACCCGCTAGACGCTCGAGGTGCTTCTCGGCAAAAGCTAAGGCAATATAGCCACCCATAGAGTGCCCGCCTAAGAGCACTTGGTCAAGCCCTAACTGGTTAAGCACGCCAAGTACGTCTTCTGCCATTTGTTCCAAAGTATGGTTGGCATTACCCGTTTCAGACTGACCCTCCCCACGCAGGTCCAGCAGAACAAAGCGCGCCTGATCTTGATAAAGCTGTGCCATTTCCAACCAAATAGTGTGATCGAGACCTACACCATGTAGTAGAACAATCGGCTTACCTTCACCTAAGCTCTCAACATTCAGATCGATATCACTTACTCTAATTTTCATGCGGTTCTCCTTCTTGCTTTTTACTTTCCAGAAATTGATCAACGAAATCGATTGCCTCCTTTGCGTTGCTCACTTCACCAGCAGCTTGGGCTTCACGCAATGCTGCTAAGATTTCACCAAGCAAAGGGCTAGGTTCGAGCCCGAAAATACGTTGCAGGTCTTTTCCATCCAGCAGCTTGGGTGGTTGAATGAGCGCTTCTTGATGATTGAACCAAGCAGCTAAAAGCTTGTTGACAGCCCTCACTTCGCGCTCCCACGCTTCCATTTGGAGGGTATCTTCGAAAGCTGCTAAGGTATCGGCTAAGCTGAGTAAGGCGTTATCCACGCCAGCAGCACCTAAATCACGAAAATACCGGTAAACAGCGCGGTCGGTCATCTCAACGCCAGGTTTACTAAAATGATGAATGCGCATATGTTGGCTGACGAGCAATGTGAGATATGCAATCTCCTCCCTGCCAAGCATAAGTGCCCGTGTGCGCTTTTCCATCAGCTCGGCGCCAGCCTTATCATGCCCGTAAAAGTGATAGCGTCCTTTTTCATCTTGGGTTTGTGTCAGAGGTTTACCCGCATCATGGTACAGCGCTGCCAATAGCAGTAAACTGCGCCGCGGCCTTCCAGCTTGTATTGGCTGACTGAGCAAATCTCGTACTTGCTCAATATATGGGGCGAGCATTTCTTTTGCCAGCTGCATGTATATATCAGTGTTGCTTCCCTCAGGTTTAGCCTTAGATCCGAGCATAATTTCTAAATAGTTAATCACTTGCAAAGTATGCTCCCACAGCGGATGCACATGCGGATAAATTGCAGGTTGTGGCTTAATTACAGCCAACTCAGGGAAAACCGGGGCAAGAACTCCGAGGTTGTCCATCAGCCTGAAAGCTCCCGAAACATCAGCTTGGGCTAAGATCTTAAAAAGCTCGTCACGAATACGTTCGCCTGAAATCTGTGCCAAACCCTCCGCTGCTGCGCGCATCAAACTTTCAGTCTGTGGTTCAATTTCCAGACTGAAAGTACGTTTGAAGCGTATACCGCGCAGAACGCGCAGTGGATCTAACTGCATAGATTGTGGTGATGCCGCTTTCAGCACTTTAGCATCTAGATCCGGTAAGCCGCCCAGCAGGTCGATTACCTCTTCTGGCTGCAGCAAGTCGAGAAGCAAAGTGTTGATGGTAAAATCACGGTTTTTTACGTCCTCAAGCAAGCTTCCACCGGTATAGATTACAAAGTCCAAGATGATTTCATTGGGTTTGCTCTGGTTCAGTATAACTCTGCCAGTTTGGCGTTCGTCATCGAGGGTGAAGCCGACAGCGTGTAATTGCTGACGCACCTTTTTTGCCAGTTCCAAAGATTGAGCCGGAACGACAAAGTCAAAGTCATTCACCGGTCTGCCCAGCACAAAATCGCGCACGGCACCCCCAACCAGATGCACCGGTAAGTCCTTAGGTGCACTGTTACGTACAAGCTCTAAAAGCTGGCGGGTTTCTGGATCAAGCTGGATCTTCATACTTTTTCAAATTAACAGTTCCGATAAAGGGAAGGTTGCGATAATAATCATCCATATCCAACCCGTAACCAAATACGAATTTATCTTCTATGGCAAAGCCACGATAGCGCACGGGCACGTCTACTTCCCGACGGGATACTTTATCCAGCAGGGTGCAGACGTAAAGCGAAGCCGGGTCGCGGGTTTGCAGTAGTTCGATCACTGCCGCCAAGGTGTGGCCGCTATCGATAATATCTTCCACAATGAGGACATGCCGGTCTTTGATGCTTGTATTAAGGTCTAAGGTAATGCGTACATCCCCTGAAGACTGGCGCGCTCCACTGCCGTAAGATGTTACCGCCATAAACTCTATCGCCAATGGGACGGAAATTTGGCGGATTAAATCGGTCAAAAACATCACCCCGCCGCGTAAAATACAAATGACTAATAGCTCTTTACCGGCATAATCTCTTGAAATCTCGGCTCCGAGCTCGCGAATACGCGCTTGCAACTGCTCTTCGGTAATGATAATTTCATCTAAAAAATCCTGATAGGGTTTCATACTTCCCTCTCAATCACGTGGAACTTCATGGCAGCGCCGGCAGCGGGCTTCGTACATTTCTGAGGCGCCCACGATCACAATAGGATCATTATAATGAGCCGGCTTGCCATTGACCAAGCGCTGGGTGCGGCTGGCTGGCTCCCCGCAAACCATACAAATGGCATTGAGCTTATCCACATACTCCGCTTTGGCAATGAGCACAGGCATGCAACCAAAAGGTTCTCCGCGAAAGTCCGTATCCAGTCCGGTAACGATCACGCGAATGCCTTGATTCGCAAGCTGATCGACCACTTCTACAATAGGGTCATCGAAGAATTGAGCTTCATCGATACCTACTACGGTAACCTCTGGCTCTAAGTTCTGAAGAATTTCCGCAGCCGAATTAATCGGCAATGCTTCGAAATCTGCGCCAGAATGAGAGGTGACCTTGCTATACGCATAGCGGCTGTCAATGACAGGCTTGAAAACCTGAACTTTTTGCCGCGCAATCACAGCCCTGCGTAGGCGGCGAATGAGTTCTTCGGTTTTTCCACAAAACATCGAACCCGTAATGACTTCCACATAACCATATTGATGAGCCATAATACCCTCCAGAAAAGACAACAGGCAGGTGGTGTGCCTGCCTGTTAAGTTTACCGAAAAAAAGCCAAGTTGTGGTGTTAATCTTCAGAAGATTCAGCCGTTGATGGCAGCTTATAACCTAACTTACGCAGCTGTTTCTTGATATCAATAAGAGATTTGCGTCCGAAACCATCGATGTCGAGCAAGGCTTCTTCACCTGATTCCAACTTAGCTAATATATCTCCAACCGTATTCAAGCCGGCTTTGGTCAGCGCGTTGATCGCCTTTGTGGAGATTTCTAGTTCAGATATCGGGCGTTCAGGGGAGGTTTTTGCTCCAGCTTGGGCTTTCAGATCGGCAACATATTCCTGCCGCACCTGTAAGCGCTTATAGAAGCGATCCACTTGCCCTTCGCGGTCAAGCAAGCGTGCTTGCTGACCCGTATAGAAAGGGTGGCAGTTAGAACAAACTTCGGTTCGGATTTCCGGCACAGTTGAACCTGTAGTCCAGGTTGTCCCACAAGAAGCGCAAATTACTTTGGCTTCCGGATAATATTTAGGTTGAATTTTTGCTTTCATAGTTCCTTTCCGGCACCGTGTTAATCTTGAGAAACGATCACGTGCACTTTTTTGCGTCCGCCCGGAAGTGTCTCATACTTAACGGTTCCGTCGGCAGTAGCAAAAAGCGTGTAATCGCGACCACAGCCAACATTCCAGCCAGCATGTACCTTAGTGCCATGCTGCCGAACTAAAATGTTGCCACTGATTACCTGTTCGCCACCAAATTTTTTGATTCCAAGCCGTTGTCCACGGCTATCACGACCATTGCGGGAGGACCCGCCACCTTTTTTGTGTGCCATCTTGACTTACTCCATAGAAATTGATTCCACCAGCAGCTGGGTGTACTTTTGGCGATGCCCTGTATGCCGGCGATAATTGTTTTTAGGTTTATATTTGAAGACCAAAATTTTCTTGCCTTTAATCTGATCGACGACTGTGGTTTTCAGGCTGGCACCTTCCACTTTAGGGCTGCCAACCGTTACTGTATCGTCATCAACAACGAGAAGGACTGATTTAAGGATAACACTATCCCCAACTTTAGCTGGAAGAAGGTCAACAGTAAGCGTTTTACCCTCTTCAGCGCGGTATTGCTTACCGCCAGTTTCAACAATTGCATATTTCATTTTTCTCCAATCTTCACTTCGCCACATCCTGCGCGTTTCACCGCTCAGCTGCGGGGTAGTTGGTTGACATAATTTACCCCAGCAAGATATTGCCGGGGCAACGAAAAATTATTATAAATGCACCTAAGGTGAATGTCAAGCAAAATTGCCAGCTAATTTATGCGCTTATGAAATAATCCTTATACATAATTGAGCTTGCTGACCACTGGAATTTTACACCACTCCCTAAAATGTCTACTTTTTTTGCTTGACCGATGCTCAGGCTGATGATAAAATTTTTTCACCTTAGCCCCCATGGTCTAGTGGTTAGGACACAGCCCTTTCAAGGCTATAACTCGAGTTCGAGTCTCGATGGGGGCATTTTATATTTATTAGCGAATTAACTTTCCCGGCTTATCTTGAGTAATTCTTCAACAAGTTTATATACATAAGTAGATGGATTTGGAAAACGAATTATTCTTCCTGAAGACCATTTTGCATGGGATTCAAAAATATTCTTCGAGTTCGTAATAGCTTCATATGTATGTGTGTATAGCTCTTCTAAGAAATCCGAATTTCCTGAGGAATAATTAGGAATAAATTGTCTTAAATATTCTTTTGCTTCACTGCCATCTGCAAATTCACGATCTGTATAACTAAAATGCAAAATATACCAATATTCAAAAGATGGATTTGATACAGCCAAATTTATGTTATTCTCATCTGCTAATGCAATAGCCTGACCAAGGTTGGGATTATTGGAAGGGTTTTCCACATCAAAAACACACCAAGTTTCATCGTAATCTCTAGGTTCATCGCAATTTCTTTTCTTGGAGTTTAATTTACGAGCTTCTTCCACAATTTTAACCGGGCCTTGAAAATTTTGCTTAATTTCTATAGTGCTTAGGCGTAATTTATTCTTTATCAATTTAAAATAATTTGGTTCAGTTTTTTCGCCTTCACATACAATCAAAACATGGCGTCTCGGTTGTCGATTTCCAGCTTGTCGTCCAAGAGAACTGGATGTTCGTGGCTGGCTAATTTCATTCCTATTGGGATTCAATTTTCTATTCGAAATGTTAGTATTTGAATGCTTATTATTCATCTCCTTCACCTCTCCATTGAGGTTCCGATAAAAATGGTACAGCTCCGTATCGTCCTTGTAAATACCATTTTGCAAGCGATTCATCTTTACGAGGCATGTAATCAAGCAATGAATATAAATGAGAACATTGCTTACTATCTTTTTCCACAAACCAAATTTGGTCACGTCGAAATATATCGGTATTCATCAGAGTTGTGTCTTGAGTATTAAATATTAGTTGTGCTCCTTTGTTATTAATTATAGGATTATGAAAAAGTTCTACAATATAGCGAACTAATAAAGGATGCAAACTTGAATCTAACTCGTCCACAAAAATAGTCCACCCATTGTTAAGTCCATCTATTATTAAACCACTTAGTGAGAAAAATTTTCTAGTACCGTTAGATTCATCATCTATTGAGAGGAGAAATTTATGGTCAGCATCTGTTCGATGATCCATATAAACCTCAAAATACTTACCTTGAAAATCTTTTCGGAATTCAGGTGAAAATATTTCTAAAACCTTTTCATCCATTTGTTCTTCATGGAATTCTAAATCATCGATCCCAAAGTCAGCATACTTTAGCAAATTCCTAATTTGACTTTGCATTCCCGGATCTTCTTTTGCACGTTTAATTGAATAACTTGTAGAAAAATTAATATTATTTTCGATACCAATATAGTAAAGGTTCTTCTTGAACCAATTATAAACCTCTGTTAGTTGTTCATGATTCATTTTGGCAGCCACGGTTAGAAAAAGAACATCGGAACGCGTAAGTTGAGCAATTTGCTCCTTATTACCTTTCAGGCTTCGACCAAAGTACCATGGATTCTCTGATGAATAATTATCACGTCTAAACCATACTTGGGGTAATCCTTTCGGATAAGCAATTAGCCATTCACGCTCGACCTGTTTAGGATTTATTGCAAATCCATATTGGTAACGAACGCCATCTTCTGTAATAAAAGTTAATTCAAATTCAGAAGGACTGCTGCTTGATTCTAGGGAAAATTTAAAAGGAGCGTAAAGCTCGGAAATGCGCGATTCATCAACATTAGCTGAATGAACTAATCTTTCAACCAATTTTACTGCTTTAATTAGATTAGATTTACCAGCTGCATTAGCTCCATAAACAACAGATGTTCTTAATAATCTTTTATTAAGTGCAGGAGTAGAAATTGTGTTATTTTCAAGATATGTTTTATCTTTGCTCGCTACCATCGAAAAGACAGATTCGTCCTTAAAAGACATAAAGTTTTTTATTTTAAATTCGACTAACATCATATTCTCCTGTTAGATTTTCTGATTATCAATTGCAATAACAATGTAAAACTAAGCTCTATAATACGATAATATTACAGAATTGTCAAGAGTATTACATCTAAAATGTAAATATTAATTTAGTGCAAATATATATATGTGGTTAGATTGTCTGATAAGAAATTACTTTTATTACTTTACAGGCATGTTCCACTTACTTACCGAAAAGAGTTTTTCTAGCATAACCGCTCGCGCTGTCGCGTCCATCCACAGCGGCTGGGAAAAATCCCTAAACGTAATGGTCAGAAGCTCCACACCTAAGTACTTGCCATCGTAAAACACATGCCGGTCAATAAAAGCATCGTCGGTATCCTGTGTCAGACCGTATTGATCGAAAAACAAATTCCCCAAGCCGTAATGCAGCACAGCATTGTCGGTAATCTCCATAGCATGCGGCTGATGCGCTTGGCTGCCGCTGACAATCACTGCGCCTGCTGCTTCCATACGGTGGAAGTCCTCCACCATCTGGGATTGCACCTCCCAAACGTAATATTCATTGTGTTGAAAAGTAACGATGGGCAAGTAGCCTTCTGCTCTTAGTTGCTCCACTTCTGCAGCCATATAGTCCCAATCGCAGTGAAAGTTTCCGGGTTTAGTTTCGGTAGCATTGCTATAAGTCCATTCCTTTGCATTACAGCCTAAAAAGGCGATCTTATTGCCATTCACTTCCAGTTTGAGCGGCTGTTTGGCTTCTTCCAGGTTACGCCCGCCGCCATAATAAAGCCAGCCTAATTCTTTATAGAGCTCCAAGGTGTGCAGCATTGCCTCGGGTCCCCAATCCTCAAAATGATCACCTGTCAGCTCCACCACATCAGTTCCCACCGCTTTAAGGAGCTCCACATACTCGTCCTTCGAGCAGAAAATCAGCTTATCGATGTTTTGCGGTGCCGGCTCGCCGCAATTCACTGCAAAAGGCACCTCATTACTGATATGCAGGATATCTGCATTGCGCAAAGTCTGCCCAATGACCTCCGCTGGTCGGGTGATGCCCAGCTTTTCCATTTCCCTCGCTGTGCCACGCACGAGTGCTGTCACACCTGTAAGAATGACAGTGGCTAATTTATCTTCATCGCGGTTAGTCTGAGCTAAGTTTGGTTTTAGTCTCTCTGCTATCGCGTCTGTTGGTTTGCCTTCAACAGCCACGAGCGAAATCGGCACTGTAAGCGAGTAACTTTCTGGCATAAAGTCTTTATGCAATGGGGATTGCTCATCCAGTGCAATCACCTTCCACCGCGGCTGAATCTCTTCAAAAGGGATAATCGCCCAGGTGCCTGGTGTGTTCCAAGCAAGATTAATCAAATCTGCATCTGGGTGCACTTCCACCGTTCCAGCCGGCTTACCCCATAGGCTTTCAATAGCTTCGAAGCTGCTTTTGCCTAGAATCAAGCGGTCAAAATAGACGGTTGGACTAGCTTCCTGCCAAAAAGCTCGCAATTCCGTCGCATTAATCCCATCCGTAACCGTCGGGAAAGGCGCCACCAGAGCATAAATCCAAGTGCTGATTGGGAACTCTGAGCTGAAGGTAAGTTTGGCTGTTGCATTTCTGCTTTCGGCAAGTGCAAAGCCAACGGTATTTATCTGCAAAGAATTTTTGAACGCCGCGGGCAAATCTGGATCTACGTAAATGCTCACGGCTTCAGACGTGGGAGTAAGGGTTGGCGTTGCGGTGTCAGATGCCTCTTGGGATGGCTTGTTTTCAGGCGTATTTTCCGTAGCCGTAATGGCAAGGTTTGTGGGTGCTGAACTTAATGACCCACATGCCGAGAGAAGGAGTACGCCAATGGATGCGATCAGAATTGTCTTTAGCACTGCTTTGTGATTTATCATGCGATCAATGTGGTCCTTTTTAGTTGTAACTTTCGGACGTATTGTATCCCATTCGCTGAATTAGGATAATAAATTACTGTTAAACGAGGCTTCTGTAAAAAAAATGCACAGAGTCTGATCGCTCAAACCCTGTGCATGGTAAGTTCAAAGCTCTTATTTCATCAGCATTGGCAAGAAGAGCTGCTGGGGTGCAGGCTGGATGCAGCTCTGTACACGCAGGTCATCTAAATACCAGCCTTCTGCCGCGCCAGCGTTACCACTGCCCATGCGGAAGCGGAAGGTCACATTTTCGCCAGCATAAGCTGCCAAGTCCACAACCGTCCAAGTCCAATCAGATACGCCACACCAAGCCTGCCTGCTGGCGATGGGATTATAGACACCTGTACGCACCGTCCCAGTATAGGGATTGGTCAACAGGTTACTCGCAGGAACTTGCACCCATGTCTCACCATTATTCGTGCTTATCTCAAGCACACCCCCATCATTGCAGGCGCTAGCACTATCAAAGGTCCAGCGATGCCAGAAAGAGAGCGAAAGAGGCGTCTCTCCCTCGGGAAGACTAAAGCTTGGTGAAACCAAGCGTTGATCGGAAATTTGTGCAGGCACACTGCTCAGCCAAGCCGTTGCCGGCGAATGTGCCTGTACGGTGCTCATAGTCCAATGATACAAGCCACTCGAGATATCTTGCCAATCTTCTGAGCCTTGCTCGAAATCTGATTGGTAGATGATATGAGGGGTTGTGCCTGCTGGGCAATCCCCTGGACCAGGCTGCGTGCGGAAAGTAAAGACCTCATTTTCACTGGTGGCATTGCACACGTTCTCTGCTGCCACGCGCCAATAGTAGCGTGTATCCGTCTGCAGGGCGCTCGCAGGGCTAAAGCTAGTTGAGGTCAGTCCATCTTCATCTAAGACAATATTGCTAAAGGCAAGGTCCGTCGCAACCTGTAAGCGGTAGCTCATCGCTTCGGGGAGAGCTTGCCAGCTGAACTCAACATTGGGGGGAACATCAATAGCGCCATCCACAGGCAAAAGCAGAGCCGGACCGGCAGCCAAAGTAGTATAAGTGTTCACCTGCAGGTCAGCTGTATGGGTCAGGCTGCCCGATGTACCCGTAAGAGTGAGCGTGCTGCTGCCAAATTCGGCTGATCCATCGCCAGTTAGGGTGAGCGCTGCCTCAGCCGGCGGTGTGTAGGGCCCGATAGGCTCAAAAGCAAGTGCGTAACCGCTCAATTGGCTGGCCTCCAGGATCACCAGCTCATCATATTGATTGAGGCTGCCGATATTCACCTCAACTGACTTGCTATCGGTAGAGCAAATATCAATGGCGCTCGGATTAATGGCAAGGGTGAAATCCGGTGTGCGCGGCCCTAGCACAACCTTCAAGGTAGGATCACCGAAGATATGGTATTCCTCCCAATAGTATTGATCGATGGAAGTGTTAGAGGCGTCCACAGCCACCAAGCCGGCATGCTTCATTTGGCTGACGGTTGGCACATCAACGCCTGTAGGGTCATCAAACAAAGTATCAAAAACAACCCGCTCCAAAATATCATCCTCATCCCAATAAGAGTAATTGGAGGCAGCCGCAATGGAAAGCGCCCCATTGACCGGCTCAATAATCCAAGTATCTGCAAAAGATTCGTTGACCAAAAAGTCACCAGTCATGCAGGCGTGCGATGCCACGTACGGCACTGCCACGCCACCAGTCAGGTTGCGCACATCACTCTGTGAAAGCGAAGGTCCAGCCCAACCAGATTGGCTGCCATGACCGCTATAGACTACCATCGCGCGGTTATCGTTGATCGAAGTGATGACATTTGCACCTGTCGCGCCATAAGTAATGGCATAGAGCTTATCCCCGCCCGAAGTAGGGTTCATAGGGAAAATGCCAGTATAACCCTTACTAGCTGTATAAGTATTGATCACATAGTTATGTGTGCCCTCAGCCACATCATAGAAATTGCCATCGCTAGTGGCAACAAAGGCAGCTTTCTTTACCCAAGGTTCCACACCACTATAGGCTTCATAAGCCTGCAGCTTGCTGATGATATTTGCCAGCTGCGTCGTGCTGCGCACCGGGAAGCGCCCGTAGAAAATATCCGGGACAAATTCGGTTTCATTATCCATGGTGAAAAAATACAAATCAGTGCGATAGGGTGGTTCAGTGACAAAAGGAAAATTCGTGATGCTATCCGCGCCGTTGTTGTAATCCCCAACCAGCAAGACGAATTCTGGCGGATTAGCGCCTAAATATTGCGCCTTGATGTAATTCTTGATAGCGGTGGTAGTGTTTCCGCCCACTTGCGAAATGGTGGCAACGCTCACATCGTAGCCTTGAGCCTGCTTTAGGGAGACATAACTGCTCAGCCCAGAGGCGTAAGCATCCGCTGTAATAATAAGATAATTTTCACCCGTTTTAGGTTGGGCGAGCGGCTGTTCGAGGTTGTAGTTCAGTACACGGCTGGCATAAATAGCATTAAAGCCAGAAGAATTGAGCCGATCCATTTCCGCTCGAGCTGCAGCTCGGTCTCCGCCTGTCAGGTTCAGGCGGAAAGTAATCTCCGAGATTGTCTCCAGCTCTCCCGTTGCTGGCGTATAACGCACCGGCCAGAACTCAAGCTGCAAGATGCGGTGCCCGCGCACCATATATTCATCCACAACACGCACACTTTCTGCTGGATAGGGCGAGCTTTGAGCGTAGATCTGACTGTCAGGCGGGACATCAGCCGGCATTTGCCCGCATTTAGGCTGCGAAGGTTGACGCGGGGCAATCAAGCCGCTTAGCCCTTGGGCTTGCAGGCTGGTGCTCTGGCTGGTAAGTGCCAGAATTTCCAGACTCACTTCAGCCCCATCCGGGACTTCTACTTCAGCAAACACTACAGGTAGGGCTGGCGCGCCGATTTCTCCACCTTGCACGTAACCTTCGCCACCCAGGCTGAGGTAGGTTTGACCGGCAATTGTCACCTGCCCCACCTCCACACCCGAGGCTGTAGCTTGTAGTGTGATGGTGTTTTCATCCGCTCGAAGCAGACTGACCATCGGCGTAGTTTGCGCTGCGTCTGCTCCAAAGGCAAGCCATCCATTGCTATCACTGGTCTGAGCCAGAACGGGAGAATTATTGGCGCCAAAAGTCAGCGTTAATATTGTAAAGAAAACGACGGTGACTCGGAGGAGAGGGGAACGCTTAATGAGGAGATGCATTGAAAAATCCTTTCTCATTGTGAAATGGTTGCCAAACGGGAAAATTCTATCACTGCTCTTCTCAGATTAGTCCAGTTTCAATTCTTTTTGGCTCAATATTTTTATTAAATTTCAAAATCCCTATTGAAATTTGTTAAATACTCGCTATACTTTAGATTATGAGATTCTTAATATTTTTTCTCATTGTTTTAGTAGTTTTTGGCATTCCGGTGTATCTATTTTTACGTAATAGCAAAAAACGATACAACGAGCGAGAAGCCTCAGCCTGGAAAGGAAAACTGGTCAATAAGCAGCATAGTGACGAATGGGAAGATCTTGACGGCCATCATGTCGGCGAGAGTAATACTTTGATTTTTAAAACAAACGATGGTCGCAAGGTCGAAATCAACGTCCCTTCCAACGTCTATGCGGAATGGGAGATTGGGGATAGCGCCGAAAAAGTAACAGGCGAACTTCTTCCCAGAAAAATCTCCTGATTTTTCCTCCAGCTATATTCGACAATCCTTTTTGCTCACGGACGCCTTATAGAAGCTACTCAGTTCAAGTGACCCCCACTTGAACGGTGTTTTATTTTACTCCTTTAAAATCTGCGATTACATCATTTCTCTCATATATTATGAACGAGATTCTGAGAACCGATTATTTTTAATAGAACCTGTGGAGCGATATGAAGACTAAGCAATTCACTATCTTGCATTCCAATGATATGCACGGCGATTTCCTCGCTGAGATGCGGGGAGAGCAAGGCACACTCATCGGCGGGTTGGGTTATCTCTCTGGCTATATCAATCAAGTCCGTCGCGAAGAAAAAAACGTGATTTACACAATTTCTGGTGACATGGTGCAAGGTTCTCTAATTGATTCAGAATATAAAGGCATCAGTACTATTGAAATCATGAATTACCTTTCTCCCGATGTGGTTACCTTGGGCAACCACGAATTGGATTATGGCTTACCCCACTTGCTCTTCCTCGAGAAGATGGCGAATTTTCCGATTATTAACGCCAATCTCTATATCAAAAAATATTACAAGCGTCTCATGCAGCCATATTTTATTAAGAATGTGGATGGTTTCGATATCTTATTTATTGGAATCATTACTGAAAAAGTGTTGGATACAATACGGCGCGATTCACAAATTGGAACATTCATCGCTTTGGAAGATGCTGCTGCAGAGACTGGGCGTATTTGTGATGCCTATAAAAACGAAGATATCGACCTGACTATCCTGCTCACGCATATCGGAATTGAATCGGATATGGCTCTGGCTGCCATGCTCAAGCCCGAATGGGGGGTCGATATGATCTTAGGTGGGCATTCGCATACTTATATGCCCGAACCTGAGGTTGTGAACAACATTCTGATTGCACAAGCAGCTGTGGGCACAGATCAAATCGGGCGCTTCGATATTGTGGTCGATGACGATACTAATAGTATCGTAGAGTGGAAGTGGCAGTTAGTGCCTATTTGCAGCGATACCATCCAGCCTGATGAAGAATTACAAAAATTCATTGATTCGTATAGTTCCGAAATTGACCGGAAATATAGCACACTACTTTGCCGAACAGCTCAGGAATTGACGCATCCCTCGCGAATCATCGAGACTTCGCTCGGCAATTTGTTCGCAGATATATTTGCTGAAAATGCTGCTTGCGATGTCGCATTGATTGGCAGCGGCTCGATCCGTCAAAAGCAAATGGGACCTGTGGTGACGCTACGCGACCTGCGGCAAACTTTCCCCTATGATGATGTGTACCGGCGCTTTACCGTCACTGGTGAACAAGTCCAGCGCATCTTCAGCCACATTATGCGCGCCGAGAACCGTAACAGTGAAGGTGAATGCTACCAAGTCAATCGTGGTGTGCGCGCTGTTTATGATGATCACCTCAATAAGCTAGTTTCGCTTGAGATTAAGGGGAAGCCCATCGATCCCCAGGCACACTACACCATCGGTCTGAGTGATTACCATTACTCCAATGTTTTACAAAACTTAGGGATTTCGAATGAGGAAATTACTGCTATAAGTGTTCCAAAAGTCACCGCCACTTCCATGGTAAATGTGGCGGAAGAGTATCTACGTTCACACCAGAACCTCAGTAGTCAAGTGGAGGGAAGGTTGGTTTACCTCTAAGAGAATGAACTCAGATAAAGCTCATTTTCAAGGGCAAGCCTAATTTTTAGACTTGCCTTTTTCCGTTGACAGCCTGCCACTTTACCTCTAAACTTAAGCCATGCTTGCTCATGTGCTTTCCTGCGCAGTTATCGGCTTGGACGGGGTCATTATCGATATCGAAGTCGATTTCGGGCAAGGCTTACCGCACATGGCTATCGTCGGTTTGCCGGATGAAGCCGTCAAAGAGAGCCGCGAGCGCGTTTACTCTGCGATCAAGAACGCCAACCTCGCCTACCCACGCAAACCGCTTACGGTCAACTTAGCCCCCGCGTCGGTCCGCAAAGAAGGACCTTCCTTCGACTTGCCCATCGCTGTGGGAGTGTTAATTGCTGGTGAACAGATTAATCAAGAAGAAATTGAAGGCGCACTCGTTGTCGGAGAGCTTTCCTTGGATGGTTCCATTAGGCATGTGCGTGGCGTTCTTGCGATTGCGGCAACCGCCCGGCAGGAAGGCTTCAAGCGCCTTTACGTCCCGGCGACGGATGCTGCCGAAGCAGCGCTCATCCCCGATCTCGAAGTCATCCCCATTGGTTCTTTAGCAGAACTGTACGCTCACCTTACGGGCGAGCAGCCCATCGCGCCAGCCAAGACGATGCCAGTCGCCCTCAGCGATCCGCCCATGGCTCAAACAGATTTCAGCGAAATCAAAGGGCAGGAACACGTCAAACGGGCGTTGGAAGTAGCGGCCGCCGGCGGGCACAATGTGCTCATGTCCGGCCCGCCTGGAGCCGGGAAAACACTTCTGGCGCGCGCGATCACCTCCATTCTGCCTCCACTTAGCTTAGAAGAAGCGTTGGAAGTGACCAAGATTTATTCCATCAGCGATATGCTGCCTAGCGATACGCCGCTCATGCGAGAGCGGCCATTCCGCTCCCCGCATCACACCATCAGCCATGCCGGCTTGGTTGGCGGCGGCAATATGCCTCACCCCGGTGAAATCTCGCTGGCACATCGCGGCGTGCTCTTTCTGGACGAGCTGCCCGAATTTGGTCAGCGCATCCTCGAAGTGCTGCGCCAACCTATTGAAGACAAACGTGTGACTATCAGCCGAGCGAATGGCACGCTCACCTTCCCAGCCAACTTTATGCTTATCGGCGCAATGAACCCCTGCCCTTGCGGCTACTATGGCGATTCGCAAAAACAATGCACTTGTTCCCCCAGTGCGATCACCACTTACCAAAAACGTATCTCTGGACCGCTGCTGGATCGCATCGACATGCTCTTACACGTCCCCCGTGTTGAATATCAAAAATTGAGCAGCGCACGGTTAGGCGAATCTTCTGCAGATATTCGGCAGCGCGTGGTCAAAGCGCGCGAGAGGCAAGCCAAGCGTTTCGCTGGCACCGAGTTGTTTTCGAATGCGGATATGACACCCGCGGAGGTGCGCCAATATTGCATACTGGATGTTGCTTCGCAAGCGCTGATGCAAGTGGCGATGCGCCAGATGCAGCTAACCGCGCGTGGTTACCATCGAGTGCTCAAGCTGGCTCGTACCATAGCAGACTTAGCCGGCAGCGAAGCCATCACTCAGGTCCATCTGGCTGAGGCTTTGCAATATCGCGCCAAAGAGTTTGAATTTTAATCTAGACCTCTAATTAACACTATAATTACCCTATAAGAAAGGAGCATTATGAGAACCATTCCATTAGGTAAATCTGAGCTGCAAGTGCCGGTCATTGCAGTGGGATGTATGCGCATCCAAAAATTAGACCAAACTGCTGCAGCAAAGTTCATAAGGAGCGCCCTTGAAATGGGCACCAATTTCTTTGACCATGCGGATGTCTATGGCAATGGTGCTTGCGAAGAGCTGTTTGCCAAAGCCATCGGCATGACCCCAGATCTGCGTGAGCAAATGATCCTGCAATCCAAGGTCGGAATCCGCCCCAACATGTTCGATTTTTCCAAAGAGCACATCTTGGAGGGCGTGAATGGCTCGCTCAAGCGGCTGCAGACGGATTACCTCGATATCCTCTTGCTGCACCGCCCGGATGCATTGGTCGAGCCTGAGGAAGTAGCTGAGGCTTTCGACATCTTACACTCCGCCGGCAAGGTGCGTTACTTTGGCGTTTCCAATCAGAAACCGATGCAGATCGAGCTGCTGCGTAAGTATTTACACCAGGATATTCAGTGCAACCAGTTACAGCTGAGTATTCCGCACTCGCAGATGATTTCCAATGGGATTTACGTCAATATGGAAAATGAGGGTGCCATCGACCGTGACGGGAGCATCCTGGATTATTGCCGGCTGAACCAAATCACTATCCAACCTTGGTCGCCTTTCCAATATGGCTTCTTTGAAGGTGTGTTCTTAGATAACCCCAAATTCCCGGAGCTCAACAAGGTTATTAATCGCATTGCTGCAACGCATGGCGTTTCGAATACCACGATTGCATTAGCCTGGCTGCTACGTCACCCAGCCAAGATGCAGCCGGTCACCGGCACGATGAACATCAACCGGTTGAAAGATTGCGTCAAAGCAGCTGATGTCTCCCTCAGCCGTGAAGAGTGGTATGAAATCTTTATTGCTGCCGGGAATAAACTGCCATAATCAATAATAAGACCAAAAGCTGAGTTTGTCTTGGTTTGAGGGTTTATTGCGTAACTATTTAAGCCAAAAAATAGATTCGAAAAATTCGTCAATGTTTGGCTTTTTAATGCTATAATAGATTTAAATCCCCGGTTCATTTACTTCAGGAGAGTACCATGAAAAAAGCCCTAGTTATTAGCTTACTTGTTTTTAGTTTCATTCTCTCGAGTTGTGCTTCCCCATCTTCACCGACCCCGCAAGTTGATTATCAAGCTACTGTTACATCATACTCAGTGGATATTGCCTCATTAACCTGGGAGAAGCAAAAGCTTGAAGAGGAAAATGCCGAATTAAAGGCACAGATCGAGGAATTGAAAGCGCAGCCTGCTCCCAACCCGGAGGCAGAACAAACCATTGCCCAATTAGAGGCTGATAAGGCTGCCCTAGAGGAAAGAGTTGCCGAATTGGAAGCTCAATCTACAGAAGGCGATGAATATCTCACTTCAATATCAAACGCGATGATAACTATGCGCGCAATTTTTTACGGTGGTGAAGAAGGCGAAGGTTTGAAAGTTTTATGTCCAGATGCAGAAAGTAACGATTTTAATTACTCCAGCATCGATGCAATAACGTCAGAGTTGAAAGAGTATCTTATCAGCGAATATAACGTCAGTGAAAGTGACCTTACCGTAACTTACGATACTTTTTGGAAAAATTATGATGATTCGATGGTTAATATTGAGACTCCAAACTGGTACGCGCCTTACGTGGTTATATTTGGTGTGGAAGAAGATGAGACTTTTAATGCTGTTTACGATATTTCTAATCAATGTTATTTAGACTTCCCCAAACTCGAAGAAAAGCTCTTAGAGGTAAGAGGGAATTAGTTTAGAGCAATCACGCTTCTTTCATAAAAACAGACAGGCAAAGCCTAAGTTGACTTTGCCTGTTTTTGTCGGATATCAGCTTGAAAATGCCCTCATTCCATCCTCGTTTATAATCAGGATATGCCAAGAACGATAAATGGGCGCCAGTTTCAGTGGCAGCTCCTGGAACAAGTGGGCAAAGGCGATGCGGGCGAAGTATTGCGCGTGCAAGCCCAACCAGGCAGCCTGACCGCTCTAATGAAGCGACCAGTTCAAAATGCCTCTGGCGGTACGATCTTACGCCAAGCAGTACAAATTGAAAACGAAGGTCAGATTCTTGCTAGCCTCAACGGGTTAGATGCCAGCCGTAATGGTTTGCTGGTGCACACACCCCTCTTGCTCGATCAAAGCATCCCAGGAACCACGCAGACCGCTTCTCTCTTCATCGTGAGCGAAGAAGTACCTGGTGTCGCCATCTCCAGCCTCCTCAAGCAACGGCTCCAGGAGGACGTCTCACTCTCGCATGTGCTAATGTTGCGGGTACTCTCCGGGCTCTTTTTGCTGCTCGAACGTGTGCACGAGCGTGGAATCGCTTGGAACGACGTCAAAATGGAACATATCTTTTGGGATGAAACCAGCGGAAGACTATCGTTTATCGACTGGGGGAATGGTTTATTCCTGTCTGCTCAATCCCCAACCAATGGTCAGGACCCAGCTTGGTTGGACTACCAACAGTTCATCAGCGAGGGTAACCTGCTGCTTAACCAAATCGCGCCTGAGCTTATCGCAGAGCTGGATTGGCCTGCCAGTGCAGCTCAATTGACAAAAGAAGACCTTACTCAGCTGCAGCTACGCACGGAATACTTGCTCAGCTCACTATCCATGCGCGTGATTGACTATCAAGTTCTCTTCCGCAAGCAGGTGCAATCTATCCATAACCTGGATGAACTTAGTGCCCTGCTCGAGCTTAAGAATTCCCTCGAAGCGTTAGGTGTACTTATTGATAAACAGACTGCATTGGAGGCAATCCAAAACTTAGCTGTAGATTATGTAAAAAAACAAAGTTTTACCTCACTCAACCAGTTGCTTGCACTGCTCAAACAATACCTGCCAGCTGATTTCGGTGACGTCTGGAAAATAACTGATTACCTTTTGAGGCTTACAGATGCTCATCAGAGCCCATTTTTTACAGAACTACTCATTCGTGTGCTTTCAGCGGATTGGGCTGGTGCCCTTTGGTTGCTTGAGGCTATTCGCGAGCAAACCAATAATCCAGCGCGGCTAAATGCCTTGCAAAATCAGATGCGTAAAGCTGCTAATATACCTAGTGCTTATGCTTCACCTATTTATGACCTCCTGATCCCTCTCAGAGATGAGGTACATCTCCAGCTTAT
Source organism: Candidatus Mesolinea sp. (assembly GCA_034430095.1). Lineage (GTDB taxonomy): Bacteria > Chloroflexota > Anaerolineae > Anaerolineales > Anaerolineaceae > Mesolinea. The sequence continues at coordinate 157,525 of DAOUFK010000030.1, forward strand.
CCACCGGCATACCTCCCATGATGCAAATGATTCGCTTACCAAAGAGCTGGAGCGTTTTTCAATGCAACTTGACGCTTTGCTCGCTAATTGGCACGAACTTGGCAGTGGTGAAATTTTAGGTGACAAATTGCTCACTCTCCGCGAGCTCCTACGCTCTCCGGCAGTTGGCTTGCTCTCCATCCCCCGAGAGCTGCCCAAAGCTTTGAACCTGCTGCTTTCCAAGCTGCGCGAGTTTTTCGCTGCCTGGTCTGAAGGCGAGCTTGAGCCATGCCGGCAAGCCTTGCGGGAGCTGTTCTTGCTGGAACCTTCCCTAACTTATCTCCATTCCATTGATGTGGAAATCAGCGCCCTAGAGGGCTGGATGGATAAACTTTTTGCAGGTCCCGAACCCGGAGAGACGCTTACGCATTTCGCGGAGGAACTCCAAGCAAATAAGCCCCGTGTGGCTGCGTTGCTCAGCCAGCCAGGCTGGCTGGGCAGCTTATATGCCTGTGTAAAAGTCTTGCAGAATGCTACGGATATCGATACAGTGCGCGCGCAAGCCCAACGGGAAAACTGGCCAATCACATGGACTGATTACAGTTACATCACCATTGAAGTGCCTCAGGAATTAGGGTCAAAAGTGAGATTGAATGCAGCCCAAGCCGCTGCTTTGCAAGGTTTCCATGAAACCCTGCGGTTGAATCAAGATTTATCCTCAGCCTTACAAGCGGTGCACGCAACCTTACCCCAATTCTATGTACTCTACCAGGGGTTAGCACAAGCTTTTGAATCTATTTATAGCACCTTGCCGCTCCAACCAAAAGCCATTGAGATTTCAACATTCCCACAGCAAGATAGAACGAATGTAGAGGAGGCATTAGCGGTGCTGACCGCTTTACAAAGCTGGAAAGCCGCAGACCATTCCGAAGTCCTGACTCTTCCAGAACGCTTAAGCCACTGGCAGATTATCCAAGAAGCTCAAATTGCTCAGCAACTCTGGCAGAAGCAGCTCCTACCGGCGATTCAAGCTATCCGCCATCGCGAGTGGGAGAGTTTGGAACTTTCATCAACAACCCAGCTGCCCGAGGTATTTGTCCAAGCTTGCGCTTACCTCAGTAAATTCGCTTCACAGTGGCAGCGTATATCCGAGAGCGGCATTTACCCCGAGCTTACGCGTGAGCTGATTTTCTTAGGCGACCAAGCACAAGAGCTGTTCTTTACGTTTTGGCAGCAGCTTGAGCAAACCTCAAACGCTGCCTTGCGTTGGTTGGTTTTAACGCATCAGTCGCTATTCAGCAGCGTCAACCAAGCTTTATTGCAGATTTCCCGTCACTTAAGAGAGTTAGCCAGAGCTCTAGATGTAATCAACCAAGCGGACTTAGCCGCCTCGCGGTTAGCCCGCACGAGCGCAGGGGATATCATGTTTTCCCTCGCCCAACTCGCGGCACTCATTGAGCCTCGAGACGAACCATCAGCGCGCTTGCAATTATGGCAGGAGCAATACAACCAGCTGCTGAAGCAGAATAACTGGCAAGCGTTTAGGCAAGCGGTTCAAGACTTAGATGCTCTACATCCTTTATTGCCTTGGGCAAATGAGCTCGTCTCTCGGGACATCGACATCTTTACTGCCTTCCATAACCAAAAATGGTAGAATAGGCAGCGCAAACGGAAAGACTATGAAAGAACAAAAATTAGATGCCCGTAATGGGCTTTATTTAGCTGAACCTCTGGACACCTGGCTTAGCGCCGGTCAGCATGACTATGCAATCCCTGAAGCTGCCGGCTCCAGTGCCCGTGTGTTCCTGCTCAAAAGCGCTAATGGCGAGCGCCCCTTCAAGCGTGAACCTGCCTTTAAGGTGATGCGCCATGATAAATTGGCTTACGCTAAACCACTCTTCTTGGAAGAGTTCCGTATTCTAGCTGGCTTGCAAGGCCTAAACAACCTAACGCCGATGCTGGCTGCCGGCTACCTAAAACCCGATTCAGGTACTGCTTGGCCCGCTGAAATTGCCCCGCTCTCCAAAGACTTAGTGCGGCAAGCTGAAGCAGCGCATATCACTGGCACACTGATCTTCTTCGAACCAGATGAGATCGAGGACCTCTTAGCAGAATATGAGCAGCGCTTAGCCGATGGTTGGCTGCCTTTCGTCGTGCTCGAGCGGCGCTGGGAGGATAACCTTTACATGCTTAGCGATGCTGGCTACACACGCGGCAATTTCGTCCATAACCTGACGATGAAACAGGTCCTGGATATTGCTTTGCAAATCACAGACCTGATGGAAGCAGCGCATCAACGCGGTGCAACTTATTTAGATCACAAACTGTTGCATTACTATTGGAATGAACCCCGCCAAAAGGTGATCATGGTGGATTGGAACATTGGGCATTGGCAGCCAGAAAAACTCCAGCCTGAGGTGCAACAATTTGATCTGCTGCAATTTAGTGCCCGTGCACTTCACCACTTATTCACCGGCAGACAAGCACCCGGTTCCGTTGCCGTTGGACCTAACCGCCCAGAAGATATCGCTAATTCCCCTCGCCACTTCGAAGCCTCCTATTCTTATGAAGTCCAACGGCGCCTGAATAACGAGGAAATGCGCTTTTTGGAAGCAGCCTTAGATGGCGCCTTTAAGAGTGCTGCAGAAATGCACGCGCAGTTAGAAGTCCTTTATAATAAACGGCTATAATCACCCATACTACGTAAAAAACTGAAAGGAGCCCTCAATGATTCAAGATCTCATTGACCAGGCTAATAACATCCTGAACCAAGCTAACCCTAGCGACGAAGAGTTGCTCCAAGCCGAGAATGCGCTCTCAACTTATTTAGAGGCATTGGCAACGCGCCGAATCGTTGATGAAGTCGACCTCGAAGATGTGGACGAGGCTAATCGCCTGTTACGTGAGCTGCGCCGTGAGCGCAGCCGCCGGGTTGCGAGCAGCCCAGAAGCACCCCAACCAGTTAGCCCGACAAAGGGCACACCCACAGAATCACCCGCGGAGAATAGCCCATCCCGCCCAACGCCTACTCGCAGCCCAGATATGGGTGACGAAGATAGCAGCGATCCATTACGCAAGTTTTTTCAATCCAGCCACGACCCAGAAGCTGAACGCCTGATGGATGAAGCCGAGGAGGCTTTTTACAAAGGCAATTATCAAGCTGCGATACCTCTCTATGAGAAGGTGCTGCAGTTGGAACCAGGCTGGACACGCGCAGAAGAGCATCACGCTGAAGCAGAAGAATATCTGCGCTCAGGCAATATTCCTTCTGTAGCCCTGCCACCAGAAGCTGGTAAAGCTTACGGCAAAGCGCAAAGCGCAGCCAGAGTCTTCCGCTACAAAGTAGCCTTGGATTACCTTGATGAGGCTTTCGAACACTTGGAGGAAGCCGGCATCAAGCGCTGGCGCGAGGGCGAAGAGCTGCGCCATGACCTGGAAAACCAGATGCAAGCTTATGATGTCTACAAAGAAGGCTTGAACTTGCTCGCGCAAGGGGAGTTGGTCGCCGCCTTAGGCAAGATCCAAACCGCAGCAAGCGCCGTGGCGATTCCAGAATACATCGATAAAGCTGCCGAGGTCAAAGGCGACATCGCGATGTTAGATGAGGTCAGCGACATCGTCAGTATGAGCGGCAAGATTCCTCCGAATAAGCTTGCCGATGCCAAAAGCAAGTTAGAGCGTTTACGCATGAAATATGGCAGCCTCTCGCAAATTGGGCGGTTGCAAAACCGACTGGATTTACTTATCCCGGCTGCCACCCAAAACCTGCTAGATAATACCCAGCGCCTCAAAGAAGAAGCTACAAAAGCTCCCACCTTAGCTATAGCTCTACAGAAAATTGCCGGCGCTCGGGAAAACCTCGATCTTTTGCGTCAGTTGGATGCCTATGATGCGCAAAGCTTGGCACTGGAAAACGAAATCAGTGCACTAGAAACTGAAATCAACAACGCTCAGGATGAAATCGAGCGTGCAAAGGAAGCTCTCGAAACTGGCAATCGATTTTTTGCCTTAGATGCTTATCGCATCAGCCGTAACGTGCGCAAGCGCTTCCCTAATGACCCACAAGTGCTCGCTCTCAAACGCGGGCTCACCCCCACTTATTTCGTGGCTGGTGGTGGATCAATCATCATTATCATTCTCCTGGGGTTTCTGATCAGCTTCGCAGCGCGCAATATTAGCGCTTCGATTTACGCCCGCAATTTAGCCCGCACTCCAACCATTACCTATACCCCTACAGTAACGCTCACCCCCACGGTTACGCCCACGCCAACCAAAACCCTGACACCCACTCCGGATTACTCACCAACGCCTACGCGCACCGCCACACCTACACCTGTCGTTATGGTAGTCACCCTTCGCGACCTCTATGCTCGTAGTGATTGTTACGCTGGCTATAAAGCTACCGGGTTGATCCCCCAAGGCACAACGTTGACGCTCCTGCCGATGGCAGAACGTCGTTTCGATGAGTTCAACCGCGAATGCGTCCTGGTAGAATTCCGCGGGAGTGATTTTGCCATTATCGGCTATGTGTTAATGGCAGATGTAACTGTTCAGTAAAGCCCGGAAAATTGTTACTCCCGGATTTTTGTCTGTAGTGTACAGGAATCCGAGATTTTCTTTTTCACAGCGATATAATCAGTCATTATTAGGTCTATATGAACGCCCTAGAACAGTCTTACCAGGAATCTTTAGATTTTATTTACAGCTTTGTCGACTTCAGTATGAAGCGGCATGTTGATGACAGTCATCATTTCTTTAAGCTTGACCGCATGCGTAAGTTTGCTGAGCTGCTAGATAACCCCCAGGATAACTACCCCAGTATTCACGTCACTGGGACTAAAGGGAAGGGTTCGGTCGCCTCGCTCTGTGCCAGCGCCCTGCAAGCCGCTGGTTACAAGGTGGGTTTATATACATCACCTCATCTGCAGGAGTTTACTGAACGCATCCAAATCAATGGTATGGAAATCGATAAAGCCGAGCTCGTTGCTTTGGTGAACCGTCTGCGCCCGCTTACCCAACAGGTGCCCGAAATCACCACCTTTGAACTCACTACAGCTTTAGGTTTCCTTTACTTCGCTGAGCAGCAGGTCGATATCGCCGTAATCGAAGTGGGGCTGGGGGGCAGATTAGACGCTACCAATATCATCAACCCCTTGGTTTCGGTGATTACCCCCATTTCCTATGACCATCGCGCTGTCTTGGGCGATACGCTTACAGAAATCGCTTACGAAAAAGGCGGCATCATCAAGCCGGGTAAGCCTGTGGTGCTTTCCCCTCAGCAACCTGAGGCTGAAAAGGAATTGTTGCGTATCGCGGCAGAGCGCGAGGCACTCATTACACAGGTTGAGAAAGCCTACACATACACCGAGGTCGCACACAACCTCGATGGACAAGAGATGATTATCACCCGCCGGCTCACGAATAACGGCAACGTTCCCCTTTCGTTAGCAGCGGAACCACTAAGGCTCCATTTGCCGCTCTTAGGCATGCACCAAGTACAGAACGCGGCGACTGCCTTTGCAGCTTTGGATATTATCGCCCAAAATGGCATGGCGCTCTCCCCTCAAGCAGTAGCCCAAGGGTTTGCCGAAGTTACCTGGCCAGCTCGGTTCGAAATCTTGCGCAAAGAGCCGCCGCTTGTCATTGATTCAGCACACAATGGTGATTCTATGCGCAGGCTGCGCCAGACATTGGACGAGTACTTCCCAGGCAGGGCTTTTATCCTGATTTTCGGCGCTTCAGCTGATAAAGAGCTCGATGATATGTTCCGAGAAATCTTGCCTCGGGTTGAAAGCGTGATTACCACACAATCCGTGCACCCACGCGCTGCAAATCCACAAGAACTCGCTAGGCGCATTGCTCCATACAACATTCCTGTTCAGGCAATCAACCCCGCCGAAGCTGCCTTATCAAAAGCCTTGGAACTTGCTGGAAGTGAGAAGGGAATCATCGTTGCCGGCAGCATTTTTATTGCCGCTGCTATACGTTCTATACGGAAAGCCATTCCAGAAAAACAAGTTTATTAAAGGTTATAATTTCTTCAAAACCCACAAGTCTTAAGGAGTTTTATTTTAGCGTGGATCGAGACCAATTTTTTAACCCATTTAAAGGCAATGCGCCTTTCAATTTAACTAAATTTGCCAGCGTTGGCAGCCTTAAAAATGTCCACCCACGAAAACTGAATAAGGATGGTTACATCAAAGGTCCAGCAATCGATCTTGAGGACATTATTTTGCTGCCGCAATCTTTAGCCCCCTTAATATTAAATAACAATGAATTACTTAATTTTCTTCAAGACACATATGAGCACAATCAGACCATCTTTGGTCTGTTTACCGATCCCGAAAGTCCAGCAGAAAATCCCCTCTTTCTTGATATTGCCGTGGAGTTGGCTATTGGGAGCATCATTGAATTAGATTCCGATCGTTATAGTGTTCTCTTTCAGGTTCTACGCCGTGTCCAATTTGTAGAAATCGCCATAAAAGGCGACCAGGTCATCCTTACCGCGCTGCCTATCCGGCATCGCTATCGTCAGACCGAGCATCTGACCGCACTCAAACGTTTGGTTATCGACCAATTTAGAGAATATGTTGACCTCGTCGATTTTATCAGCGACGATGTCTCTCGTTATATCGAAGACACCGACGATCCCGACGATCTCGCGGATTTCATCGCCTCGACCATAGACCTCCCATATTCCGCGCGGGTTGCTTTTCTAAAAGAAACCAACGGGGTTGAACGTTTGAATATGCTCTTACGTACCCTCACCAGCGAAATCAATATCCTTAAGCTGGAAGAAGATATCAACAATCAGGTTCAATCCGAGCTCGACCGCTCCCAAAGGGAGATTTACATTCGAGAACAGATTTCTACGCTTCAAAAAGAGCTCAATGATGGCAAACCGGTTGACCCTGCATGGCAGGAGCTCGCTGATCGGGTCGAAAAGACAGCTCTTCCTCCAGAAGCAAAGGAAGCTGCCACAAAAGAACTGGAACACTTGGCTGGGATTAGTTCCCTCTCACCAGAGAGCAGCATGATTGAGTCTTACATCGAGTGGCTGTTAGACTTGCCTTGGACAACGGAAACAACCGATAACTTAGATATCATCCACGCCCAACAGGTTCTCGACCAAAACCACTACGGGCTGAAAAAAGCCAAAGACCGCATCTTAGAATATCTAGCTGTACGCAGCCTCAAACCCAAGGTCAGCCGGCAGCCGATTCTTTGCTTTGTTGGTCCACCTGGGACGGGTAAAACCTCTTTGGGGAAGTCAATTGCTGAAGCTTTAGAGCGCAATTTTGTGCGCGTTTCCTTGGGCGGCGTGCACGACGAAGCCGAGATTCGCGGGCATCGGCGTACCTACCTGGGCGCCTTGCCTGGCCGCATCTTACAAACGATGCGCAAAGCCAAAACCATCAATCCTGTCTTCATGCTCGATGAAATTGACAAACTCAATGCGGATTTTCAAGGCGACCCATCCGCTGCGCTCCTCGAAGTGCTGGACCCAGAACAAAATTATGCCTTTTCGGATCACTACCTTGAGGTGCCTCATGATCTTTCGAAGGTGCTTTTCATTACCACAGCCAATACAGTTGCATCGATTCCGCCAGCCCTCCTAGACCGTATGGAAGTGATCGAATTCCCGGGGTACATCGAAGAGGAGAAAGCTGCCATTGCAAATCAATTCCTCATCCCAAAGCAACTGCTTGAAAACGGGTTGGATGAAGAAGCGATTCATTTTACGCCTGAATCGCTGCATCTCATCATCGAAGGATATACCTACGAAGCTGGGGTGCGTAATTTAGAACGTGAAATTGGGACTGTGCTCCGCAAGATTGCCCGGCTCAAATCTGAGGGGAAACCCCTGCCTAAAGAGATCCTGCCTGAGCAAATTTCGGATTACCTCGGTCCGCAAGAGTTTTACCCCACCGTTGCAGAACAAGCTGATGAAATTGGATTGGCTACGGCTATCGCTTGGACTGAAAATGGCGGCGAGATAATGCCCATCGAGGTGCTGGTAATCGACGGTAAAGGCAATCTACAGATTACCGGCCAGATTGGCGATATTATGCAGGAATCCGCCCAGGCAGCTCTCTCCTACCTCAAATCCAAAGCCGAGATCTTCCAGATACCTGAGGGATTTTTTGAGGACGTCGATCTCCATATTCACGTTCCCGAAGGTGCCATTGCCAAGGATGGACCAAGCGCTGGCATTACTATCGCTACAGCTCTCACTTCTGCAGTGCTGGGCGTACCGGTAAAGCATGACGTTGCGATGACTGGAGAAATCACCTTGCGGGGGCGTGTGTTGCCGGTTGGCGGCATTCGCGAGAAAGTCTTAGCCGCGCATCGCGCCGGCATCAAGACAGTTTTACTTCCGCGTAAGAATGAAAAAGATCTCGCTGAAATTCCGCCAGCAGTCCTCAAAGAGCTAAACCTTGTCCCAGTTGACCATATGGATCAAGTTTTAGCGCAAGCTTTAGTGGACAAGCCTATCAATAAGCAGATGAAGCCGCCCATCAGAAAAGAAAAAAGAAAAAGCGCTCCTTCAGCCGAAGAAGCGCCTGAATAAATCTTAGGTTTAGGTTTTATTTCTCGTCTTCAACAGGCGGAGTGAGTTCCTGGCTTGCTTGCAAGGTTTTTATGCCGTTGCGCACTTGCGTCAGAATGCGGTTCAATTCACCCTCCAGGTTGGTGAGCGTTTCGATTACGTAACGGTCAGCGTCTACTTGCGTTTGGGCAGCTTCCTTGCGTGCCTGGTCTATTATTTGATCAGCCTTCGCCTGCGCAGCAACATAAATATCGCTCTTTTCAATCATTTTCTCACTGCGCTCACGTGCCAATGCTAACGTACGGTTAGCTTCTTCCTGAGCCTGAGCTAAGATGCGGTCTTTTTGGGCAATAATTTGCTGCGCTTTTTTAATATCATCGGGAATGGAGATGCGCATCTGATCAATGATATCCATAAAAGAATCCTCATCCACAACCACACTACGGCTCAGTGGGATGGGTTTGCTATTATTGAATAGCTCTTCTAAACGGTCAACTAAATGGAGGATATCCATGATGATCTCCTTTTATCGTAAATAACACCTCAATAAAGTTTATCATTATTTTTTATTATCCGTGCAGTTTTTATGCCTGATTTTCATAAACCAGAAAATAAAGAAAGTGTTTATCAATCCTTGAGAGAAGAAGTTGGCACGACGGTCTGGTTATCGCCCAAAGCTTTGAATTTTGCTTTTAACGCTCTCTCCACAAAATCAGGCACCATGCTGGAAACATCACCATCCAAAGCCGCAATCTCCCGAACTGTTGAGGAGGATAAAAAGGTATGTTGTTCATTAGTAATCAAGGCAATAACGTCAATATCCGGCTCTAAGCGTTTGTTGGCTAATGCCATTCTGAATTCGTATTCAAAATCAGAAAAGACGCGTAAACCACGCACGATCGCTTGCGCCCCAACCTTGCGTGCAAAGGAAACAGTCAGTTCACGATAACCCAGAACGCTAACGTTGGGTAAGCCGTCCATAGCCTCTTTCACCAAAGCTATGCGTTCCTCCGGTGAAAACAGCAGCGTTTTAATCGGTTTATCATAGACCGCAACCACCACTTCAGAAAATAATAGCGAAGCCCTTCGCGCAATATCAATATGCCCAAAATGAATAGGGTCAAACGAACCGGGGAAAATTACTTTAGTCATTTAACTCACCTCTCCACGGCCAGGCAGTTCTGGCCAAAATTGATTGATCGCTGCTTTTAACGGCTGAAATTCAGTCGATCCAAGTTCAGGGTCAGCCGTATAGACTTGCTCAGCTATGCTGCGGGCTTTCTGCAGCAAGTGAATATCGGCTAAGTTCGCCATACGCAAATCGGGAAGACCGGCTTGCCGCGTCCCAAGGAAATCCCCTGGTCCGCGCTGACGAAGGTCTTCCTCAGCCAATTCAAAACCATCGTTAGTTCGCGTCATCACTGCTAAGCGCTCATTTTCAGCAGCATCTTCCCGCTCTGGAATGAGAATACAATAGGATTGCGCCTCCCCGCGCCCAACCCTGCCACGGAATTGGTGCAGTTGCGCTAAACCAAAGCGGTCTGCTCCCTCAATCACCATTACAGTGGCATTGGGCACATCCACCCCTACCTCTACAACCGAAGTAGAGACCAAGATGTCATACTCTCCATTGCGAAAAGCCAGCATCACCGCGTCTTTCTCTGCCGGCTTCATGCGTCCATGCACTAAACCTACTTTTAAGTGCGGGAAAACCTCTTCTTGTAAGGTTTGTTGTTCCTCCACAGCAGCTTTTGTTTCTTCATTCTCCCCTTGCTCGACCAGTGGATAGATGATGAAAGCTTGGTGTCCCTGCCGTACTTGTTCTTCAATCAGTTCATACACATTCTGGCGCTCGTAAGGATAGGCAATGCGCGTCTCGACAGGCAGCCTGCCGGCGGGCATCTCATCCATTATGCTCACATCCAAGTCTCCAAAGATGGTTAGCTGTAAGGAGCGCGGGATCGGCGTGGCAGTCATCACTAATAAATGCGGGTTATTGCCTTTACTGCGCAGCGCAGCACGTTGCTCCACACCAAAGCGGTGCTGCTCGTCCACCACGACCATTTGCAAGTTCTGGAAGGTAACTGGCTCTTCAATTAATGCATGCGTCCCGACAAGAAGTTTAACAGTGCCATCCTGCAATCCTTCCAAGATCTCACGCCGCTCCGCTAAGCTCGTATCCCCAGTGAGCAAGCGTACCTGATTTGGTTTGAGAAAAGCTGTCCCATTTTTACCTGGCTGTGTGGTGAGTTTGAGAATAGTCTGGTAATGCTGTTCGGCTAAAATGCCCGTCGGTGCCATCAAAGCAGCTTGGGCACCTCCCTCAATCACGATGGACATCCCTAAAACTGCCACGATGGTCTTACCAGAGCCAACATCGCCCTGCAAAAGACGGTTCATCGGATGCTGGCTGGCAAGATCTGCGCGGATCTCAGCGATTGCCCGTTTTTGCGCGTTGGTAAGAGCGTACGGCAGGTTTTCAATTCGCTCTGATAACCACCTATCATCCACATGAAACGGTGTTCCTTCTAAGCCTTGCCATTGGCGTTTCTGCTGGATCACACCCAATTGGAGCAAGAAGAGCTCGTCAAAAGCCAATCGGTATTGTGCTTGCTTAATCTTTTCCTGAGAATCAGGAAAGTGAATTTGCACAAGAGCTTCTTGCAAGGGTATGACCTCTGCTAGCTTTTGGAGGGAATTCGGCAGATAGTCGGGCACGCGTTCCGCCCAGTAGTGCACGACGTTAAATTGCGTCTTGCGCAGCCAGCGTTGTGTAATTTGCGCCGTGAGCGGGTAAATTGGCACAATGCGGTTGGTATTAAGTTGCTGCTGATCGATAGGTTCGTAATCCGGATGATAAAGCACTGGTCTTCCACGGTAGTTATCCACCTTCCCGGAAATAGAAATGAAAATCCCAGGTTTTAAATAGCGTGTAACGTAGGTCTGATTGAACCACAACAATCGCAGCATCCCAGTCGTATCCGAAACAATGACCTCGGTCATCAAACGACTCCGGTTGGGTCGCAAGACTTGTACATCGATAACCTTGGCAATAATGGTAACTTCTTCCCCATAGCGCAGCTGATTAATGGGTTTGAGCTGGGAATAATCTTCGTACCGCCGTGGGAAAAGATATAGCAAATCGCGAATAGTTCTCACACCAAGCTTTTCCAGATTAGCTGCTTGCTTCTCACCAATGCCACGAATAACGCTGACTGGTGCATCTAACCCCACAGACGAAGCTGCCGGTGCGCGGCTGCTGGCAGGCATCCGCCGTTTAGGAGGCTGAGCTTGGGAAGTTTTTTCTGGCTGGACTTTGATTTCAAGGTCCGCTGGTGAGGACACCCGCTGCGTAGCTGCCGCCGCTGGTAGTTTTTCGATACCAGAAATTCCTAATAGCTTGCCGACCTCCACCAAGGATTGCCGGCGCTGTTCTGTTGTTAACTCTTCGTAGTTTTTAAGTTTTGCACCTACTTCAGAGATCAGCGTTTCGGCTAGAGCGGCTTCACGCGCATCACTCAGCAGAGTTACAGCCAATTTTTGCATCCCCCCATAAACAGCGCGGTTGGTGTACCCTAACTGTGCTTCTAATTTAAAAATTTTGGCATACTTTTCAGCTAAAGCGTTCATAAGCGTCATTTTCTGAGTTAATCATACCCGAATTAGGCGCAAACAAACCATACTGCCAAGATAACCCAAACGACAGCCTGAGAATCAAAAAAGCCAGCAAGTAAGCTGGCTATAAGCATGAGGATATTTTATTCAATCGCAATAATTAATTGGTAATAGGGCTGCCCGCCTTCGTGTACTTCGATATCAAGGTCAGGGTATTTTTCCCGCACCTGATCAACCAGCTGATTAACTTGGTTTGGGGTCATTTCCTCACCATAGAAGAAAGTCAGCCGTTCGAAAGCATCCAAATTCGCTTTTTCCAATAAACCGAAGAGCGCACCTTCAAGTGTATGGTTAGAATAAACGAGCTTTCCATCCAGCATCGCGATGACGTTACCTTTTTCCACTTCCACATCGTCAATGGTAACGTTACGGGTGGCAGTGGTTATTTCGCCAGTGTGAACTTCCTGGATAGCTTCTAACATTGCTTCTTCGTTTTCTTCGAGGGTGCCATCAGGAATCAAGCGCAGCATGGCGGCAAAACCTTGCGGAGCATTGCGTGTCGGAATCACAACAATATTTTTCACGCTTACCTTAGCTGCATTTTGGGCTGCTAAGATGATGTTCTTGTTATTCGGCAAAATGATGATTTTATCAGTTGGCAAGTTTTCAAACGCAGCCACAATTTCTTTCACGCTGGGGTTCATCGTTTGCCCGCCAGTAACAATGGCAGCTACTCCCAAACTGGCAAATATGCGCGAGATCCCGTCCCCAGGGGAGACAGCCACCACCGCAATTTGTCCCGGAGTGACAGGAGCAAGCTTAATTGGTTCTTTCTCATCTTTACGAGATTTAACCTGATCCTGCAAGTTCTCCATGGCGACTTTTTTAATCGTGCCCAAACTTTCAGTATATTCAATTGGCGTAAATCGTTTTTCCAATGGAACGTGAATATGCATGCGATAAAGCCCATCGCCTTCGCCCACTTGGATACTCGTGCCAATTTCACTTAGCCCGCTATAATAATTTTCTAGTGAAAACTTGTCCGTAGGAGTGAAATCGATCACCACTTCGTAGTCTTGGCCTTCTTCGATATTCTCTAAGGTGTTTTCCAGATCCATCTCTGAGAGGGGCTTAGCTACAACAGTAGAAACGTCTAAAGGCTGCCCTTCAATGAAACGTAACATCCCCTCGAAAATGTAATATAGTCCGGTTCCACCAGAATCGACAACGCCGGCTTGTTTCAGGATGGGCAGTAACTCTGGGGTGCGGCGGACACTCTCATCGCCGGCGCGCACAATTTCTGCCAAGATCTCGTGCAGAGCTGCACCTCGCTTAGCAGCTTCTTCGGCAGCCGCTGTCATGTCTTTAATCACGGTGAGAATCGTCCCTTCTACAGGGCGCACAACGCCTTTATATGCTGTGTTGCGCGCTTCTTGCATCGCTCGCACAAACAAAGCGCTATCCATTGTGTCGTAATGGTCGAGAGCACGGGCAAAACCTCGCCAGATCTGGGAAAGGATAACCCCGGAGTTCCCCCGTGCACCCATCAACGCGCCTTGGGCAATGGCATGTGCCATTTCGCCAATATTCTCACTTTGGCGAATTTCTGCTTCCTTTAGAGCAGCTTGCATAGTCAGGACCATATTCGTGCCTGTATCTCCATCTGGCACAGGGAAAACATTAAGGGAATTGACGTAAGACTGATTCGCGGTTAAGCGCACCAAACCAGCTTCAAATAGTAGCATTAATCCTTTTCCATCTACAGGTGAGTCAACCAGCTTGTGGCGCTCAGCCTCGCTTAGCATAGCGCTTAGCTTTTCATTCATGAGTCCTCGATTATTTAATCAATTTAGTCGGGATTGCTTATTCGCAGTCCGCGGACGTGAACATCCACACGCGTGACTGGGATGCCCATGGTTTTTTCTACATTATATTTAACACTTTCAGCAACAGAATCGGCAACAGTCTTGATGCGCAAACCATACTCTATGATTAAATTTAATTCGATGGTAATTCCTTCACTATCCGAAGAAACCGTGATGCCGTAATTGTTGTTACGATTAAAAAACTGTCCTATGGCTTCAATCATGTTGCTTGGCGCTAAACTGATAACACCATAGGATTGTAAAGCAGAGTGTCGAGCGACAGATTTGATCGCTTGGGGCAAAATATAAATTCGTCCTAAAGGATTCTGTTGGCTTGTCATTTTCTTTTCTCTCTTCTTACAAAGTACCTTGATTCAATTAATGTGTTGTGATATTATAAGCCCTTGCCTGAGAGGTGCCAACCACTCAGACCTCGACATTATACTGCAACATGAAAGGAAATCGAGATGGCAAAATGTGAAAACTGTGGAAAAACCACGAACTTTGGGCATAATCGCAGCCACTCTCTTGTCGCCACCAGACGTGAATTCCGCCCCAATCTCCAACGGGTCACGGTGTACGAAGACGGCAAGAAGGTGAGCAAGCTGCTCTGCACGCGTTGTATTAAGTCCTTAACGAAACAGTACAATTAATTTGTAAAGAATGGACCTTCGATAAAAAGTCGCATTAATGCGACTTTTATTATTTGTTTGTTTATTCCAATATAACGAATAAAATTTAATTTAGGTATATCAAGAGGAGTAAATGCTTTCGAAGATATCTAACAATAGGGTTTTATCTCAGTGGGTACAACAATGTTTTCACGCAGCGATTGCTGCATTAATTTTTGTATTATCAGAATGGATTTTCACAATAACCAAACCATCCATTCTAAGCATAACGAATTGGGGGCAAAAATTTCTAGTCTTATTTCATGGATTCATCTTCTTTTCAGCTATAGGTATCCTGTCTCTTTTAATTCTATATTTGATTTCGCTTCTATTTTCGCAAAGAGCAAGATCACTTTTTGTGAATATGGGCAGCGTTGTTCCTGCAGCTTTTTTGGCTAGCACAATCCTCTTGATGATCGACAATTTCACTTACACAGTATTCAGGTTTGGAATAGTTAATTCTCAAGGAATTGGACGAGGAATTTATCTAATTATATACCTCGTTGTTTTTTATTTCTGTTTTAGGTTTTTCTTATTTCTTCTTACATTAAGGGTAAGATACATTCGACTCAAAGTTGGAGTATTGTTATTAATTGTTATCGGAACTTTTTTTATTTTGCCTTTTAATAAATTAAAAGTTGAATCCATTGTTCAAGGCTCCACAGAAAAATTACCGAATATTATTTTAATGAGTAGTGATGGCGTTTCAGCTTCACACATGTCCGCATATGATTATGAGCGACAAACCACTCCTAATATAGATGATTTCAAAAAAGATTCATTGTTTGTTGAAAATAACTTTACAAATTCAGCTAATACAGTAGGGTCGTACATTTCTGTCTTGACAGGAAAATACCCAACAAAAACACGCGTTCTCTACCCACCAGATATGCTTCGCGATATAGATGCATTTGAACATCTACCTGCAATTTTAAAAAGTTTAAATTACTATAATGTCCAATTAGGCGTTAAACATTATGTAGATGCATATTCACAAGGAATATTAAACGGTTTTGATGAAGTTAATGGGCAAATTGCCCAAAACGACACTTATATAATGTTCTCTGAAATAGGATTTAATACAACTGATTCTTATTTTCTCTCGTCTTGTTTTGACAGAATTTCTGAGCGATTATTGCATATCTTTTTCATGAGAAATATGGTTGATTCTTATGAATTAGTTACACAGAATGACAAAAGTACTACGAATGATAAAAACAAAATTGAGAATATTTTTTCAATAATTGACTATAATAAAGAAAAACCCTTGTTTATTCAGGTACACCTTATGGGAACCCATGGCCCTAAGTTTTCTCCAGGCATAAGGGTTTTCTCAGCAAACCAAGAGCAAACTGAAAACCGTATGACTGATTTTTACGATGATAGCATTTTATATTTCGACCACCTTTTTGGAAATCTAATTGATGGATTAAACAGTAGGGGCATATTAGATAACACAATAATTGTGCTGTTTTCTGATCATGGGATGGGATCTCAAGTGAATACCAAAACACCTCTAATTATCAGATTCCCTGATAGAGAATATAAAGGGACGATTGTTAATCAAGCTCAGAACTTGGATATTGCCCCTACAATTTTAAGCTATCTAAACATAGAAAAACCAGAGTTTATGGAAGGTCAGTCTATAATTGAACCCAGATTTAATAGTAAACCAATTATTAGTGTGGGAACAAGGCATGGAATGGGAATACATGGAATTGGCTGGATGCTAGATGAAAATTACTTATCGCCTCCTTTCTATCAATTTGATTATATTAACCTGGTCCATTGTCAAAATTGGTACAGATTAGAATTAGAACCACCCTATAACTTTACCCAAGGAGAAGTTAAATACTATCTCAATCCTTGTTCAGAAAGCGAATTATTAATACCTAGCGAAGCTTTAGCAATCTTCAAAAATCGTTTGACTTCAGATGGATTTGATATTCCGAGTGAAATTCTCGAACTAATTTCTCCCCATAAGTGAATTTTTTGAATTTACAAAGGTGCAATCACGGGTTGTTTTGACGATTTTCTTTTTAAGAATTAAACATTTGCTTTAACAAATTTGGAGCTTGACTGAATCGGCTTTTTAGCATATAAAATGACTTTGTCATAGAGCAATTTGAAAACACGAAAGGAAAGTTAATGTTTAATATCTTATTTAAATTGCATTATTATCTAAATCCCGGCACCGGCAGCCTGATTGTGCAGTTGTTGGCAGCTGGAGTACTGGGTGGAATTGGCATCCTGATTAAAGTTTTCTGGGCACGCATTAAAGCCTTTTTCAAGGGCGAAAAATACGTCCCGCCACAGCCCGAAACGACCGATCCTGTTCTCGAGGAAAACGAGTCTGATGAATAATCTTGAACGGCTTGGTGCTTCATTTCGCGATCCAAGCGGCTTTCTGTTCAAACGCGATGGAGTTCTCTACCGCCAAGTAAACACATCTTATCGCAAGGCATACGACCACCTGATGTCCAGTGGTCTTTATGATGCCTTAACTGCGTCGCATAAGATGGTCGCTCACACGGAGACGAATGAGCCCCCTGCTGAGCCGGAACACGCCTACAAGGTGATCCAGCCAGAGCTCATCCCGATGATCTCCTACCCCTATGAGTGGTCATTCTCGGAGATGAAAGACGCAGCATTGCTCACCCTCGAAGTCGGACGCATGGCTCTACAGAAAAACATGATCTTGAAGGACGCCAGCGCCTACAATATTCAATTTTTAAATGGTAAACCAATATTAATTGATACGCTTTCCTTTGATATTTATCACGAGGGGCAGCTATGGGATGGATACCGACAATTTTGTCAACATTTTTTGGCACCTCTGGCGTTAGCGTCGCTGGTAGATATCCGCCTGATGCAGTTGATGCGCGTTTACATCGATGGGATCCCGCTTGATTTGGCGAGTGAGCTGCTCCCTGGTAGAACCAAAATCGGCGCCAGCGGCTTGAACATTCATATTCACATACATGCCCGCGCTGAAAAACGTTACGCTGAGAGCGAAGCCCTGCCCACCGCTGGCGTGAAAATGGATAAAGCCTCCCTGCTCAGAATCTATGACTCTCTGGAAAAAACTATTCTTCCATTGAAATGGGAACCAGCTGGAACGGAATGGGGGAATTACTACAATATCACCAACTACTCTGACGATTCACTCAAGAAAAAAGGCGAAATCGTAGGAAAATTCATCGAACAGGTAGCACCGAAAACTGCCTGGGACCTGGGAGCCAATAACGGCCTCTTCAGCCGGGAGGCTTCCCGCCGAGGTGTGATGACCGTCGCGAGTGACATTGACCCCGCTGCGGTCGAACAAAATTATCTCGCCATCAAACAGAACAACGAGAAAAACTTGCTCCCATTGGTCATAGACTTGACTAATCCAAGCTCAGCGCTCGGTTGGTCTAACGCCGAACGTGAATCTTTTATTAGCCGCGGCCCTGTGGACCTGATCCTCGCATTAGCCTTGCTTCATCACTTAGCCATCTCAAATAACGTTCCCCTTGATTCAATTGCGGAACTCTTTTCCGAATTAGCAAACTGGGCGATTGTGGAATTCGTCCCGAAAAGTGATTCCCAGGTAAAGCGCTTACTGGCTACCCGCAAGGATATATTTGACCAATACACGGTAGAAGGCTTTGAAAAAGCTTTTTCTGCTTATTTTACATGTGAAAAGAAAGAGCCCATTCCAAACAGCGAGCGAATAATTTATTTATTCAAGAAAAAATAAAGCTCTAGACTAAATCATAAATCACGAAAAGACAGCCTCACTATGACGTCGTGAGGCTTTCTCGTAACTTCTTGATCCCTGCCCTAATCCCCTCAGGATAGCCAAAGATGGCAGTGCCGGCTACAAAATCACGGGCGCCGGCAGCATACGCCGCAGCGACCGTGCTCGCCTCGATGCCACCATCTACCTGGATCACCGCTTCCGAGCCAATTTCATCTAGCAGTTTGCGCGTATCGCGGATCTTCTGCAGCATTTCCGGGATAAACTTTTGCCCACCAAAGCCAGGATTGACTGTCATGATCAGCACCTGATCAAACATCCCGTTTAGGTAACGCAAACCCTCCACCGGTGTGGCAGGGTTGAAAGTGACCCCCGGTCGCACCCCTAAGCTGCGGATATGTTGCAAGGTACGGTGCAGGTGCGGGCAGGTTTCATAATGTACCGTAATGATATCTGCTCCAGCCTCCGCAAAAGCCTCGAGATGCTTTTCGGGCTCAACGATCATCAAATGCACATCTAGGGGTAATTTGGTTGCGCGTTTGCAAGCCCGCACAATGTTCGGACCAAAGGTGATGTTGGGTACAAAGCGGCCGTCCATCACATCAATGTGAATCTTATCTGCGCCGGCTATTTCACACTCACGCAGCGCCTGCTCCAAGTGCAGCAGATCGGCTGAAAGTATGGAAGGTGAAATCAAAGTATTCAATGGCAGCTCCTAAGGTCTCAAGTTCATGTAAACGTACAGCCAGAAAGGGATCAGACCAAAGAGCGAAGCAAACGCAAGCAAGCCCAACAGCCAAGTACCCCAGTCGATTTTTCTGGATTTTTCGTCTTCTTCTTCCGGAGCAGCGTAATAACCCTCCTCATCATCAGGTAGAAATGCCGTTGACGGCTGCGCTGAGGGAGCTGCAACACCTAACGGCGATATGACTGGCGCTGCACGTCCGCCTTCATGCAGGAAGAAGTTGGATTTCTTGAGGCTTGGATCGGATTCATATAAGCCAAGCAGTAAATGCCCTAATTGGTCCGCAGTGCGGTAACGGGCGGAAGGCTCCTTTGAGAGCACTTTCAGGATGATTTCATCCAGTTGGGAAGGGATAGCAGGATTAATAGCTCGTGGTGGAATAGGCTGCACTTCGCGGTGCATGCGTGCCAACTCTTCCGCATCAGCTGCGTTGAAAGGTAATTGACCCGTGAGCATTTCGTACAAAATTACCCCCAGTGAGTAAACATCCGAGGCTGGCGAAGGCGGCAATCCGGCTGCTTGCTCTGGGGAAAAATAGTGCGGCGAGCCCCACACCACTTCGCTGCGTTCCTCTGGAGAAATACTGGCTAAGGCACGCGCAATCCCAAAATCGGTGACCTTCAAGCGCCCATCCGGCGAAACGAGCATATTATGCGGTTTGATATCGCAATGCACCAAGCCCGCGCGATGAGCATAACCCACACCTTGGCAAGCCTGGATCATCAACTCCAAAGTTTCCTGAACAGAAAAGCGGCTTTTCTCGCGGATGCGAGTTTTCAAGTCCGTGCCCGGCACGTATTCCATCACAATAAATAGGTGCCCTTGGTCCAAACCAAAATCGTGCACCGTGACAATATTGGGGTGGCTGAGATTGGCGGCAGCACGTGCTTCCTGGCGGAAGCGCTCACGGAAGGACATATCGGTGGAAAGATCCTCGCGCAGCACTTTAACTGCCACACTGCGCTCAAGCATCAGGTCTTTAGCTTTATAGACTAAAGCCATACCACCGGTGCCCAAGGTTTGCTCTAATTGATAGCGATCGTTGAGTATCATTGGCGCTGCCATGTGAGTTGATTATATATCAAAAAAGGATAAATCCATTTGCTCAGTGAGCTCTTTAAACCCATAGTGGTAACCTTCGATCCCTACATATCGAACTGTGTTCCCATTTTTATTTCCAGCCAAAGAGAAACCTTAAAATATCTGCAATTAGTGTGCCAAGCCCTTGATTTTCAACCATTTTTATTCTATAATGTGACAAATAGTGTCAAATAGTGTCAGAAAGTGTGGCATGTGAACGCTGGTCAGCTCCAGCGTTCTGTCATTAAAAGAGGAATAGAACAAATGTTCTTTGGGCAGTACGAACACAACATTGACGCAAAAGGAAGATTAACCATCCCGGCTAGCTTCCGAGAGCAAGCTCCAGAGGGAATTTATCTTACTGAAGGGTTTGACTCTAACCTGATTGCTTACCCAAAGCAACATTTTGAGCAGATTGCGAACAATCTCAGCGAGCTTTCCATTACCGACCCGGAAACACGCGCTTTGCGCAGGTTGATTTTTTCTAACGCTGCAATGCTCACCTACGATACTGCTGGCCGTATTCTGATCCCCGCTTTCCTGCGAGCGACTGGGCAGATTAACGACACCTGTATGATCATCGGGGTCGGAGATAGTTTCGAAATCTGGTCAGTGGAACTTTGGTCATTGGAAGCACAATCGCACAATGACCCTCAAAAAAACAGCAACCGTTGGGCAGCCATTAATATCTCTGCTCGAGGAAATTAATGGAGACGGGAGAACCGCACCGTCCAGTACTTTACCAAGAAATTATCCAATACCTGGCACCTTTCAGTCCCGGGCGCTATTTAGACTGCACTGCAGGAGCTGGCGGACACTCTAAGGGTATCCTGGAAGCCAGTGCTCCAGACGGTCAACTTGTCGCGTTAGATCTTGACCCAGATGCCGTTGCTCTGGCTCGCTCTACACTTGCTCCCTTCGGTTCCCGTGCGATCGTCATACACGCTTCTTATACCGAGAGTGCGCAAGTCCTCGCGGAAATCGGGTGGCAAAAGGTGGATGGCATCGTGCTCGACCTGGGCGTCTCATCAATGCAACTCGACCAGGCTGAGCGAGGATTTTCCTTCCAGCAGAACGGACCGCTGGATATGCGCTTCGATCCAACCCATGGTCCGAGCGCTGCAGACTTGGTGAACAACTTGGATGAAAAGGCACTCGCAGACTTGATTTGGCGTTATGGCGAAGAACGTTACTCCCGCAAGATCGCCCGAGCTATCGTGCAAGCCCGACCTTTACAAACAACACAAGAGTTAGCCACTGTTGTGCGATTTGCCATCGGCAGAACCAGTGAGAGGCAAGACCCAGCAACACGTACGTTTCAAGCGTTGCGTATCGCTGTCAATGACGAGCTGAAAAATATACAAGAAGCACTTCCGCAGCTCATAGAACTTTTAGAATCAAACGCCCACCTGGCTGTAATCTCTTTTCACTCGTTGGAAGATCGTATCGTAAAGCAAATTTTCCAGCGGGAGAGCAAAGATTGCATCTGCCCGCCAGAGCAGCCTATCTGTACTTGTGGCCATCATGCGACTATCAAAATTATCACGCCGCATCCTGTGGTTCCACAGGAAGAAGAAAAGGCTCTAAACCCGCGCTCACGCAGTGCAAAACTACGTGTGGCACAAAAATTGTAAATTGGCATAGAATCTGCTGCTTAAGACCTATGAAAACTAACTTTCTACACGCATATCAACAAGCACCCTGGCGGACGCAATTGCAGTGGATCGGCATCTTCCTGCTAATCCTGGTCATTATTGCTGCTATCGCTGGGGTGTACCTTTCGGTAAGTGAAAGAGCTGCGACCACAGGCAGGCAAATTCAAAACTTAGAAGAAGAGATTACTTTGTTAGAAATCGAGAACAATGATCTTGCTTCTCAATTAGCTTCCATAAAGTCGATTAAGAATATGCAAGCACGCGTGGAAGATCTAGACATGGTCCGGGTAGATCCACAGCAAGCCTTATACCTCGAGATTCCCGGCTACGTCCCAAAGGAAGCTGCTGTTCTTGCCCCACCAGCGCGCAGCGAACCCCGAGAAACACCAGTATTACTCCCCGAGTTTACAGCCTCATTATGGGATTGGTTCCTAAGTAAGCTCAGTCAGCCTCAGATTCCGAGCGAGGTGCAGCCATGAAGGGTCAAGCTTCGTCGCGGTTTATCATCGTCGCTGTCATCGCTTCTTTAGTGGCCAGCGCGATTGGCATTCAGATGATCCGCATCCAAAATATTCCCGCCGCAGCTGAAATTTTAGCCCAAAGTGAAAACTATCGCGGATTTATCGAGACGATCTATCCGGAACGCGGCAGTATTTATGATGCCGAAGGCAATCTTTTAGCTGGCAATGAAGCTGTCTTCGAAGTAGGTTTAGATTTGGCGAGTGTAGCCCAGCCAGAGACCATCGCCGCGGTTGCTTCGAGCGTCCTGGGGTTGGACTATGCAGAGGTCTTAGCCAATGCCCAAATGACGCCCGGCAATGGGAACCCTTATTATGTTGTCCTGGAAGGTTTTGCAACAAAAGAGGAAATCGACGAGCTTGAAAAAATTAATCAAGAATACGAGGATAGAAAGGTTGGGCGGAACGAAACCAAACCGTCCTTAAGGGGTTTAATCTGGACTGCCCAAAACAAGCGGAGCTACCCAGAGGGTGACCTCGCCTCCAATATTATCGGGTTTTATTCATTCTTAGATAAAACCGAGGGTAAAGGATATTTTGGTGTGGAAGAAGCATACAACGACTTGCTTGCTGGCACACCAAAACAAGTCTTCAAAAACTACGACCCGGTAGAAATTCCCACAACCGAAACGGTATCACCAGGCGCGAGCTTGGTGCTTACAATAGACCGCGATATCCAAGCCATGACCGAAAACGTGCTTAGCGAAGCCATCGATTGGTCTGGCGCGGAAGCTGGAACGATTTTGGTCTATAACCCCGAGGATGGCAGCGTCTTGGCGATGGCGACTACGCCTCGGTTGGATCCGAATGAATATTGGAAGTATAGCGAAGTCTTTCCCAACCCAACCCCCTATAACCGCGCTATCAGTAAATCTTACGAACCAGGTTCGGTTTTTAAAGTGCTTACCATGGCAGCCGCTTTAGATGCAGGTGCGGTTACGCCGGAAACCGTTTTTCATGACACAGGCTCAATCATGGTTGGCGGCACCACGATCACCAACTGGAACTATGGCGCTTGGGGCGACCAGGACATGACCGGCTGTATGCAGCATTCGCTGAACGTGTGCCTCTCCTGGATTGCTATGCAATTAGGCGCTGACCGGTTCTATTCCTACTTAAAAAACTTTGGTCTCGACCGTAACACTGGCATAGATTTGGGTGGCGAAGTCCACTTCCCCCTCAAGGTCCCTGGGGATAATCAATGGTACGAAGTAGACCTGGCAACCAACTCATTTGGTCAGGGTATTTCCCTCACTCCCATCCAGATGGTCATGGCAATCGGTTCAGTTGCGAATGAGGGCAAAATGATGGCACCGCATGTGGTCAAATCCATGATAATCGATGGACGCCAATATGAGGTTAATCCTGTAATTGTGGGCACACCGCTCAAACCCGAAACAGCAACAACGCTCACCTCTATGTTGGTCACATCTCTCGAAGAAGAATCCTCAGTTGCCTTGGTGGAAGGTTACTCTGTGGCAGGTAAAACTGGCACGGCTGAGATCCCGACAGAATTTGGTTATACCAGTTCGGTAACGAACACGAGCTTTGTCGGCTGGGGTCCAGCAGAAGACCCCAAATTCCTCGTCTACATCTGGCTGGAAAAACCAACGATATCAATTTGGGGTTCGGAAGTGGCAGCTCCAGTGTTTTCCGACATTGTGAAAAATCTCGTGGTTCTGATGGATATCCCACCTGATAACATCCGCCTGCAGTCTGCCAGCACCACGAACGGAGAGTAGAAATGCTGACTTTACAGCACGTTCTCATAGCGTTAATCGGAAAAAGCATCGGTAATCTTGATTTCAAGATTACCGAAGGCTGCATTGATTCGCGCCACGTGCCCCCTTTTAGTATGTTTTTTGCACTCAAAGGCGAAAACACGGATGGACACTTGTATGTTGATGAAGCCTTTGCCAAGGGAGCCAACTTAGCCATCATCGAGCATCCCATCCAGAGCGAGTTCCCAGTTGTGGATATCCGCGAAGGAATTGTAGCACTCCCCTCTCAACCGCCTTTCAGTTTACTCGTCGAGAATACCCTCCAAGCGCTGCAAAAATTAGCTGCCTATTGGCGCCGGCAATTTAACCTAAAGGTTATTGGCATTACTGGCAGCGTAGGCAAAACTTCAACCAAAGAGCTTACCGCTAGTGTGCTTTCTCAGCGCTATGTTACACTCAAAAACCCAGGCAACCTGAATAATGAAATCGGGCTACCACTGACATTACTACAACTTAACGAAAGCCATCAAGTGGCTGTGCTCGAAATGGGGTTTTACGTCCCAGGGGATATTGCCCAACTCTGCAACATTGCCCTACCGCAAATTGGCATCGTTACCAACATAGGCACGGTGCATGCAGAACGCGCTGGTTCAATAGAGGCTATTGCCGCCGGAAAATCCGAACTTGTCCAAGCTTTACCTCCAGCGCCAGAAGGTGTTGCCATCCTTAATTATGATGATGAGCGTGTTTTGGCAATGGCACACCAGACGCGTGCCTCTGTTTTCACTTACGGGCTCGATCCACAAGCAGACCTTTGGGCAGACGAGATTGAGAGCATGGGGTTAGAAGGCATTCGCTGCCGCATGCACTATCATGGGGAAGATTTTTATTTAACCGCTCCTTTAATTGGCAGGCACTCTGTATATACCTTGCTGCGCTCTGCTGCAGCAGCACTTTGCTTAGGGTTTAATTGGGCTGCCATTTTTGACGCATTTAAAAATAGCCAACTTCAGCTGCGTATCACAACAGTACAAACAGCTTCCGGGGCACTCCTCCTTGACGATACCTACAACGCTTCGCCTGACTCGACGCTCGCAGCGCTTAACCTGCTGGCAGATTTGGACGGGCGCAAAGTGGCTGTATTAGGCGATATGCTTGAATTGGGACAATATGAAGAAGACGGGCACCAACGTATTGGCATCCGAGCAGCTGAAGTGGCAGATGAATTGGTATTCGTTGGGCAGCGTACCAAAACCAGTTTAAACGCCGCATTGGAAGCTGGCTTTCCAGCCCATAAAGCACATTGGTTTGCCACGCCTTCCGAAGCAACCCAATACTTACGCAAGATCCTTAAGGATGGTGATATTGCTCTAATCAAAGGGTCGAACGCTATGCGCATGGATCAAATCGTTTCCTCGTTGGAGGTTGTTGCCTCATGAACGCTTCCACTTTGGCAATTGCTATCAGCGGTTTTAGTTTCTTACTCTCGGTTATTTGGGGTCCTCCTTTCATCCAGCTGCTTAAGCAATTGAACATCGGTAAGATCATCAGCATGGACGTGCCAGAGTCGCACTTAGCAAAGATGAACACCCCTACCATGGGTGGGTTCATGTTCCTCATTCCAATAACCATCCTGACGGTGATCCTTAATGCGGTATCCCTATTTGGCTCGCGTCTCTTTGGTTCCTCGATTTTTGTGCCGCTTTTGACGATGTGGGGGTTTGCGCTGATAGGTGCAGTGGACGATTGGGAGGGCATTCGTGGACCGCGGCGCGGTTTAGGCATGACCGCAAGGACGAAATTTATATTACAGGCAATAATTGCTTTGGTCGTTGCCTACGGATTAACAGAAGTATTAGATGTCCCTCATCTCTTTTGGCCCTCAGCGCCTACTGCTCTTGATCTTGGCTGGTGGTACATCCCATTTGCAGCGCTTCTTATCGTCGCAATGGCAAATGCGGTCAATTTTACCGATGGGATCGACGGGTTGGCTGGCATGATCTCGCTGACCCTATTTGGTATCTATGGCATTATCGCCATGACCCAGCAGCAGGTCTACTTAGCCCGTTTCTGCTTCTGCATCGTTGGCGCGCTGGCTGGCTTCTTATGGTTCAACGTCAAGCCAGCTGAATTGATGATGGGCGATACCGGTTCGCAAGCCCTTGGAGCCACTTTTGCGGTTGTAGCGCTGATGACCGGGCGCTGGCTCTTCCTGCCACTCATTGCCATCATCCCCGTGGCAGAGCTTCTGAGTGTAATTATTCAAGTATCGTACTTTAAAGCCACCCACGGAAAGCGTGTTTTCAAAAAAGCACCCATTCATCATCACTTCGAGATGTTGGGATGGCCAGAAAATAAAATCGTGCTCCGCTTTTGGATAATCGGGCTCATCGCCGGGATGCTCGGCTTAGCCTTAACGTTTTTAGGATAAAGATGGAAAATTGGTCTGGAAAGAAAGTTATCGTGATTGGTGCCGCCCGGCAAGGTACGGCTCTCTCGCGCTACCTTGCTTCCAAAGGTGCTCAGGTGATCCTCACCGACATGCACTCCTTGGATGACCTGCCTGCAAATCTTCCCGATTTAGAGAAATTAGGTATCCAGCTGCGCTTAGGCGGTCACCCGCTGGAGCTGTTAGAGGGCGCAGACCTTGTCTGTGTTTCCGGCGGTGTGCCTATGACTATCCCCTTCATTCAAGCAGCGCTGCAGCGGGGCATCCCATTGAGTAATGATTCACAGATTTTCTTAGAGGCATGCCCAGCTCAGGTTATTGGCATCACGGGTTCTTCCGGCAAAACCACGACGACAGCATTGGTGGGCTTAATGGCTCAAAAGTACTTCGAAATGAAACAAAATGGTCATCGTGCTTGGGTGGGCGGGAATATCGGCAACCCCTTGATTGAACAGGTCGATCAGATTGATGAAGATGACCTTGTTGTTCTCGAACTTTCCAGTTTCCAATTAGAGCTGATGACGCGTTCCCCGCAGATTGCCGCAATCCTAAACATTACCCCCAACCACTTGGATCGGCACGGAAGCATGCAAGCCTACATTGCAGCGAAGAGCCGCATCCTGCGTTTTCAGCATGCTGGGGATGTCGCTATTCTCAACCGCGATGATCCAGGCTCTTGGAGTTTGGCTGAACACCTCAAAAGTGATTTGATCAGCTTTGGCTTCCAGAAGCCAGATTCTAAGCAGAATGGTACCTACATCTATAAAGACGCTATTTGGCTGCAGCTCGGTCGCGAAAGCCTCAAGATGCTGCCTTTAGAGTGGATCCAGCTACCGGGAAGACATAATATCGCTAACGTTTTGGCTGCCTGCGCCATTGCAGCCGCTGCTTCATTAGCTCTGCCTGCGATCCAGACCGCCATCGAGGAATTCACAGGCATTCCGCACCGCCTGGAATTTATCCGTAACATTAATGGAGCTGACTGGTACAACGACTCGATTGCCACCGCACCAGAGCGGACAATGGCTGCCATTGGAGCCTTCGAAGGACCGCTGGTCTTGCTGCTGGGCGGGCGCGATAAAAACCTGCCCTGGGATGACCTCGCCCAGCTCATTCACCGACGTGTGCGCGCCGTGGTGCTTTTTGGTGAGGCAGCCGGCTTGATCGAAAAAGCTTTAGGAGCGGTCAAAAAAGGAGAAACTTTACAAGTCATCTCCCGATGCAACACGCTGGAAGAAGCCGTACAAGCAGCCGCGAAGTTGGCTCAACCTGGTGATACCGTCTTGCTTTCTCCAGGCTGCACCAGCTTTGATGCTTTCAAGGATTTCGAAGAGCGCGGAGAATATTTTAGGAAGTTGGTAAATGCTTTATGAATAACGTAAGTGCAAAACCTCAAACGAAAAGACGCGGCATGACTAAGTTGCCTTTTGATGTGCCTTTAGTCCTTATCATAGCAGCCTTGTTAGTGATTGGTTTGTTAATGGTTTACTCCTCCAGCTGGGATGCCTCCTTAATCATGGAGAAACCACCGACTTATATTTTCACCCGCCAGGTGCTATGGGTAGTATTAGGAATCGCCGTAGCTGTTGGACTGAGCTACTTTGACTATCACAAATTCGAGCCATTTGTCGCCTGGTTGATGCTAGGCGTGATTGCTATGCTCACAGCTGTGGTTATTCGCAATAGCTTCCAAGGCATTTCGAGCCGCTCGCTGCTAAACAACTCGGTCCAGCCAGCTGAATTTGCGAAGTTGGGGATTGTGCTTTACCTTTCTTTCTGGCTCTCCAAGCGCAAAGACCTTTTACACGATAAAGATACCGTTTTTATTCCCTTAGTTTTCATTCTCGGTTTGGTTGCTGGCTTGATTGTCATCCAACCCGACCTGAGCGCTGCAATTACCGTTGGTGCTCTGGTGATTATGCTCTTCTTCCTATCTGGAGCTGATTTAAAGCAGACTCTAATCCTTTTCTTGCTTGTTGCTATTGTTGGCGGTGGCGTAATTGCAATCTCCTCCACTGGTCAAGCTCGGATTAACGACTACCTGCAAGGCTTGCAAGATCCTATCAACAGCTCTTACCACGTCCAGCGCACTTATGAAGCCATTATTAAAGGCGGTTTCTTCGGCGTTGGGATTGGTCAAGCGGATACCAAGTTTACCGGCTTGCCTTTACCCCATACCGACAGCATCTTTGCTGTGATTGCTGAGGAGACAGGCTTGGTTGGATCGTTTGTGGTCATTATCCTTTATGTTTTACTCATGTGGCGCGGCGTAACCATCGCTAAGCGTGCTCCTGATCAGGCTGGCGGCTTGTTGGCTTTTGGCTTGATAAGTTGGATCGTGATTGAAGCTTTGATGAATTTCGCGGTGATTGTGGGCTTGATGCCCTTCACGGGCAACGCCCTGCCGTTGATCAGCGCTGGTGGAAGCAGCATGTTAACAACCATGGCTGCCATCGGAATCACCATGAATGTTGCCAGGCAGGGAACTGCCAAAGAAATTGCGGAAAGGAGCCAGACCAGTGCGGTTGTTAATTTGCGCGGGCGGGACGGGTGGCGGCGTGTATCCGGCACTAACCGTTTCGGAGATTCTTAACCACAAAGGGCACACCTTGTTGTGGGTTGGGAGTGAGGGAGGCATGGAGAAAGAACTGGTAGAACGTGTCGGCTTGCCTTTTCAAGCCATTCCTGCCGCCGGCGTACATGGGGTTTCGCTCAAGAAGCTGCCCGGTAACCTGAGCCAGCTTTGGAAAGGCTACCATAGGTCAAAGCAGATTCTCAAAGAGTTCGACCCAGACGTCCTGCTTTTTACAGGCGGATACGTAGCCATCCCCATGGCATTGGCTGGCAAAAAACGCCAATCGCTGCTCTATGTGCCCGATATCGAGCCAGGGTTAGCGCTAAAAGTGTTGGCAAGGTATTCTGACCGTATTGCCATCACCAGCGAGGAATCGCGCAAGTTTTTTAAGCACCAGGAGAAATTAACTGTGAGTGGATATCCTATTCGAGAAGAATTAAAAAAATGGAATAAAGCCGATGGCTTAGCGTATTTTAAGTTTGACCCTAACCTCAAAACCGTGCTTTTTATGGGTGGAAGCAGCGGAGCCCGCTCGATTAACAACGCGGTGGTTAAAATCGCCGGAAAGCTTATTGAGCGTTATCAGGTCATCCATCTCACGGGACATTTAGATTGGGATTCGCTCCGCCATCAAACCGACGGACTCGGACCTCGCTACCAAGCCTTCCCCTACCTACACGAAATGGGTGCAGCACTTGCAGCAGCGGACTTGGTCGTCTCTCGCGCAGGTGCCTCAGTACTGGGTGAATATGCGCACTTTGGTTTGCCAGCAATCCTGGTCCCCTACCCCTACGCTTGGCAATACCAAAAAGTTAACGCTGATTACTTGGTCGAGCGCGGCGCAGCTGTACTGCTCGAAGATGAGAAACTAGAAAAAGAACTTTATTCTACGGTGACCACCTTGCTGGAAGAACCTAAGCGCTTAGCTCAGATGAGCCAAGCGATGGCGGCATTGGCGCAACCAGCTGCAGCAGAAAAAATTGCTGAACTTCTCTTAGAAATGGCAGGGAATGAAAGGTAAGCATTCGAAATGATTACATTGGACGCCTTTTTCTACATCATGGTCGCTTTATTTGCCATCATTGGAGCGTTGCGCGGCTTCAAAAAGGAGCTGCTAGTTACTGCAGCTGGAGTCATGGGCGTCTTTACAGTGAAAATTGTCGTCCCTATGGTCGTAAAAGATCTTTCAGCAACGCAATTCTTTTGGACAAGCTTGGGCGTGATGGGCGCCTTTGCAATTCTTGCCTATCAAACGCCTTCTTTTCGGCATTTTGTAGAAATCGGTCTCTTTGAGAGGAAAGTGAGCCACAGCATGCTCCTCGGTGGACTTGTTGGCGCAATAAATGGCTATCTATACTTGAGTACCGTGCTTCACTATATGGCTCAAGCCAATTATCCCATTGCTCAAATTACCCCGCCAGACCTTGCTACGCAAGCAGGTCAAGCTGCCGCGCAGATCTTATCTTATGCAGTGCCAGTTCATTTGCAGGGCACATATATTTATGTGGGTATCGTTTTGGCTTTTATTTGCATTATTGGAGCGTTTGTGTGATGCAGCATATTCATTTAATCGGCATAGGTGGAACAGGCATCTCAGCCATCGCCGTAGTGCTCCTCGAGCAGGGGTATCAGGTGACTGGCTCAGATATTGCTGATTCCACCTATTTCCGCGAGGTCACCCGAAGAGGCGCTAAAACAGTTCTCGGGCATGATCCAACTTTAGCTACGCAAGCTGATGTGGTCGTGCGCTCCTCCGCGATTAAAGACGATGACCCCGAAGTGCGAGCTGCACAAGCAGCTGGAATCCCCGTGCTTAAGCGCACAGACTTTTTACCCCAGCTGACTGCAGGAAAACGAACCATTGCCATCGCCGGCTCACATGGCAAGACAACTACCACCGCCATGATCGTTTGCCTGTTACATAACCTCGCCTTCGACCCTAGCTTCATTTTAGGTGCCGAAATTATTGACCTGCATGCAAACGCCCGCGCAGGCAGTAGTCCTTATTTTATTATCGAAGCTGATGAATACGACAATATGTTCCTCGGGCTTAACCCTACAGTGAGCGTAATCACCAACATCGAATACGACCACCCCGATTGCTTCCCTACTCCTGAAAGTTACCTGGAAGCCTTCCGCCAATTCCTGCTGCGCACCCAACCCAGCGGCACGGCTCTGCTTTGCGCTGATGACCCAGGCGTACAGAAATTGTTGCAAGGCTTCGAGGCAAAGGATTTTGTTTTGCGTACATACGGCTTTGCGGAGAAGAGCCATTATCATATCGCTTCAGCCGATTGGAATGGAGAGGAGTATACCTTTACGCTCACCTGCCGGCTGCCTGGCGAAGAACCTCGCAATTTGGGCAGCTTTAGGTTGCCAATGCCTGGTAAGCATAACGTTAGCAATGCTGCTGCAGCGTTAGCTGTTATCGATATATTAGGGATACCGCCTAAGGATGCAGCAGAAGCCTTAGCGGGGTTTCATGGCTCCGAGCGCCGCATGGAAGTTGTTTTTGATCAAAATGGCATCGTGATCATCAACGATTACGGTCACCACCCCACCCAAATTGCCGCCACGCTCGCAGCATTGCGCCAGCGCTATCCACAGAAAAAGCTTTGGGCTATCTGGGAACCGCACACCTACAGCCGCACGGAAATGCTGCAAGATGCTTATGCTCGCAGCTTGCAAGCAGCTGATGAGGTTGTCATTACGCGAATCTATGCTGCCCGCGAAGCCGAGCACAACTTTGACCCCTCCCAGATTGCCGCGCACATCCCAGGCGGTAAAGCCCGCTACTTGCCAGATTTTGACTCATTAGCTGATTACGTCTGTAAAAACCTAAGCGGCGACGACGTGATTGTGGTGCTCTCTGCCGGTAAAGGCCCGCAAATCAGCACCTTGCTGCAAGCACATATCTCAAGCCCAAAGAAGGAGGCACAGGCATGAGCGTCCCAGTGCGCAAGCTGCAAGCCTTCTTCGGTCAAGCCTGGCAAGAGAACGTGCGGATGGCGAATTACACTACAGCACGCGTCGGCGGGACGGTCTTAGGCTTGGTGCCGGTTAATACACTCGAAGAGCTGCGTAAAGCAGCCTCGTTCTTTTGGAGTGAAAGTGTGCCCTTCAAGCTGATTGGCAGCGGCTCGAATATTTTGGTCAGCGATAAAGGCTATGCAGGTGTGATTTTGCTCAACCGCTGCCACAATATCAAGATCCACTCCCAGGAAGAGCCGCCAACCATTTATGCTGAGAGCGGCGCAAACCTAAGCAACATCGCCCGTATGACTGCTTTGCGCGGGCTGGCGGGCATGGAATGGGCTGGCAGTGTCCCCGGTTCGGTGGGCGGAGCCATTTATGGAAATGCTGGGGCTTTCGGCTCGGATGTATCCCAATGCTTACTGACGGTGCAAATCCTTACCCCTGAGCAAGGCGAAGTCACCCTAACCGCTGACCAGATGGCGTTCTCTTATCGCAGCAGCATTCTCAAGCGCGAAAAACAACCTGCTGTGATTCTTTCAGCCCTCTTCAAAGCACAGCATAGTACCCGCGAAGCTGCTTGGAAGCTCCTCTCGGATTATTCTGAGAAACGCAGGCAAACCCAACCTACAGGCAATTCAACGGGTTCCACGTTCAAGAATCCTCCCGGGGATTACGCCGGGCGCTTGATTGAAGCGGTGGGTCTCAAGGGTTATAAGGCTGAGCATGCCCAGTTCAGCCCATTGCACGCCAATTTTATTGTGAATGATGGACAATCTTCTGCTCAAGAGTACCTCAGCCTCATCCGCTTGGCGCAAAAACGCGTGAAAGAGCAATTTGGCATCGAGCTTGAGTTAGAAATTGAACTTTTAGGTGATTTTAATGACAAACACTAAATTAAAACTTGGAATTATTTTTGGCGGCCGCTCTGGCGAGCATGCGGTTTCGTTGATGTCTGCAACCTCAGTGAGATCAGTCTTGGACCAGTCTAAATACGAGGTTTTCGAAATTGGCGTTACGCAAGAAGGCGCTTGGCTCACGGGCTCCAACGCCTTAAAAGCTTTCAAAGAGGGCAAGCAAGAGAGCTTACCTGAAGCGCTGCTGCTCAACACTGCTGGGAAAGTAAGCTTATATAGCCGCCAAGGCGAGAAGCTGGAGCTAATCTCCCCGTTGGACGTCGTATTCCCAGTGCTGCATGGCACGTTTGGTGAAGATGGGACCATTCAAGGCTACTTTGAAATGCTCGACATTGCTTATGTTGGGGCTGGCGTGTTAGCTTCGGCTGTGGGAATGGATAAGGCTGTGTGCAAGAATGTGGTGCAGAACGCTGGCATCCCGGTGCTCGAATATATGGTTTTCTCCCGCAGCGAAATCCGCACCGATCTTGCCGAGGTCGTGCACAAAGCTGAAGGGGTTGCGCCATATCCCTTATTCGTCAAGCCAGTCAATTTAGGCTCATCTGTCGGCATTAGTAAAGCTCAAAATCGTGAGGAGCTTCAAGCTGCCCTACAAAAAGCTGCCCGCTATGACCGCCGGGTGCTCGTGGAGCGCGGTTTGGACGCCCGAGAGATCGAAATTAGCGTTTTAGGGAATGAAAACCCGCAAGTTTCAATTCCTGGTGAGATTATCCCCAAAGATGTCTTCTACACCTATATGGATAAATATCACCATGGTGACCCAGAAGTCTTAATCCCAGCCCCCTTTGACCAGGCGATGATCGAGCGCATCCAGCATTATGCCCTGCAGGCTTACCGAGCCATCGATGGTGCCGGCTTGGCGCGCGTAGATTTTCTAGTGGATAAACCCAGCGGAGAGCTGTATTTCAGTGAAATCAACACCATGCCCGGCTTCACTTCCATTAGTATGTACCCGAAGCTTTGGGAAGCTAGTGGATTGAGTTACCCTGCCTTGGTAGACCGCCTCATCGAACTGGCTTTGGAGCGCAAAGCAGAACAAGATCAAACCATACGAAAGTATGAGGAGTAAGATGGCAAGCCGAAATGAAAAATTAAGCCGAGCCGACCAGGTACGGGCACGACGCAAAATTGAGCCAGCGCATCGCAAACCTATCCCGCAGACTCCCAGGTCTACCAAGCGTGAGGCAGAAAGCGCTTCCCGGGTAATCTCACGGCACACTTACCCCGGTATGGCTCGTACAGCAGAGAGCAAAGCTCGGCAACAGCGGCGTATTTACTTATCCACCAACATACCCGGTAGCGAAATCCGCCTGCCTGCCATGCCAGAAGTTAAACTCGGCTGGCGGCTGCTTTCAGCCTTTCTGGTTATCTTGCTCGGCATTGGCATTTACATGCTCAATTTCTCGGACCGCTTCGAGATTTCCACACTCAACTTGAGCGGAGCTCAACGTATTCCTGCCGAAGAAATATTGGATAAACTCGAACTTTCTGGCAAGCCGATCATCAGCGTGATTCCATCAGAAATTGAAGCCCAAATCTTAGCAGAATTCCCAGATATCAAGTCTGCAGCGGTGCGCATTGAGCCGCCGGCAAATCTCACTATCAGCATTCAAGAACGCATCCCCGCCATCACCTGGATCATCGACGGGGAAGCAACCACTTGGGTAGACGATGAAGGCTTTACCTTCCCTATCCGCGGTGAAGCAACGATACCGCTCAAGGTGATGGCAAACGGAGATCCACCAAGACCTTTGGGGTACGTTGATCCAGCTTCTGAACCGGCTGAAGAAACCGAAACTCCTATTCTGCCAACCCCAAGCGTTGACCCTCAGTTTGTCGCCTCTGTGCTCAAGCTGCGCACTTACATTCCTGCAGGTGCAGCGCTGCTTTATGATCCAGAGAACGGCTTAGGCTGGACCGATGCACAGGGTTGGCAAGTTTATTTGGGCACGGATGTCTCCCAGATCGATGTGAAGTTAATAGAATACCAAAAAATTGTCACTGCGCTCCTGGAGCAAAACTTGCAACCCATATTAATCAGCGTTGAATATATACACGCACCTTATTATCGATTGGAGTAGTAACTATGGAAGAGCCAATTGTTGTCGGATTAGATATTGGAACCAGTAAAATTTGCACTTTGGTAGCTCGCATTGAAAACGGCGCCAATCTGCGTATTTTGGGGGTTGGGGTTGAGCCTTCACAAGGCATCCGCAAAGGTGTTGTGATTGATATCAATTCTGCCTCCCAATCGATAGCTCGTTCCATTGAGAAAGCAGAGCGCACCTCAGGCTATGAAATCAATAGCGCTTTGGTCAGCTTAGCTGGCTCGCATGTTTCCTCTATGAATAGCCGCGGTGTAGTGGGTATTTCCGGCCGCGTCATCGACCAGGAAGACGTTTTGCGTGCCTTAGATTCCGCCCAAGCCGTGGCTATCCCCCACGACCGAGAAATTATCCATGTGATTCAGCGCGGTTTCTTAGTCGATGGACAAGATGGCATTCGTC
This sequence comes from Candidatus Mesolinea sp., assembly GCA_034430095.1. GTDB lineage: Bacteria > Chloroflexota > Anaerolineae > Anaerolineales > Anaerolineaceae > Mesolinea. The sequence continues at coordinate 193,085 of DAOUFK010000030.1, forward strand.
AGCCCGTTGGGATGCATGGTTTCCGCTTGGAGGTAGAAGCCCATATCATCACCGCTTCCGCTTCTACCACTGAAAACTTACGCAAGTGCGTTTCCATGGCTGGGATTGAGGTCTCACAATTTGTACTCAGCCCCTTGGCATCTGCCGAAGCGGTGCTTTCCGAGACCGAACGCACCATGGGTGCAGCGGTGGTCGACCTGGGCGGCGGCACCACCGATTTAGCCATATACCTCAATGGTGACGTCTGGTACACCAATGTGATCAATATCGGCAGCAATTACATTACCACCGATATTGCGCAAGGCTTACGCTTGCCGGTTGACGTCGCTGAGGAAGTAAAACTCCACCATGGCTATGCCGTCTTGGATGAAATTTCTGAGGAAGAGAGCTTTAATGTGGTGCCTTTTAGTGCCGAAGAAAGCACCAAGGTCCTTAGGCGTGATCTGGTCAATATTATCGAAGCGCGCGCCGAAGAAATCTTGTCCTTGGTCCATCAGGAAATCAAGCGTTCTGGCGTTTCAGGTTTGCTTCCCGCTGGGCTGATCCTGACCGGAGGTGGAAGCCAGCTGCCTGGCATGCGTAAGTTAGCGACACAAGTAACCGGTTTACCAGCCCGCATCGCCAAACCTGAGAAAATGGTCGGCTTGACAGACCAGATTAGTACGCCGGCATTTTCCACAAGCGTAGGCTTACTACAATGGGCAATTCTAATGAGTGAAACTTACCAGATCGGATCAGAACGACCTGGAAAAGGGAAACGATCAGAAAGCGAGCGCACGGAGACGTTTGCTTCCTGGTTCAAAAAGTTATTACCATAATCAATTATTCAAGCCATGAGAGGAGAAAAATGGATGCAAAACAGGTTGAATTAAGTGCACGCATAAAAGTAGTAGGCGTTGGCGGTGGCGGCTGTAATGCTGTCGATCGCATGATCGCTGAAGGGTTATCAGGAATAGAATTCATTGCCATTAATACTGACGCTCAGGTGTTGCTCAAGAGCAGCGCACCCACCCGTGTCCGCATCGGGGATAAAACCACCCGCGGGCTCGGTGCTGGCGGTGATCCCAATATCGGCAAAATCTCCGCGGAAGAATCGGCTGAAGAGCTCTATGATGTGCTCAAAGGCAGCGATATGGTCTTCGTTACCGCAGGTTTGGGTGGAGGCACCGGCACGGGCGCAGCGCCAGTCGTAGCACAGATCGCCAAAGAAATCGGTGCACTCACCATTGGTGTGGTCACTCGCCCGTTTGCCTTCGAAGGTCAGCGGCGTGCAATTGCTGCAGAAGAAGGTGCTTTGCGCTTAAAAGAACATGCTGATACCTTAATAGTGATCCCCAATGACCGCCTGATGCAGATGGTGACCAAGAGCGTAAGCATGTGCGACGCTTTCAGGCTTGCGGATGATGTCTTGCGTCAAGGGATTCAGGGCATTTCTGAGCTAATCACCGTTCCAGGGTTGATTAACCTCGACTTTGCCGATGTGCGCACGATTATGTCCGAAGGTGGCGCGGCTTTGATGGCTGTGGGCGAAGCTTCAGGAGAAGACCGCGCGAAGGTTGCTGCTGAGAAAGCGATTTCCAGCCAGCTACTCGATGTGACCATTAATGGTGCTCATGGCATCCTCTTCAACGTCACTGGCAGTTCTAACCTCTCGCTATTTGAGGTAAATCAGGCAGCTTCGATCATCAAAGAAACAGCGTCTCCGGATGTCAATTTAATCTTTGGGGCTGTCATCGATGAATCCATGGGCGATAAGGTGCGCATCACCGTCATTGCTACCGGCTTTGATCACAACCACTCTCCCAATGAGGTGGAGCCTAGTGCTTTTTTTCCAGGCGCAACCAGCAGCAAGACAGATCAACGGGTAGATTTATCTGACGCTAACCGCCTTCATGAGCCCGGTCAAAAGCAGGCTCAGCCGCAACGCAGTGAGAGCTATAACTACGCAACCATGGATGAGGATATCGACGTTCCGACCTTTATCCGCAAACGCCGCGATCTACAAATCAACCGCGATTATTAGGATTGCTGAACCTCTCTTGCACTTGTTTTTGTTAGCAAAGTCTTCCCCCCAAGCCTGGGGGGAAGACTGCTCAGCTTTTTCGAGCATGTGTAATTATTTCATTTTGGTAAGTTGCCTCTTTCCCCCAATCTGGGCTATTCCAGACGCTCTGCGCTAATTCAATAAATCTTCAACCTCAATCACTAATCCATGCCAATTTGCTGCTCGGCAAAAAATGCCTTGACAAGCGCTTTCACTTCCTCTGCTGTGCTAGCCTTCAACGCTTGGTCAGCTATTTGCCGGCATTTAGTTGAATCTAACTGGCGGATAATCTGCTTTACGGTCGGAATTCTTGCAGGGGACATACTGAATTCGTCTAATCCCATGCCCAGCAGGAGGGGAACTGCATCCGGTTCCCCAGCAAATTCGCCACATAATCCACACCATCTGCCGGCAGCGTGAGCTGACTCAATGGTACGCTGAATGAGGAAGAGCACCGCTGGGTTAAAGCTACTTGCTAAATGCGCCACCTTGGCATTGGTGCGGTCAACGGCAAGCGTATATTGCGTCAAATCATTCGTTCCAATGCTGAAAAAGTCGATACTTCTTGCTAAGCGATCAGAAAGGATCGCTGCTGAAGGTACTTCAACCATAATGCCAAATTGCACTTTCTCCGCGACGGGTTTCTGTTCGCGGTGCAGATTTTCCTTTTCGCGCTCGAGTAACGCCTTCATTTCATCAATCTCTTCTTGTAGTGCAATCATTGGCACCATGATGCGCAAATCAACACCCACGCCAGCTTGCAGCAAAGCGCGCACCTGTGTGCGCAAAATGTCCTCCCTACCATGTAGCATGCGCACACCGCGCCACCCTAAGAAGGGATTGAGCTCCTTTGGAAAATCTAGATATGGGATTTCTTTATCTCCGCCGATATCGAGCGTCCGCACAACAATGGGTTGCCCCTCAAAATGCGCAAAGATTTTACGATAGGCTTGAATTGATTCCTCTTCGCTGGGCATAGCTTTGCGGTCTAAGTAGAGGAACTCCGTACGGAAGAGACCAACGCCTTCGGCACCATTTTGATTTGCCATATGGGCATCCGTTTCATTGCCAATATTTGCAACCACTTCAACGGTTTTACCGTCGATTGTTACCGCTGGCTCAAATGCGGCTGAAAGCGCTGTTTGAAGAAGTTCTGATGAAGCAGCTTGTTTTTTCGCAAAATCTGCTTTAGTTTGCGCGTCTGGGTTTACGATGACATCGCCTGTATTTCCATCCACAAGTAAAAATGCGTCATCAGGAATCGCCAACAGCTCCTCGCCTACGCCTACCACTGCAGGCAGCCCAAAGGCTTTAGCTAAAATTGCCGTGTGCGAAGTAGGTCCGCCTTCTGCGGTAACAAAAGCCAACGTTACCGCGCGCTCTAAGCTCACTGTATCCGATGGGGTCAAGTCGCGGCTGACGATGATGGAAGGTTTATCTGGTTTAATCCCGCGTGTTTGCAAACCCAATAAATGCCCTAAGACTCGTTGACCCACATCGCGTAGATCCACAGCCCGGGCTGAAAGGGTCGGATCAGGAATAGCTTCAAGCTGCTGGGCAATCGTCTCGATGGCATTCATCCAGGCAGCTTCGGCGTTTTTTCCAGCTGAAATATCACTTTCTGCCAGGGAAACTAGGGAGTCATCTTCTAAGAACATCATGTGGGCATCAAATATCTCAGCCTCTTTCTCTTTAGCTTGTGCTTTTACTGAATCCCTAAGATCTTTGAGCTCTTCAATCGCTGCGTCTCTGGCTTTTTTCAAACGCTGCTTTTCTGCCGTTGAATCTTCGATAGTGTAATGGGGAATATTCAGTGATTGTTTTTGAACCTTGAAAATCGGACCGCTCGCTAGTCCGGGCGCTGCGGGGATTCCTTTTAGAACGCGTGTCTCAGCCATAGATCCTTCTTTTAGATATTCTCGCAAAAGCTGCGGTGGAAAAATTATACCCTCATCTAATTCCTTAAAGAGCTTTAAGATGCAATTTAAACCGTCGAAAAGCGCCTGTGATCGTTAGAATTATGAGGGATTCTCGCTTATACCTTTGCATTCTCTCGCAATTCTTAAAGCTCTTCAATCTTTAAGATTAGGAACCAGAATTAACCTTGAAAGCTCTCCCCGCCTGTGCTAAAATGAAGCATCCAACAGATAGGGGATTTTTTTTTATTAACCCCCATATATGGGAGCAGCATTCTGGAGTGAGGCATGATTTGTCCTTTTTGTCAGCATCAAAATTCAAAGGTGATAGACACTAACAAGGACGCCCACGGAGGCATCCGGCGCCGCCGAGAGTGTCTCTATTGCCACCAGCGCTTTAGTACCTACGAGCGCCCGATTTTAACCACGCCAATGCTGATTAAACAAAACGGGGCACGCGAAGAGTTCAACCGCGATAAATTATTGCAAGGCTTGCGCATTGCCTGTGCAAAGCGTCCTGTTCCAGCAGCCTCGCTGGAAAAACTCGTCGACGATATCGAAGCTGAGTTACAAAAAATGGGTCGGGTTGAAATTAACTCCCGGGTTGTGGGCGACTTAGCCATCAGAGGGCTCAAAGAGTTAGACCATGTCGCCTACATCCGTTATGCCATTGTTTACCTACGCTTAGATGACCTTCATGCAGTTCGGGATGAAATTGACCGGCTGCTTTCTGAAGAAGAAACCATTTAAAGGACTTATTATGGAAACCATTAATCTCCCCCGTGCGGGGCTCTTACCCACACCACCCTTACCAGAAGGCTTACCTTCCATTGCGCTGAACGAGAACTCACGTCAGATCCTGGAGAGGCGCTATTTACGCCATGGCGATGATGGCAAGCCAGCGGAGACGATTGACGAAATGTTCTGGCGGATTGCCTGGCACGTCGCTTCTGCTGAAGGCGAAGATGAACAAGCCATGCCAACCGCAATCACTTTTTATAAAGCGCTCGTTTCAAAGTCTTTCTTCCCCAACTCACCCACCTTCACCGGCGCTGGCACACCTTTAGGTCAGCTGGCTGCCTGCTTCGTACTCCCCATTTCAGATGATATGGGGCGCTCTCCCGACGGCATCTTTTCTACCCTGCGTAATGCTGCGCTCATTCAGCAAACTGGCGGAGGGAACGGCTTCAATTTCTCGCGCCTGCGCCCTAAGGGTTCACTCGTTAAATCTTCATCGGGTCAAGCCACCGGTCCTGTAGGCTTCCTCAAAGTGTACGATAACGCTTTTGGTGAAATTGCCCAAGGAGGCACGCGCCGGGGCGCTAATATGGGCATCTTGCGGGTGGATCACCCTGATATCGAAGACTTTATCACCTGTAAACATAATGAATATGCCATTACCAATTTCAATATTTCCATCGCCATCACTGATGCGTTTATGCGCGCTGTAGAAGCCGATGAACCCTGGGAACTGCGCTTTCCGGATACTCAATCGCCGCTTTATAAAACCTTTAGTGGCACCTTAGAGGGCGCAGAGCACGCTGGCATTCCGATCCGCACCTATAAAACAGTACCTGCCCGTGAGCTTTTCAATAAACTCGTTGCGCAGGCACACCACAACGGCGAACCTGGTGCCTTATTCCTGGATGCAGCCAACCGCGCTAATCCTGTCCCGCACTTGTATGACTTGGAAGCCACGAACCCCTGTGGCGAGCAATGGTTAGGACCGTATGAAAACTGTTGTTTAGCCTCCATTAATTTAGCCGAACACATTGGACCAGATGGATCCGTTGATTGGGCAAAATTAGAGCAAACTACACAGACGGTAACCCGCTTTCTCGATGACGTCATTGATAAAAATGCTTACGTGCCTGCCGTTCCGCAACTGAAAGAGTCTGCATTAACAGCCCGCCGTATTGGGCTGGGGATCATGGGCTTAGCCGACCTGATGTACCACTGTGGGGTGCGCTATGGCTCGGATAAATCCCTCGAGTTTGCCTCACAAGTGATGGAGTTCATCCGTTACCATTGCATGCTCACAAGTATTCACTTAGCCGCCGAGCGCGGCCCCTTCCCGGCTATTCAAGGGAGCATTTATGACCCAGAAGCACTGAAATGGACTCCACCAGAACCATTAATTCCCTACACAAACGATTGGCAGCGCCCTGAAGTCAACTGGCAGCAGGTCGTCGATGGCATCAAGCGCCATGGTATCCGCAACGCTGCCCAGACAACCATCGCGCCTACTGGTACAATCGGCACAGTGGCTGGGTGCGAAGGCTATGGCTGCGAACCGGTCTTCGCTTTAGCCTATGTCCGCCATGTAAATGACCATGGGAAGGATCTGCAATTGAATTATGTCAGCCCGCTCTTCCAAGCAGCGCTTGACCGCACTGACCTCAGCCCAGAGATTAAGGCTGAAATCATTACCCGGGTGATTGAGCAGGGCACCTGCCAGAATATCGCTGAGCTGCCCGAAGAAATTCGCGATGTATTTGTGGTTTCAGCGGATGTAACGGCACGTGAACACATCCGCATTCAAGCAGCCTTGCAGCGCTTTGTTGATAACAGCCTGAGCAAGACGATTAACTTCCCGGCGGATGCAACGGAAGAAGACGTTGCGGATGCCTTCCGCTATGCTTGGGAGTTGGGGTGCAAAGGCTTGACAGTTTACGTGACGGGTTCGCGCGAGAAAGTGGTCTTAGAGACCAAGAGCACCATGCAAGCTAAGCAAACCACACCGGCGGTTCAGACCCCTGAGCCGCAACTCTTTGGGGTCGATATCGAAGCGCAACTTAAGTTCTGGAAAGACACCAAAAAACCGCGGCCAAGAATCCTGAGAGGCTACACCTCTGTAATTGAAACTCCCTTAGGCAAGGCATTCGTCACCATCAACGAAAACGGCAACGATCAACCTTTCGAAGTGTTTATCAATACCGCTAAAGCTGGCTCCGAAACAGCCGCTCATTCCGAAGCCATCGGGCGGCTGATATCTTATGTGTTACGCATAGCTTCACCCGTTGAGCCGCGCGATCGCTTGAAAGTGGTGGTGGAGCAGCTGGCTGGGATCGGGGGAGGACGTTCGTTAGGCTTTGGGCCTAACCGGGTGCGCTCTTTACCAGATGGCATCGCCAAGGCTTTAGAAGAATATCTCTTTCAGAAGCATGCACACAACGAACAAGAAGCGCAAGTTGTTATCCCCCCAGAACAGCTTCCCATCCCAAAACCTTCCCAAGATAACTACCGGACTGGAGAACTTTGCCCAGAGTGCGGGCAGGCAACTTTTATTAACGAAGAAGGCTGCCGTAAGTGTTATACTTGTGGATATAGCGAGTGTTAATGACGGAGGTGAGTAAGGATGTCTGATTGGCAACATGCTCAAGTCGAAATCAACCAACACCAAATAAGTTATTTGCGCACTGGTGGAGATAAACCACCTATCATTCTACTGCACGATTTCAGCGAAGATCGTTCCACTTGGCAAGAAGTGGCAACAGCTTTGGCGGCTAACTATGACCTGATCATGCCAGATACCATCGGGCATGGTGAGTCTAGCCGCCTCCCAGCGGATGGCGATATTGACCCCCTGCAGGACTTGACGAGATTTATCGAAGCCTTAGGTTTGCAAAAGACCGCCATAATTGGGCATTCTATGGGTGCAGCTTTAGCTGCAGAGTTTACCGCCCAAAACCCGGAAAAAGTAGCTGTATTGGTGTTAGAAGAGGTACCTTGGTTCGACCCAGCCTCAACGCCAGAAAACCCTCAACAAGCTTTAGGGGCTAATGACTCCGCCGCCATTAAAAAACTATCGGGGTCAAATTTACAGGAAGCCTTATCCTACAGCCAAGAACATCATCCAACTTGGAATGAAGCTGCGCACAACGCTTGGGCAGGCTCAAAAACCCGATTCGATGCCGAATGGTTCAAGGCAAGCTGGAAACCACAAACTAACTGGCAAGAAATTGCAGCGAAGATTACCTGCCCAACCCTGATTATTAGCGGGCAGGCTGCCTATGGCGGTATACTTTCCGCCGCAGTGGTGATTAAACTTCTTAAGATAATCCCTGAATCGGAATGGTCGAACATCGCTGGCGCTGGGCATTTTGTTCACTACGATAAACCTGTACCATACATCGAAACCGTGATGGAATTCCTCAAACGCAAATACCCAGTTAAAAAGGCATGAGCGAGCCTTATAAGATCACATCGAAAAAATTCGTTTTAATGGCGGGCAACATCGGAAGCGGCAAAACTTCCCTGACCCGCCTTCTTGGTGATAAGTTGGGCTGGCAGACCGCCTATGAATCAGTGATTGACAACCCTTACTTGGCTGATTTTTATGCTGATATGCGCCAGTGGGCTTTCCATATGCAGATTTACTTCTTAGGCAAGCGATCTCTGCAACACCGTGAGTTAGCTGAGGCACCCAACTCTGCTATCAGTGACCGCAGCATCTATGAAGATGCCCATATTTTCGCTCGTGCCCTGAACCAAATGGGAAATATGACCGATCGCGAGTTTGATTCCTACCTTCGGCTATACGAAGTAGTGGTCAGCAGTTTACCTAAACCGGATTTGCTGATCTACCTCAAAGCACCCGTTCCCGTGCTGCTCCAGCGCATCCAAATTCGCGGGCGCGCGATTGAAGCTGGCATTGATGCAGCCTACCTTTCTCTGCTCGACCAGCTCTACGAGGAATGGACAAGCAGTTTTGACCTCTGCCCAGTGTTGACTATCCAAAGCGATGCGGTCGACTTTGTAAACCGTGAGGAGCAGCTGGAGATAGTTATTTCCCATGTCCTCGACCGCTTAATGGGCAGTGAAAAGATTGTGCTGGACTAATTATCAATATACTCTTTTTAGAATAATCAGCATTCATTCATCGCTAATCAGATATTTCCACTTCTGATGATTCGCTAAATTGTAATGTTGAGTACTCAAATAGACACGAAAGAAAAAATGGATGCTATCCTCGAAAAAATAGTGGATTTATTAAGTGGTATAAGTGGCTTAGAAGCGATTGTGCTTGGTGGTTCTCAGGCAAGAGGCTCACAAGATAGCGATTCTGACATCGACATTGGCTTGTATTATCACCAAGAAACATTTGATTGGTCCCAAGTGGAGAAACAAGCCCAGGAAGTAGATCAAGAGCACCGAGAAAACCTCCTTGCAAAGCCTGGCGAATGGGGAGAGTGGGTAAATGGTGGCTGTTGGCTGATGATAGAGAATAGGCATGTGGATATTATTTTAAGAGATATAGCACACGTTCAAAAAGCGATTCAGGAAGGTCAGGAAGGTATAGTTACTCCCCACTATCAGGTTGGTCATCCTCATGCGTATTTCAACATTATGTATATGGGGGAGTTAGCTGTGAGTAAATTGCTGTGGCATAGAGATGAAAATATACCTCAGTTGAAAACCATCGCAGAAAAATACCCACAAAAATTAAAAGAGAGAATAATTCAACAATTTTTCTTTGAGGCTTTGTTTTCACAAGAGCTGGCGGAGAAAAATGCCACCAGAGACGACGTTTATTATGTAGTCGCTCATCTCATTCGTTCTGTTTCTGCGCTCAACCAAGTGCTCTTTGCCTTGAATGAACAATATTGCATTAATGAGAAAAAAGCCGTAAAAATGATTGATGCATTTAATGTTCGTCCAGATTCATATAAAGAGAAAATAGATAACATTTTTTATTTGAGCGGACTTAATTTATTAAAAGCTTGCCAAGATCTAAAGCAACTCATTGAGGAAGTGAATTTATTAATCTAAACCTTCACATTCTTACATACTTTTGGGGGAAAGATAATCATTTTTGGTTTTTAGAATAATAATTAAACAGTAGTCCAAAAACTCAGACATAGACCCCTGTCAAGTCAAAAGATAATGTTACCGAAAGTTAATGGTTGGTTCAACTGATAATGTTACTAAAGCTCAGCAGCTTCCTCCTTCATAATTAGGGTATCGTAAACATTAATCTTTGCACCTGGCTCAGCGCAGGGCAATACTGATAGTTCCATAATCAACTG
>DAOUFK010000031.1:0-80870 GCA_034430095.1 Candidatus Mesolinea sp.
TCGGGAGTTGCTCCGTTGACCGTACAGTTCACGGATCTGTCGACCGGTGATTATGATACCCTGGCCTGGGACTTTGGCGATGGAAGCACCAGCGCAGAACGAAATCCCACACATGTTTTTTCAACACCTGGTAACTTCCTGGTTGTATTGACAGTGACAGGACCAGGAGGTTCCGACACTGCTGAATTAATTATCCAGGTCAATCCATTTACTTTGTTCTTGCCATTAATTCTAAAATAAAGAAAGAGAGATAAATTCATGAAAAAGTTCTTGTTCTATATTGTCAATATCTGCTTGATCGTTTCTTTACTAATCCCGTCGGGCTTGGTCCAGGGAATGATGAAGCTCGCATCGAGTTCAATAGAAAGCAGCGGTCTATACAGGACACGCGTAACTATCGATCAGCCTTATGATCTGACACGTCTCCAGGATCTTGGCATCAAGGTTCTGGACCAGGAGAGTAGCTGGGCATCTGTATTGGTTTCTGATGCGCAATTGGAAAACCTGGCGCGCTTGGGCTTTGAACCTCAAGCCAGCAACGAACTCGGTCTGCTTGTTTCAGCGAACGCAGAAAGTTATTCGTGGTTGGCGTCAAGCCTTTCGGCGCCGCTTGATCAGGCAATTTCATTTATGAATTCCGTTGAAAACGTGCAGATCAATGGAACCGAAGCGAATGATTCGACCTTGGTCAGCATTATTGAAGAATTTTCCCTCGAGCAATTGAACGGCATTCAAGCTCTTCCTGGGATCGACAACGATGCAGATGGCTTGACGGATACCCAGGAAGCCTGGTGGTGTACTGACCCGATGAATGCTTATTCGAGAGAAGATCCAGATCAAATAGGATCAGGTGAAAATACGGACGGGGAATATGTTAGTCGGCTTCTCCAGTACGTGTTTCAGACCGAATTAGGTGATAGACGCTTGGGACAACCATTTGCCGGTTGGCCAATGATACCCGGCGACGGTCATTTTGATCCGAATTGTCTTGACGCAGATTTTGATGGTGTTCCCGATCGCGTTGAATTATTCGTATTTGGAACAAATCCAAATTCCGAAAGCACTTCTAGAGATCGATATGACGATGGGCAAAAGTTATTCGGTCTAACTCCTCCTAATTGGGGGGTATTACCGCGGGCACAGGACGGTGAACACGGAACTACTGAGATGCCAGGGTATGTCCGTTGGCCGGGAAGGAGTTTGTTTTCATCTGCTATTGCGTACCCTGAGATAAATATTACTCCCGGCTCAACTTTCAATGTTGCTGCCGTAACAACGATTACAACCGATCATACGATATCTTCAGGAACAGAAAACTCATACTCACTAGCCAGTAGTGAGGGGACAAGTACAAGTTTGTCAGATACAACAACATGGAACAATTGGCAGGAAATCAGTGAGTCTGATGAGGAAAGAATTATCGGTCCGAATACATCGACCCTGCCGCTATCTTCAGAGAATTCATCGCTTAGCTTTAAATCTATCATTATGAATAAAAAGTTGGATGGTGTAGCAAAAGTAGGAGGATGGATTTTAGGAAATGCAGTGGCGAAAATCGGTTGCACAAATAAAAGTACTAGTCGGGAGGTTGGGGTAAGCGTAGAAGTAGTAAAGGTTGGAGTCGGCACATCCTCTTCTTTGGATTCAGAATATACAAATAACCGGTGCAAAAATTCCATAGGCCTAGCCGAAGAAATTTGCCCGACCTGTAATTTTATATTTAGTAATGATAAGAACAAACACGAAGCTGGACAACCACAAAGCTTCGATCCCAACATCATCAACAACAATAATGTTGTATTCACAAATAACGGGATGGATTTGAACAGCATCGCAAGCGGTATCGAAGGGCTTAGGTACTCTATTGACGGCGCAGGGCAATTGATTGGTGAAAGGTTGTATGAATTATCATCGATCATTGCGAGCCCGGTCCATACTACAACGGAGACGAGCGGAAAGGCATTCGGAGGATCACAGACCACTACAACTGAAAATTTTCAAGAGCAAACTGTCACAAATGGCCAGGCTTTTTCAAATAGTGAAGCTTGGTCAACTGCTACAGCAATCGATTCAGCTCACACCGCAGATCTTTGGTTTTCTTATGATATTATTAATACAGGATCTGATTTTGCTGGCTCGATCGCTAATATTACCTTCAATATCTATTTAGGAGATGATCCAAATCCAATATACACATATTATGCAGCTGAAGATATAGGGGGGGAAGGTGAGATGTATAATCTCATGCCGGGTGAAAGGCATACATTCACTTCTCATCACATACCCCTTAATCTAGATCAAATGCGAGATATCGACTTGGGGGAACCGCTTCGAATAATTCTTGAAGACTTCAGCTTCGCTGTTGAAGAGTTGTTTTTCCAAGATGCCATGTTCTCTGGTCTTCAAATAGCGATTGATGATGGGATTGAAGATGGTAACCAGGAATTAGATTATTACTTTCTTCCTACATGGGGAGGGGATGAGACCGTTGTAGATGTTTTAAGGCGCTTCTTCCCAATTTCGCTAGATTCTGATGGAGCAATGGTCGATATCTGGACACCTGAATTCCATGCAGATACCCCTCTGTGGTGTCGTGAACCAAAAACTTTTTCATCTGGTGGACAAACGTCTGTTTGGTGTAAGCATTCCATTTCATCTTCAGATTGGTGGAACATTTATACTTCTGGTTTAGGCAATATCAATATCGGGCTTGAAATGATTACCGCAATACCCGGCTCGATGGTGCTTTTCCGTTTTTATACTGACAGTGATAATGATGGGTATAGTGATGCCTCAGAGCGCGAGTTTGGCACAGACGAAAATAACTCTTCTGATTATCCGAAAGCGGAACTGGTAGGCGGTCTTCACAATATACGGAACGGTAATAATGTTACATCGACTCTTTCGCTTTTAAATACAGGGCTCTATGATGCATATGGGGTGGAAGCTATCATGGTTGCGCCTGACAATACAATCACTATTGATCATAATACGGTTGGGGGTTCAGGTAGAGTGATGGGACAGAATAGGGTCGTAGTTGGTAGCATCATTGATCCCCCCCAGTTATCAGCAACATACTGGTCAGGATCAGCAAAACCTATATCAGATGGTTATTATTCTGGTTCTGAAGACAGAATATATACCTTTACAGTCAGTTGTGTAACAACGGGGGGCTGTGACATAGGAAGTGGTGATTGGTCACTAGTTTGGGATGATGGGACTGGAAATTCAGGCGAAGTTAATTTCGCCGATGCATACCTATCTCCGGATTTGGTAGACATTGGTGCCTACGGCTTGAAACTGGGGTTTATTAGCGGCCGAGTTTTTAATGGTGATAATTTCTCAGTAAGCGCAAATTCACCAATAGATACCTTTAAGTATGTAATAAACCAGGAACCTTACACGGAGCCAATTGTTATTCTCTCATATAACTCCTCACAAGGAAATAAACGTATCGTCTTACCAAGTACTACCATGAATCTTTCATCTCCAATGGAAAGCCTTGTTGAACATAAAGACGAAATGATAAAAAATCTGGAGATTCAAATTACTACCGACTCAGTGTTTACCGAAGGAGTAAATGTAGCGAATCTGGTCATAAATAACCCTACCACGCACCAACTGATAAATTCAAAACTATTTCTCTCGATCATAAATTCAAATGGAAATGTCGTTCTCGAGAAAAGTGAGACAATGACAATTCCCGAAGGCCCATCGATTGTTCCTGTTCAATGGACAACTATGGAATTTTTACCATTTTTTGATCCAGACGAGGAATACTATGTTTTGGCGTATTGGACTGATCTGCAAGGAAATATCTTGGATACTGCAGGCCGCCTGCTATATAGTTTTCAAGTCGATCCAAAGGCAACTATTGAATCGAATCTGATAGATGACGGTTGGAATTTTGGACAAGTTATTCAAGGAAATTTCATCAGCACTGATCTAGTTGTCTCCAACTCTGGTTTTGATAGGTTATCTGTATACGTTGAAGAAGGAGTGCCCGAGTTAATTTATGAGGAGAGACGTAGCCATGAAATTCTGCCTGGTGAAATGGAAATTGTGGAGTTAACTTTAGATACAGCATTATTACCATTGGGTTCATATAATGGATCCTTAATTCTACGTACCAACGATATCGACAACTCAATTGTAGAAATCGATATCGCAGGTACGATTATTACTCCAAGCGAGCCCATTACCGCTTCTGCAGACGCGTATCAACCACTTAATGAGCTTCTATATGTCAATGGCCCGATAGCAGCCAACACCATCACGACCTACAACAACGCAGCGGAGGTCACAGCTGGAGTAGAGCCAATCGTTTTTACAGGTGATTCAGGAACAATTCTGGGTAAGGGAGAACAGTTTATTGATCTGGAAAACAGCTCGATTCCAATGACAGTTCCAGGAACTGGCTCGACGGTTTATGACTTAGCGTCAGGAAACCTGGACCTTACTGGGGCAATTGAACTGGAAGAATACCGCACAGGATATTCACGTATGTACGTCTGGCCGGATGGACGTGGCGTGGTAATTCCTGTTAGTACAGCAGGCGCTGATGGAAATCAACTTAACGATTCAGCTTCTGCTGGGAGATATTATGATACCTATGTTAACTCATACTATCCTAATACTGTTACTTGGGATCAAGCTGCACTTTATGTAGGTGACTTTTCAGCTGCTTATAAGACAGATGCGAGAATATTGTTGTGGTTCCATTTGCCTACACTTCCTCAATATGCCGTGATAGACTCCGCAACCTTCAGTTTACAAGCCTATTCATGGCAGGGAACTGACACTATAAATACCCAAGTGTTCAGAATAACCGGTAGTTGGTCTCAAACAAGCACATCGCCCACTTGGAATAATCATCCCCCTGTTGATTGGGGAACGATTTGGAGTAGTCTAAATCTTCCAAAAGCTACAGGTAGTAGATCTTGGAATATTACAGAACTTACGAGGGCTTGGTATTCGGGAACGCCAAACTATGGCTTAGTCATTCGAGCCAATCCACAAGGCGCAAATGGCGTGGTATTTAGATCTCACGAAAGTGGCACAGATGTGCCACAACTCTACGTGACCTTTCACATACCTCCTCCTCCCAATGCACCTACTTTGTACACAATCAGTAATACTGACGGCGATGGTGCTTATTCCGTTGACTGGAGTGACGTCGATAATACTACCAGCTACAATTTGGAGGAAAGCTTTAACTCCGGTGCCTGGAACTTGATCATGAACACTGCAAGTTCAATCTACAATGCATCTGGAAGAAGCGCTGGAACTTGGTGCTACCGAGTAAAGGCTAACAATGCATACGGATCCAGCGGTTGGAGCGCAACCCAGTGCACTACTGTAAATCCCCCTCCTGGCACACCTGCGATAGCTACCATTGAGAACACAGATGGAGATGGAAATTATCTGGTCGACTGGAACGATGTTCCACTCGCGATTAGCTACGAGCTGCAAGAGAACCACGATGCGGGAGCGTTTACTACGATCTATTCCGGAGCAAACTCCGCTTTTACCGTTTCTGGACGCAGTTCAGGACAATGGTGCTATCGCGCGAAAGCGATCAATCCATCTGGTTCGAGTGGTTGGAGTTCAACGCAATGTGCAATGGTGAATACTCCACCTGAGGTGCCCGTTGCTATAATGCCTGTTGACGCTGCAAGTCAATTGGGGCGTGCGGTAACCTTCTCCTGGCAGCAAAGCAGCGACCCGGATAATTACCCGGGCACACCATTAAAATACCACGTAGAAGTAACTTCCTTAACGGGTGAAGGATCTCAAGTCAGCGAGTGGACCACAAACTCCCAGATTACTATGGTTGTACCCGAAGATGGGGAATTTTCTTGGCGAGTCGAAGCCAGTGACAATATTTCAAACAGCGGCTGGAATACCAGCAGGACTTTCGTGGATTTCTCAATAGAACGTATAGATGCGGAACGGGTTAGTCTTGCTCTGCCTGAAACTATCGACACATTCACGTCTTATAAGGTCTTTTACGGTTTGCCAGCCAGCTTCCCAACCGCTATCACACCAACGATGGTTTACTTGGAGCTTCCCAAAAGATTGTATTCATCCCTTACGCTGAATATATTGGTCAATGAATCTGTTAATCAGAATGCCACATTTACTATAGATGTTGCTGCAAATGGATCAATCGAGTGGAGTCAAGACGTTGTTTGGAACTCACCAACTTTCTTTGAATCACCAGATCTGACGATTGCTATAAATGACTTCATGGCTCAAAGCTTATCAGCAGGCGGTGAACTAGTGAGTGTGCCAGTCAGTGTCAACTATTCCTCAGTTGGGGAGTTATTCATAACAGGCATTGAGGCTCACACTGGTGTGGACAGCGATCCTCAACTTAGCACTGGTGACTTGATGATCAGCAACACTAATCCCATGGAAACCGATGTGATAAACCTCACAGCCCGAGTATTCAACGCGGGAATCTTTACAGCTAAAAACATTATGGTCAACTACTTTGTTGGCAATCCAGCGGAAGGTGGAAGGTATGTTGGTAGTAAATTGGTGTCTAGCATACTGGCAGGCAGTTATGTTGACGCTGAGCTTAATTGGGATACTTCTGGTTGTGTAGGTAATCAGGAAGTTTATGCGGCTGTTGATTATGGTTCTCAAATTCCAGAAATGGATGAAACGAACAACATCACATCGCAATCACTGACCATTCGCACCCGACCTGATCTGTCAAGCTCACTGATATCGTTGTCTGACTTTGAGCCTGTTGTCGGGGAATCTGTAACACTGACAATTTCCGAAACGAATCTTGGTGAATCCGATGCCGCATCCTCATTAGTCTCAGCATATGTGGGGGATCCACAAGACGGAGGTGTCCTGTTAGGTGAGAATTTGGTTGAGATAATAAGGGGAAGTACAACGAGCGTAAATTTCACCTGGACGCCTGATCGTACTGGTTGGTATCGCTTACACGTTTTCTCTGATACCAACAACCAGGTTTCTGAATATGATGAGAGCAACAATCAAAATTGGTTGGATGTGTATGTCGGACTAGCAGGACCATTATTATTGGATAGTGGCACTGGTCTTGACCCAATATATTCAGTCGAAACTGGATATGGCTATATTGATGTAAATCAGCCCGATGAGCTTGTCAGTTGCAGTATAAACAATCTTCCTGAAGAGACACTTCGTCGCGATCCAGATGGTACGGTTGTGTACCAATTTGACCATCTGTTGCCTGGTCACTTCTATCACCTGGATATTACACTCTTTGAGTGCGACGGGGCAGGTCGTCAAGAGACTGTTCTTGTCGACGGTAACCAGATTTCTGAAGTTGAAGACTTGGGTGATAAACAAGTTCACCGATTTTCCTTGCGACTTGATCCGGCACTCTACGCTGATAGAAATATTTTGGTAGAGATTCAAGCGGAAGGTATTGATGGTGCTGTCGTGAGCGAGGTAAATCTACATGATATCGATTATCGTTATGCTGATTCAGGGGGGAATCGCGATCCACAGTATCCAGGGGACCAAGGTTACGGTTGGATTGATGGGTCACCGGTTCTAACTTGGGGCACTTTACCTTATCAGAGTGTTCGCGTAGATCAAAGTGATGACACCCTGAATTATCAGTTTGACAATCTGAGTCCAACAAAGCTCTACAATGTCCACTTTACATTCTGGCAGCCAAGTGGTACTGGGCGCATCCAGAAAGTACAAGTTGATGGTATTGACACCGGTTTGTCAATCAATACTGGCGATTACCTAAGGCACCAAGAAAAAATTTCTATTCCACTTAGTGCATATAGCTCTGATGGAAGGATTGTGATTAGCATCGTTCGTACAAATGCAAACACGGGAGCGATGGTTAACGAAATTGCCCTTGAAGAGGAAACTGTTTTCACAAGTACTAGCTGTGTAGTACAACCTACCCCATACTTTACAGAGTCGTATGGTTCTGTACTAATTTCCGGTGTAAACGCACCTATTGGGAGCATTGTTCAAGCCTTTAATCCAAGGGGTGATACAGTTGGTTGCTTTACCGTGACTGACGAAGGATTGTACGGATTCATGCGCATTTATGGTGAGGATTCGTCCGCCAATCCTCCTATTCCAGGCATGCGAGTAGGTGAAATTGTGAGTTATTCTGTCAATGGCGCTCCAGCTGTTGCTTCGCCTCTATTCTATTGGAATGATGACCATGCCGTCCATAATATCAATTTGAATGCTGGGAACGTATCCGGGCAATCCATTTTGTTGCAACCAGGTTGGAACTTGATTTCCTTCAATGTTGAACCGCCGGCGCCAATTGTATCGTCGGTTTTGCAGTCGATTGCTTCTCGATATGATCGTGTTCTGGGTGAGAACGGTATTTACGTTCCAAGTCTACCTGCTGAGTTTAATACTCTGAAAGAATTGCATAGTGCAACCGGCTATTACTTGCGAGTGACAGGATCAACAAGCGTAAGCTTACTGGTTGAAGGCATTGCTCAAGCTTGTTCAGAACCAAAGGAACTTCACATAGGCTGGAATTGGATCGGTGCTCCATGCGAGGTGATTGAAACAGCGACAGCACTTGCGAGTATTAATGGACATTATCAACGGGTTCTCAGCCTTGACAAAACATACGATCCTGCACTTCCTATGTTTAGTACCCTAAAGAACCTAATTCCAGGAGGAGGCTACCTTATTTACATTACGGATCCAGTAACGTTGATCTATCCAGATGGTGTAACGAATACGGATGAAGTCCAAAATGTTGTGGAGTCTGCTTGTAGGCATGTTCCTTCAACACCATTCAGTACGCTCGTATACGGTTACGTCTATGTAAACTCAGATCTAGCACAAGAAGGCACACTGGTCGAATTTGTAACACCACGAGGTGAGGTGGCAGGGTGTAGTTTGATTGTAGAAGGCGGAATGTTACCGTTAACCCAAATTTATGGAGCTGATAGTGAAAATATTGGTGGATTCTTAGCTGATGATCAGATTTTGGTGAGAGCAAATGGCATCATAATATCTCAACGACTTGAATTCACCTGGCAAGATGATAAAACACCTCACGAGTTGTCAATCTATACCACAATGCACAAAATTAATCTACCCTTGATTACTCACTAGTTCACAACCCTGTAAAATAAAGGAGAGAATTGGTTTTCCCCCAACCTCTCCTTTTCTTAACCAAACGCCTTAAGTGAATCGGTTACAACTGCGTTGAACTCATGATACGTTATGATAGATAAGGTAACATAATTTCTGCACATTTAAAAAGGATATAGTCCTCAATCACTTGGTAATATTTTGTTAGCGCCAAAAACCAAAAGAGAAAGAACTATGTCAGAACAGATTGTACAGGTAAACGAACAAGTAATAAAGACCGAATTGAAGCAGGGCAATTGCATCTAATTATTAATAAGCATACGAAACGGGTTTCCTCTTATTTGGATTTGGATTAGGTCGGTTTATTTTGAGTTTCCTTAGCAAAATCTACTTCGTATTGACGCTACAACTTAATATATTTATACAAACAAGCACAATCCACCCTTATCTTTCCTTCTTATTACTCTTCAACGAGTTTCTAAGCCTGATTCAAGATGTTGAACAGATATTTGTCATCCCATCCACAGCGTAAGCGCTTACCTTTCACCCCAGTTTTGCTGGTTTTATCTTGTCTGAGCAGGTTCAGGCTCATCTTGCGGATGATGCTGAAGTTGTTAGCCGCATTATCTTTCCTCATCCGAGCTCTGTCCTCGTTGAAGGCAATGTCCAATACCCAATGCAACTTGTTTTCTATTCCCCAGTGACTGCGTTGATATTCCAGAATTTGACCCGCATTGCTATTCAAGCTGGTAATAAAATAGCGCATGGATCTCTCGGTCTTCTCATTGATGATCCGTTCACTCTCAATGAACACCAAACCCTTCAACCCTGGCCATTTGTTTGCAAAGCTTTCCAGATATTCTGCGTCTGATACGATCCAGCAACGCCTGGTTTCTATCCTTCCATGCCCTTTATTTACTGTCTCAGCATAGTCGTAAGGGGCATCCTTGAAGTTTTGTTGTCGATCAATTTGAAAGATGAATTCCATTTCATCCCGCAATTGTCCTTGGTTGGCTTTGACTGCTAGCAGATAATCCCCACCTTTTGCCAAGATTTTTTCCGCAATCGCGACTTGAGTCCCAATGGCATCAATAGTGACAATCTTACCCTTCACATCTAACATCTCGATCAGTTCCGGAATCGCGGTAATATCGTTTGACTTTCCTCCACCGCTTGCTGCCCGAGTACCAGCTGATTGGCGGCTGCCCAGGCACTCACAACCGTGATCGCCCGCGCATTTTCCCTGCTCCCTCGAATT
Organism: Candidatus Mesolinea sp.; assembly: GCA_034430095.1. Classification (GTDB taxonomy): domain Bacteria; phylum Chloroflexota; class Anaerolineae; order Anaerolineales; family Anaerolineaceae; genus Mesolinea. Next base: position 10,352 of record DAOUFK010000031.1, read on the forward strand.
GCTTTGCCATCAATCGCAATGACTTTGCTCGTCAATCCAGCTAATTGCCTGACCCATTCAGCAAAGCAGCGCTCAAATTCGTCTCCGTCGATCATCGAAAAGACCCGACCCAATGTGTCGTGAGATGGAATGCCATTGGGAAGTTCCAGAAAGGTCTTTAGCCATTCTTCTCTGGCTTCTCCAAATTCTGCGACTTCAACCCAGTTATCCGCACCACACAACACCGCACAAATGGTCAGTCCAATGATATCCAGCAGTTTATGCCGTTTCGTCCGGTCAACTCGAGGATCAGTGATGTCGCTAAATATGATTGAAAACTTGCTTTCTTCCATGGAGCACCTCTTTCTGGCTCCATGTGCAATTTCTTTGCCATCATTTTAGATGCAATTGCCCTGCGAATTGAAGGAACTTTGTGCGTGGGTCAGTACATGGTATACAGTTTATGAACAAGAATTACATTGGATACCGGGATATGTGTCTAAGGTTGGGCGGGATACAATATCAACGATTGGAGACCTATTGGCATGCAGATTACAACCCCTTTGGATTACAACGAATTACGCACAATCAGCCCCAAAGCAGCCAGACAAGCGATCCTGCAGATCCTTGCTGCCAATAAAGGCAATGTGAGTGCCACCGCCAGACTGTTAGGAGTGACCCGCAAGACAGTCTACAAAGCTTTGCGCAAGAAAGCCGCAGGCAACTTAGAAGATGCTTCGCGTGCGCCCAAGGTCGTACCTCATAAAACCGCGCAAGACATTGAAGAAAAGGTGCTTGAACTCAAGCAAAAGACCAATTACGGCCCTTTACGCCTAAAAGAAGAACTGGAAGCTGTGTATCAAATCAGTTTATCAGCTAATACCATTCGCAATATCTTGCGCAGAAACCGGGATAAATTCACCTCTAAGCGTCATAAACCGCAAAAGAAAAGCCCACGTCAATTCGTGGATTGGTACACGGCTAAACCTTTTGAGGTCGTTCAAATTGATTTGAAGTACATTGTGGACCAAAAGGCGCTCTCTCGGGAGCAAATTGACCATATTCACGCCCACAATCTCCCTTTGTATCAGTGGGGTGCTATCGATGTCAATTCACGTTTCAAACTGATTGCTTACTCGGATGAGAAAAGTTGGACCAACGGTCTCACTTGGTTCCTCTGGGTCACCTCCTGGCTCAGGAGCCATGGGGTAAGCAACCAGATTGTGTATACGGTCGATCATGGCGAGGAATTTGGAGGGAAGTCTTGGCTGAAGCTCACCGAACTACGAAAACTACTCTCTGGATTTGGCTGTAAATTGGTGCAAAATCATCTCAGCCACCCTGAAGAAAATGCTCATCTAGAACGTTCCCATCGCACCGATGATGAAGAGTTTTATATCCCCCGAATCTTGAAAATCCATAATCGCCAAGAGTTTTTCGAGGAGGCTTTTCAGTACCTGTATTATTACAATGCTGTCCGAAAACATTCCGGCATCAGTCGTATGACCCCCGTGCAACGTCTATTTGAACAAGACCATGACCCCAATGATAAGATCAAATTCATTCCGCCTCTGATCTTAGACCAAATTTCCATCGACCTCGGCGATTGGAGTGGATACCATTTACTGGCTCAGACCTTCTGTTGAGCTAACCCTCGACTAATCCTTTCCCGTTCTTGATCCGTTAATCGTGTGTGTCTGATTTTCTGCATACGAATGATTTTATCTCCTCATCCGTTGCACTAAATCATTGAGACCAAGATTCAAATTTGATAATTAATTTCACTCGGTTGCACCACGGTTGCACCAGAAATGATAGACCGACTTGTCAAGTTGGCTGTTAAACAACAAATGTGGGATACGTGTTCAATAAATCGCCATATTTAGTGCCCCCGGCGCGACTCGAACGCGCAACCGACTGATTCGAAGTCAGGCACTCTGTCCATTGAGCTACGGGGGCGTGCGCATAAATTATACTTGCTTTTGAAGCACTTCCTAAGCATTGTTCGTAAAAGGCTCATCTGTTGATAATCAAGCCGTTAGGGAATATGGTCGAATCAAAATTCATAAGTACTGCGTATAGGTGATAACCAACTATTTTGCCCGATTATGTTGGTCACTGGCTTGCAGATAAGTTGTAGTAGCTATACACTGCTTGCGAGAGCTTCGCAAATAATTGGTTAACGGGTTCAAAGACGGCTTGAACAGGGTGATAGGCAAAAATTGATAATACATAGTCACCGCCAGGGGTATACACAATACCTGCATCTGCGATAGTGTGAATATAGCCATCATCAACTTCATAAGCCCAACCATGCTTATGCGCGACGGTGACATCGGCGGGCACGCCAGCCTGAATGAGTACCCCGATCTTATTCAAGGCTAAGTAATCCACCATCAGCTGGCATTCCTCTTGAGTTATCTCCCCATTAAAAGCCAGTGGGAAGGATCCACCATAATCCTTAGCGCAATAATAGATATCTTCGAGCAGCAAGCCTAAGTCTTGTGGCGTGGTTTGGGCATAGCGGTCGGGTTCTGTGGAGAAATCTGTACGCTGGTTCGCTGGGGTTTTGTAATCTTGCAGCATAGGAGATCCAGGTGTAAAAAAGCCCGCCCAGTATGTATTTTCGATCCCAAGTGCCTTCATGTCCTCCGTAACTTCCATAGGCGCAAAGGTTGGGTCAATGACTGCTTTAGCGAGTGCATCTGTGGAGTCATTATCTGATCGCTCAATCATTTGCTCCATTAATGTCAGGTCGTTAGGGTCATAGGGTGCGGATAGCCGGCGAAAAGCCGAAACCATCACTGGAATTTTAATAGTGCTCCACGAAGAATAAGCGATATTGACTGGAATTTCTTCTTCGTCTATTCGGTTATGGGTAAAATGCAACACTAAGCCATTTTGAAGGTCTTTGAGGTAAAGCTCAACCAAGCCGTCAAAGAGAGAAGCGTCGATAATATCTTTGAGCATAATTTCCAAGACGTCAATTGTTGGGCGAGGAGCTTGTGTCTGTTGAATTTCCAGCCTTACCACCCGATTTTCGCTGGAGATCAAGGCTTGTTTAATGCGTTGAATCGAAACTTCGTAGTTGATTTCAGTGCCTGGCTGACCTGGATAAAAAGCACTTTCACCAGCCAGTGGCATAGGCGGTAAAGCAGGGCGGTTATAGCGAATGGCAATTTCGTTCTCGAGGAAATGTTGCATGCGTTGTTCGTCAAATTCCGCTTGCAAAGGGATGTCTTGAGAGCTCATCGGCTTATTCCAAAGGTAATTCCAAAAACCAGCCCAAAACGATTGGGCAACGCGCTGCTTATCAGCAGCTGCCAGCATATTTTCTAGCTTGAGTTCAAAGCCGAGGGTTGCTGGGCGAACTTGGATGCGTGCATCCTCGTAGAGCAACTCGATAGGGGCTTGATAAACTTGGACCAAACGGTCTGCGGCTTCTTCATAAGTCAGACCGCCAACAGGAACACCGGCAATTTGCATACCTAAAGGGAATCGGGCTCGGAAACTGGCATAACGCACCAACTCCATTGTGGTAAGAAAAAAGGTCATGGTAAGCATGAAGATTGCTGCCCAGCGAATGGGTGGGGTCCGTCGGTTCATAACGTTCTGATTATATAACGAGTCGAAACGAACAAAAACCAGCGTCCAAGGCGGTTGATTTTTGACAGTTTATCAAGAGAATGATACACTTTGCCTGATTAATGCGCCGAAAAGGCGCTTTTTAATGGAATACATGATGCGATCAATATTTTGGGATGAAAATTTTCAGTGTGTGAAGGTCATTGACCAAAGCTGCTTACCAACGGAATTACACTATCTTGAATTGCATTCCAGTGTGGATGTTGCTGTAGCTATTCAAAAGATGATAGTACGCGGCGCGCCTGCAATCGGCGTATGTGCAGCTTATGGCATGGCGTTAGCTGCCAGAGAAAGCAGCCATTCCGATATAGATAAACTCAAAGTTTACCTACACGAGACTGGACAATATTTGTTGGCAACACGTCCCACGGCGATCAATTTAACCTGGGCAGTGGAAAATATGCTCTCCTTGGTTGATCAATTTTCCGGCTCGGTCAGTGAGTTACAAGAAGCGCTTTTAAACAAGGCACAACAGTTGGCTGATGAGGATGTAAACACTAACTTGTCTATCGCTCGGAATGGCGCGGAACTACTTATGGATGGGGATGTAGTTATCACCCATTGTAATACGGGCGCACTTGCTACTGTCGATTACGGCACTGCTTTAGGGATCATCCGCTTGGCACACGAACAAGGCAAACGTTTGCATGTCTATGTGGACGAAACGCGCCCGTGTTTGCAAGGTGCCCGCTTGACTGCTTGGGAGCTCACTCAATACGGAATCCCTTACGACATCATCGTGGATGCAGCCGCGGGTTATATGATTCGCTCTGGAAAGGTGGACCGTGTGCTGTTTGGTGCGGATCGTGTTGCGGCTAATGGGGATGTGATTAATAAGATTGGGACATATATGCTCTCTTTAGCAGCTTATGATAACGGTATTCCTGCTTATGCAGCTTTTCCGATATCCACAATTGATTTTACGAGCCCGAATGGTGATACAGTTCCGATAGAAGAGCGTGATCCGGCTGAAGTCCTCGATCTAACCTTCCGAGGGAAGGCAGTTATGCCCGAAGGAGCTACAGCGCGCAATTATGCCTTCGATGTTACTCCACATCGCTTGCTGTCTGGGTTAATCACCGAAAGCGGCGTGCTATATCCGCCGTTTTTTCGCAGCTTGGCGGTTCTCAAGCATGCAGGGAGGAACGCGTGAAAATAATTTTGACCGGTTCAATTGCTTTTGACTATTTAATGCGCTTCCCAGGTTACTTCAAGGATCATATCCTGCCGGAGCATCTGGATAAAATCAGCCTATCATTCTTGGTGGATGACATGGTGCGGCACTATGGCGGTGTGGGGGCGAATATTGCTTATACGCTGGCGTTGTTCGGTGAGCACCCCCTGCTTTTCTCTACTGCTGGGCAAGATTTCCCAGAATACGGACGCAGGTTAGAAGCTTTGGGTGTAGATTGCAGCGGTGTTCGCGTTATTGCGGATAAATTTACCGCTTCGTTTTTTGTTAATACTGACCTTGACAACGCGCAGATTGCGTCGTTTTATACTGGCGCGATGGCTGATTCTGCTGACCTACCCCTGGCTGAAGCACATGGCGAGCCCGATGATTTTGTGGTTAATTCCCCTAGCGACCCGCGTGCCATGGAGCGCTATATCGAAGAAGCTCAGCAGCTTGGACTGCGTTCGATATTTGATCCCGGACAGCAAATTATCCGTATGGACCACGATGCGCTTCGAAAGGGTGTTATGAATGCTCACGGCTTGTTTGTGAATGCCTATGAGTTCGAGCTGCTGCAAAAACACTCTGGGCTCTCTGAGGACCAAATTTTGGCTGCTCCCGCATTTTCTGTAATTACCTTAGGGAAAGAAGGCGCGCGCATTCACACCACAGAGGAAGATTTCGTTGTCCCGATTATCGAAGAAGCTCCAGTAATCGACCCGACAGGCGTAGGAGATGCCTTCCGTGCGGGCTTTCTTTTTGGTTATTCGCATCATAAGAGCATGCGGGTGTGTGGGGAAATGGGCACAACTGCAGCTGCATACTGTATTACTTGTAATGGGACGCAAAATCACCACTTTACACTTGAGGAATTTATTCACACATACCATCGATACTTTGATGACCACGGTGAGTTAGATGACTTATTGGAATTATGAGGAAATTTTGGAGAAAATAAATGGAAAATTATCGTATTAAAGATTTGAATCTCGCTGAAGGGGGAAGACGCCGTATTGATTGGGCTTCGCGTGAAATGCCCGTTTTAGCTACGATTGAGGAGCGTTTCCGTAAAGAGCGCCCGTTCGAGGGCATTCGCATGTCTGCGTGTATGCACGTGACCACGGAGACAGCCAACCTCATGCGTACATTGCAGGCTGGCGGTGCGGATCTTGTGCTTACCGCTTCTAACCCACTTTCCACGCAAGATGATGTGGCTGCTGCTTTGGTGTCCCAATACGAAATCCCGGTCTTCGCAATCAAGGGCGAAGATGATCGCACGTATTATGAAAACCTGCGCGCTGCTATCGCGCACAAACCCCATATCACCATGGATGATGGTGCAGACTTGGTCTCGACGCTCCATCGTGAGTACCGCGAGCTGCTGCCTAATATCATCGGCGGCACGGAAGAGACCACCACCGGCGTCATCCGCTTGCGGGCTATGGCTGCTGACCATGCCTTGGAATTCCCTATCATCGCGGTCAATGATGCGATGACAAAGCACTTTTTTGACAACCGCTATGGCACTGGTCAATCCACTATTGATGGCATCATTCGGGCGACGAATATCCTGCTGGCTGGTAAGACATTCGTGGTTGCAGGCTATGGTTGGTGTGGTCGCGGATTGGCAAACCGGGCTCGCGGCATGGGCGCAAACGTGATTGTAACTGAAGTGGATCCACTCGTGGCGCTCGAGGCAGTAATGGACGGCTTCCGGGTAATGCCGATGAACGAAGCTGCTCCTTTCGGGGATATCTTTGTAACCCTCACCGGTGATTTGAACGTGATTGACCGCCACCATTTCGAAATCATGAAAGATGGTGCCCTGGTAGCCAATTCAGGGCATTTCAACGTGGAAATCAACATCCCAGCCTTGGAAGAGATGGCTGTGGCAAAGCGCTTGGTGCGCCCATTTGTGGAAGCTTATGAATTAGCCGATGGGCGCGTGATTCATCTGCTCGGTGAGGGGCGCTTGATTAATTTAGCAGCTGCTGAAGGGCACCCGGCTTCCGTCATGGATATGTCTTTTGCCAACCAGGCACTTTGCGCAGAGTATTTGGTAAAAAATCGCGCTAACTTCGAGAAGAAAGTTTACGATGTTCCGGAAGCAATAGACCGAGAAATCGCTCGGCTGAAACTCGCTTCTATGAATGTGAGCATCGACACCCTAACCGAAGCCCAAGTCAAATACCTCAACTCCTGGCAGGAAGGCACGTAAATTTACTTAAATCAAACAGAAAAGCCCCTCGAGTTTCTGAGGGGCTTTTTATACCTAATCTTTGGTGATTGCTTTTGCCTTGAATAATTAATGTTTAATCGCTCTGAGGATCAGCAGTAAGATGATGGCACCGATTAGAGACATTACTAGTTCTCCAATCAAATCGGTTGACGCAATACCCAGCAGACCAAACACCCAACCACCAATAAAGCCTCCCAACATACCAACCAGAATCTTGACAATAAGCGAAACATCAATTCCTTTGACAATGTAGTCTGCCAATGCTCCAACTAATGCTCCAATAAGAATTCTCCACAAAATGTTCATCATATACTCCTTTTAGTAATTTGAATAATCATCAATATTAACACGCTGCCTAAATCTTAGTTTCATATGTACAGCCTAGGTTAGTATCCCGAGCCCTCATTGGACTCTTCGCTATCTCCTTCCCAGCTACCAGAGAGCGTATCTACATTACCCATGGCGCGGATGGTGTTCTCTATTTCCTCCATAATTTCTGGGTTCTCGTTAAGGAAATTCTTGGAGGCTTCGCGTCCTTGCCCTAAACGCGTGTCCTTATAAGAATAAAAAGAACCGCGCTTATCTATTACTTCTAAAGTGGTCGCCAAGTCCAGAATGTCGCCGGCTTTGGAAATTCCTTCGTTGTACATAATGTCAAACTCCGCTGTACGGAAAGGCGCAGCAACTTTATTCTTGACCACACGCACGCGTACGCGGTTACCTACTATTTCCGCACCGACTTTGATGGATTGCACCCGGCGGATATCCAAGCGTACTGAGGCGTAAAACTTAAGCGCCATCCCGCCAGTGGTTGTTTCGGGGCTGCCAAACATCACACCAATTTTCTGGCGCAGCTGATTAGTAAAAACCACAGCCGTCTTGGTCTGGTTGATAGCGCCTGAAAGCTTGCGCAGTGCCTGAGACATTAACCTGGCTTGCACGCCCATAGTAGGGTCGCCCATATCGCCTTCGATTTCAGCCCGTGGAACCAACGCCGCAACGGAGTCAATCACTACCAAGTCCACAGCGCCAGAGCGCACAAGCGTTTCGGCAATTTCTAAAGCTTGCTCTCCGGTATCAGGTTGCGAGATAAGGAGTTCATCAATCTTTACACCACAGCGAGCTGCATACTTAGGGTCCAACGCATGCTCCATATCAATAAAGGCGGCTGTTCCGCCGCGCTTTTGGCATTCAGCTACGATATGCTGGCAGACTGTGGTCTTGCCGGAGGATTCGGGACCGAAAATCTCAGTTATACGCCCGCGCGGGATTCCGCCAACGCCTAATGCCAAATCTAAGGAAAGCGAGCCGGTAGGGATGGCATCCACTTGCATCGAGTGTGCTTCGCCTAAGCGCATAATGCTGCCTTCGCCATAGCGTTTGACGATGTCATTAAGAGCACGGTCTAAAACCGCTTTTTTTGCGTCATTCATGTTCTTATCCGCGTCGGGATTGGCTTGGTTCGAGGTTGGTTTTTTGGCAGCCATGGTTTAATACTCCGTATTGAGTTGAAAATATTTTCTAATCAAATATAGCACAATTGTTCCAAAGGTCAAGTGCTAATCCGTTATTCTGCGGCATTCCATATAAAAACGTTTATCTTTTGCGTGCCCCATCGAGAAAGTCTTCCGCGGTAGGGCACCCTCATTAATGACGGTTTTAAAGAACGCACCTTTACTTATTGGCGGCAGGTAGAAGCCGGCATTCCCCGGTCTCTGTCCGAGAGTACTGAGCACATCATCGCCATGCACGTAATCGATGCTCGTTTGTGGGTGCTCAGCTAAGTAGGCGTCCAAGAAGTTCTGCAAGCTGCCGACTGGCAAATTGTGCTGCGGCTGGGTTAGTTCGATGAGCGTAAAACCCTGCGCTGAAAGCAGCCCCATTTTTTGGCTTGGTCCAGTTTGCGCTAAAACCATTTGCTTGAGCGTTTCAAAATCTGGCAGTGTGCTCAGGTGAATGTTAGGCGTAAAAGCAGTTTGGAACTCATTGATAAAGTCTGGGCTTACATTGAAAAGCACGCGATGAATGGCTTCAAACTGAATGGCAGGGTCATGAAGATTTTCGATCTCTACGAGAGCATAGCGTGCGGGGTACTCTAAGCCAACATGCGGCTTGAGTTCTTCCCAAATCGCTTTGGCTGTGGCTAAGGAATGATTGCCATCGCCCACTGCAAAGAGTAACGGTGCTGTGCCCTCAGGTTGATTATATTTTTGAGCATACGCTTGCGGCGCGATTAAGCTGGCTAAGGCATGGATAACGGCATCTAAAAGCTGAGGCTGGTCAACCCACCTTCCAGTGAGATGTCCGCTGTCCATCATCAAATCAAAATCATAGCAAATGGGTAAGTCAGCTTTTGCTTCCAGAACGGGGGAAAGGACGGAAAACTCAGGGTCATCATAGAGCACCAAGATATGCGGAAGCTCCAATGGTGCGCCGCGGCGTACGTGCATGCGCGGAGGTAAGCGTTCCAAGATGGTGCCTTCGGTAGCACGGATGAGGGTTTGAGAACCTCGGTGATAGTCATACGCTTCCAAGTCCAACGCGAGCATCAGTCCAGTGCGTGTCTTGCCAGAAGCTTCCCGTTCAACCAAAATCATGCCTTGATGCCCTGCGAGGAGACCGGCAGACAAATATTGCTGCATGGCTACCTGCGTCCTCCGGATGCGCTGGTCGACGTCTGGGCTGTTCAGCCAGACCTCTGGCAAAATCATGTGGAGGGTTGAGGGTGCATCTCCGACAAAATCACTCACCTTCAGCCAATATTCGGGCTGCGAGGTAAATTGATCGCAGGCTACCACTGCCCATTTTTGCAGATTAATTTCTGGTATAGGAAGGAGAATCTCAGGGATTATTACACCGATTTGCTCGGCAACGCTCATGAGGGGAAATCCTTTCTGCAAAGAATTTCCCCTATTGTATCAGAAAAAATCTTAGGCGAGAAAACCGATCCCGACCGTGCCGATGCCCACATGCGTGCCCAACACGGGGCTTAATTCGCCGCTCATTTCCTCTTTAATCTTAAAGTGTTTATGTGCTTCCTGGCGGAGTTCTTCCATGACGGGTTGGGCTGCAGCTGAGACAAAGCCAGCGAATTCAATTTCACCGTTCGCACCGACAATTTCTTCGGTAAGTTCGATCAAGCGGGCATGAGCTTTCTTTGAAGTCCTCACCCGTTCTTTGGCTTCGATGAGGCCGCCACGGAATTCCAGGATAGGTTTCATGTCCAAAGCTGTGCCTAGAAACGCAGCTGCTGTATTGATGCGCCCACCTTTGCGCAAGTTTTCTAAGGTTTCGACGGAAAAGTAGATGTGAACCCGCTTCGCAGTCTCTAGAGCAATCTCACGGCATTCCTGCAAGGAAGCACCGGCTTTGGCTGCTCTGCCAACCTTAACCAAGATCATTCCCAAGCCGATCGAGACTGATTTGGTATCCAGCACTTCGATGCGACCAATAGGGAACTGACCGGCAGCTGCTGATGCGGATAGAAACGTCCCGGAAATGCCGGCTGAAAGTGGCATGGTGATGATGTCGTAACCCTGGTTAATAAGGGGTTGATACACTTCAACAAACGCAGATATGCTCGGTTGAGACGTGCTTGGCAGCGTTTTCGAAGTCGCCAAGCGTTCGTAGAACTCTTTTGTGGTGAGTTCAACCTGGTCGATATAAGATTTACCATCCCAGTGAATGATAAGGGGAACTGTCTGAATGTTATATTCCTCCATTGCGCCTTCTGGAAGGTTTATGGTACTGTCCGTAATAATTGCAACTTTATTTGCCATTGTTTCACCTCTGAAAAAAGTTTACTTTATGATTAACACTAAATAAGGTAAATAGTTCTAAATGGTTTCCCAGCCTTGGAACCACCTGGAGGAAAGTTTAGTTCTTGTGAAGGCGAGTTTTAAGGTAAGATATAGCATTGAAACCTTGAATACTCAGAGAATTTTATGTTCGAAACCTTAACCGATAAACTGAATAGTATTTTCCAAAACCTTAGGCGGCGCGGCAAGCTGAGCGAAGCGGACGTGGAAACTGCCATGCGCGAGGTGCGCTTAGCTTTGTTAGAAGCAGATGTCAATTATGCTGTAGTGAAATCCTTTACCCAGCGGGTTAAAGAACGCGCCATAGGTGCGGAGGTTTCCAAAGCGCTCAACCCTGCCCAGCAGGTCATTAAAATCGTCAACGAGGAGCTGATCAAGACCTTAGGCAGCGCCGAACCGCTAAACTTGAAGGGCGAGAAGCCCTATGTAATCATGCTTGTAGGCTTACAAGGCTCAGGTAAAACGACAGCAGCGGCAAAGCTTGCCAAAAATTTACGCTCTAAGGGGGAGCGTGTCATGCTTGTGGCAGCTGATATTTACCGCCCAGCAGCTGTTAAGCAATTGCAAACCCTGGGCGAAAAGTTAGATATCCCAGTTTACAGCCAGGAAGGCGCTAAGCCCGTACAAATCGTACGTGGTGCCTACGAAGCTGCCAAGAAGGGCGCATATTCCGTAATCATTTTAGATACCGCTGGGCGTTCGCAGCTCGATGATGCGTTGATGGACGAACTGGTGGGCATTCAAGCCACAATTAATTGCAATGAGATCTTGCTCGTCGTGGATGCGATGACCGGTCAGGAAGCGCTCAACATTGCCCAAGGTTTCCACAAAGCCATCCCGATTACAGGACTGATTATGACCAAGATTGATGGCGATGCACGCGGCGGCGCTGCAATTTCTATTCGTGAAGTAACGGGCATCCCCATCAAGTTCTTGGGGACAGGCGAGGGTTTGGATGCCATTGAAGTTTTTGACCCCGCACGGATTTCCTCACGCATCTTAGGCATGGGCGATATGCTCGGCTTAATTGAAAAGGCAGAAAGCGCCTACACCGAGCAAGTGGATACCAAGGAAGCTGAACGGATGCTCTCTGGCGAATTCACATTGGATGACTTTGCCAAGCAGCTCAAACAGATGAAAAAGATGGGCCCATTAGGGTCAATCATGGAGATGCTGCCAGGGCAGTATAGCGCCGTAGCGCGTAATGTGGATCACCATGAGGTGGAAAATCAATTGACCACAGTCGAGGCAATTATCAACTCCATGACTATGCAGGAACGGCGCAACCCTAAGATCCTCAATGCCAGCCGGCGTAGGCGGATTGCTGCTGGCAGTGGTAAAACTGTCCAAGACGTAAACCGGTTGATGAAACAGTTTCAAGATATACAAAAGCTCTTAAAACAATTACAAAAAACCGGAGGACGTGGTAATATAAACCGATTAATAGGTTCATCTCGGAACTGAGGATAAGGATATGCTTCCTTCAGCATTCTCTCAACCTTTGAATCGGAACCTGGATTATATTTTAGAAATATAAGGAGTAATAACTCAATGGTACGCATTCGTTTACGCCGTGTTGGCTCTAGGCATCAACCGCATTATCGTGTGGTAATTGCTGACAAAGAAAGCCCTCGCGACGGCAAATTTATCGAGGTTGTCGGTCATTACAATCCAAGAACCGAACCAAGCACGATTGTTTTTGATGAGGAAAAGATTTATCACTGGTTGGATGTTGGCGCTCAACCCTCAGAAGCCGTGGAAAAACTTTTCAAAATCGTCAAACTCGACGAGCGCTATCAGCGCTTAAAAGCTGGCGAACCTCAGGAGACTTTACTGGCAGAAGCTGAAGAACTTTATAAGTCCCGTGTGAAGGATCCTTCCACCACACACGTCAAAGCCTAAACACACGCACTGCATAGGATTTTCCAGGGGATTACAAGTCCCCTGGAAATATAATTGCAAAGAGGAAGCAGAGCATAGATGAAAGAAGATAACTTGAGCGAATTGCTCGAATATCTAGCAAAATCCCTGGTAGAGCACCCAGAAGATGTGTGCGTGCGCTCTCATCGTAGTGGTTCGATGGTTTATCTGGATTTGACTGTCAATCCAGAGGATTTGGGGCGTGTGATTGGCAAACATGGCCGCATTGCTACTGCCACGCGCACGCTTTTGCGTGTTGCTGCAGCCAGAAATGGGCAGCAAGTGACCATGAACGTCGTGGATACTGATTAATATTAACTTTTGAAATGACCAATATGGAAGAATTGCAAACAGGCTCTGGAACGCTTGAAGAGCCTGTTTTCGTGCTAATTGGTCGGTTGCAAAGAGTGCACGGCATCGATGGGGAAATCGCTATGCGGGTGTTTACGGATTTTCCTCAACGCATTCGCCACGGTAAGCAAGTTTTTATTGGTGAAGCTCATCGGCAAATGATTATTGAGAGCGTACGCCCTAAAGCGGAGCTGTTGTTGCTGACTTTTAAAGGGATAACCACACGCGAAGCAGCCGAAGAACTGACTAACCTTGAAGTGTTTGTGGAAACCCGCAAACTGCCAAAATTGCCCGAAGGCAAGTATTACCATCACCAGATCCTAGGGTTGCAAGTTTACGAAGGCGAGGAGCTGCTAGGGCAAATCTGCGAGATCATCGAGACCGGTGCTAATGATGTCTTTGTCATCCGCCAGACGAGCGGGGGGGAATTGCTCATCCCCAACATTCCTGAGGTAGTATTAGCTGTCGAATTAGAAGAAAAGCGCATGCTCGTCCATCTTCTGGAAGGCTTGAGGGGATAGCCTTGGACGAGCTGGAATACTGGCTGGCATTTAGCAGCATTAAGGGAATTGGAGCAGTGCGTTTCCGGCGCCTGCTGGCTTATTTTGGCGAACTTTCGCGGGCTTGGCAGGCTTCGCAGGCTGAACTCTTGGCGGCAGGGCTTACCGAACACATGGCAGCTACTATCATAGAGAAGCGTGAAACCTTAGAGGTAGGGAGTTTACAAACTGAATTAGCTCAAAAGGGTATTCAAGTGCTCACTTGGAATGACTCAGGTTACCCACGCTACCTCAAGGAAATTGACCAGCCACCGCCGGTGCTCTATTACCGAGGAAGTGTCCTGCCTGAGGACGACTTGGCTATAGCCATTGTGGGAACACGCAGCGTAACCACGTACGGCAAGCAGCTCACCAAGGATACCGCAGCATATTTAGCCAGTAATGGCGTCACGATTGTAAGCGGATTGGCGCGGGGTGTGGATGCAATTGCTCATCAGACTGCATTAGAAGCTGGCGGAAGGACTTTAGCAGTACTTGGCTCAGGCGTAGATATCATTTACCCACCAGAGCATCGTAAGTTAGCGGAGCAAATTATCCAGCACGGCGCTTTACTTAGTGATTACCCACCGGGCACCAAACCAGATGCGATCAACTTTCCGCCGCGCAATCGCATCATATCAGGGCTCTCGCGTGGAACTGTGGTGATTGAAGCAGGTGAAAAGAGTGGTGCCTTGATTACCGCCAAATTTAGTGCTGATCAAGGACGGGATGTTTTTGCTGTACCTGGCTCGGTGCTCTCACCGATGAGCCGCGGTACGAATAATCTGCTAACAGCCGGCGCTATTCCTCTTACGAGCCCTGCTGTGATCCTGGAGAACCTTAACCTGCCTAAGCAAATGCGTTTGCCAAAAGCTGATGTGCCAGATTTAGATGCAGAAGAAGCACGTGTACTGAGCGCACTTGGTGCCGACACATTACATATTGATGATTTATGCCAAAAAATGGATACAAGCATTGAAAAGCTGACCGCCCAGCTCACACTTATGGAGTTGAAAGGTTTGGTCGAGCGCGTTAAGGGAATGGAATACGCCGCAATTCAAAGCTGGAAAATCGATTAATCTCTATTAAGATCGTAAACTTATACAAAGCATTTCCAGCTCTTGCAGCTGGTAAAAATGCTTGTGGTATGATAGGTGCGTTTTTAAAGAACGTACACGAGGAGTTATTTTTGGAAGCATATTGTATGAAATGTAAACAAAAGCGGGAGATGGTTAATCCCGTAGCAAGCTTTACAGTTAATGGCAAGCCCATTACCAAAGGGCAATGTGCTGTGTGTGGAACCACAGTTTCCCGCATGGGGATGACCGAAGCCCACGCCGGCTTGGAGCAACCAACAGCTTCTCCAGCAGCAGAGCAAAACAAGCCAAAGATCCGTGAGCCTAAGGTTAGGCAGTTGAAAGCAAACAAGCCGAAAAAGGGCGAACGATCAAAAAAGAGCAAGAAGAGTGGATTTGCTACTCGGGGGGCATCCGGGAAAGAATTGGTCATAGTTGAGTCGCCTGCTAAAGCTAAAACCATTGGTAAGTTCTTAGGGAATGATTACACGGTGGTGGCTTCAGTGGGGCATGTCCGGGATTTGCTCAAATCTCAGTTGAGTGTGGACGTGGAACATGATTTCGCGCCTAAATACCGAGTCCCTAATGAAAAGCGTCCCTTAGTTAACGAGATCGCGCAATTAGCCGAGGAAAGCTCTAAAGTATATCTGGCAACAGATCCGGACCGCGAAGGTGAATCGATTGCATGGCATCTGATGGATGCTGCAGGTATTCCCGCGGAGAAAACCGAACGTGTAGTCTTTCACGAAATTACAAAAGAAGCTGTTGATGGAGCTTTTGCTCATCCACGCGAGGTTGATATGGATCTGGTCAACGCACAGCAAGCGCGCAGAATCCTCGATCGGTTGGTTGGCTATAGCGTCAGCCCGATTTTGTGGAATAAAGTTCATGGCGGGCTTTCTGCGGGTCGAGTGCAATCGGTGGCTTTACGCTTGATTGTGGAGCGCGAACGTGAAATTCAAGATTTTATCCCCCAAGAATATTGGTTGATTTCTGCGGTTTTTACCCCTGAGGGAAGCAAAAAAACTTACACAGCCAGCCTAAAGAAAATCAATAATAAAGACCTGGACTTGCCTAATGAAGATGCTGCTAACCAAGTGGTGAAAGATTTACTTCAGGCAGCTTACCAGTTGGATTCCATCAAACAGTCGCAAAAGAATATTAAACCCTCTGCACCTTTTATCACCAGCACCATGCAACAGGATGCCTCACGGCGTTTGGGCTTTTCAGCGAAAAAGACCATGGCTGTTGCACAGCAGCTCTACGAGGGCATCGATATTGGCAACGGCGGTGAAACAGGCTTGATAACCTATATGCGTACGGACTCAGTGCATGTTGCACCTAAAGCCATTATCGAGGCACGCTCTTATATTAAAGCGAACTTCGGAGATGAATACTTGCCTGAGCAAGTGCCGCAGTATAAAACCCGAGCCGCATCCGCACAGGAAGCTCACGAAGCTATCCGCCCAACCTCCGTGATGTATAAACCAGCTGACATAAAGCAGTATCTGACTAATGATCAATACCAGCTTTACAACCTGATTTGGAAGCGCTTTGTCGCTTCGCAGATGACGCCCGCCATTTTGGAGATTACCACAGTAGAGGTTTCCGGAAAGTCGGAAAAGAATATTTATCTATTCCGTGCCACCTCAAGTAAGTTAATCTTCAATGGCTTCAAGGCAGTTTATGAAGAAGCCAAAAATGAGGACGAGTCCGAACAGGAAGAAGAAGCGGATTTGCCCTTGGAGGAAATGGTGGAGGGTCAAAAGCAAGAGCTGATTAAGGTGGATCCATCGCAACACTTTACCCAACCGCCGCCACGCTTCAGTGAAGCTTCGCTCATACAGGTTTTGGAAGAGAATAAGATTGGGCGTCCATCCACGTACTCTCCGATCCTTTCGACCATTCAAGCACGTGGTTACGTCACCATGGAAAAGAAACGTCTGGTCCCCACAGAAGTTGGTTTTATCGTCAACGACTTACTCGTAGAGTATTTCCCCGCGATTGTGGATATCGGTTTTACTTCAGAAATGGAGGAGCAGCTGGATGAAATTGCTAATGGAAAAGTGGATTGGGTGGAGGTGATGCGGGAATTTTATGGTCCCTTCGAAGCCAGCTTAGCACATGCCAAAGAAAATATGCCGGTTACTAAAATTGAACCAGAAAGACTCGGACGTGAATGCCCACTGTGTGGCCATGAGCTGGTATTGCGTAATGGGAGATTTGGCAAGTTTATTAGCTGCAGCAACTTCCCAACCTGCCGCTATACCGAAAGCTACTTAGAAACCATTGGGATTAAATGCCCCAAGTGCAAAGAAGGTGAAGTCGTACGAAAGCGTACCCGTAAAGGGAGGGTCTTCTATGGCTGCTCGCGCTACCCAGAGTGCGACTTTACATCTTGGAACCAACCGCTAGAAAAAGCGTGCCCCAATTGCGCGGGAACGCTGGTGGCACAAAATAAACATCATGCCCGCTGCCTCAATTGCGAAAATGTGTTTGACCTTGAAGAGCTGCAACCTCAGGAAAGCTAAATTGGTATGAATCCTGCATCTTTAGGAATAGTTTTACTATTAAAAGAGGTGCAGGAACATGGAAAACATCATCGACACCATCAAAACCGAACTACAGGAACCCAAAAAGTTAGCGATTTCAGCTGCAATTTTAGGCTTACTTGTGGGTTTACTCATCGGCTGGGTGATCTGGCCCGTACAATGGGTGGATACCAATGCCGAAACTATGCGCCCGGACCTGCGCGTAGATTATCTGCGTATGGTCATAACCAATTACAACTTAACTTTTGACCAAGCCAAAGCGCAGCAGCTTTATCAGGAACTGGGCAGCCAAGCCGAGGCAACCTTAGCTGAAGTCCAGGCAGACCCAGGTTTCCTCAATCAAGATCAAATTAACCGCTTTGTTACAGCCGTTAATGCTGAACCGGTTGCGCTATCTCCAGCAGCTACTGGGGAGCAGACCAATACAGATGCAGCTGCGGAGAAAGAGGGGAATCCTTTGCTTAAATTAGGCTTGATATTGCTGGGTTTACTTGTGGCGGGCGCAGCCTTCGTTTACTTCTTTTTCTATAGCAACCGCGTAAAAACACATCCTGGCGCTTTGGATAACATTCGCCCTGCAGCAGTGCCTGCAACGGCTCGCGCGAGCGCTTCCACTCAAAGCATTCCAGTTACTCATCAACCCATTGCTGTACCTTTTGCCACACGGAATGCCTCGGTATCAACTCCTGCGGTTGTTTCCGCGGCTAAAGCTCAACCAAACCGTGCAACCATGGTGCAGGAAAAACCAATAGCCCAGTTTATGACCACATATATGTTTGGAGATGACTTATATGATGATTCTTTTACCTTTGATGCGCCTAATGGTGAATTCTTAGGAGAATGCGGCGTAAGCATTTCTGATACGATCGGTGTCGGTGATCCCAAAAAGATTTCTGCTTTTGAAATCTGGCTGTTTGATAAAAACGACATTCAGACAGTCACGAAAGTAATGATGAGCGAACATATCTTCAATGACCCCAATCTCCGTCAACGCTTGGAAATTAAAGGCGAACCGGTTTTAGCTGAACCTGGCAAACTTTTTGAGTTGGAGACTGCAACGCTGCGCATGGAAGCTCGCATCGTGGACATGGCTTACGGTGATTTACCCTTGCCACCGCAGAGTTATTTCCAACGCGCGACGGTAGAATTAGCTGTTTATCGTCGGTAAAAATACTAAAATGTAAAAAACCGGCTGGAGCTTAAGTAAATTTTCCAGCCGGTTCGCATTAATTTAGCCTTATTACTCAATTTTAACGACTTTGAAATGTATCGTGCCGCCAGGCGCATTTACAGTGATGGTGTCGCCTTTGTGTTTGCCAAGGAGAGCTGCACCTAAAGGCGATTCGTAAGAAATTTTGCCAGCCTTCGGGTCAGCTTCATTAGCCCCTACCAGTTCATAGACTTCTTCAGGAAAATCGCCTTCTTGAAGCGTAACTTTGTTGCCAATCTGGATTTCGTGGGTATTGGTATTGTTTTCATCAACAACCGTTGCGTTCTTGAGAATGGCTTTGATTTCCTGGATACGGCCTTCAAGGAATCCCTGGTCTTCTTTCGCAGAAATGTAGTCCGCATTTTCAGAAAGATCGCCCATTTCAATCGCACTCTTGAGCCGACGGGAGATTTCTTGACGGCGTGGGCCTTCCAATTCAGCTAATTCCTGCTCTAATTTAAGTTTTCCTGCTTGTGTGATAAACTGCTCATTTCCTATCATTGATAAACTTCCTATGGTAATACGTCTGCATCAAACAGACGTTTGTATTCATCGATTGCGAAGCGGTCAGTCATGCCGGCGATGTAATCGCAAATCGTCCGTTCCAATCCCCGCTCGGGTATAGACTCCTGGACCTCAGTAGGCAATGTTTTTGGATTAGCTTGATAAATATTGAAAAGTTCTGTCACTATAATTTCTGATTTGGCAGCCATACGTACCACGCGATAATGACGGTAGAGGTTAGAGAAGAGAAAATCCTTAAGTTCGCGATTACGTCGATACATGTCTTCACTAAATCCTGCCACATTAAAAGGCAGCTTTTGTACGTCGAGCGCTGTTTTGACGTTGCTGCGGCGCAAGTAGCGATCGGTGGATTGGATGAGGTCTGTGACCTCAAAATTAATCAAGCGGCGGATAATCTGATGGCGGGAAAGGGAATCCAAAGTTTCGCTGCGTCGCCGACCGATGCTCTCGTTGATGATCTCCCAAAGGGCAATGCCATCCAGTTGATTTGGTGTAATCATGCCAGAGCGCAAGCCATCATCCAAATCATGAGATGTGTAAGCCAAATCATCAGCTAAGTTGGCGATTTGTGCTTCCAAATGCCCGCGCAGCTCTGGGTTGAACTGCTTCGCCTCGGCGATATCGTAATCTGTTTCGTGCTTGACCATGCCTTCCAATACTTCCCAGCTCAAATTTAGACCGGGGAAGTCTGGGTAACGGGCTTCGAGCACAGTGACGATGCGCAGAGATTGACTGTTGTGGTTAAACCCCCCGAAGTCCTTCATCAGGCGCGCTAGTGCATTTTCACCAGAGTGCCCGAAAGGCGGGTGACCAAGGTCATGCGCTAAACAGATGGTCTCAACCAAATCTTCATTCAGCCCCAAAGAACGGGCGATGGAGCGCCCAATTTGAGCCACCTCAAGCGTGTGGGTTAGGCGAGTGCGGTAATAATCGCCCTCGTGGTTGATGAATACTTGGGTTTTATATTCCAGACGGCGGAATGCGGTGGTATGCAAGATGCGCTCGCGGTCACGCTGGAAACGAGGCCGAAAGTCAGCCTCTTCTTCTGGGTGAAGCCGACCTTTTGAATCTTTGCTGTGAACAGCATAAGATGCTAAGGTTTGGCTCTCATATTCTTCCAGTTGCTGCCTGGTATAGATCATCCTGCATTCCTTTTCGCTAAGTTCTGCACTAAAAATTCTCGGTGTACCCTATCAGGGAACCACACTCCCGCTATTATAGTGTGTAATGCTCAAAAGGCTTTCCAAATGTAAAAGCTGAGAGTGATATCGCTATACCTCAGTGGATTAACGTCCCGACAGGTTTGCCTTGCATTGCTTTGCTGAGGTTAGTTGGGTCTTCAGCACTAAAAATACGCACTTCCAATCCTGGTAGCTCATGGCAAAGTGCTTGCATCAGGTTCACCTTAGTGAGCATTCCACCAGTCACGTCTTGGCTGGCAGAACCCTGCAGGATACTTGAAAGTTCTTCATCGCGGTTAATCATAGGAATTAGATGAGTATTCGCTGGGAAATCAGCAAAAACACCCTCTTCACTGCCCGCGAGGAAGATGTGTGCTGGTTTCAGCTGCTTGGCTAAATAGACAAACAGGTCCTCGGTTGAAAGGATGGTGCCACCAAGCGTCGTATCCACAACCACATCTCCGTAAACCAAGGGGATAAGCCCATGGTTCAGCACGCTGCGCATTGGTGTCAGCTCCCATTGTTGCACAATATGGTTGGCGGTGAAAGTTGCAGCCGAAGGCGGGAAGCTAATCACTGGCAAGCGCGCTTTAGCGGCGAGGTGGACGATAATCTGGTTCAGCTTGCGCGCGCTTAGCCAAACTTCCTGGAACCCTTGCCAGTCTTCTGGTGTAGAAACGCCTTCGCGAGTGCCAAACTTATGCGCGGCATGATGCCCAAAGGAACCCGATCCATGCCCAATCAGGATCTTCAAGCTTGGCTCGCGTCGCAATTGCTGACGTATTTCCTGAAGTAGCGCAAAGATTATATCGGCTCTCGCACTTTCTGCTTGGTCTTTATCAGTAATCAAGGAGCCACCGAGTTTAATAAACAGCAGATTGGGATCCAAATCAGTCATGGTCTTGCACCCCTTTCAGATCAGTCTGGTAAATGTTGACTGCGCCAGCTGAGACCGGTGCTTTCCTGACTGCCTCCTGGGTTTCCGGCGTGACCAAGGCGAGCATGTTTCCGCCTTTACCACCGCCAGTTAGCTTAGCGCCTAGAGCGCCGGCTTGGCGCGCAGCAATAATGAGCTGATCCAACGCTTCACATGAGAGATCAAGCTGTGCTAAAAGTGCTTGGTTGGCATTCATCGCTTCGCCTAAAGCGGATAGGTCCCCTTGCTCAAAAGCTTTCTTGCCAAAAAGAGCAATGTTTCCGATTTCCGCAAGCGCAGCCTCGATAAACTGGGGGTTACGTTCACGCTGCTGCGCAAGGTAAGCCACGGTGTCTGCAGTCGCCTTTTTTATGCCGCTATCGGCGATCAAAAAATGTAAGTTTTTACTTGGATAAACAAACTCGATGGGTTCACCTTTGCGAAATAAAATCGGTTGCTCATAAACGATTACAGTATTATCAATACCCGATGGGTTGCCATGCATCAACCTCTCCGTCTCAAAGGCTAAGCGGTTAAGCGTTTCCTTATCGAGAGGATGCCCTAAAAAAGCTGAAAGTGCCCGCATCGTAGCCACTGCAATTGCAGCGCTGGCTCCCAATCCAGCTGATATGGGGATATCAGAATAAATCGTCAGTTTACAGGTTGGCGTTTGGGAAACCCCTAATTCGGCGAGAACCAACTCTACTGCTTTACGCAGGAAGTTATCCTCGGGTAGCGTTTGTAAGGGTTGGTTCAGCTGAAGCTCACGAGCTTTGATGTGCAGTGTGCCAGTGGGAGCGTTGATCCATGGCTCAACCACGCAGCGCACTTTTAGCCCCGAAAATGGTATGGCTAAAGCGGGCTGACCGTAGACAACAGCATGTTCTCCTAAGAGGATGAGCTTTGCACAGGCGCTGGAAGAAATAACTGGCATTTGTTCCTTAATAGATAAAATAAATAATCACAATAACAGCCAGAGCCCAAAAAAGCACCACCAGCTGCAATGGGCGGTCCCGGAGCAGGGCTTCTTCTGGGGCGGCAGCCAAGTGACTATTTTCGATAATGTACATATATCGGAAGAGACCGTAGAGCACAAAGGGAATGGTTAACATCATCGCGTACGAGTTCACGGCTGGATGGGCGGAAAATGTATAGAGACAATAAGTGATGAGAGTAGCACACAGGACAATATTAATATAATCTTTGAGCAGCGGGATAGAGTATCCAGCCAAAACGTTACGGTGCTCGCTGGCATGGGTTTCTAACATCTTCAGCTCGGAGAGGCGTTTGCCAAAACCTAAAAAGATAGCGAGCAAGGTGGTGATGAGGAACAGCCATGGTGAGAAATAATTTACCGTAATCACCACCACGCCGGCGATTACGCGTAAAACAAAACCGAAAGCGATGATCATCACATCCAGAATCAAGACCTTCTTAAGCCACTTAGAATAAGCCAAAATGAGCAAGGTGTATGTTAAACATACCCAACCAAATTCAATGGAGAGTAAAAATGCTGCTGGAAAAGCAATGAGCGCTAAAATAACAGCCAAAAGGATTGCTTGCTGAACACTTAGGCGTCCAGACGCAATCGGGCGGTTTTTCTTCTGCGGGTGCAAGCGGTCTGCTTTGATATCCAACAAATCATTGAGGGTATAGGTCAGACCGGAAACAAGGCAGAAAATCAGCGTGGCAAGTAGCACGCGCAAGAATGGCTGCAGGTTAAGTAACTGTCCATCAAAGACTAAGCCAGCAAAAATGACCAGATTTTTTATCCATTGTTTAGGGCGCAAAGTTTCGAGGATGGCTTGCATGCAGGATATATTATCATTAATTGTAAACTTCCAATGCAGAGAGAATTCGAAAAAACCGATTAGAATAGAGCCATGAGAAAAGTTAGGTTAGACCAACACTTGGTGAACTTAGGCTTAGTGGAGAGTCGCAATCGTGCCCAACGCGCCATCGATGAAGGCTTGATTAAAGTCGATGGCACTATAGCGAGCAAAGCATCGCAGATGGTGGCTCCAGATTGCAATATATCCATTATAGCCAGACCGGAGTTTGTCTCGCGCGCTGGGTTGAAGCTCAAAGCCGCCCTAGAACATTTTAAGCTGAGCCCACTGAATAAAATCTGTGCCGATGTGGGCGCTTCCACCGGCGGATTTACCGACTGTCTGCTTCAACATGGCGCTCGTAAGGTCTACGCCATTGATGTTGGGCAAGGGGAGCTACACGAATCCTTGCGTAACAATCCTCTCGTTGTGGTCATGGAACATACCAATGCTCGGCAGCTCAAGAGCCTGCCGGAACCAGTTGATTTCGTGACCATCGACGTCTCCTTCATTTCTTTGGATTTTATTTTGCCAGTGGTGCTTAACTGGTTTGGGGGTAAACCCGGCGAAGTGGTCGCTCTGGTTAAACCTCAGTTTGAAGCCGGGCGGGAAATCGTGAAGCACACCAACGGTGTCATTCGGGATAGCGCTGTACACGCCCAGGTTTTAGAGCAGGTAATGACTTTAGCTCAAAAACTGGGCTATGGCTTGGTTGGGCTCACCCGCTCTCCGCTTACAGGTTCGGACGGAAACACTGAATTTTTACTAGCGCTGCGCGTAGGTAATAATTCCGATCAAGTATCCATTCCCGAGGCAATAGCTCAGGTGATTTCGCAGGAAAATGAATAGGGAGGAGCGAACGCCACTGAAGCCTCATGGAAAATATCCGTAATTTTTGCATCATTGCCCACGTCGATCACGGCAAATCCACTTTAGCTGACAGAATGCTCCAATTGACCGGCACTATCTCTGCACGTGACATGACTGAGCAGGTGTTGGATAACATGGAATTAGAACGCGAGAAAGGCGTCACCATCAAAGCCTCGGCTGTGCGTATGGTCTATCATGCCAGGGATGGGCAGGATTATGAGTTTAACCTCATCGATACCCCTGGACATGTCGATTTTAATTATGAGGTCAGCCGAGCACTTTATGCGTGTGAAGGCGCGGTTTTAGTTGTTGATGCAACCCAAGGGATTGAGGCACAAACGTTAGCTAACCTTTACTTAGCATTGGATGCTAACCTGGTCATTATTCCTGTAATTAACAAAATTGACCTTCCCAGCGCACAGGTGGATGCAGTCAAAAAAGACTTAGTCAACCTCTTGGGTGTAGCTGAAGAAGAAATTATTCCCATCAGCGCCAAAACGGGGCAAAACGTGGACCTGGTACTCGAAGCAATTGCCCAAAAGGTTCCGCAGCCATCTCGAAATATTGACCAGCCATTGCGAGCACTAATTTTTGATTCACACTATGACCCATATAAGGGGGTGATTGCCTACGTACGGGTGTTTGATGGCAAACTCGAACCTAACGACCGTATTATGATGATGGCGAATGGCATCCGCACACAACCAATAGAGATTGGTGTTTTTTCGCCGGATTTACGCCCGATTGATAAATTGGAAGCAGGTGATGTAGGTTATATCGCTACGGGTCTCAAAACAGTCTCAGAATGTCGCGTCGGGGATACCATCACCAATGCCATAAAGCCGGCAGCTGAAGCCCTCCCGGGTTATCGTAAAGCTAAACCTATGGTTTTTGCCGGTGTGTACCCTACTGAAGGCGAAGATTACCCTAACCTCAAAGATGCTCTTGAGAAGCTGCAACTCAATGATGCTTCGCTAAGTTTTGAACCTGAATCGAGCGAAGCCCTCAATTTCGGCTTTCGCTGCGGATTTTTGGGTTTGTTCCACATGGAGATTATTCAAGAACGGCTGGAGCGCGAGTACAACCTGGATGTGGTTTTCACTGCTCCTTCGGTGGAATATCAGGTGCTGCTGACCAATGGGGATGTCATTACAATTGATTCCCCTGCCGATCTTCCCGATGAGAGCCGTATTGTCGAAATTCGTGAGCCTTGGCTGACTCTCAACATCTTCACACCCTCAGAATATTACGGCGTGGTGATGGACTTAGTCAAGCGCAAGCGTGGTATTTATATTAGCGAAGAATATCCATCAGCTAATCGTGTGCAACTCAATTTCGAAATCCCGCTTTCAGAGATCATCGTCGACTTTTTCGATCTGCTCAAATCTGGAACACGCGGCTATGCTTCCATGGATTATCAGTTCTTAGAGTATCGCGCAGGTGACTTGGTCAAATTGGAGATTCTCATCAACGGCGATAAAGTCGATGCGCTCACCGCCATTGTACATAAAAACGACGCCTATCATAAAGGTCAAGCGCTGGTCAGCAAACTTAAAGAGCTTATCCCGCAGCAGCTTTTTACCATCCCAATTCAAGCCTACTCACAAGGCAAGGTAATTTCCCGCGCCAATGTTAAAGCTTTGCGCAAAGACGTCTTGGCTAAATGTTACGGTGGTGATATCACGCGCAAGAAGAAGCTGCTTGAAAAACAGAAAAAAGGGAAAAAACGTATGAAAATGGTTGGCAGCGTCGAAATCCCCCAAGAAGCCTTTATGGCGATGCTGAGGTTAGAAGATTAATGCCCCACGAGACTAAAAAAGCTAATCTTTCCAGTGTTTTACGCTGGCTGCTGCCAGTGGTAATTACAGCAGCCGCGATTTATTTTCTCAGTCAACAAGTTGACTTCAATCAGGTCGGGGCTGCTTTCCGCCGCGTGGAAGCCACCACCATCCTAAGCGTGGCAGGATTGTTCCTTTTGAGCATAGTCTTGCGCGTGATTTGCTGGTTTTTTTTGTTAGAAGGTAAATTCAGCTTTTGGGAAGCTTTTTTTGGGATTAATGCCGGCTACTTACTCAACAACGTTTTGCCTTTTAAATTAGGCGAATTTGGAAGGGCAGCCTTATTAGCTGGAAAAGGCAAGACTAAAGCTGGTTTTATGGAAGTACTCGCTAGCATCATCACGGAGCGCACGCTGGATTTCTTTTTAGCCGCAACCTACTTCTTATTGATGCTCCCGAGGGTGGTAAGTGCCCGCTCGATGCAAACCTTAGCCAGCATTGTGTTGGTGCTTACTGTGTTGTTATTCATTGTGGCAGGTTTGGCTGCGCGCAATTTGAAGAATATAAACGCTAAACTCCAAACCCGTTGGGCTGATAAACCACGGCTGTTACGCTGGCTGCCCAGGATAAACGGCTTCTTAGCGGGATTTCAGATTCTCCTCGATCCGATCAGATTTTTGTATGCGCTTTTATTGCTGGCAGCCAGCTGGATGTGCTCGATGGGATCCGTTATAGTGTTGCAGCGAGTGCTCTTGCCCGCCAGCCAAGATTGGTGGTCTGTATTCATCGTCGCTGGCGGATCTTTTGCTAACGCCTTGCCTGCCGCTCCAGCTAATTTGGGGGTGTATGAAGCCGCCAACGTGGCGCTCTATGGTTTATTGGGTGTGGAGCAATCCACAGCATTGGCTATTGCGCTCATTTTACATGCGGTGCAATTCATTGGAACCAGCCTTCTTGGTATGGTAGGGATTTATATCCTTGGTGAAAGCTTTGGCAGCCTGGCAAGTAAAGCTACCCATTGGCGCAAGCAGCAAGGAGATCTTGCTTGAAAATTTTAATTTCTGCTACTTACTTCGAGCCCTATAAATCTGGGCTCTCGATTTATGCTTTGCGTGTAGCGCAAGGTTTGGTGAAATTAGGGCACGAAGTGGTAGTGTTGACTTCACAATTCACTCCGGACTTACCGCTCGATGAAGACATAAACGGTGTGAAAGTTATGCGAATCCCCGTTCTCCTGCGCATTTCCAAAGGCGTGATTCTGCGCGGGCTGCGTGCAGCCTTACGGCACTGGGTAGGCTGGGCTGAGGTGGTAAACCTGCACTTGCCGCAGTTCGAATCGCCAACTTTTGCCCGCGAATGCAGGCGGCAAACTAAACCGCTCGTGGTCACTTATCACTGTGACCTGGAAATGAGCGCTGGTCTGCTCAACCGGCTGGCAGGCTGGGGTACCCAGCAGCGTCAGGCTGGCGTGCTGCGCCAGGCAGATATCATAGTGCAGAACTCGCTGGATTATGCCGAGCATTCCCCCTGGCTCAAGCCGTACCTTGCAAAGGTGCGAGAGGTGCCAACCCCGATCGATTGGGTGCGCACCACACCGCAGGAAATACAGGCATTTAGAAAAAGATATGGTCTACAGCCGGACGAGCGCATTTTAGGGCTTGCTGGGCGCGTGGCTGCCGAGAAGGGCTACGAATATCTGATCGAAGCGCTGCCAAAGGTACTAGCAGTCTACCCACAAACTCGGGTGGTGCATGCTGGTACTTGGAAAGGCGTCCTTGGCGAGGAAGCGTATCAGGCAAAGATCGAAGTGCTGCTTGAACCGTTTGGTGTGCACTGGAAGCCGCTTGGTTTCCTGCCGGATGAAGAATTCCGTGCCTTCTTCGGTGCGTGTGACGCGCTCATTTTCACCAGCCTGAACCGCACAGAATCTTTTGGCATTGTCCAGATTGAAGCTATGCTGCAAGGTACGCCCGTGATCGCCTCGGATCTACCCGGTGTGCGCCAACCCGTCTTGAACACGGGCATAGGTAAAATCGTGCCCATACGCGACGCTGATGCCTTAGCAAAAGCCATCATCGCTACATTGGACGAGGGCAAGGCTAAATTGCCCAACGCAGAGGATTATCTGAGAAAATTTGCCAAGGAGGAAGTGGCTCTAATGTATCAAGCACTCTTCAAAGAGGTGCTACACTCATGAGGGAGCTTTCTGCCAACGAGTTGGATGAGATTTGCTGGAAGCATCTTTCCAGCTTGCCTTACTTCCGCGGGATGCTGAGAGCTGTTGAACATAGCCTGTATGCCCGTTTTGATATTCCCGGACCTATTTTAGATATCGGTGCGGGCGATGGGCATTTTGCAGAGGCTTATCTTACGGGTCAGCAATGCCTCGGCGCCGACCCTTGGTGGCAGCCGCTGCAGGAAGCCGCTGACC
This sequence comes from Candidatus Mesolinea sp., assembly GCA_034430095.1. Classification (GTDB taxonomy): domain Bacteria; phylum Chloroflexota; class Anaerolineae; order Anaerolineales; family Anaerolineaceae; genus Mesolinea. The sequence continues at coordinate 38,385 of DAOUFK010000031.1, forward strand.
GCAAGGTTTACACGCTGCTCATGCAAGCTGATGGCTCCGCGTTGCCACTGCCCGAAGCGAGCTTTGCGTATGCCATCAGTAACAGTGTCCTCGAGCATATTCCCAATGTGCAGCTGGTGTTGAATGAAGTCGGGAGGGCGATGGCGCCAGGTGGCATGTTTTACTTTGCCGTGCCCAACCAGCGCTTCCGCACAGATCTGTGGGGGATGCAAGTTCTGAACGCAATCGGGCTGCATGGCTTGGCAAGCCGCTATGAACGCTTTTTCAACCGTATTGCGCGGCATGTGAACCTGGACCCGCCGGAGGTGTGGCTGGCGCGCCTAAAGTTAGCCGGCTTTTCGCGTGTGGAATATTGGAACTACTTCCCCAAGTGGGCGATGCAAATGCTCGAGCGCGGGCACGCAGCCGGTTTGCCTAATCTTCTCTGGAAGAAAACCCTGGGCAAATGGGTGCTTTTCCCTTCGCGGAATAACCCATTTTTGCACTACCAGAAAATTCGCAAACTCCTGAATAACCCACTGTTCGAGGATGGCACTTGCACTTTTTACGCTGCTCGGAGAGACGCATGAGCGCATGGCGCAAGTGGAGCTATTATGCTTGGTCTGTGTTGGAAATGGCGGCTGGATTTCGCAGCTGGGGGCTTTTGCTGCGCGCCTTCCTCAGCAAGCAACGCGCCGAGCCAGCGACGCTACGCTTTTGGCACCAGCCCACACAGCTGCGCGTGCGGGGTGCAATGGACATTTGGTCAGTAAAAGAGACCTTCCTCGATCAATTCTATACACATTACGGAACAAGCATTGAATCGGATTGGGTAATCGTCGATATCGGTGCAGCCATTGGTGAATTTACCGTTTATGCTGCCCAGAGAGCTCCTGCAGGGGAAGTTTATGCATATGAGCCCAACCCGCAATCATTCGCTCTCCTGCAGGAAAATATCACGCTCAATAAGCTGGGCAATGTGCAAGCTTTTTGCGTCGGTGTGTGGGATCAAGCTGGAGCCATGCAGCTGGACTTAGCGCATGGCGAGCCGTTGCAAGGGCAGACAGTCTTTCAGCAAGCCGGAGCCCCCACAGAGGAAATACCTGTGATAACCTTCGATCAGCTTGTGCAGAACTCGGTGGATTCTGTAATTGACTTGCTCAAGTTAGATTGTGAAGGCGCCGAGTATGCCATCCTGATGGGAGCGAGCACTGAGAGTCTTGCACGTGTGCAGCGCATCGTAATGGAATATCACGACCTGGATGCTGAGCGCGAGCATTCCCGCTTGGTGCATTTCTTGGAAGGAAACGGTTTCAGCGTGCGGTTGCATGCCAACCCGGTACATGCCGAGATTGGTTACCTTTACGCCTGGAAGAGGTAAGCGCCGCGTTGTGGCAGTTTTAGGATAGGTACGCTAAAATTCACGTTGCTTCGACCCCATTGGAAATGAGTACCTATGGAACCTAGATCAGGACCTGAACCACAAGAACAGACCATATTAGAGTATCTCAAACAGCAACTTTCATTCAAGAGAGGCGCAGAGGCGCAAGAACCTCTGGTAACTGCTGACAATGAGGCTCTAGAGACTCGGAAGCCTTTTCCGAGGATGACTACTGGAGCTTTGGTATTGGCGCTGTTAGCTCAGCTGCTCCTGGAGCCTTCCCCAAACCGTACTGGAATTATCAGCATAATTCTTTACATCTTCGCTTTAGGATTGCTTTTAGCGGGCAGGAAGCGCAAGGAATGGTCGCTCGAGTTCGCACATTTCGACGTTCAAGGCTGGAACTTTTTTACCGGCACGACCTGGCTGATTTTACCTGGGATTGGCTTTGCTGCACTGAGCTTTTTCATGCTTTCCGCAGGTTCTGTCACGCTACCGGCAGCTTTTGTCTGGGCAGCAGGCGTGGCACTTGTCATTTTGGGCTTGTGGGAACGCGAAAACAAGGATGAGGTTGGATCTAAAGCTCCAAAACCCTCTTTTTTGAACCGTTTTCAGCGGGATAGAACTTGGTTTGTATCCGCCGGTTTAATAATCCTTATTGTGCTTTATTTTACCTTCTCGCGGCTTGACTTGGTCCCACCAGAATTGATCAGCGGCCAGGTGGATCACTTCTATACGGTGCAGGAAATTTTGCAAGGCAATACCGCGCTCACTTTCAACCGCAATTTAGTGACTGAACCACTGCAATACTATTGGGCTGGGTTAATCGCTATGCTTGGGGGCGGTAAGCTCAGCTTCACCTTGCTAAAAACAGCTTATGCGCTAGCGAGTTTAGTTGGCACGTTTTTTATGTTCCGCTTGGGTAAAGAGCTCATCGACCGCTGGGCAGGTTTAATTGCAGCAGGCTTATTTGGGGTCGCTTTTTGGCAAATCCTGCAGACGCGTGCAGTTTTAGGTGCCGGACTAACGCTGCCGATACTCATTCCGGCAGTTTATTACCTGGTGCGGGGCTTACGGCACGAGCACAATAACGACATCCTCATCGCCGCCTTGCTCTGTGGGTTAGGGTTACTGACGAATAAAGTATTTCTTGTTTTTCCGCTGGTGGTGTTGGTCGTACTTATCATATGGCTCTTGCATCGCAAGCAGAAATCTAAAGTCAGTGAGTTTTTCAGCATAATCGCCCTTTTCCTGCTAGTCGGAGCTGTCGCAGCCGTACCCATTCTACGTGCTTTTACCCTTAACCCGCAGGAATATTTACGCCCGATCCTCTCCCGTGTTACCAGCTTGGAAACGCCTTTGCCTGGCAGCCCGCTGGGGCTGTTCTTTAACAACCTACTCGCAGCTCTAGGATTAGTCAATTGGAGCAACCGCAGCAGCTGGGTGGATAGCATTCCATTGCGCCCAGCAGTAGACTGGCTTACAGCTGCGCTGTTTATTTTGGGCATCATTATGGTGTTGGTTGAATACCACAAGCGTAAGGATTGGTCCTTATTAGCACTGGTTGTGCTTTACCCTGTTCTGCTGCTGCCCAGTGTACTCTCACTTGCTTTCCCAGCCGAAAACCCTTCACTCAGCCGTGCACTGGGTGCAGCTTTGCCCGTATTTATGCTGGCTGCGCTGGGATTATATACTCTTGGCAAAGCTATTCTGGCTGCCCTGCGCACCAAAAGACCACTCAGCCGCGTTCTCTTGGTTGGAATCCTTTCGATAATGATTGTTTGGCAAAATTCGCAAGCCATTTTCTATACCTATCCGCAGACCTACCGTCAAAACGCTTGGAACGCCTCCGAGATGGGCAAGGTGATCACCCAAACCCGGCAGAACTTTGGGGGCTTAGGCGGCGTCTGGGTAGTAGGCTTTCCTTACTGGGTAGACGCGCGCGCTGTAGCCATCGAGGCTGGGCAGCCCGAAGCGGATTTAGCGCTGCAGCCAACGCAGCTGGAAGAGACGCTTGGCTTCCCGCTCCCTAAGCTCTTCCTGCTAAATCCGCAGGATAGTGATACACTCTCGCAGCTGCAAGCACTTTACCCTCTGGGCAGCGTGGTGTTATATCAATCTGCCTACCCAGAGAAAAACTTTTTGATTTTTACGGTGGTTCAATAAACTGCTTATGCACACAGCCAAGTCAACTCCGATAAACCCCTCTGCTGCGCGTAAACGATTCGACTGGAAAACTTTACTGTTGATTTTCCTGCTTTTAGCCATCATTTGCAGTGGCGCTTATTTTCGTACGATTGGCGTCGATTGGGACCAAGGCAGGCATTTGCACCCCGATGAGCGCTTTCTTTCGATGGTGCTCAATAGCATAACGCCTGTTCCAGACGTCAAGACCTATTTTGATACAAGCACTTCCACGCTAAATCCTGGCAACGCAGGTTACCAGTTTTTTGTGTATGGCACTCTGCCGCTATTCATTATCCGCTATGTGGGCGAGTGGACTGGGCAAACTGGCTATGATCCCATCACCATAGTTGGAAGACAGCTTTCGGCTATTGCCGATATCCTTACCATTTTGCTCGTCTTTCTGATTACCTTGCGGCTTTTTGACGAGAAGATCGGCTTGGTGGCGGCGGCGCTGTATGCCTTTGCGGTGCTGCCCATTCAGCAATCCCATTTTATGACAGTAGATACCTTCACCAATACCTTTGGGATGCTGACAGTCTACTTTGCCGTCGTGATTCTCACACGCCCGAAGCCATCATTGCGGGGTGAGGCTAGGCAGCGCCTCAAGCTAAAGGTCAGCGATTGGGTGCCCTACATTGCTTTTGGCGTTGGCTTGGGCATGGCAACGGCTTCCAAGATCAATGCGGCGTCGCTGGCGCTGCTTTTGCCAGCCGTGGAGCTGGTGCGTTACTTTAGCCTGGAACAGGATCAACGTGAGCCTTATCGCAACTTCAGCTGGCGCATGGTGCTGCTGGCAGCAGTGGTGAGTTTGTTTGTCTTTCGTTTAGGACAGCCTTATGCCTTCCAGGGTCCAGGATTACTCGGCGTGCGCTTCAATCAGGAGTGGATCGCCGGGTTGCGCACGTTGCAGCAGCAAAGCACAGGAAATGTGGACTTCCCGCCGGCGCTGCAATGGACGCGCCGTTCGCTTGCCTTCCCATACTACAACTTAGTCGTGTGGGGCTTGGGCATTCCTTTGGGTGTTACCGCACTGGCAAGCCTGATCGGCATGGGTTGGACTGGCAATAAGGACAAACAGTTCAAGCTTTTGCCACTTTGGGGCTGGACGATTTTTTACATGCTCTGGCAAACGACTGCTTGGGTGAAAGCCATGCGCTACTTGCTGCTAATTTATCCCCTTTTGGCTATTATCGCCGCTTGGGGCATCTTTCAGCTCTGGCGGGCAAAGGGAGAGGTCAAACTCTGGCACTTTAAAATTTCACCCAAAGCGCTGCATATTACTGGGGCAGCAGCGGGGATCGTGGTCGTTATTGGTACAGCTTTATGGGCTTTTGCCTTCACGCGCATTTATACCCAACCCCATACGCGCGTGGCAGCCACCGATTGGATCTACGAGACAATACCCGGCCCAGTCAATTTGGTGATGAGCACAGCGGAAGGGAAAACCATCGTTCAGCAACCCTACCGCAGCGGCGATTATTTGACCGGTGCTCAAGCTTACCCGTTCGTTTTTGAAGCAGAACTTACGGGAGGACTTACAAGTTTTTCCATTCCAACCTATGGGCAAATGAGTGGCAGCGAGCCCCTGGACCGGTTTACGGTCATCATCATGCCTGTGGATGGGCTCAGGATGCCGCTTGATTTACCTATATTGGCTGATAATGCTGCTTGCAAGCTCAATAGTTCATCTACAGCGTCCCTATATTTTAGCTTCCAAACGGCGATACCTTTGGAAGAAGGCAAAAAATATCTGATCATGCTGCGGCAGTCAGATGCGCAAGCTCAGGTATTTATCAGCGGCGTACCACAAGTCACGCTGAAGGATGAAGAAGGGCAGACCTTTGACCAAATGCTGCCCAAGATTGTCGAAACCGTTATGCCTGCGCATAGTTATACGATGGATATGAGTGTGCTTGAATCTGGCGAGATTACCGCCATAGACATGCCTTATGTGCTCGACCTAAGCCAGAGCAATGAGCAAAAAACATTGCGTGTCACGCTGACGCCATCAGCTGAAAGCGACCTAACCCCGGTAAGCGGCACAGTGCAAGGGACTTTTACTGATCTTGGTGACGGTAAGGGTACAGCACTTCACATCGAGCTGGACAAACATCTGCGCATCACCACTGCTCAGCTGGTGCGTTTTGACCTCGAAATGATAGCAGGTAATGGGCAAATTGCCATCGCTTCAGTCGCCCCGGTGCACGAGTCCTCTTGGGATGACGCCTTACCCGTCGCGAAAGCTGGCTACGTTCCCTATAGCGATGCCGGCGGTATTTTCCGAGGCGACCTGAACCTGGAACTGTATTGGCCGGATGATGCTTCGAAGTTAGAGCGCTTTATAAGCATCCTGCAGCAGGGCGATTACATCTTCATCAGTTCGAACCGACAATGGGGCACCACCACACGCGTGCCGGAGCGTTATCCACTCACCACCCAGTATTACCGCAGCCTGCTGGGCTGCCCGGATGAGATGGATGTGGTTTCTTGCTACAACATTGCTGAGCCTGGGATGTTCGCCGGCAGCCTGGGCTTTGAACTTATCCAGACTTTTACTTCATACCCACGCTTGGGTCCCTGGCAATTTAATGATCAATTTGCCGAGGAAGCTTTCTCAGTTTATGACCATCCTAAAGTACTGATTTTTAAGAAAACTGCCGATTTTGATATCCAAGAAGTCCGGGAAATCCTTGGTGCTGTAGATCTCTCGCATGTGGTTAACCTCGCGCCACGGCAGCTAGATTCTTACGATCGCAGCCTAGAGAAGAGCAACTACCTAATGCTCACAGAAGAGCAAAAGCAGATTCAGCGCGCAAACGGCACCTGGTCGGAGCTGTTTGACCGAGAATCGTTAGTCAATTCCAACCAAGCTATGGCGGTAATTGTGTTTTACCTGTTCACCTTTATCTTAGGCTTGGCGGTTTACCCGTTCATCCGCCTGGCGGTGCCCGGATTGGAAGATAAGGGGTATGCTTTCTCGCGCTTATTGGGTCTTTTGCTGTTCGGATATTTCGCCTTTGTCTTAGGCTCAGCCGGCGTCTTCGTCACGCGAAAGCTGCTCTTAGGGATCTTCGCTGCTATTATGCTTGCTGGGTTGGTTCTCGGCTTGCTTAAGCGTAAGGACCTCGCTCAGGAACTGGCGCAAAACTGGAAGCGCTATTTGATCATTGAGCTCGTTGGGTTGGCAGCCTTTCTGTTTTTCTTATGGGTGCGATACCAAAATCCCGATCTTTGGCATCCCTTCAAAGGTGGGGAGAAGCCTATGGACTTCTCTTACCTTAATGCGGTGATTAAGAGTACGGTTTTTCCGCCCTACGACCCTTGGTTTGCTGGCGGTTACATCAACTATTATTACTTTGGCTTTGTCATCCTAGGTATGCCGATTAAGCTCTTAGGCATCATCCCAGCAGTAGCGTATAACATCGTGCTGCCACTCTGGTATGCACTATTAGTAATGGGCGCATATAGCGTAGGCTGGAACTTAACCCGGCGCATCATCGCAGCTAAGCAAGGCACCAATAGCCCAAAATTACAAAAGCTCTTTGGGCAGCCTTTTTGGGCAGGGTTATGGACCGCTGTGCTGCTCGCATTTCTTGGGAACCTCGGCAACCTCAAGCTGCTTACGGATACCTTAGCTTCCATGGGCGCTGCCGGTGCCCTGATGGAGGGCGCTTCAGTCTTCCAAAAAATCGGCTGGTTTTTCAAAGGCTTTGGCATGGTCCTGCAGGACGTACCTATGCCGCTTTACCCGGGTGATTGGTATTGGATGGCTAGCCGCGCTATCCCAGGTGAAGCCATCACCGAGTTCCCCTATTTCACCTTCCTCTATGCCGATTTGCATGCTCACTTAATTGCCATGCCCTTTGTGGTCTTCTCAGTGGCTTGGGGGATGTCTTTCCTTTTCGCACGGGGCAAGTGGAGCCAAAACCGAAGAGATAATTGGGTTGGGTCTGTCCTTAGCTTATTATTGGGCGGCTTGCTGATCGGCGCACTCAAACCCATTAACACTTGGGATTCCTACACCTTCTTGCTGTTCAATCTATTCATTATCGGCTATACCGGCTGGAGATATATGGAGCCAGCGAGGTTTGTCAAAAATCCCAAGCTTAGCAAGGTGATCACCATCGCCGGCTTGATGCTCGTACTTATCGTGCTCAGCTCTGTGCTATATACACCCTTCAATCGAAATTTTCATCCGGGTTATAGCCAGCTCGGCTTTTGGACTGGCGACCGTACTCCGCTCAATTCTTACTTTACGCATTGGGGCTTACTGCTCTTCTTTGTGCTTTTCTGGTATTTGTGGGAAACGTATCAATGGTTAGCAGTAACGCCGCTCTCAGCGCTCAAAAAGCTCGAGCCGCATCGGCAGCTTATTACAATTGCCGGCGTGGTGTTCTTAGCGCTGTTGGTAATTTTGCTGCTACTAGGAGTGAGCGTGGCTATAGTCGTTTTACCGCTCTGTCTTTGGTCGCTGATTCTCATCCTTAAAACGGATCAAAGTGATGCTAAGCGCTTAGCCTTTTTCATGATCGCCACAGCCTTGCTGGAGACGCTGGTGGTGGAATTGGTGTACCTGGTGGGGGATATTGGTCGCATGAATGTGGTCTTCAAACTCTATATGCAAGCCTGGCTGCTGCTTACGTTAGCCCTTGGTACCGGATTAGTTGCGCTTTGGAACGATCAGCACAAGTGGACAGTACGCACGCAGTTGATTTTTCAGATTCCGCTTATTCTTCTGGTCGCCGGTGCGCTGCTTTTCCCATTGATGGGTACGACCGATAAGATTCACGACCGCATAGACGTGAATGCCCCCCATACTTTGGATGGTATGCAGTATATGCAAACCTCAAGTTATTACGACATGGGCGTGATTATCCCCTTTGGAGAGGACTATGCTGCCATCCGTTGGATGCAGGATAATATCCAAGGCTCACCCGTGATTGTGGAAGGGCAGGCTTACGAATACCGCTGGGGGAACCGCTATACCATCTATACCGGCTTACCAGGCGTAATTGGCTGGAATTACCACCAACGCCAGCAGAGAGCTATCTTGCAAACCAACGAAGTCCAAAACCGCGTGGACGCCGTTGATAAGTTCTATATAACTGACGATTTGGATTATGTGCGCAGTTTCCTCAATAAGTACGAGGTTAGCTACATCGTTGTTGGCAGGTTAGAGCAGGCTTTTTATCCTGGCGGCGGGCTAGGCAAATTTGCGGCTCAAGAGGGTATACTTTGGGATGAAGTCTATCGCAATGGCGAAACGGTGATTTATCAGGTGAGGTTACCTTGACGAGCTTCATCATTTGGTATGTTTTAAGCCTAATCTTGGCAGTAGTTAACTTACCTCTGACCTGGAGGCTGTTCAAAGCGCTCCCTTCTCGAGGTTACGCCCTCAGCCGGCCCGTCGGTTTGCTGCTGTGGGGCTATTTGTTTTGGCTGCTGACCTCGTTACAGCTGCTGCATAACGACCTAGCCGGGCAACTGGTGGCATTTGGGCTGGTGCTTGTGCTCAACCTCCTCGCCCTGCGTGGGGGACATACCAAGGAGCTTTGGGTTTGGATAAAGGCAAACCGCCGGCTTATCCTCACAACCGAGACCCTCTTTTTAGTTGCTTTTGGGCTCTGGGCGGTTGTACGGGCTGCTAATCCCGCCATCATTGGCACCGAAAAACCCATGGAAATGGCATTTATCAATGCCATCTTGCGCTCGCCAACCTTTCCGCCCATTGATCCTTGGCTCTCTGGCTATGCCATTTCGTATTATTATTTTGGTTACGTGCTGGCTGCGATGCTCATCCGCGTGAGCTCTGTGGATGCCGCCATTGGCTATAACTTGATGTCTGCGCTGTGGTTTGCGCTTACGGCGCTGGGGGCTTATGGCGTGCTTTTTGACCTCTTGGCAGGGAATCAACATAAAGAAGAGAAAATTTCGGGTTGGGTCTACACAGCCAGTTTGCTCGCACCGTTTATGCTCCTAATCGTATCCAATTGGCATGGCTTTCTGGATATTTTGCATTCCCGTGGCTTGTTTTGGTCGCAGGATGCTGCCGGGCAGTCGGTTTCTTCGTTTTGGCAATGGATCAATTTGAAAGAGTTGACTACAGCGCCACCGAGTTATTCCTGGTTCCCGCTGCGACTGGGCGGAGTGCAGTGGTGGGGCGCCAGCCGTGTGGTACAGGATTTTACTCTGAGCGGCACAGCACTCGAGGTGATTGATGAGTTTCCTTTCTTCACTTACTTGCTCTCGGACCTGCATCCCCACCTATTGGCGATGCCCTTCGTGCTCTTGGCGATTAGCCAAGCTCTAAACGCCATTCGCGGCGGCTGGCAAGGCGAAACACGCCTCTGGCACTGGACGCTGCCTTGGGGTCTGCCCGAGATATCCTTTGCGGTACTAACGCTCGGCGGCTTAGCCTTCATGAACACTTGGGATTTCCCGTTTTATCTGCTCCTTATTGCTGCTGCCCTGGTTTATGGGCAGTATCGCCGCTATGGTTGGAGCGGGCGCAGAATTGGTGAGTTTTTCCTGCTGTGTTTTGGCTTAGGTATTCCAGCGATTTTAATGTACTTCCCCTTCTTCCTCAGCTTTTCCTCACAAGCTGGCGGAATTCTACCAAGTTTGGCGTTTTTTACCCAAGGTCATTACTTCTGGATTATGTTTGGTCCGCTTCTTTTGCCGCTTTTTGCCGGCTTGCTGGCACACTTCTTTGAACGCCCACAAGCACGCGCAGTTAAACCGGCATTTTTGATCACCTTGGGTTTGTTTCTTTTCTTATTTGTCTTTTCGTGGAGCCTTGCATTTATTAGTACAAAGTTACCAACCCTCAATCAGTTGTTCCTGGGCTTGCAGGGAGCCACTCCTGGAGAAAATCCTTTATGGCAAGCGCTCCTCAACCGTATTAAAGCACCAGGGACGTGGATCACACTCTTTTTACTCAGCTTTTTGGCGCTGAATGCATTGCTGGGCGAGCATCATTCCCAAGCTGAGGAGCCGGGATCCGAGAGTACAGAAAAATCGACCCATACCTTTGTGCTATTCTTACTCATCTTGGGTTTGTTACTCACACTTGCACCAGAATTTATTTACTTGCGAGACAATTTTGGCACACGCATGAACACTATCTTTAAGTTTTACTTCCAAGCTTGGATTTTATGGTCATTAGCTGGCAGTTACATGCTCGTTCAGTTAATTAGCAGCGCGAGAAAAGCCAAGCTTTGGGAGAAACTTTTCCCCTTTGGAATGTTCTTGCTAGGAATGCTTGCAACGTACCTTGGGCTCTATCGGGATGATGCAGTCTTTCAGAGCTTCAACCAAAACTTAGGCGCTTTAGGCTCTAGCCCGTTGGATTTTATTGTCTTGGGTATATTTGCTTTAGCCATAATCTGGTTTATCTTTGAGCTGGCGAGCCGGCGCTGGAAGATGGCGTTAGCTGTTTTGTGCATTTGCGGCATCGCGATGGGCTTGGTTTACCCTGTCGTGGCACTCTGGAACAAAATTGGCGGGGTTCCATCACTCGATCAATTGACTTTGGATGGAACGCAGTATTATAAAGCCGTTTGGCCAGACCAAATGCAAGCTGTGGAGTGGCTCAAGCAAGCGCCCTTGGGTGTGATGGTCGAAGCTGTGGCGGATACCGGCGGCAGCTACACGACTTACGCTTCGGTTTCTACCTTCTCTGGCATGCCCACGGTGTTAGGTTGGATTGGGCATGAAGCTCAATGGCGTGGGGGATACTTGGAAATGGGCAGCCGGCAAAATGACATCCGCACGCTCTATAGCACGCACGACTGGCAGGAAGCGAAAGCGATATTGGATAAATATCAAATCAAGTATGTGTACGTCGGCGATTTGGAAATGAGAACTTACGCGCTGGATGAAAGCAAGTTTCAGGAGCATCTCCAATTGGTGTTCGACTCACCCGGCGCTAGAATTTATGCTTATGCAGCAGGTCAATGATATGACAGAGACAGCAACGATTTCTCATAAGAAGAGTTTATCTGATACCCAAATCCAGCTAAGCGTGTTAGCTATTGCTTTGCTTGGGTTATGCCTGCGCCTGGTAGGCTTGGCTTCAATCCCGTTCTCAGCGGGCGAAGCCCAAGCCGCCTGGCAGGCGCTCTTGGTGGCGCGTGATCTACCGGTGGAAACCGCTGTTAATGCAGCTTATCAGGGCTTGACTGCGGGTACTTTTGCGCTCATGCAAGCCAATGCTTTTTGGGCGCGCTTTTGGCCAGCATTGGCGGGTGCAAGCTTAGCGCTTGTGCCACTTTTTTGGCGGCGGAGGTTAAGTCCATTTCTTACCCTTGGGCTGGCTTTAGCATTGGCGCTGGATCCAGTACTCTTTATTCTTTCCCGACAGGCAGGCAGCGTAATTTTCGTGCTTGCTGGCTTGGTTTGGGCGCTTAGCTTTTTTATTGCAGGCAAACCCGTAGGGGTTGGAGTAGCCTTGGCTGTGGCTTTACTTGGCGGTCCTTGGGCTTGGGCTGTTTTATTACTCCTGTTGATTGCACTTGGAATTGCCTACTTCATTAACAAAGCAGCTTTAAAGGAGTTTGCGTCTGCTTTGCTGAATGTATGTCCCCTTCGTAAATCGCCAGCTAAGTTTGCTCTGAGCTTTATGCTTACCCTGCTGCTTTTATCCACATCTTTCAGCTTGGATCCAGCTGGAATAAGCGGGATCGCTGGAGGGTTAAGCGCCTTTCTTCAAGAAGGCTTCTTGACCAGCCAATTCCCAGCCTGGACCCCGATTTATCGGTGGGCTGCGTACAGCATGTGCCCATTGATATTGTCTGTAATTGCAACGGTGCATGCTTGGATGGACGGCGCAAAAGCGAAAAGGGCACTGAGCCTGCTCACAATGGTTTTGTTGTTAGGTGCGGTTTTATTTGCTAACTTAGGCACAGGCGGCTTAGCTTTTGTGCAATTACCTATGTGGATTTTAGCGCTTAGTGAGATTGAGCAGCTAGTGAAATCACCAAGTGATCAACCACGGGTGAGCCTGTATGTGTTTATTTTTAGCCTCATTCTTTGTGTTTATCTGGCAATTAGCTTGAAATCTTTTCTCAATGCTTTCCCGGGTACGCTTGCGTTTACTCAGCAAGGATTAGCTTTTGGCTTAGGGTTGGTGTTACTTGGGTTGGTATATCTATTCACCGGCTTAGGCTGGTCTTTCCAAGCCGCAGGAAAAGGAACAGCCTTGGCACTTACTTTAGTTTTACTCGTTTCAAGCTTAAGCCTGGCGCTTTCGAGCACGGTCAATAAGACAAAACAAGCCGCGCTGATCTGGTCGGATTCACCTATATTGGATTCTGCCGATGAAATCTCTAAAGTTATACATGAATATGAGCGTTTGAATACCTTTGAACCTGAGACTGCTTCTGTTGCCATATTGGACCCTAATTATTCAGGTTATGCTTGGATTTTTCGCAATTTTGGTCGAGTAGACATGCCTTTAGCGCTGCCTGAGAGCCAGAGCCCGGAAATCATACTTTCGCATCCCGAATGGCAACTAGAGCCAGATCAACCTTATCGGGGTATGGATCTCGTTGCCAGCCGCCAAATCGCCTGGGACACCTTGACCCCGATGGACTTGGTGAAGGGTGTTTTTACCCAAACCTTTAATACAAACCCGAACATGGCGATTTTCTGGATCCGAGAGGATTTGTTCACAGGAGCCAACCCTTGACCACACCAACTGAAGCCCACAAAGCATTTCCGCGAACGATTGCAATAGACGGCCCAGCTGCCAGTGGAAAAACAACTGTAGGAAGCCTTTTAGCTGAAGAATTAGGCTATCTCTGCGTTGATACAGGCATCATGTACCGCGCGGTAACCTGGCAAGCTTTAGCCAAAGGTATCAATCTGGAAGATGAGGAAAGCGTCACCAAACTCGCCGAGCAAATCGATATTGACATCTTGCCAAGGAGTGTAGAGGACGGACGCCCGTTTGACGTTTTGATAAATGGCATAGATCGCACGTGGGAGATTCGCTCCCCAGAGGTGGACCAAAATGTGTCCTTGGTGTCCTCCTATCCTGGTGTACGAGAAGCAATGACCCGTCAGCAGCGAAAAATCGCTGAGCGCGGGAAAATTGTGATGCTTGGGCGTGATATCGGCACTGTCGTTTTACCCGAGGCAGATTTAAAAATCTATCTCGATGCTTCTGTTGAGGTCCGGGCTAAACGCCGCTACGCTGAAGAAATTGCCCGTGGGAACAACGTTTGTTTGAACGATGTGATTGAATCGCTCAAACGCCGTGATGCTTATGATTCCACGCGCAAGGTTGCTCCGCTCAGAGCTGCGCCAGATGCCATCGTGATTAATACTGATACGTTTACAGTTCCTGAAGTAATTGCAAAGATCATGGAAATTCTTCAGCAGCGCGATCCGTAGTTTAGTCTGAGTTTGTTGCTTAAAACTGATAGATTTACCAACGCGTGCTATAATCTAGTTAACCCTATGGTACATTTTATTAGCTCCTGCTTTTTTCCTCAGAACAAAACTATCATCGCATCACAACCGCTGCCGGTGTTGATATTAGAAGGGCTGGTTTTAGCCGGCGTCATTTGGCAGCTTTGGCGTTTGCACAAACCTGGTATCAAAATGGGCAGCAAAGAAATAAAATGGGCAGTTCTACTAGCCCTATTTGTGTTCCCCTTTAATTATTTGGTTCATTTCCCTCTGTTTGAAGGTGAGGTTTTAGCAGCTAATGGGGTCTTAATTCAGCCACGAATTTTTCTGCTGGGGTTAATCCCTGCTTTTGCTGCTGTAGGCTTAGCTGGACCCATTCTAGCGAGTGTTTTCGCATTCGGTTCAGGTTTAATTCAATCATTAATATTTGATCAGGACCCGATTGTTAGCTTCCTGCTTGTTGCGCTAACGGTGCTCTTCATCTGGCACACCAGCCGCACCGAAGCTGAAAACAGCGGTCAAAGTAAAAACTCAGTTTTGATCAATGGCTTACTGGCTTTTCTTTATTTTCTTCCGCTGATTCTGCTCACGCGCTTGATTGTGTCAATGAGTTGGGGAGAGAATAATCTGCTTATTATGCTCGAGCAATTTTTGTTCGAAGCAAGTACGCTTTTCCCAGCGCTATTGGTTGCAGTTGGCACTTGTGAATTGCTATGCCAATGGGATTATGCTGCCTGGAATCCATTTCAGTTCATCATCGAGCAAGAAATACCTGACGCTTTTAGCCAAGCCGTGAAGGAGATTGAAAAACTAACTCTCGGGGATTACGAAGAAAATCAGGAGCTCAGGCTAAAATCTTCCAGTGAAGCGAAGTTTTATAAGGCGCTGAGCGATTTGCGCGAAAACTTACGTGTGCGTCAGGATACGCAATCACGCTTGCTCTCGTTAGACCCCTCGTACTACTCACGTGAGGCGTATGATTTGCTGCTCACCTCAATCCTGAGAGCAGCGCTTGGTCGGGATGCAAGCTCTGCCCGCCTGGTCTTGTTCAACCCTACGCGTGACCCGGATCGAAGAGAAATGCGCCTGCGGATCGGCCAGGGAGAGCAAACCCGCGTCTATGCCTATCTGGATGTGATGATCTTGGAAAAGTTGGGGAATTTAGATCAGCTCATTCTGAGTGATATCAAAGATGACCAGTATTTTGGATCGAGCGAAGGCTTACCCTACCCGCGATCTCTTGTCGCCTTGAGGCTCAAAAATGATGACGATGCGATCGGAGTACTATGGGTCGGATTTGACCAAAACCATTGGTTTGGTGAGGACGACATCAACTTTTACCAGCAGTTAGCCTATCGGGCTTCAGCGGCACTGAACACGAAAGAGCAAGCCGTTAAAATGCAGTCGGAAAAAGCTTGGTTAGAATCAGCTTTTCAGGCTTTAGCTGACCCCGTGTTGATCATTAATCGAGCAAATGAGGTACTTTTTGCCAATACTGCAGCTGTGCAGCTGCTCACCAAAGAAGCTGGAGCGCCTTTGCGTTCTCTAAAAGACATGCAATCGATTTATCCTGAGCTCAATGACGCCCTTATCGCGACGAGCGATTCTGGAGAACCCTTCCGACTAATGGTTGAAAAAGGGCTGGAATATGAAGGGCGCGTTTTTCCGGTCAAAACCCAAGAGGGGCAATCTGGCAAGGTTCTGCTGCTCAAGGATACAACTTGGCAGAAGCGCATAAACGATCAAAAAAACGAATTTGTTACCAATATTAGCCACGACTTACTTTCCCCGCTTCAGTTGATGCGCGGGTACGTGAATTTACTCAAAAATATTGGCAACCTCAGCGAAGAGCAAGAAAAATACATCAGCCGAATCTTACTCAGCATCGAGAATATGTCTGGCTTGGTCAGTAAAGTGATGAGCATGGAAATGCTGGATTCTGATGAAGAAGTAAAACCCATAACTTTCGATCTCAAAGAGCTAATTGTGGAAGTTGTCTCTATGTTAGATTTGCAAGCCCAACAACGTAAGGTGACTTTGCATACCGATTTCAGCGGGCTGCGCAACCCGAACATTGTGGCTGATCGCGTGCTGCTCCGTCAGGCAGTGTTTAACTTAGTCGAAAATGCAATCAAGTTTAATCGCGTGGGTGGGGATGTGTGGATTAGCGCGACGAAAGATGCCGGTAAGGTGCACATCGAAGTGAGAGATAATGGCAAAGGAATTGCCCCCCTGGATCAGCCAAAGGTTTTTACGCGCTACTTCCATATTGAATATGGGGAGAACTTCGATAGTCCTGGTCCAGGATTGGGTCTTTCCATTGTTAAGTCGGTTGTAGAAAAGCATGGTGGTAAAATTAGTGTACAAAGTAAATTAGGCGAAGGCAGCACTTTTACGATTGAAATCCCTTTGAGGAAATAAATTAGGATAAAACCTTAGACGAGCCTCATAAAATTTGACAATATCAACATTTGAGTAGTATACTAAAAATTTGCATGAATTAAGCAAACACAAGCAAATGATGAACCTGGGAACGGGAATTCCCAGCGTCATTTTTTGTGTTAATAACCCTCTCTCACGGTTTTGGAGGTACGCGTGGAAAATAAACAAATGAAAGCGCTTCGCATTAGCTTAGCATCCCCCGACACAATTCACAGCTGGTCTTATGGAGAAGTACTCAAGCCGGAAACGATCAACTATCGCCGGCTGCGGCCAGAAAAGGACGGTTTATTTGATGAAGCCATCTTCGGTCCTACCCGAGATTACCAATGCTATTGTGGCAAGTATAAGAACCAAAAATATAAAGGCATAATTTGCGATAAATGTGGTGTGGAAGTTACCCGGTCTTCTGTGCGGCGCGAGCGCATGGGTCATATCGACTTAGCTGCTCCAGTCGCACATATTTGGTATACCCGCCGTGTTCCTTCTTATCTTGGCCTTTTGTTGGATATCTCCCGTCGGAATTTGGATCGGGTGTTGTATTTTGCGCAATACATCGTAACCTATGTGGACGAAGATGCCCGGCAGAAAGCGCTAAAGCGTTTGGAAGATGAAATTAGTGTTTCCGAACGTGAGCTCATTGAAAAGGTCAACAATCAAATTGCTGAAGCTAAAAAGCAGCGTGACCGCAAAATCAAAGAAATCGATGCCCAAATAGAAAGCATTAATAAAGCTTATGATGAAGAGGTCAGCGATTTATTCGAACCTGTAATTGCTGAAGGCCAACGTTTAGAGCGTGAACTGAACGAAAAATTAGGCCATTCTGTACGCAAACCAATCGTTTTTAGTGTAGATGATTTTGAGCAGACCATCGTAGATGCAGGGGAAGAAGTTACTTCAAAACATCTTTCCCGCGTGCAGAAGATTGTCAATGACCGCATGGAATTGCTGGAAAAAGACCTCAAAGCAGAAAAGAACCAGAAGATTGAAGAACTGCACATGCAGAAAGAAACCATCCGCGCAGAATCAGAATTGGTGATGGAGGGCATCCGCAACCAGTTAGAAGACCAAGAAGCTGCTACCAAAACAGAGAATGCTCGGATGCGCGATGAGCTATACGAACTGCAGCCATTCACATTTTTGAGTGAAGGACGATATCGTGAGCTAAAGTCTCGCTGGGGGCAGGTTTTCAAGGCTGATATGGGTGCAGAAGCCTTCCAGGACATCTTACATCGCTTAGATTTAGACGCTCTTGCTGAGGAACTTTGGCAAGAAGTACGTACCACGAAGAGCAAACAAAAACGCAAGAAAGCGACCAGCCGCTTGAAAGTGGTGGAAGCTTTCCGGCGTTCAAAAAACAAACCGGAATGGATGGTCCTTTCGGTTCTGCCGGTAATTCCTCCCGATTTGCGCCCGATGGTGCAATTAGATGGTGGTCGATTTGCGACCTCAGACTTGAATGATCTTTACCGGCGCGTGATCAACCGCAATAACCGGCTCAAGCGCTTGCTCGAATTGGGTGCACCGGATGTCATCGTGCGCAACGAAAAACGTATGCTCCAAGAAGCTGTTGACGCGCTGATTGATAACTCCCAACATGGACGGATGCTTTCCCGCCGCGGGCGCCGCGAGCTGCGATCACTAAGTGACATGCTCAAGGGGAAGAAAGGCCGCTTCCGCCGTAATTTGCTCGGTAAGCGCGTAGATTATTCCGGACGTTCCGTGATTGTTGTGGGTCCAAACTTAAAGCATTATCAATGTGGCTTGCCCAAGACCATGGCATTGGAGCTCTACAAACCCTTTGTCATTGCTGGTTTGATTAAGCACGAATATACCAATAATATCAACGGTGCCAAGCGCTTCATCATGCGCAACCGCCCAGAAGTTTGGGAAGTGCTTGAAGAAGTTATTCAAGACCGACCGGTCTTGCTAAACCGTGCACCAACACTCCACCGCTTAGGTATTCAAGCTTTTGAGCCTGTGCTGATCGAGGGAAGTGCCATCCAACTTCATCCGCTGGTAACGACAGCCTTCAATGCTGACTTTGATGGTGACCAGATGGCTGTACACGTTCCGCTATCCGGTAAAGCAGTCAAAGAAGCGCGTGAGTTTATGCTCGCCAGTAAAAACCTGCTCAAGCCAGCCAGCGGTGAGCCAATTATTTCTCCTGGGAAGGATATGGTTTTAGGGGTTTATTACCTCACCATGAACCCTACTATGCCAGAAAAAGGTGACGGGAGAGTATTTGCGAACATTGAAGAGGTCATCTTAGCCTATCAATTGGGACAGGTTAACTTGCATGCACGCATAAAACTTATGACGGATACATGGTATGACGAACAGAATAATCGCTTAGCGAAAAAAGAAAGCCGACTGATCGATACAACTGTTGGTCGGGCGATTTTCAATGATATCTTGCCAGAATCTGTCCGCTATAACAACCAAGTCTTGGAAAAAGGTGGAATCCGTGATTTGATCGGAGCGATCAATGAGATCGCAGGCGATGATGAAACAACTAAATCAGCAGATAAGATTAAGGATATTGGCTTCCGCTATGCAACCCAATCCGGTGCCACACTTGCTGTTGCAGATATCGAAGTCCCACCAGAAAAATCCGAAATTGTTCAGCAAGCGCTTCTGGAAGTAGAACGCGTACAACGCGACTATCGCCGCGGTTTACAGACGGAACAAGAGCAAAACCAAAATATTATTAAAATCTGGCAGCTAGCTACTGAAAAAGTTGGTGAAGCGGTGAAGAAGCATCTCGACCCCAATGGTAACTTAGCCATTATGGCAGCCTCTGGAGCTACGAAAGGTGGCTATAGCCCCATCACGCAATTAGCTGGTATGCGCGGTTTGATGGCAGACCCTGCTGGTCGTATCATCCCAATGCCGATCCAGTCCAACTTCCGCGAAGGGCTTACGGCGTTGGAGTACTTTATCTCCACACACGGTGCGCGTAAAGGTTTAGCGGATACAGCCCTGCGCACGGCAGATGCTGGTTACCTAACCCGCCGCTTAGTCGATGTCGCTCAAGATCTCATTATCAATAACGAGGATTGTGGCACACTCGAAGGCATCACTATTAATGCTTCTGATGATGTTGCTGGTCAATCCTTTAGCGAACGCATTTTTGGGCGTTTATTAGCTGAGCGTGTGGTCTCCCCAACGACGGGAGAAGTCATTGCTGAGCGGAATGAACTGCTTACCAATGAGCTTACGCGTCAAATCGTGAAAGCAGGCGTTACCTCGGTTAAGGTTCGCTCTCCGCTTACCTGCGAATTAGTCCATGGCATTTGTGCTCGCTGTTATGGCGTTGATCTAGGCAGAGGGTCGATGGTCAACTTAGGTGCGGCAGTAGGTATTGTTGCAGCGCAATCCATTGGTGAACCTGGCACGCAGCTGACCTTGCGTACCTTCCATACTGGTGGTGTGGCTGCGGGTGGTGATATCACTACAGGTTTGCCCCGTGTGGAAGAGCTTTTTGAAGCGCGCGTTGCACCTAAGGGAGAAGCAGTGATCAGCAAGATTAATGGTGTGGTGCACTTGATGCAATCCCCTAGAAACCCTGAACTGCGCATTGTACGTGTGGAACATTCCGAAATGGTTTCCGATACCTACGAGGTTTTGGAAGGCTGGGAGATTAAAGTTACCGATGAACAGGTAGTCGCCCCAGGCGATACCATCGCGATGCTCGATGAGGAAAAAATTATCGCTCAGCATGGCGGTAAAGTGCGCATCGAGGGAAATACTGTGATTATCTCTTACGAAAATCGTGAGAGCGATGAGTACGACATTCCAACAACATCACGCTTGATCGTTACTGAGGGTCAGGTAGTAGAAGCTGGGGAACCCCTCACCGAAGGGTCGTTAAATCCACATTCTATCTTGCGCATCAAAGGTCGCGAAGCAACCGAGCTCTATTTACTCAAGGAAATCCAGCAGGTTTATCGTACGCAAGGCCAAAACATCAATGATAAGCACTTTGAGGTAATTATTCGCAAGATGTTGAATAAGGTGCAGGTTACCCGTCCAGGCGACTCGAAGTATTTACCTCAGGATTTGGTGGACCGCTTAGAAATACGCCGCGTCAATGAAGAGTTGATTGCTAAAGGACTTCACCCCGCACGATATGTTGAAGTGCTTTTGGGCATCTCCAAAGCTTCCTTGACCACGGATTCCTTCCTCTCCGCGGCTTCATTCCAGCACACGATTAAAGTGCTGGCTAGCGCTGCCATCGCTTCTGCAAGGGATGATATGTATGGCTTAAAGGAAAACGTGATTATTGGGAAGCTAATCCCGGCTGGGACTGGTTTTGATCCAAAACGGTTTGCTGATCAGGAAGCAGCTACCCAACCTGGTCAAGGTAACATTGCTGTGAAACCCATGGTAATCGTCGTTGAAGAGGAAAAAGAAGAACGCCAAGAAGCTGAAGCCTCAGTGCTTTCCCAACCCATTGAACAAGAAATGGGCGCGGAAGCTTACACCGAAAGCGAAAGCTTGTATGAGGATGAGGAATAAATCTTAATCACTGGCAATTGAAAAACCGAGATGCCCCACGCACCTCGGTTTTTTTATGCTATATTATTGCCAGTGTCACCATAAGGTGTTATGACCTAAAACTCAAAAAGGGATCGGATTATGGACGCTACCGCCATCAAGAAAGTCAATATTAATCAAGAAATGCAGCAATCCTATCTTGATTACGCAATGAGCGTAATCGTTTCGCGAGCATTGCCCGATGCCCGCGATGGGCTCAAGCCAGTGCAGCGCCGCATTCTTTACGCGATGTACGATATGGGACTGCGCCCAGATCAACCTTATAAAAAATCTGCCAGGATTGTGGGCGAAGTGTTGGGGAAGTATCATCCCCATGGCGACATGGCGGTCTATGAAGCTATGGCTCGCATGGCACAAGATTTTTCTGAACGCTATACCTTAGTAGATGGTCAAGGGAACTTTGGCAGCATTGATGGTGATCCGCCAGCAGCGATGCGCTACACGGAAGCGCGCCTTTCTGAGGCAGCCGTGGATATCCTCAAGCAACTCGACATGGACACCGTTGATTTTGTGGATAACTTTGATGGCTCACTGCAAGAACCGCTTGTTTTGCCGGCTGCATTACCAAATATGCTTATCAATGGCGCCTCTGGCATCGCAGTGGGAATGGCAACGAGCATTCCACCACACAACCTTGCTGAGGTCATTGATGCTTTAGTGCTTATACTAAAGCAGTGGGAAAACATTGACGATATTACTGTCGAAGACTTAATGCGCTTCATCAAAGGACCAGATTTTCCTACAGGTGGTTTAATTCTTCAGGATGAAACCTCGGATTCGTTAGCACAAATTTACGGCAGCGGGAATGGTACGATTCAGCTGCGGGCAAAAACCCGCTTGGAAGAAATATCCCGCGGTAGGGTACGCATTATCGTAACAGAGCTGCCTTATATGACCAATAAATCCAGCTTGATTGAACGGATAGCCGACCTTACCCGCGAGGGGGCACTTGAAGGCGTTGCTGACCTGCGGGACGAATCCGACCGTCAAGGTATGCGCATTGTGATTGATTTGAATAAAAATGCGGATCCTGAGCAAGTGCTTAGCACGCTATACAAGCGCACAGCCATGCACAGCACTTTCCGGGTTAATTTACTGGCACTGGTGGATGGTAGCCCGCACCGTCTAACGCTTAAGCAAAGTCTACGCGTGTTTGCAGAGCACCGTTTGGAAGTAATCCGCCGGCGGAGTGAATTCGAACTTAGGAGAAATGAAGCCCGTCTGCATATTTTAGAAGCCTTACGCATCGCTATTAAGAATATCGATTTGGTGATTCAACTTATACGCAAAGCTAAAACTACAGATGATGCCCGCCAAAACTTGATGAAACGCTTGAATTTAGATGAAATCCAAGCGAATGCCATTTTGGATATGCCCCTGAAGCGATTAGCTTCGCTTGAGCGTCAAAAGATCGAGGAAGAATACAAACAGGTCAGTGAAGCCATTAAAAACCTCAAAGCCTTGCTTAAATCAGCGCAGAAAATGCGCCAAGTTGTGATCGATGAGCTTACTGAGCTAAAAAGTAAATATGCTGATGCGCGGCGCACTCGAATTATTCAGCTGAAAGAAGGTGAGAAGGCTTCACAACTTTTAACCCAAACGGACGTGATGCCGCTGGAGAATTTCTGGGTAGAAATTAATGCTGAGGGATTTATCAGCCGTACTGAAGGCGATAAACCTAACCGCTTGGGAGGTGAGAACGCACCCTGGAGTATTTTACGCACAAATAGCCATCAAACTCTTTTCTTAGCCACTCCTGAAGGCCAGGCAGCCGCAATCCACATGCTCGCGATTCCTGTACAGCGAGGAGAGGAACCAACCATACCCGTGCATAAGCTCTCGCCATTGAGCGAGGACGAGGTTGTCCAGGCAGCTTTTGCCATCCCAATCGAGAAAAACGATATAGGTGAACGCTATGTGCTTACGGTTACACGGCAAGGCATGATCAAAAAATCATTGGTAACGGAATTACCAGGCGCTTCTGCTAACCGTTTTACCTTAGTTAAGGTTAATGAAGGGGACGAGCTGTTTCGCGTGCTGCTTACAGATGGTAAACAGGAGGTGTTGTTGACCACAGCTAAAGGGATGAGCATACGCTTTAGTGAAACTGACGTGCGTCCTATGGGTTTACTTGCGGCAGGAGTGAATGGCATTAAGCTCAAGGAGGGGGATTACGTGGTGGGAGCGAGCTTGATCGAACCGGGGAATGAAGTTGGCTTAGTGATCAACCAAGGCTGGGCGAAGCGGATTAAAGCTGAGGAATTTCCACAGCAGGGGCGCTATGGGCAAGGGGTAATTTCTTGGAAATTAAAAGGAGAGGATTCAATTGTCGTTCAGCTTTGCGGGAAGTTAACTGATCGTGGAGTTTGCCATTTCCGTAAATCTGCTAGTAAGGTTTTCACCCTCACCAATGCGGTCGAACGCACCCGGCAAGCCAATGGGCAAATCTTATTCAAGCTTAAACCCGATGATGAATTGATCGGTTTTACATGCCTAGATGATTTTTCATCCTATTGGGAGAAGGCGTAACATAGGTTAGGAGTTCTACCCTGGCTTAGGCAAGTTCCCTTCCAAGCCTAACTCGGATGCGATACGGCGCATGGCGAGGATTACGTTATCGACATGTTCCCATAGGTCAATACCGAGTTCTTGAGCGCCTTGTTCCATGATTCGCCGGTCAGCGCCGGCTGCGAAAGCTTTATCTTTCCACTTTTTGCGTATGGATTTGGCTTCCAAGTCATACAGTGAACGGGAAGGCCGCACGAGAGCAACTGCGGTGATCATTCCGGTAACTTCATCGCAAGCGTAGAGTGCTTTCTCCATTAAGGTTTCGCGCGGGTAGCCAGCGTGGTCAGCATGCGTCAGAATTGCATGCACGATTTCTTCGGGAACACCAGCTTCGCGCAGGATGGGCGCTCCTTCCAGTGGATGTGTTTCCGGGTTCGGGTGAATTTCCCAGTCAAAATCGTGCAAGAGCCCTGTGATTCCCCAAATTTCAGCATCCTGACCAAATTTTTCAGCATAATAACGCATTGCTGCCTCTACGCTAAGCATGTGCCGCATGAGACTTTCGTTCTGAACATAGGTTCGCACAATGTGTAATGCTTCTTCCCGCTGCATAAGTTTCTCCAAAATTACTTGAAAATTGGTTCAGGTTCCCCTAAAACAGGTAATGGTTTGGCAATATGAATATCCCAAACTGCTGCCAAGCTGGCAAATGCCTCTCGGAAATTCCAAAACAAATACCGTGAGCGTACGTATCGCGATTGCTCAACAGGCACACCGGTAATTTTGACGCCTAGATGATCACACAAATAAACCGCACGCGGTAAGTGATAAGCCTGAGTCACAATGAGAGCCTCCTCAACGCCAAAGATTGCTTTAGCGCGGTAGCAAGTATCGTAGGTGCTGCGTCCGGCATAATCGAGGACGATATCTTCATCGGGTACCCCTAAAGTCAAGGCATACTGGCGCATAGATTCTGGTTCATTGTAATTTATGAAGCGGTTATCACCGCTCATCAGGATTTTTTGGGCTTTACCCGCAAAATAAAGCTCTGCTGCAGCTTTGACTCGATCCCTTAAGGGAGCTGAGGGTGTACCATCAGGGTTCAAGCCAGCCCCTGGTACGATTACCACAGGTTTAGCTGGGGCTATATCAGCCTCGACGATTTTAGCTTGGGTGGAGAGAATGATGGCAATGCGGCTAATTCCTAAAATGAAAAAACCAACACAAGCAATGATGAGTAAAATGCGTAAGACTTTCAACATGCAATCTATTCTAAGGCAAAAGATCAATCAAGCGTGCATCTGTAGCAGCAAGTAATTCTCTCAGATCTGAGTATGCATCATCGGGTAAGGCTTCTAACCCAGCAATCTCATATTGGTTGAGTTCACTTAACAAGGATCGACCGGAGTCACTGCGCCCGAGCTGCAAAAGGTATTCAGAAATTTGCACGCTTAGGGGCAAGGGGAGCTGAGGGCTGGCGGAGAAATTGAGATTCGGAATCACCGCGGGTGATATCCAGATGATTGGTAAGCTGTCTAGGGCATTGGGCAAATCACCAATCACCTCAGAGGATGTGCGCGGGTCGGAGGCAATAGCATAGGTCGCGGTAAAATCGCAAATGCCTTTAATATACACTGCGCGCATGGCAGCGCTGTAGGTATAGGCAAGCACAGGCTCTTGGATGGGGATATTATTTTGGGCTAAATAAGCTAATGGGATCCAATAACCGGCGAGGGATTTAGTTTGGGTTAAGCAAGGGCGCATCCCTGAAAACTGCGCTAACGCTGTGACAGCATCTGCTGTGGCTTTGCCGGTGCCGACGTCATAATAGCTAATCAAATTAGAATCTTTATGAGCTAAGAACTGAACCCCGTAAGCGCTGACACCTAAATGATTGCTGACCAGTTGGGAGCTGAGCAAGCCTTTTTCGGAAGCCAAGAGGTATTCAACCGGCCCAAGCCAGGCTAAATGTACTTGTTGCTTCTGCAGCGAAGCTTCTAAGGTCAGGTAATCCGGAAAGAGCTTCCCCGTTACGCTCATTTGCAGAAAGGCAGAAAGCTGAGCGGTCAGCTCTTGGAGCGCATCTGACTGTGCTTGCGGGGGATTTGCCGCAATCAAACCCATCACTATCGGGTTATTAGCACTTCCCAGGGGAGCTGGTGTAGGCGTAAAGGTGGGCATGGGTGTTGCTGTGATTAGGAGCGGGTTGCGAGTGCCATAGGAGATAACCGCCGTAGGACGCGATTCAATGGCAGGGCTGCACGCGGTAAACAGCAATATGGAGAGCAGCACTAAGGATAAAATATGAGCTTTATGAGCGCGCATGCTCAAATTTTACCTTAATCATTCTAAGTGATATGGTATTCAGTCCAATCTCTAAGTATGTTAAAATTTTGATTGCAAAAAGGAGGTATTTATGGATTTCGATGTTGTTAAAATTCAAAAGCCTGATGAGGTTAACTTCATCTTAGGTCAATCGCATTTTATCAAAACTGTGGAAGACTTGCATGAGGCAATGGTTACAGCAGTCCCAGGGATTAAGTTTGGGCTGGCATTTTGTGAAGCCTCAGATCCGCGGTTGGTGCGCTGGAGCGGTACGGATGAAACCTGTACAGAATTAGCTCGGCACAATGCGCTGCTGATTAGCGCCGGGCACTGTTTTATTATCTTCTTAGCTGAAGGGTTTTATCCCATTAATGTGCTCAATGCAATCAAGCAAGTACCTGAAGTTTGCCATATTTTTTGCGCTACAGCCAACCCGACGGAAGTGCTGATTGCCCAAACTGATTTAGGCAGAGGGATAATTGGTGTTGTGGATGGCAAACCACCGTTAGGCGTGGAGCAAGAGAAGGAAATTGCTGCGCGCAAAGACCTCTTGCGGCGCTTTGGGTATAAGTTTTAATCCTTAGCTGGCAGCAAACCTCAGCAAATCATCCCAAGCAGCCTGGATTGCTTTGGCACGGTGACTGATGCGGTTCTTTTGCTCATCTGTCAATTCAGCCATGGTCTGATTCGTGCCTTCGACCAAAAAGATCGGATCGTAGCCGAAGCCATTTTTTCCGCGAAATTCGGGAATAATCTCGCCTGGGCAGCTGCCATGAGAACGTAAAACGATTTCATTCGGATTGCAGAGGACTATCTCACAATGAAAAGCGGCTTTCCATGGGCGCGGATAAACGGAGAGCTGATTTAGCAAAGCACGGCAGCGTTGTTCATCTGTAGCTGATGGATCCGCTAAGTAGCGATGCGAATGAACGCCTGGCGCTCCACCCAAAACTTCTACTTCTAAGCCAGAATCATCAGCTAAGGTAGACAGCTTGCTTACTTTGGCGAAGGCAGCCGCTTTTTTGTGAGCATTTTCGAAGTAGCTCTGACCATCCTCAGGAATAGAGAGCGTAAGCCCAAGCTCTGCTGGCGTGATAAGCTTGAGAGGCAATGGGGCTAGAATTGCTGAGATTTCAGTGATTTTACCCGGGTTGTTGGTTGCGATTAGCAGTGTTTTCATTTCGTATAATTTTTATGCTTGAGGGTCGTTGAGCGTGATATAATCTGTTATTATCATATTGATTAATTGTACTTTGCCAATGGAAAAACAACGTTATTCTTTACGCACGAATGTAGGCTATTTTTTCAATCGACCTATTGGATTTTTCCGTGATTTTCATGCCGAATTCCCTGAAATATTTATTGATCCAGACCTAAATGTCTATAATCTGCTTTCCGATTATCGATTTTCTCGCACACGTGAGGGTTTATTGCTTCAAGCGCAATTGCATGGGGAAATTGAGGCACAATGCGTGCGTTGCCTTTCCATCAATCGGATTTCTATTGACACTCCATTTGAGGAGCTTTTTTTCTTTTTAGAGAGGTCTCAAGAAGAATTCGACCAAATCATCCCTGAGGACGGGTATATCGATCTTGGAGAGATTTTCCGCGATTACCTGCTCTTGGAAATCCCGATGAACTACATTTGTAAGCCAGACTGTAAAGGCATCTGTGTGGAGTGTGGGCAGAATCTGAACTTGGGGGAGTGTGAACACACAACTAGCCGAATTCACTTCAAAGAAGAATAAACTAACTCGATAATAAATTATTGCGTTTGCTCATGAACTTGCTGGCGCGTATTTTTCTTTTTTAACAAGAATTCATGTTAGAATTTTTGGGTTATTCCGGAGGAGATGCATTATGCCTGAGAAGATATTAATTGCCATTGCCTGGCCTTACGCCAATGCGGATATTCATGTGGGGAACCTTACCGGTTCTCATCTGCCGGGGGATATTTGCGCGCGTTATCACCGCTTACGCGGGCGGAGCGTGCTGATGGTTTCGGGTTCTGATTCACATGGTACACCAATTACCGTGAAGGCGGATAGTATGGGCGTCTCACCGCTTGAAATCTACCAAGCTCATCATGCCCGTTTTCTGGAACTCTTCCAGAAAGTTGGAATCAGTTATGACCTCTTTACCAGCACGCATACTTCTAACCACTTTTTTATCTCCCAGTTAGCGTTTACCACGTTAAAAGATAATGGATACCTCTATACTGCCACCGAAAAGCAATGGTATTCCACCACACAGCAGCGCTTTTTGCCTGACCGGTACGTGGAAGGTACTTGCTATATTTGCGGCAACCCAGATGCCCGCTCGGATCAATGTGAGCGCTGTGGAAATATACTAGAGGCGGATAAGTTGATTGACCCGCGCTCCAAAATCGACGGCAGCACACCAATCCTGAAGGAAACCGAGCATTTTTATTTGGACCTTTCCAGCTTAGAGCCAGAAATTGTTGCTTTTTTGAGAAGCCGCGAGCCCTATTGGAGACCGAACGTCATTCGGCAATCCTTAGGTCAAATTCTATCCGAAGGGCTCAAAGCCCGCCCAATTACGCGGGACTTAGATTGGGGCATCCCAGTGCCACTTGAGGGTTGGCAAGGTAAATGCCTGTATGTCTGGTTTGAAGCGGTGATTGGTTACCTTTCTGCCACGATTGAATGGTCCAAACTGAACGGAGAAGAAGCAGCCTGGCGCGAGTGGTGGGTCAACCCACAATCCCGTACGTATTATTTCATCGGTAAAGATAATATCCCTTTCCATGCGGTCATTTGGCCAGCGGAATTAATCGGTTTTGAAGAAGACATTGACCGCGCCTTAGGCGCAGCTGACCCCAAACCGTTAGTGCTTCCTTACGACGTGCCGGCTAACGAGTTCATGAACTTAGAAGGTCGCAAAATCAGCGGTAGTCACAACTGGGCAGTTTGGGGGCTTGATTTTCTCGAGCGCTATGACCCCGATCCGCTCCGTTATTATCTGACCACGGCAATGCCGGAGACACGCGATAGCGACTGGGACTGGGAAGAGTTTTATCAGCGCAATAACAACGAGCTGGTGGCTACGTGGGGGAATTTGATTAATCGCGTGCTTACATTTACATATAAAAATTGGGATGGCATCATCCCAGAGCCAGGTGAGCTGCGTCCATCAGATGAAGAATTGCTGCAAACCATCCTAACCGGCTTCGATACAGTCGGGGAAAAGATCGAACGGGTGCAGCTGCGCGAAGCTTTGGCTGAGGTTATGCACTTAGCCACTGAAGTTAATAAATATTTAGATGTGCATGCCCCTTGGTTCGAAATTAAAACCAATAAGAGCGAAGCAGCGAAGTCGGTTTATACAGCAATCCAAGCAATCGATTGGTTGAAGATCCTGTTTTCGCCTTTTATTCCACATATTAGCGAAGGCATTCATGCTATTTTAGGATATGATGCCCCAATATTTGGTGATTTTAAGACTGAAACGATTTCTGATGAGCTCGGGACACATGTGGCTTTAAGCTATAACCCCGAAGGCTGTATGGCTCGGGAAGGCGTAAACTTATGGCAACCGCTGAGCCTTGAAGCTGGCAAACCCTTTAATCAGCCCTCGCCCTTGGTGAAGAAGCTGGATCACAGCATTGTCGAGGAAGAACGCGCGCGTTTAGGCAAATAAGTGCAAAGTTTAGCTTGGGTGCTGCTCCGCAAAGCGAATAAGATACCAAGGCAGCTGGTTGAGCAAATCCTCCATAATTTGGTCTGTGCGTGCCTGCCAGAGGGATAAGTTCCCTGCGGCTTCTGCATTAGTTGGGTTGACTAAATCACTTACCCCCCGTAGAACCAACCAGGGGATGCCATTCCGATTGGCGACCCAGGCAAAAGCTGCAGATTCCCAATCGGCAGCTACTGCGCCAAATTCCTGAGTAAGGCGCTCATAAGCTCGGGGTTGGATATCTTGATCTGCCGAGACTAATCGAGCCCGACGGGTATGCTCGGGTAATTCCTCTGGTAGCCAGCTGAGATCAGCTTTGGAGCTGTAAAATTCTATAGCTTGCGCATAGTCTGCCATGCCCTCAAAGATATCATAAAAGGCTGTTTCGCTAACACATAAAATTTCTCCAAGCTCAGCTAAACCTTCCAAGCCGCCACAGGTGCCTAAATTGATCATTAGCTGGGGGTGAAAAACGTCGATAGCAAATTGGCAAGCCCCTGCTGTGGAAACTTTCCCCCAACCGGCATGCATAAACACAACAGGGAAATCAGCAATAACCTGGACAAAATAATCGCCGTAAGGCGTTGAATGCAGTGTTGAGAGTAGGGTGTTGCGTAAGAGAGCTTGCCACTCTCCATCTGCGCTGATGAGAATGACGAAACGAGCACTGTGCAGCATGAGGGCTATTTAAGCTTTTTACCTAATGTAGCCATATAAGCCACAAATTGCTCTTTGCCGTCCAGCTCAAGAAGGGCGTTAACCTGTTCGTCGTTAAAGGCGCCAATCGCGCAGACGCCATAGTCGATAGCTTCCGCAGCTAAGTGCAGGTTCTGGCAAATATGACCAGCATCTAAGAGGATATAGCGGTAGGCACGTGTGCCGTAACGATAACTCGTGCGGTAAGGAATTGCAACCCAAATAAAGGTCGCCGCACAAGTAAAAACATGGTTTTGCCTGCCAGCGGCTTCTCCCAGTGCAGCTAATATTGGCTCCCCTTTGATGACAATCTCCAAGCTATGGCGTTGAGGAATAAAGTGATATATTCCAGGTTCCAGATTCTCAACCCGGCGCAAGGCTAAATAAGTTTCAAAGGGGTGGCGCGCGCCTGCTGAAGGCACAGTACGCAATGTGCGCCCAGTTTTCTTGGAAAGGTGCACAATTCCTTGGGTCATCCAAAGCAGGTAGGAAAGCTCCTCGAGCGTCAGCTGGGTGCTCTCATCATATCGGCGCAAAGAACGGCGTTGCTCGACCACATTCCGCAAATCCGTATGCCCTAAAGAGATACTATGTGGTTCTGGTAAAGGGATGAGCTGAGATTCATCGGCTATAGAAGGGAGATAATCTGGCAGTTCCGCGCCTAATGATTCCGGCGTAGGCGCCATGTGCGTATAGCTGGAATTTTGAATAAAATCCGCGCCGATAGAGTCGAACTTAGGCATTTTCTGGGTCATCAGAACCGTACCATGGAGAGAACCATAGCTAAAACAATCGTGATGGCTAAAATTGCCATAATGATTTCGGATGTCCGTTTTTTCGATGATTTTTTACCTGCCATATCACTCCAATTGTGTTTTAATTGCTTGTGCTAAGTCTACCCCGATGCCTTTGATTTGTGCTACTTCTTCGACATTAGCAGCGAGGATATTTTCGATGGAACCAAAATGCTGTAATAAAGCTTTACGACGCTCTGGGCCGACCCCAGGGATTGCATCTAACCTTGAAGCTAACCCGATTTTACCACGCCTCTGACGGTGTGCAGTGATGGCAAAGCGATGTGCTTCATCACGGATGCGCTGGATTAGGTAGAACCCTTGCGAATGTTCATCTAAGCGTATGGAGTCGCTCTTCCCGGGCAGGAAGAGTTCCTCCTCTTGCTTAGCCAAGCCGACTAACGCAAATTGACCCTGCAAACCTTGCGCTTCGATCACTTTAACTGCTCGGCTAAGCTGACCCTTACCACCATCCACGATCAGTAAATCCGGCAGGATGCTGAACGCCAGATCAGGTTTATAACCAGGCTGATCTTTTCCTTCTTGCGCGCTGTGATAATGCGTAAAACGCCGTTGTAACACTTCTTCCATAGACGCAAAATCATCCGGACCTTCCACGCTGCGGATATTAAAACGGCGGTAGGCTTTCTTATTGGGTACCCCTTGTTCGAAGACTACCATACTGCCCACGCTGGCTGTACCCATGGTATTAGAGATATCGTAGCATTCAATCCGATTAGGCGGCTCAGGCAGGTTAAGCGCAGCTTGAATTTCTGCCAGGGCTTGATGTTGGCGGTCTTTATCGGCTTTCCAACGTGTTTCCAGTGCCCGCAGCGTCTCCACAGCGTTTTCGGATGCTAAACTGACTAGTTTCTTGCCGTCGCCGCTCTTCGGCACTTTGATCTCGACCTTTTCTCCGCCACGTTTGGTGTTCAACCATTCCTTGATAATACGTGCTTCTTCGATATCAGTAGGCAGCAAGACTTGCGAGGGTATAAATGCGGCTTCATCGTAAAACTGCAAGACGAAATCTTTTAGAATTTCCTCGTTTTTCTCGTCCTCGGTGCCTTCTAAGATGAAATATTCGCGACCGATGAGCTTGCCAGAGCGCATAAAAAAGACCTGAACGCAAGCTTCGCCATCTGAGCGAGCCATTGCAATGATGTCGGTGTCTTTTTGCTCACCGGATATGATTTTTTGCCGTTCGACCACACGCTCAATACTGTTGATTTGATCCCGAAGGGTAGCCGCGCGTTCGTAATTCATGGCTTCGGAGGCTACTTGCATTTCGGTTTGCAAACGCTTAACAATTGGATCGGTGCGCCCTTCGAGAAATTTACACAGATCATCAATCATCTGACGGTAGGATTCTTTATCGATAGCGCCAATACACGGACCAGCGCACAGTTTGATGTCGTAATAGAGACAGGGTCGGGCATCCTTACCGGTAATTTCGCGTGCACAGGTGAGGTATGGGAATATTTTCCGCAGCACTTCCAAAGTTTGGTGCACAGCCCAAACCGAAGTGTAAGGACCATAATAGCGTGAGCCGTCTTTTACCATCTGCCGAGTCACAGAAACTTTAGGGAAGTCATCAGCCCAATGGACTTTAATATAGGGGTAACGTTTGTCATCCTTCAGGCGGACATTGTAGAAAGGGCGGTGCTCTTTAATCAGATTCATCTCAAGGATCAACGCCTCAAGCTCGGAATCGACCAAGATTAAGTCGATATCGGCGATCTTCCTCACCATCTGCCGGGTCTTATAAGTTTGATCAGCGGAGGCGTGGAAATAGGAGCGTACGCGGTTTTTTAGATTGATCGCTTTCCCCACGTAGATGATTTTGCCATCTTTGTCTTTCATCAGATAGCAACCTGGCTTTTCGGGTAAAGTGTCCAAGATTGCTTTGATATGTTCAGATATTTCCATATTCGTATATTTTAATAGGTTTTACCGCTCCTGACTGGGCGGGGTTTTACGCGCGGTATAATTCAACGAGGTTGATTTATGACAATCAAAATTCTTCCTGAAACTGTTGCTTCCCAAATCGCCGCTGGCGAAGTGGTGGAACGGCCTGCCTCGGTGGTCAAAGAACTGATTGAAAATGCCATCGATGCGGGCGCAAAAAAGATCGTTATCAAGACGCGGCAAGCAGGCAAAAGGGAAATCCTCATCAGCGATGATGGCATAGGAATTCCTGCTGAGGAGCTGCCTTTAGCTCTGGCTCGGCATGCCACCAGCAAGCTGAGTAGCGCAGATGATCTCCTAAATATCCAAACTTTAGGTTTCCGGGGTGAAGCTTTAGCTTCGATTGGTTCGGTTTCGCGCTTGCAGATTACTTCTAAAGCTGCGGACCAAGAGGTAGGACTGCGCTTAAGTATGGATGGCGGGCGGATAAACCCTCCAGTGGCGGTTCCAGCACCTACTGGGACGGAAGTGCAAGTTGAAGACCTTTTCTTTAATGTGCCGGCACGTCTTAAGTTCCTCAAAACCGATAATACTGAGAACCGTCAGATTACTGGCTTAGTTACCCGATATGCCATGGCTTACCCCAATATCCGTTGGTCCTTGGAACAAGATGGACGCCTGATTTTTCAGACCACCGGTAGTGGGAACCAAAAAGAAATTTTACAAGAACTCTATGGAACTCAAGATGCGAAGGAACTGCTGCCGATTGAATTTAGCGCCCAAGAAATTAGCATCAAGGGGTATGTGAGCAGCCTCTCTCTCAGCCGCTCGCATCGCAAGGATATCACCCTTTTTGTCAATGGTCGCTGGGTGCAAGATACTTCCCTCACTGCTGCGGTGATCAAAGCTTATAACACCATGCTTATGGTCGGGCGCTATCCAGTTGCGATTCTGTTCATCCAGCTGCCCGCCAATCGAGTGGATGTTAATGTGCATCCCTCCAAAGCAGAAGTGCGCTTCCGCGAGCCAGATCAGCTCTTCAGTGCCCTTCAGCGCGGTATTCGGCGTGGCTTGTTAGCTTATGCGCCCATTCCGGAAATAAACACAAGGGTTCTGTGGGGACGCCAACCATCCTCAGATATCGCACTGCCACCTGCTCAGGGTTCCGCTATATGGGTGAGGAACGCGAACGATGAAGCTAAGGTAGTCTCGGAAGAACTTAAACCAGAATCAGCGCCTTTACCTTTAGAACATTTGCCACTCTTGCGTTTAGTCGGTCAGGTCGCCTCAACTTATCTCGTTGCGGAGGGTCCGGATGGTCTCTACCTGATTGATCAGCATGCTGCCCATGAACGTGTGCTCTTTGACCAGCTTATGGCGCAATACCGCGCTGCCGCGGTACCGACCCAAGCCTTAGTGCAACCTGTGGTGGTTGAAATGCCAGCAGAAAAGGCACTGGTGCTTACGCCCCAGCTGCCAGTTTTGCAAAAATTAGGTTTTGAGGTGGAAGAATTTGGGCTGAATGCCTTTGCGGTGCGCGCTGTACCAGCGATTGCCCTGGATGCGGACCCACGGGCGGTGCTCAATGCGTTAGTCGAAGATTTTGAGGAAAACGAAGAGCCTTTAGGCGAAGAAGTGGAAGCGCGCATTGCTGCCCGCGTATGCAAACGCATGGCAGTTAAGGCAGGCAAGCAGCTTTCGGAAAGCGAGCAGAGAAACCTGCTGCTCAACTTGGAAGCCTGCACTTCGCCGCGCACTTGCCCGCATGGCAGACCAACGATGATCCACCTGAGCGCAGCGCTGCTCGAGCGCCAGTTTGGCCGTTTGGGACCAAGATAGGGAGAGAGAAACTGGTCGGACTTATTCTGGGTGAAGTTCTCGAGAGAAGAAACGAACCCAATTTTGCTTGTGGAAATAGGGAATACAGATATAATATTAATTCGACGGGGCGTGGCTCAGCCCGGATAGAGCGCACGGTTCGGGTCCGTGAGGTCGGCGGTTCGAATCCGCCCGCCCCGACTGAAACCCTTCTTCTCTAAGGAGGGTTTTCCTATTTATGTTCCTGTGCCACACTAAATTATCTTTTGCTCAAGTTTATACGGATTAAGGTAAACTAAGTTCCACTATGGCATTTTTGCTTTCGATCATTCTACTTCTCCTTACCACGCTGTTTTTTTCAGCACAGTTGAGGCTCAAGCGCTGGAGTGAAGCTATCTTAGCTTGGGCATTGGTTGGGTTCGCCTGCTTGGTGTTTGTTTTTACGATTGCCAATCAACTCAAAGGATTGGGATTGCAACACCTGATCCTTGGGCTTCAGGCGGGTTTGCTTTTGGTGAGCGCTATATGCTGGCTGCTCGCACAACGACCAAAAATCATTCCGGATTCCAAAGTAGATATAAATCTTGGGGCGTTCTGTAAGGAGCGAAAAAACTGGTTTCTTTTGATTTTAGCCATTTGCGTGGCGGGTGTGTTGATGCTATCGGTGGTACTAAACTATGTCGTCCCGCCGAACAACAACGACGCTCTCTCTTATCACGTGGCACGCATCGTGCGCTGGATGCAGCAAGGCTCCACATCTCCCTGGGAGACTCCTTTCGTCTGGCAGCTTTCCTTTCCGCTCAACGCACAGTTAGTTTATTTGTGGACACTGCTTTTTACCAACAGCGATCATTTCATTGCATTTATTCCGATGATCGCCGGCTTGCTTACAAGCCTCATTATCTATCTACTCGCTCAGGAATTAGGCTTTAGCCGGCGCAACGCGGTCTTTTCTGCGTTAATTTGGCTGACTTTACCGGTCGTGCAGCTACATCTCACTTCCGTGCGCCACGATCTTATTAGCACTTGGTTGTTCTTATCAACTTTTTATTTCTTCCACCGCTGGGGCAAAACGCGAGAGTTTGCTTATCTTTTGCTTTCTGCTTTAGCCTTAGCGCTCGTTGTGGGTACGAATTTTTCGATTGCAGCCTACTTGCCAGGGATGGCGCTGATGCTGCTCTTGGGTTTCGTTTTTTACCACTATTCTTTCAAGCAGGTATTGCAATGGGTCGGTGTAACCTTGCTCTGCTTTTTACTGTTCAGTTCGCCGATTTATGTTAGCAACGCGATTTATTTTGGCTCGCCCTTAGGACCAGATGCCGCCCAGATGACAAGTGCAGCAGTAGCCGAAGAAATGCCGCTTGGAAAGTACATTATCGTTAACGCTACGCGATGGTTCTACCAGCTGCTGGATTTCTCTTGGCTGCCACAACCTGTTCAGCAAGCTTTAGTATCCGCCAAAGCCGGGCTTGCGAGGTTGGTTTTTACACCGTTAGGTCTGAATTTGGAAGGGGACATTGCGACGCTGGATGCACATCGCTTTACCTGGGGCAGGCTCTACCAGTTGCAAGAGGACGAAGCTTGGTTTGGGCTTATTGGAGGACTGCTCATTTTTCCGACCAGTTTAGCAGCCTTTGTGCAGGGTCTCAAGCGGAAAGACATCTTGCGCATCATGCCCTTTGTGTTTTTTCCTACCGTTCTTGTCACCTGCAGCTTAATCAGACCAGGCTGGACGCCATTTGACGGGCGCTATTTCATGCCTTTGGCGGCGATGTGCACGGCTTTTCTGCCGTTATGGCTCCAAGGCAAGAGCGCAAAAGGCGTTGAAGCCATCGTTGTGGCTGTGTCCATTTTCAGTATGGCTATGGTCGTGCTCTTCAACCCTGCCAAACAGGTGATCGGCGGAGCAGCAGTATGGAAAATGAACCGCATCGATATGCTCACACGGCAGTCATATTCTTCGAAGGAAATGCTCTACTTAGCTGAAGCCATCCCGAGTGGTGCAACCGTAGGTGTGGCTGCTAAGCCGCAAAACTATCAAGAATATGGCTTATTTGGTGAAGATTTCAGCCGTAAAGTCGTGAATATCGACCCATTGGAGAACATCGCGGACCTCAATTGGTTAGATACACGCGGCGTGAAGTATTTGCTCGTCAATGAAAGTGATATTGGCGGGTTGCAACCTCCACAAGAATTTCGCTATGTAGATAGCTTGGGCGATTGGATCCTCTACCAACGAGATACACCAAAAAGCTCACAAGCTTGGAAAGGTCATCAGATAGGTACAATACCCGCGATTACTATCTCTTTGCTAAAACCATAGTTGAAGCGATGGATTAAGCAACAAAAAAACCAGCCTGCATAACCAAGCTGGTTTTTCTTTCTAATTAAAATTTATTAGCCAGTCATTAGCTCAGGACTTTGACGTCCTGTGCTTGAGGGCCCTTAGCGCCCTGAACGACGCTAAATTCAACTTGTTGTTCTTCTTTCAGGGTTTTATAACCGTCGCCAACAATAGCGCTGAAATGAACAAAGACATCCTTTTCTCCCGATTCCCGGGCGATAAAGCCGTATCCTTTTTCGCTGTTAAACCATTTAACAGTGCCAATCTCACGTTCTGCCATAACTATCTAATCCTCCAAACAACTCTAAACAAAAATATTTATGTTTCTGGTCATTCTCGATTAGATGTTATGAACTAACGCGAACTTCCAGCAACTTCACTTGTTTATACTACACACATTGTTTCTCGTCAATGCCAACCAGTATCTACAAACTGAAATATTTATCAGCGCCCTCGGTTTCGAGCGGTTGAAGTGTGTGCTTTTTCGGAAAGCATACGGTTGATTGCCATTGCAGCCTTGCGCCCGGCACCCATTGCCAGTATCACGGTAGCTCCACCGGTTACGATATCCCCGCCGGCGTAAACACCAGGCAGCGAGGTCTCCATTGTTTCTGGATCCACAACCAGATGGCCATAACGGTCGAACTTAAGCTCAGGTGTGGTCCGTTGAATAATGGGGTTGGACGAGTTTCCAATGGCAACAATGACAATATCGACGTGGATTTCGTACTCAGAACCGGAAATAGGAATGGGCTTACGGCGGCCGCTCGCGTCCGGCTCACCCAATTCCATCTTGATGAGACGAATGCCACTCAAGTGCCCTTCCTGATCCCCAAGGAACTCTATGGGATTCCGCAAAAATTCGAAATTAACGCCTTCAGCTTGAGCATGCTCAATCTCCTCGAAACGCCCTGGCATTTCTGCTTCACTGCGCCGATAGATGATCGAGGCTTGGGTCGCACCTAAGCGCAGCGCTACACGCGCGGAATCCAAGGCTGTATTACCACCGCCAATAACTGCCACACGCTTGCCTACCATATCCAAGATGGGTGTGTCTGCCTGAGGGTAGAGGTAAGCCTTCATCAAATTCACACGTGTTAAAAACTCATTGGCGGAATAAATGCCGATTAGGTTTTCGCCTGAGATGTGAAGGAAGTTAGGTAAGCCAGCGCCTGTGCCGATGAACAAGGCATCAAACCCATCCCGCTGGAGCAGATCCTGGATGGTTAGGGTAGCACCAATAAGCACATCGGGCACAAACTTTACTCCTTGGTCGGCTAATTGCTGGACTTCTTTGCCGACGATGGCTTTGGGTAAACGAAATTCGGGGATACCGTAGCGTAAGACGCCGCCGAAATCGTGGAAAGCTTCGAAAACGGTTACCTCATGACCAACCTTGATTAAGTCTCCTGCACAGCTCAATGAGGCAGGTCCGCTGCCGACCAAAGCGACCTTACAACCAGTGGGTTCAATTTCTGTTTTCTCTTTCTCAACA
Organism: Candidatus Mesolinea sp.; assembly: GCA_034430095.1. Taxonomy (GTDB): domain Bacteria; phylum Chloroflexota; class Anaerolineae; order Anaerolineales; family Anaerolineaceae; genus Mesolinea. Next base: position 76,928 of record DAOUFK010000031.1, read on the forward strand.
GGATGCTCCGCTAAATAATCGGATACATAACGCTCGAGTGCGCCTATGGCAATAGCCTTCCCTTTCTTATTCAAGATACAAGCGCCCTCGCATTGCTCTGTTTGTGGGCAAACACGGCCGCAAACACGGGGTAAGGTATTGTCTTGCAGGACGAGAAGGGCTGAATCTCTAAGTTTATCTTCCAAAATAAGCTGAATAAATTGGGGAATCTTCACCGCGACCGGGCAGCCATCCACACAACGGGGATTTTTACATTGCAGGCAGCGCGCAGCCTCCAGGCGGGCTTGCTCGGCGGTGAAACCTAATGCAACTTCGTTGAAGGTGTGGATGCGCTCTGCAGCCGGCAGCTCCGGCATCACTTGGCGAGTCTTAGGCGGGGCAGCAGGTTGTGGCAGCTCAGTCTGGATTTCGACAAGTTTAGGCTCTAACCGGCAAGTTTCCAAATGGTTATATGTGCTGTTCCTGATTTGCAAAGTCTCAAAGTCAACTAAGTGCCCGTCAAATTCTGGGCCTTCCACGCAGGTAAAACGCACCTGATCGCCTACCTGCACGCGGCAGCCGCCGCACATACCGGTTCCATCCACCATTATAGGGTTGAGGCTGACTTTCGTTGGAATCTGGTATGGCTTGGTGATATCAGCAATACTGCGCATCATAGGCACTGGGCCAACCGCTAAGGCATAATCAAAGCGCGCGCCGTGGTCTAATAGTTGCTGAAGCTGCATGGAAGTGAAGCCATGAAAACCAAAAGAGCCGTCATCTGTGGTGAAGTAAACTTCATCTGAAATAGCTTCAATTTCATCCTTGAGGATAATCAGGTCCTTCGACCGTGCGCCAACAATCGCAGTAACGTGATTACCAGCTTCTTTTAAAGCTTTCGCTACAGGAAAAGCAACTGCGGCGCCGACACCTCCAGCCACAACGAGCGTCCTGCCATACTTTTCAATCTCGGATGGCGTCCCCAATGGACCTAAGATATCCAAAATCTTCTCGCCCGGTTCCAGCTCGCAGAGCATGCGGGTTGTCTTACCCACCACTTGAACGATGAGGGTGATCGCGCCGGCTTGAGGATCACGGTCTACGATTGTGAGTGGAATGCGTTCGCCTAATTCCGTCACACGCAGCATAACAAACTGACCAGCACGGGCTTTGCTTGCAATGAGAGGGGAATACACCTCAAATTGGGTAATGGCTTCAGCTAAGAGCTTTTTCGTAAGAATTAATCCAAAGTTTGAATAATCCAGGTGGGGTTCCTGGATTTCAAGTTTCATTTTATTTTGTGTCATTGAGAATTGCCCGTCCTTTGAGATTTTTGACCCCGATATTTTATTCAACCTGGAGGCACCAATAGAGTGCTTCTCCATGGTCAGCGTTCAAATTGAAAACAAGGCAATAGCGGCCTGGTTCGAGCGCCTCCTGCGGCGAGAGAATCGCAGTCCCGTTTTCTGCCGGTACGGTGGTGAAAGCCACAGGATTTCCTTCTTCATCGACGAATTGCAAGCGTTCGAGCCTAATCACTTGGTTGTTGATCACAACCTGGGGTTGGGTTTGAGCAGTGGGTGGAATGCCATCATTGGTCTGCGGTGCATTCAAACTCAGTTTCATTTCAGTATATTGCCCGTTTTCGAGGAGAAACACGCCCTCAGAAGCTGGCAGCACGGAGAGCACGGGGGTGGGTTTAGTCAAGAAAGGTATTTCGACGTTGAGTAAGGTGGTGCCGATGAGAATCCCGATCACAACGAAAGCCATCAAGATCACGCCATAAATGAGGATGTCCACCCAAGCTTTGCGGCTCGATGCAGCCGGTGTACGGAGAGGTGGTGTGGTTTGAGCTATTGAGCTCTCTTGGTTCGGGCTTGCTCCCGTTTCCGGGGTAGATACCTGCTCCTCGGAGGACTCGACCTGTTCGGCTTGTCCTTCGGCTGCTGGGGCGCTCTCAGCAGAGGGCTGTGGAGTGCTTTCCACGCTGAATTTGGCAGGTTCCGCTTTGAAAACGCCAATGGGTTTGGTGTAATCAGAGAGTTTTTCTCCCGGTTTGGGTGGAATATATTTCTTGCGTTCAATAAAAGCTAAGCCGCGCTGTGCAGGTTTATTATTGGGATCGATCTCCAAGGCTTTTTTGAGAAAAATCGTTTGTTTATCTTCATCTTCGATGATTGCAGCTAACCATACCCATACATCGGCGTTCTCGGGTTCTTCTACGATGGCGTCTTTGAGATGCGCTAAGGCTTGCTCCATCTGACCAGATTTTGCTGCTTCGATGCCTTGTGAGAGAGAGGATGCCATGGTAAACGCTCCGCTTCAAGATGATTTATTGGATAAAGTTTGCATTATTTTACCACAAGAGAACATTTTTATATAAATTTCATCCGAGAAGCCGGTCCATTTAAGAGTTGAACTTGGAGCAAAAAAACTTGCACATAAACTCAGGGGCATGTATAATCAAAAAAGTTCGGGGCGTGGCGCAGTCCGGCTAGCGTGCTTGCATGGGGTGCAAGAGGTCCCGGGTTCGAATCCCGGCGCCCCGACAGCCACCGTCAGTTTCTTGCTGACGGTTTTTCTTTTTTTTTAAGTGCATCGCATAGCTCCTGATGGTATAATGTTAACTACTAGTCTTTTATTTTCTTTTTAGATCAAGGAGAACAAACCTATGTCCGGACATTCACATTGGTCCACAATTAAACGAAAAAAAGGCGCAGCTGATGCCAAAAAGGGAGCTGTGTTTACGCGCTTAGCGCGGGAAATCGCTATGGCTGCTCGCCGCGGCGGTGGCGATCCGAGTATGAACGTGAGCTTGGCTTTAGCTATCGAACGCGCCCGAGCCAATAATATGCCAAAGGATAGCATCGAACGCGCCATTAAGCGCGGGACCGGTGAAGATAAGTCCGAAGCAGAACTGATTGAAACCACGTATGAAGGCTATCTTGGGCATGGCGTTGTCGCGATTATCGAATGTGTTACCGAAAACCGAAACCGTACGGTGGCAGAATTGCGCCACATCCTTACCCGTGCCGGAGGCGACTTATCTGAAAGTGGGTCTGCAAGCTGGCAATTTGAGCGTAAAGCGGTTTATTCCATCAAATCTGATGGGAAGAACTTCGACAAGGTCTTCGAAGCCGCGCTCGAAGCTGGTGCGGACGATGTTACCGAAGATGACGGCTATATCGAAGTGATTGGTGCGCCGGAAACCTTCAAAGCCATTGAAGAGAGCCTGAAAAAGGTCAACATCAAGCCGGAAGAAGCAGGCATTCGCATGATCCCGAAGCAGGAAGTTGAGCTGGAAACTAACGAGGCGATTAGCATTCTGCGCACGGTTGAAGCTCTGGAAGACAGTGACGACGTGCAGAATGTTTATACTAACCTGAAGGTGACCGAGGAAGCCCTAGCCATGCTTGAGGAAGAATAACTTCAGATGCTGGTATTAGGCATCGACCCAGGTATCGCCATCACCGGTTTCGGCTTGGTGCAGGTGAACCCGGCGGGCGATCTGAGCGTGATTTCTTTTGGTGTGATCGATTCAACGGCTGTGAGGACTACCTCCAGCCGTTTGGTTTACCTCTATGATCACCTGATGGAATTGATTTCTGAATATCAACCTACGCATAGCGCCGTGGAGCGCTTGTTCTTTCAAAGGAACATCAAGACTGCTATGCAAGTGGGCGAAGCACGTGGCGTTATCCAACTATGCTTAGAGCAAATGCACATCCCGCATGCTGAATATACACCGAATGAAGTGAAGCAAGCAGTCACTTCTTACGGGAATGCCGATAAAAGTCAGGTGCAAGAGATGGTCAAAGTCCTATTAAAGCTTGAAAACGTGCCAACCCCAGATGATGCTGCAGATGCTTTGGCAGTAGCACTGTGTCACATCAGTATGCTCAATTTCAAGCGCAGTTTGCCCATTGAGGATGCATGATCACGAGTCTTTCGAACAGCACGATTG
>DAOUFK010000032.1:0-50556 GCA_034430095.1 Candidatus Mesolinea sp.
GATATTCATTGGGTCTGTTTCGCTCACCGTTCACCTCGGTAACATTTTCTTTTGACCCAACGATTCTATTTCGGTAACATTTTAGATGAACTAACACGAGACCTTGACAATTTAACACGGTTATGATTAAATTTATTTGTTCGCTGATTGGGTGCCCCCCTCACCCAGTCCGCGAACACTTTTTATTCCTGCCACTCCAACTCATAATCCCCAATCACAACGGTATCCCCATCGCTAACGCCAGCTTCTTTCAATGCGGCATCAATCCCCATTCGGCTCAACAAACGCTGAAATCGCCGTACCGATCCTGGTTGTTCCCAAAATGTCATAGCGGCAGCTTTTTCAATCATTTTCCCACTCACAATCCAAGCATCGCCTTCCCGGCTAATCGTGAAAGCACGCGGGTTTTCTTCCGCGCGGTAGACTGGGACTTCCTCTTTTGGCTCTTCTTCCGGCGCTTGCTGTAAGTATTCATAGGCTTTCCAAAGCACTTTATCTAAATTGGTATGCCCTACCGCTGAAATTGGCATAAGTTCCACCCCTTCCTGAGAAAACTTTTCCCGCAAAGGTTCAAAACGCTCTGCAACGTCTGGAAGGTCTATCTTGTTGAGCACAACCACCTGAGGTAGCTTGCCCAAGCGCTCATCATAAAGTTCTAATTCTTGATTAACCATCAGGTAATCTTCATAAGGATCATTGGAAAGACCGTCCAAAATATGAATAAGCACGCGCGTGCGTTGGATATGGCGTAAAAACTCATAACCCAAACCACTACCTTCATGCGCCCCTTCAATCAATCCAGGAATATCAGCAAGCACCAAATCGTGTTCTGCATCCAAGTGCACCACGCCTAAGTTTGGTTCGAGCGTGGTAAAAGGGTATTCAGCAATTTTCGGCTGAGCATTGGTCGTTGCAGCTAAAAAAGAAGATTTGCCTGCATTCGGCAAGCCGACCAATCCCACATCCGCAATCAGTTTGAGCTCTAGGCGTAAGGTCAGCTCCTCACTTGGCTCCCCCCGCTCGGCAGTGAGTGGCATTTGGTTGCGCGAAGACGCAAAATGCTGATTGCCGCGTCCGCCTCGTCCACCTTTAGCAACCACGAGCGTTTGCCCAGGCAGCACCAAATCCCCAAGCAGTTCACCGGTTTCGTCGTTATAAACCAGTGTGCCTGGCGGAACCGGAATGATAAGGTCGTCAGCAGATTTGCCGGACTGCTTGTTTGGTCCTCCGTTGCGGCCATTTTCAGCAGCAAAATTTTCGTTATAGTGAAATCTACTCAGAGTATTCAGGGTCGGCTCCACGCGCAACACCACATCCCCCCCTTTTCCGCCATCACCCCCATCCGGACCACCTTTAGGGCGGTACTTTTCACGGTGCATATGCACCATGCCGTCCCCGCCTTTGCCGGATTTTACTTTTATTACCACTGAATCGCTAAACATGATTTTCCTTAATACTTCAATGTATTCAACAATTAATTATAAATCAGGGGTCAGGGCTGCCTGACCCCTGTGAAGGTCTTGTGCTTGAGAACTTCAGCTTATTTGCCGAATTTCTTCTGCAAAATATCCGTCAAGGTTGGCTTGCCGATCTCTTCCAACGCATAGCGTACGCGCTGGTTGGGTTTCTTAATCTTCATGATGCGGTTGAGGTCAATCGGTGTGCCAATCACGACCATATCCACATCAGCATTATTGATGGTTTGCTCTAAATCGCGCACCATTTGCTCGCCATAACCCATTGCCGGCAAAATTTTGCCCGTACCGGGATATTTCTTGTAGGTTTCTATAATGCTGCCGACCGCAAACGGCCGCGGATCAACAATTTCTGCCGCGCCATAACGCCGCGCAGCCACATACCCAGCCCCAAAAGCCATACCCCCATGCGTAAGCGTGGGACCATCCTCCACCACAAGCACACGCTTCCCGCGGATGGCATCAGGGTCATCCACATAGATAGGAGAAGCTGCTTCAATGACCTGTGCTGTGGGGTTGAGCGCAAACAAACTTTCACGCACCGCAATGACATCATCTGGGTTGGCGGTATCTACTTTGTTAATCACAAAGACGTCTGCCATGCGCACATTTGTCTCGCCTGGGTAATAATTAGCCTCATGCCCCGGGCGCAGCGGATCTGCAACCACGATGAGCAAGTCAGTCGCATAGAATGAGAAGTCATTGTTCCCCCCATCCCAGAGGACAATATCCACTTCCTTCTCGGCTTCGCGCAAAATGGCTTCGTAATCCACGCCAGCATAGACAATTACGCCTTGGTCGATGTGGGGTTCATATTCCTCGCGCTCTTCAATTGTGCACTCGTGCTTATCCAGGTCCGCATATGTCGCGAAGCGCTGCACTTTTTGCTTGACCAAATCGCCATACGGCATAGGGTGGCGGATTGCAGCAACTTTGTAGCCCATTTCCATCAGTATCTGGGCAACTTTGCGCGTGGTTTGGCTCTTACCAGAGCCGGTACGCACGGCGCAAACAGCCACGACGGGTTTTGTAGACTTTACCTGCGTTCGTTTTGTGCCCATCACAAAGAAATCTGCACCCAGTGCATTGACCTGGCTGGCTTTGTGCATCACATAAGTGTGAGGAACATCGCTATAAGCAAAGACAACTTCATCAACCTTAAAATCCTTAATCAACTTGGGTAGCTCATCTTCGGGATAAATATCAATGCCGTTAGGGTATAACTTACCCGCTAACTCCGCAGGATACTTTCTGCCTTCAATATTGGGAATCTGGGTTGCCGTGAAAGCAACCACCTCATATTGGTCGTTATCACGGTAAAAGGTATTGAAATTGTGGAAATCCCTGCCGGCAGCTCCCATGATGATTGTACGGATACGATTCATAAAATTTTTCTCCTTTTGCTAAAATTTTTTATTGTGCCTTATTTTACATCACTTCTGGAGCTCGGATGCCCATAAGCGTCAAAACCTTCGCCAAACACGTACGCGCCGCAGCCACTAATGCCAGACGAGCTGCCCGAATTGCTGGTTCGGCATTCAAAACCGGGCATTGATTGTAAAAATCATTGAATGCTTTAGCGAGGTCATAAGCAAAATTTGCCAGCAGTGAAGGTTTTAGCTCTTTGGCTGCTCGTTGAATTTCATCTGGCAGCCTGGCGAGCAGTTCAATCAGGTTTATCTCGCTAGTCTGCAGGTCGTAGTTAAACTGTGGTACCTCGGGCTGCTCCAAACCCGCCTTGCGCAAAATGCTATTGGCTCGTACGTGTGCATATTGAATATAGGGTGCCGACTGCCCGTTGAAGTCTAAAGCACTCTCCCAATCAAATGTGACCATTTTAGTGTTTTCCCGTGCCAACATCGGATACTTGATGCTGCCCAAAGCCACAGCTTCGGCAATAGTTTGCATTTCTTGGGGATCTATTTCCGGGTTTTTATCGCGCACAATCTCCAGCGCACGGTTGGTTGCTTCCCGAATGAGGTCATCCAAGAGCACTACCGTCCCCTCACGCGAAGACATGGTGACGTTCCCCGGTAGGTTCACAATTTCATAAGCTAAGTGGTAAATGCGCTCTGCCCAGGGATATCCCATCAGCTCCAGAACCTTGCGGATTTGCTTCATATGCAAGCTTTGCCGCACGTCAATCACATAGATGGATTGCTCAAGGTCATACTCAGTAAACTTGAGGATAGCAAGAGGGATTTCTTTGGTGGCATAAAGCGAGGTTCCATCCGAGCGCAAAATTATCACCACACGATATTCCTCTTTTGTGCCCAGCAATTCATCCAAATTGATGATCACCGGCTCTTCGGGTCTACCATCCTGTGCCAAACCGGATTTGATCAGCTGATCAACAACGGCTTTACCTGGCTCTTCTACCTCACTCTCGAAGTAAATGCGGTCGAAATGTTCGCCTAGCAAGTCATAAACCTGCGCAAAACCTTCCATTGACCATTCCCGGGTTTGCTTCCAGAGCTCTAAGATGTGCGGGTCGCGCGCATCCCAGCGGGCAAAGTAAGCCCGTACCTCCGCCTCGAAGCCTTCTTCGTAGGCAAAGCGGCGGTCAGCCTCAGCAAACAGATCCCCCATCCAGCGCGTTTTATCTTCGCTCGGCGTTTCACCTTGATGGTATTTTTCGTAATTACACAGCCACTTGATTACATGCAGCCCAATATCCCCGATGTAATTGACCCGAATAACCGCTTTGCCGCTGGCTTCGAGGATATTCGCAATCGAACCGCCCAAAATGACATTGCGTAAATGTCCGACGTGTAAGGGTTTGTGCGTGTTTGGATTGGAATATTCCACCATGGTAGCCTTCCCGGAAGGTTCACAGGTGCCATAGCCCTCACCTTGATCGAGGACAGCTTGTACGACTTTTTGGGCATATTCTGGTGGCGAAAAATAAAGGTTAAGATAGCCGCGAACAGCTTCAATTCGGCTGAAGCCAGGCAGATCTCCAAGATAAGCACGCAGGGACTCTGCTAAAAGTTGGGCATGCTGCGGCACCGGCTCTTGACGATTGGGATCAGCAGCTGCCAAAGGAAAAAGCGGTGCAGCAATACCCCATTCTCCACTAAAGGGGATATCGCGCCATTCTAAGGGTTTAGCGGGCAGCCCGCGCTCTTGACAATAATTTTGAATTATATTTGCTAGTGCTTGCTTTTCATCTTCGAACATGCTGCCTTCCTTCAACCCAAGATAATCCTAGCCCGCGGTAAACTGGCGTCGAAGGCTATTTTACCATTGCGCTGTCTCCAATTCAGTTCGGCAACAAAAACGGAGGCATAAAGCCTCCGCATCGTGACAAAACTGTCAGTGTTTATTGCATTGAGTTTAACTTTTTGACCAGACGTGACTTGCGCCGGGCAGCGTTATTCTTATGAATCACGCCTTTGCTGGCAGCTTTATCCAGAGCTTTAATCGCCTTCAGCACTTCTTCTTGAGAGGCTTGTGCATCGCCAACTTTGATAGCAGCTTCAGCTTTGCGCACGTAAGTGCGGGCTGTGCCACGATAGACACGGTTGCGCATGCGCCGTTTCTGGTTTTGTTTATTACGTTTGATCTGAGACTTAATATTAGCCAATTCTTCCTCCAGACAATAATTCCATATTCACGAACTTTTATTTTACAACAAATTCAGAAAATGTCCAGTCCAATTTTACTGAAACAAAGGTTTTTCAAATGGTTTTTCATGGTTAGAATCGCTCCACCTTAGGGCTTATTCCCTCGAGGATATCAGCTCGAATTCTCCTTCTAATCCTGGGGTCGAATCCGGTCCTACCCACAGCTTGAATTTTCCTGGCTCAATGGTATAACGATTCCTCAAGTGATATAAACAGGCTCCCCAATTCGGGGAGCCTGTAAACTAAACAAACGCTTCGGCTAAGCCATTTCGTATTTTTCTGATGCGATCTGCGACTTCGGGACACCCATCGCTGCTAAATGCTTGTGCATTGCATCCATCATCGGCAGCGGACCGCACATGAAGTAGAACAGTTCCTTATAGTTCTCCGGTAGCTTCGCTAAGAGCAATTCTTTGGTGATATAGCCCTTAAACTCACAAGCCTCCGGATTTAGCGGTTTTTCAAGCACTTGAACTAAGGTCATGTTCAGGCGTGATTTTAGGCTCTCGAATTCATCTTGGAAAAGGACTGTTTCTTCGTTTAGGTCGCCATAAAATACATACACCGGCCTTTTATCGCCTTTATCCGCCATTGTGTTCAGAATGCTCATGATTGGCGCAATGCCAATACCACCGCCTAGAAGTACTAAGCCCTTTTGCATACGCGGGTCATCCAAGTCGAAGGTCCCATAAGGCCCATCCACATACATCCTCTCACCGGGTTTCCATTCTGAGATGGTGTTAGTAAAGTCTCCAGCTTTCTTAATTGAGAAGCGGATCGCATCCCATTCGGTACTCCCTGAGTAAGAGAAAGGATTGCGGCTGATCACAAATGGTGAGTTTCCGCGGCTAATCCAGGCTACCTGACCGGCTTTAAAAGCAGGGCGTTCGAACCCATCCGGTAAAAGATACACAGAATAGGTATCTTTGCCTTCGCTAACGACCTTTTCAATTTTGTAAGGATGCTTCGCTAGGATTAAAGGTCGGATAAGGCGAATATACAGGGCTAATCCACCCCAAATCACCATAAGCACAATCCAAGCAGCAGTCATCGCCGAATTACGCATATAGTAATTCCGGCCGAACATGTGCCACAGCCCAAATACCATGATACACAAAGTGAAAATGTCGTGTAACAACAGCCAGGTGGTATAGCTGATCTTGAGCTTCTTCCGGAAAATCGATGTGATCGCAATCAGGATTAATCCCACTAGGCCGATTATGCCTGCTTGCAACCAGAAAGGCTCTTCGAAAAACAGCTCTTGACCTGCAATCAAGATGATTGGATGTAAAAGGATCAAGCCCACAGATACAGCTGAGATCACGTGGTGGGTCTTGTACATCTTATCCAACGGGATAGAATCAGCTAACCAAGGCATTCGCGAAATGGGCAAGAACTGCATTCCAACGATGGACATCCCAAGGAAAGCTAAAGCCACGGAGATATCCCGCATAGGCCACACCCAGTTGGCATTCAACAGCATTATTGTGACGGGTGTTAGCGTCAGAGCAACACAAACTATTAAGAAGATTACAAATTTCGTTTTATTTGACATGAAATCTCCGCACTAAAGCTCAATTTTCAAGCTTAAGGACGCACCAAACCTTCTGTGCTCACACCGCTGAACTCAGACAAGTCTTCAATTGAATCGTACATGAGTTGCAGGACATATTCAGCGTTATGCACATAAGCAGCCGGTTCTTTGGTGACAAACATCAAGTTGTAGGCAGCCTTGAGCATTCGTGGGGTGAATGCCTTAAACTGATTGGGGAATGCAGCTTCACCTTCGCTAATTTCGCCATCACCATTCGTATCAATGAAGGCATAAGGATAAACCTTGGGTTCAAAAATGAAACCTACACCAGATTTCGCGTTGGCATATCCTTGCAAAGCCTTGATTAATACCTGGCGCATTCCTTCGATTTCATCATAGGTGCTTTCTGTGGTCCCATCGCCATCGTAATCCACTTTGGACATAGTGATTTTCTTGTAATCCTGATAGCTTTGTACATCGGAGTGGCAGGTGGAGCACAGGTTTGCGTCACTACCTTCAACTTCCTTAGTGTGGAGCGAGTGAGGATCATGGCACTCGGTGCAGGAATTCACAGGGTCGGCATGCTTGAAGGTGCCAACATAAGATTTACCTTCATATTGATAGCCCATTCCACCATCTGCGCCTAACTGTACTGAAGCTGCAGCTAAGTAGTGCACACCTAAAAGTGCTTGTCCTTCGATTACGTCGTCTTCTCCTACGCCAGCACTCGTGATAGCGGCATCGACTGCATCAGCGGATCCCATACCACTATGGCAGGTCATGCAAATGGCGCTATTGCCGAGATCGGTAATTTCTTTCCCATTGGGTAAGGTTACCGAGGTGAGCTTATCAGCAGCGTCATTGTGGCAGGTTGCACAGGTAATGGGATCGATAATCTCGCCAGGTGCATCCACCGCTCCAGCAGCTGAACCATCATCCCCAACGAAATCCTGAAAGCCTTTAGAGCTATGGCATTTTGCGCATGCAACTGGGACTTCAGCTGGATCTTCTTCATTCCAGTGGTTGAAAGCCTCAGAAGCGGCGTCGGCGTGCGCAGAGCCTTCCCATTTTGCGGACACTTCATTAATGAGTGCCATTTGGTCGACGTCGGTAGGTTCTTTTACTTCTTCTTTGGTTGTGCAACCTACCCAAGCAACCAAAGCTATTGCAATTACTGCGACTAAAATAAACAGGGAATTCTTTTTCATACTTTTTCTCCTCTCAAGAAGATATAGAATGGAATTACTTTCACCACTAATTATATATAGTTTACATCAGAAGTCAATGTGAATTTTTTCACCAAATTCAAAAACGGTAGGTTAATATTTCTCGCTAACATTTTAATTATTCTCGATAACCGTCTCTCCTTTCTAAATAATTTCTCCTCTGTACTTAAAACTTTAAAAGACATCTAAATTATTTGTCTTCAGTAGAAAGCTCCTCGCGCTGTCGATTTATTTTCCTTTTCAATCGAAATAGATGCCCTACATAGCCAAAGATAAGCACAAATATGACGATATATCCAGCGATAAAATACGCAAAAGTATCAGGCATTGGCTTGATCCTCCCAATCAGCATCGATCTCAGTTTGCAACCGCAACTGCATGAGTGTCTCTTCAGCTTGCATCAAACGTGCCCGTTGCAGGAGCAACGCAACATACATCACCGTAAATGCCCCTAAACTGATGAACATCGTCGTCAACATCGGTTGATTCAGGTTCATATCTACTTCGCCGGAGCCAAAAATGACTGGGTGAATGGTGCGCAGAAGTCGGGCTGAAAAAAAGGTGAGTGGTACGGTAACAAACCCAATAATGGCATAAATTGCACTAAATTGTGCCCTTTTGGAGGGCTCGTCCATACTGCGCCGCAAAAGAATAAAGGCAATATAAGTGAATGCCATAATGGTGACTGTGGTTAGCCTGGGGTCCCAGGTCCACCAAGTATTCCAAATCGGTCGTGCCCAAATCATCCCGCTGAGGATGCAAATCACCGTAAACAGCAAGCCGATTTCAACGCTGGAAGCAAGCAATCGATCCCATTTGAGGTCTTTATGCACCAGATAAAGGATCCCAAAAATGGCTGCCATGAGAAAAGCTAACATGCCCACCCACGCAGCGCTCATGTGAAAGTAGAAAACTTTCTGCACAAGTCCCATATTGACCTCAATGGGCGCATAAAAAATAACCATAAAGAAAGCAAAAACAAAGAGTACTGCGGCAAGAATAGAAAGAAATGTGATTGTTTTATTCTCGGATAACATATTCAAACACCATTATTGAAACTACAGTCATAATAACATCATAAACAAGCAAAAGATTTATCCAGCTTTGAAATTCCGGTACTGAAGAAGCAGCGATAATCGCACTGCCCGATTTTACCACAGCCATGTTCACTGGCAGCAAAAGTGGGAACAAAAGCACTGGTAAGAGTAAATCCCGCATGCGCGTTTGCACCGTCATGCTCGAGATCAGTGTACCCGCAGCACTGTAGCCCCAGGCTCCCAACATTAAGACGCCAAAAAAGCGCAAATCGAACAGAGATTGATTATAGAGCAAGGAATAAATAGGAATGACCAAGATTGCTAACCCAAACATCATCAACAGGTTGGTAATCATCTTCGCTAAGTAAATCACCGAGAGTTCCGGAACAGCCATCATTAGCCCTTCAAAAGAGCCCTGATCCTGCTCGGCTGCAAAAGAACGATTTAAACCCAAGGTGCCGGTAAAAACCATTACCACCCAGATCAACCCCGGCGCAATCTCTGCGCGATCAATGGGAGAAAGCTCGAGGGCATAATTGAAGATAAAAAGTGAAAGCACAGCAAACGCAAACATCGAAGTCAGCACATCGCGGCTGCGCCACTCCTGTACCAGGTCTTTCCATACCAGAATCCATGCGGTGCTAAGCCATGTTTTCATGCGGCTGCCTCAGTTTGGATCTTTACGCGGTTATTCACGACCGTGTTGTAACGTTCCTGCAGCTCATCCAGGCTCAGGTCTGCGTTAGGTATGCTCTCGGCAATTTTGCCTCGGTGTAAGATATCAAAACGCGATGCCACCTGGCGGATAAAGCTAAGCTCGTGCGTTGTGATCAAGATAATGCGCTGCTTATCCCTCTCCTCAATCAATAATTGGTTGAGCATTGTGGAACCTTGCTGGTCTAAGCCAGTATAAGGCTCATCCAGGAGCAAAATCTGCGGTTCATTGAGCAAAGCGCGTGCAATCGTTAGGCGCTGCTTCATCCCACGCGAGTAACTCCGTACAGGCACAGGCCTTACCTTGCCTAAGCCAACCCGAACCATAAGTTGTTTGAGGTCACTTTCCGTAAGCCTCGTCCCATAAAGGCGGGCGTAAAGCTGCAAGTTTTCTAATCCGGTAAGTTGTTCGTACAAAAAGGTCTGATGCAAAATAAGCCCAATTTTTCGCCTAACCTCAGCCTCGCTGAAATCTACAAACGTGCCGTCAATAGTGATTTCGCCAGCAGTTGGCTTGAGCAATCCACTAAGTAAGCGGATTAAGGTGCTTTTTCCGGCGCCATTCGGACCTAACAGGCAAACTAGCTCTCCAGATTGTAAGCTTATGTCTAAGTTCTGCAGCACGCGCTGCACACCATAAGACTTGCAGAGCTTATTGACTTCAAACTTCAAGTGGTTCCTCCTGCACAAGCTCTTCTTCTTCGCGTAAGTGGCTTGAGGTTGTTGCCACGCATACTCCACCCAATACAAGAAATATTCCCCCCAACCACATAAAGTTGACTAAGGGGTTAACCGACATTCTCAAAGTAATATATGGCACATCAACGTCATAACCAACCAGTAGGAGATATACATCTCTGCTTAAGTTGCTATCTACAGCTGGAACGCTGATAAACTGGTCACGCTCCGGGTATATATGCTGCGCTGGAAAAAGCCGAGCAATTTCTTTTCCATCTTTATAAAGAGTTGTATCCGCCTCTGCGGTCATATACTCTGGGTTTGTAAAAGTTTCACTGATGCTGTTGAATTCAATTTCATAACCCATCAGCGGCATTTTTTCATGAGGCAGCATGGTACCTTGAATGCTCGTAGAGAGCGTCTCCATGCCCACGATACCTAAAGCGATCAAAAGGATGCCGGCATGCACCAGCCAAGCCCCGTAGCGGTTGCGCTGCCTCCAGAGAAAACCCCAAAACTTCGGGAATCCTACGGCAATTCCATCGCGAATGGTTAATGTGAGTAGGGTAAAGAGCCCTAATGCCACCAGGAAAATGCCACCGAGTGCCATCGCGATGTGCAAACCGCTAAGAAAGAGTATCACGATGGTGAGGATAGACAGCCCCATTGGGATCCATAGCTTCTTTCCGATTTTCTTGAGCTGAACCACATTCCATCCGATTAATGGACATATAGCCAACAAGAAAACTAGGATCAAAAAGAGCGGTGTGGTCGTGCGGTCATAATAACCCCGATCCAAAACGACCTGATTGCCTGTCAGAGCGCCATTGATCATTGGAAAGATTAACCCCCACAAACAAACCGCCGTCAACGCAAGCAAAATGATATTGGTGTACAAGAAAAATGCTTCTCGGCTGAATGGAGAGCTAATTTCAAACTCTCCTCCTAAGGCTTTCCAACGCCATACTAAGAGACCTATCGAGCCTAATAGCCAAAAGCACATGAAAACCAATAAGGGTAAGGAAATTGTGCTCTCGCTAAAAGCGTGAACAGAATTGACCAAACCAGATCGCGTAACAAAAATACTAAAAATAACCAGTAAATAAGTGAGCAGCACCAAAACAAAATTAAATCGTTTAAATATGCCGCGTTTACGCTCCAGCAAGAAGCTATGTAACAACGCTGTAGCCGTCAGCCAGGGCAAGAGCGATGCCGTTTCTACAGGATCCCAAGCCCAATAACCGCCCCAACCCAAGACGTCATAAGACCACCAGCTGCCTAAGACAATCCCGCCAGTTAGGAAGACCCAACCAAGAACAACCCATGTGCGGGTATCGTGAATCAATTGATCATCATTCCGTTTCTGGATAAGTGTAGAGATCGCCACCGCAAACGGAACAAAGAAAAGTGCATATCCCACATACAGCATGGGTGGATGAATAATCATCCCAGGATGCCTGAGAAGTGGGTTCAACCCCATTCCAATGCTGAGTTTATGGACCGCAGCCCCAGCCTCGGGTGCAAAGAGAGCTGAAACCAAGCTGCCATCGCTCAATGCCCAGATACGTACGAAAGGATTATCCCCGAAAAGGGAAAGCCCTAAAAAGAAAATCACATTGGCAGCCAAAACGAGAAATGACCAGGCATCGATCAATTTGCGTTTGCTTGAGAGGGCGATAAAAACTATGAGCGAGACTAACCAACTCCAAAAAAAGAGCGAGCCGGCTTGTCCACCCCACAGTGCGGTAACCTTGAGGATCCCCGGCATGGCTGGGTTTACCACCGATGCCACATAATAATTTGTGTAATCCTCCAGCACAAGCATCACTATCAAGCTTATTACCCCGATAGTCTGCAAGATAAGAGCGGATTTTGCTAAATGACTTGCAAGCGTTGGAATTGCAGTTTGTTTGCGCAAAATTGCCAGAAGAGTCAATACTATGGCTACTATGAAAGCAAGCAGTGCTAAATAAGAAGGGATAAGACCTGCAAAAAACATTTTTTCCTCTGTTAATTAGGGATTTCTACTGATTTTGATCTGGAAGCTCTGATTGATATTTAGATGGGCACTTCAGCAGCAGTTCGCTCGCTTGGAAAACGCCATTTTCGTCTAAGGAGCCAGTGATAATAGCTTGAGCTTCATCTTTGAGTAAATCAGGACGTGGACCTACGTAATGGATGGTCATCTTAGGCAAGGTTGGGTCGTGAGCCGCTTGCGCTAAAACCACGGACATGCCACCCATCTGTTCAATCACGCGATGATCACCAGGGATCTGTGCCACCTGAAAGGTCAGCTCTAAAGTTTGCGGGTCGTACTTAATCGAATCTCCTAATACAACGCCAGACATGCGAACATTTTTACCTACATATTCCGCATGATTGGATTGCAGCTCTTCCACAGTCAAAAAATACTGGGATTGCGAGAGCGTGGAGGAAGCTATTAAATATACAACGGCAGCGATAATAATGACGACGCCAATGATGAGCTTTGTGTTCTTCTTCTTCAATTTTCACCTCTTTAGTCGGCATTTATTTTAGCTGAAAAACCTGCTTTATGGAAAGATCAAATCACCCGAGAAGGAATGGAAATGCAATAAAAAGAAAGAATTCAGAGAATATCAACTTAGCAATGAAGCACTGCGCACAAAAGATATAGATATATACCCATTAAATTTGATTTTTCACCCTCTGGCGAGTATGATTTAAATGCTCAGGTCAGCTGGGTGAGCGCGCTGCTCCATAGAGAGCAGTGAGGAAAGTCCGTACACTATAGAGCAGGAAGCCAGGTAACTCCTGGAGAGGCGTAAGCTTCTGGATCGGGCCACAGAAACATTCCGCACACTGCGATCGCAGGCGTGTAAGGGTGAAAAGGTGGTGTAAGAGACCACCGGCGCGGGTAGCAATATCCGCGGCCAGGCAACCCCCTTCCGGTGCAAAGTCAAACAGGGGAAAAGCTCTTTGCCAGTGCTGGCTCGGCACTGTTGATCTCCGGGTAGACCGCTAGAGTACGCTGGTGACGGCGTACCCAGATAGATGCCCACCCGCGACAGAATACGGCTTATAGGCTGACCTGAGTATTCAATCCCCTTAGGATTCCCAGATTAACTCCTTAAGCGAGCGCTTGGGGACGTGATGTATGCCTTGCTTATCTCGGTAATACTTAATGTTACCGGTTTCATCCACATCTTCCACGACAACCTGTTCAATAGGTTTGCCTAATGCCATCACCAAAACGATCTGGTAGTATTCCGGTAAGCCCAGCAATTCGGCTAATTTTTCGCGTTGGACTGAGCTCATCATACACCCGCCATACCCCTTCTCCACTGCGCCTAACATCATTGTCTGCGCGGCAATGCCAGCATCTAAATCAGCTTGGCTCTTGATGCGCTCATCAACCATTACAACGATATACGCTGTGGGGCGCTCTCCCTCAGCAGGGCCAGCCCAATCCTGCAGGTAAGCCGCAAATTTAAGCAAGGGAAATACTTTATCAGTTAGCGGTTTTTCACTCACCAAGGCAAACCTTAGCGGTTGCAAGTTGGCGGCACTGGGGCAAAGCCGTGCTAACTCCACAAGTTCTACCAAAGTTTCCTGCGGAATGGGTACGCTTCCATCGAAGCGACGGTAACTGCGGTTTTTTGCAACTAAATCTTTTAGCATTAGTCCTCTGCTTTCTTTTGAGCTATAACCTTTTTATTCACTAAAAGCCAGGCAACCACAAGCAGAACCAGTCCACCAGCATCAAAACAGATGTAACGAAAGATGCTATTGCGCAAGACTGTGTGCTCTACAGGTATGCGGCTACGCAGCCAGGTTTCCCCTAGCAGCCCAATAGCCTGCATCAGCACAGCTTCGGTTAGCGATAACCTATGCGCAACAGGATTTATAGCAGCAAATACATAAGGCACCTGCCACATCACATACAAAATCCCTACGCCCATCACCGCAGCCATTCCAGGGATTCCTTCTAGCTCAAACGCGCCGGAATAGGCGTTCGGGTTAAGTAGATATTGCAACGCAGCTTGCAAATTGATAAAAATAACAATTGCCACGATCAGCCGGGCAATCCATACTTTACGTGCTTCTCTCTGAACTGCTTCTGCTGGCATCTTCGGCTCCTCTATGTATTTCGTCTCTAACTTTTAGGGCATTAAGATACAATCCCATCTTGTAGCTGCCAGACTTCATGCCGGCTGCGGAATTCCTGCGTAAATAACTCTGGATCGGTGGAGGTAAGAAAGGCTTGCTCGACGTCATTCAAAACCTGGAGTAAATCCTGACGACGTTGCGGGTCCAACTCAGCCATAATTTCATCTAAAAGCAGCACAGGCCATTCGCCTGTTTTGGCGTGCATCCATTGCACTTCAGCGAATTTCAGCGAAAGCATGGCAGTGCGCGCCTGCCCGCGGGAGCCATAATCCCCTAAATCAATGCGATTACTCAAGAAGCGAAATTCATCTCGATGCGGTCCTAAGGTGGTCATCCCCCGGCTGATATCCTGGCGGTAAGCCGCGTGAAGTGCTTTGTGTAAGCCCTCGTCAATATCTTTTGCATTAATGCCCGAACGGTCTAGCGAAGTTTGCACCGGCAAAGCTAACTGCCCTTTAGGTGCCGGTAAGGGTTCATAAGCCGGATGATAAGCCAAGCGCAGCACTTCGCTCTGCCGAGTCAGTTGCTGGTGAATCGGGAGCACTAAGGTTTCCAATTCTTGCAAAGCTTGGATTCGTGCGTGCATGATCTGCGCACCATGTTCAGAAAGCATTCCATCCCAAGCCTCCAACTGGCGTACGTCTCCACCTCGTTCGCTTAGGTTTTTAAGCAGGGCATTACGTTGTGACAAAGCCTTGTTATAGTTGGCTAAATGCCGAGCATAGCCTGGCTCGACCTGAGAGAGCACCTCATCTAAATATTGCCGCCGATCGGATGGCGATCCTTCCACGATGCGGATCATCTGCGGTAATAAAGTTACCGCATTAAACTGCCCATAAAGCTCACCCAAGGGCTTCTTCACCCCATCCAGCAGCACTTCTTTACGGAAACGTGGCGCGCTTGGGTTGCCGTTATATTCCTGAATAAAGCGAACCTCGAGGGTATGCGTTCTAATCCCTCGCTGAAACTCTCCCACAATGCGCCCGACTAATTGCGGCTGGGGGGAAAGATTGAAGTTGAGCAGCTGGCGGTCAGAGCTGGCTGTGAATGAGGAAAAATTTGCCAGATAGGCAATGGCTTCCAGGATAGTCGTCTTACCTTGAGCGTTTCCGCCGGAAAGCAAAATCACCCGTTTGGGTAGCTGAAGGTCCAAACGGGAGAAAATGCGAAAATTCGTTAGTGCCAATCGGGTAAGATGCATCAGTCTTTAATTTCAGCCATCTCCTCATCCGTAAGGTCATACATATTTGTGGCTCGGTCAATATAAAGTACACCATTCAGATGGTCAATTTCATGCTGAAAGATCCGCGCTAACCATCCTCTTGCTGTAATTTTCATCGGCTTGCCATAGCGGTTCTTGGCTTTGACGGTGATAGATTCATGGCGCTCAACATCGCCGGCTAAATTGGGCAAGGATAAACACGCTTCCGTTGCCATGACGGTTTCATGAGAAGTCTTAACTATCTCAGGATTAATCAACACGTATGTTTTGGGCTTTGCATTTTCCTGTTCTTCATCTGCATATTCAACGACCACCAAGCGCAAAGATTGCCCAATTTGCGGTGCAGCTAAACCTACCCCCGGCGCAGCACGCAAGGTTTCGAACATATCATCGATGAGCTTTTGCAAAGATTTATCAAAAGTTTGGACTGGTTTTGCCTTTAACCTGAGCCCGGGGTCAGGGAATTTTACAATCTCTAAAACTGCCACTGTTTCTTCACTTCCTGTTTCAAAATCTTAAGCCATTTTACTTTAGGGTGGTGGGGTTCTCAACTGTTTTGTAGTGTCTTTCGATTGGCTCTCCTCGTGGTAGACCTTAAACCATTCCGTCATGCGCTCGCGTTCTTCGTCAATCTCCCGCTGCCGCAATTCCTCGGCATGCGCACCCATGCGCGCAAAAATCTGTTGCTGCACATCCGCTGGACGTGAGATCTCATTAAAAGTAAGCTGGGTATTGCCCACAGTAATATAAACTGTACCGAAATTGAACAACATCTGGAAAATGCCCTTGCGTTCATACTCAATACTCAAAATATTTTCGAGAGGCGCTGAGCGGCGGGACAGCCGCCCAAAGGGCTTGCGGTCGATGTCGATTACTTGGGTTGGCGTCAGCTGGAAAACATCATCGCGCCAGTCGATATAGCGATAAACTAACCAACATAACATGAAAACTGTCAACAAAAAACCGATCATCACGCCCAGCTGATAAGGAATATCAGAATAATTCCAAGTCACCATGCCAATCAGAAAACTCAATGAGATGATTAAACCGAGCAGCGGTAAGAGTGACATGCGCAGAAGCACGAGCCAGTGTTTGCGATAGGTGATGATATGTTCATCTTCGACATGGATACGTAAAAAGTCCTGAAAGAGCCACTGGAAAAAGTTTTTTTCGGCTGGCTGTGCTGTTTCTACATCCATCTTTGGCTCGATTATCAGTTCTTCTTCAGCGGGGGTTTCCGCTTCTCCGCCTAACTTTCGGCGCAAGGCAGCGCGCATTGTCTCTGCTTCTTCTTCACGGTCTCCAATCTTGGATTTCTTCCAGTAAACCTCGATCAACTTACCGATGATGGGAGCATCCCCCACGCGATTAAAGCGGATATTACCCACATACGTGCGTACGACAATATCCGCATAACCAAAAATTGCACCCATCACTGCCGTCTGGATGCCTACAGAAAGCAAGGTGCCTAAAGGCGCTTCCTGACGGCTGTCATACAAGCCGGATACATGCTCCACCCACACTAAACGCTTGTTGGTGATGATATAAAAATCGTTCGCCCAGTTGTTGATATTCCAAGCTAACCATAAGCCACAAAGCGTAAACGCACCGGTGAGTACTACGGCGGCGATCCCAGCCCATTGCTGCGCAAATAAGACCAGCAGCGCCATCACAAGTCCAAAAGTCAAGATCGGCCAAAACACGGTGAGCAAAAGAAATACCGGGTGTTTGCGTGTCATCAAAAAAATGTGCTCATTTGGCTGCAGCCAGGTGAGTGGAATGCGCTCTGCCATTTTGCGGCTCTTAAGCAACACCTTGTAGGTTTCATGGACTTCAGGGTGCTCTAAAAGCAATTCCTTTACCTGGAGGTTATCTAGAAAAAGGAGTGTGCAATCGGAAAGAGCGCTGGCGCTGCATTGGCGCTGCGGCTCGCCTTGCAGGCTCTCCTCACCGATCCACTCTCCCGCGGTCAGGATTGCAGCCTTCGGCGGCTCTTCCGCTTGCAAGCATTGCATTTTACCTCGCGCCAGAAGGTAAAGCCCGTCAGTGGGATCACCTACAGTATAAAGGCTCTGCCCAGCTTTTAATGAGAGGGTGGAAAACTCACCAGCCAGCGACTGGAGCTCTTCCTCGCCTAAAGCAGAAAGTAATGGAACTGTGCTAAGCAGCGCCTTGACTTCAGCTAAGTCCTTTTGCATAGAATAAGTATAAATCATTTGACAAATCCTTAGGAAATTCCCCAGCCCATCTTTTTCTGTTAGGTTAATTAGTGAAAGCCGCCCCAGAGTTTAGGGCGGCTTTTTGTTCCATATCTTTTTTAGCTTTCAGTTTAACCTGCAGAAGCTACTTCCGCGGCAGGCGCATCCGTAGACACATTCTCGGAGGAGCTTTTTGGCTTCTTGCTAAAGATTAATTCACCTTCAGGGCTCTTTTCTACCAGTACTGTATCGCCCATCTTGAAACTGCCTTGCAGCACTTCTTTTGCCAGCGGGCTTTCCAAGTATTTTTGAATAGCGCGTTTAAGCGGTCGAGCACCCAGCAGCGGGTCAAAGCCCTGATCAGCTAACCAAGACTTCGCTTCGGCACTGACTTCCATAGCAATGCCATTTTCAGCCATGCGTTCTGCTAACTCTTCCAGCTGCAGGTCCACAATTCCCAGCACATCTTCATGGCTTAGCGGCGAGAACATGATGATGTCGTCGATGCGGTTCAGAAACTCCGGTCTAAATGCGCTCTTGAGCGCTTTATCGATCTTCTCATGTGCCACTTTGATATCATCACCATCATCCTCGTTCAGGAAGCCTAAGGTGCCGCCTTTATTGACGAATTCTGTCCCTAAGTTGCTGGTCATGATTAACACCGTGTTGCGAAAGTCAACCACGTGCCCTTGACCATCGGTCAGTCTGCCGTCATCCAGCACTTGCAGCAAGGCATTCCAAACTTCTGGATGTGCCTTCTCGATTTCATCGAAGAGGATCACCCGATATGGTCTTCGGCGCACAGCTTCCGTCAGCTGCCCGCCTTCTTCATAGCCCACGTATCCGGGCGGCGCGCCGAACAGCCGCGAAACTGTGTGCTGCTCGCGATATTCACTCATATCGATGCGCAGTAGAGCTTCTTCATCATCGAAGAGGAACTCAGCTAAGGCTTTAGCCAACTCGGTTTTACCCACACCAGAAGGACCAATGAAGATAAAGCTGCCACTTGGGCGGCGGGGGTCCTTCAAACCGGAACGTGCCCGGCGGATAGCATCCGAAATCGCCTTGATGGCTTCATCTTGTCCGATAATGCGTTCGTGCAAACGCTCTTCCATGTGGACTAACTTATCGGCTTCACTTTCCATTAGCTGGCTAAGGGGAATACCCGTCCATTGATGAATGACATCGGCAATATCGTTCATATCAACGGTTTCATCCAGCTTATGTTCTGCTTCCCATTGCATCCGGTTAGCGTTGAATTCCTGCTCCAAGCGCAACCGATCAGCTTTCATCATCACAGCACGTTCATAGTCACGTTGTGAAACAGCTTGTTCCTCTTCTGCTGCCAAGCGTTCGATTTCACGTTTTTGCTCCTTGAGATCATCAGGAAGAGAATATAAAGCCACACGCAGCTTTGCGGCTGCTTCATCCATTAGGTCGATAGCTTTATCGGGCAGTCTGCGCTCGGTCATGTAGCGCGCTGAGAGCCTGGCAGCCGCACTAAGCGCATCATCCGAGATTGAAATGCCATGGTGTGCCTCATAGCGCTCACGCAAACTATGCAGCATCGCGATGGTATCATCGATACTCGGTTCTTCCACAAAAATGGGAGCAAAGCGGCGCTCCAATGCCGCGTCTTTTTCAATATACTTATGGTACTCATCCAAAGTGGTAGCACCAATACATTGCAAGTCTCCGCGAGCCAAAGCCGGCTTGAGCATGTTGGAAGCATCCATTGCCCCTTGGGCTGCGCCGGCACCCACAACAGTATGCAGCTCGTCAATGAATAAAATGATTTCGCCTTTGGATTGCTCAATTTCATCGATGCAAGCCTTCAGGCGCTCTTCAAATTCACCGCGGAATCGCGTCCCAGCAATCATAGACCCCAGATCCAGCGAAACCACTTTGCGGTTTTCCAGGATCTCAGGAACATCATTGTTGGTAATTTTCTGCGCTAAACCTTCTACGATCGCAGTCTTTCCCACGCCGGCTTCACCGATGAGAACTGGATTATTCTTTGTTCGGCGGCAGAGAATCTGGATCAAACGGGTAATCTCAACTTCCCTGCCATAAATCGGATCCAACTTGCCTTCCTCAGCCAGTCTGGTTAGGTCGCGAGAGTATTTTTCCAACGTCTTATAATGGGTCTCCGTCTTCGACTCTGACCGTGGTGGTCTTCCCACGCCACGGATAACTTGAATGGCTTCAATTACATTTTGGCGATTCAAGCCAGCCTCTTCTAATGCGCGCGCCAAAGGCGTGTTCCGTTCAGCTAAAATCGCTAAAAACATGTGCTCAGTCGAAATATACTCATCACCCATGCGATTGGCTTCGTTATTCGCCACGTCCACCATCGTGCGTACACGATTGGTCATGAAGATCGGGCCGGAATTCCCGCCCCAAATATTCGCTTTGGGGGTTGTTCGCAAAATTTTATCGACCTTTTCGGTCAACTTCGTTACATCAATGTTTAAAAGATCCAAGATTTGCGTCACCATGCCATCTGGCTGTTCCATCAACGCTAACATAATATGCTCGGTCTCGATCAAATTATGACCGTAGCGCTGAATAATCTCAGCTGCACGGTTAGCAACATCCTGGGCTCTTTCAGAAAATTTATCAAAAGGTACCATGTTTTTTTCCTTCTATTCTTGATTTGCAAGTATTACATTAGTTGCAAATCTTATTCCAATGCTGACATTGTACGACGTATTTATTAGAATAGAATAAATATTAAAGGATTAACATCGCATCGCCAAAAGAATAAAAACGATAGCGCTCTGCCTTGGCAATCTCGTAAGCCTGGAGGATTTTCTCTCGCCCAGCAAAGGCGCTCACTAACATAATCAGCGTCGATTTTGGTAAGTGGAAATTCGTAATCATGCCATCGATCCCGTGGAATTTGTACCCGGGTAGGATAAACAGCCCGGTCTGCCCAGAAAATGGCTTTACCAAGCCGTCTTCTGAGTGACTCACCGCGCTCTCTAAGGTGCGCACGCTGGTCGTACCCACCGCGATAATCCGCCCTCCCCGCTGACGAGCCTGATTGACCTGATCGGCTGTGCTCTGGTCGAGCTCACACCATTCTGTGTGGATTTTGTGGGTCTGCGGATCGCTTTCTGTTACGGGTGCGAATGTGTCTAACCCAACGTGGAGCGTAATCTCGGCAAAGCCAATCCCTTCATCTTTTAAGGCTTGGATCAAGCCATCCGTAAAGTGCAAGCCTGCCGTTGGCGCCGCGGCTGAACCCGGGATTTTGCTATAAACCGTCTGATAGCGCTCTGGATCAACGTTAGGGTTATGAATATAAGGCGGTAAAGGGGTATGCCCTGCTTCGGCGTAATACGCTTCAATAGGGTCAGTAAAGGTTATCAGCCGCTTTGCGCCATCCAATACGGCAGTAATCTGTGCCCGCGGACCATGCTCGATCTGCAGCTCCACGCCTGCGTGCATACCTTTCCCCCCAACAATGCACTCCCATGTGGTTTCATTAATCTGACGCAGGAGAAGTACTTCCACCTTACCCTTACCCGGCAGTTTAAAGCCATAAAACCGCGCAGGGATCACCCGTGTGCGGTTAATCACTAACAAATCACCCGGTTCGAGGTACTTCCCAATGTTGTAAAAGAAGTCATGCCGAACTCTATCGCTATCGCGCTCTAAAACCATCAGTCGCGAGCTGTCACGAGGTTCTGCCGGCGTTTGAGCAATGAATTCCGACGGCAACACATAATCAAAATCTTCCGTTCTCATGTTTATCAAATTGGAATCTTCCATCTATGAGTTTTGGTTGAAAAGTGGTGGCTGTTCCCGGGTGCCATTAAAAGGTTTGCCGAGATGATCGTATGCCAATGCGGTTGCAACACGTCCCTGAGCTGTACGCTCTAAGAATCCCAACTGCATAAGGTAAGGCTCGACCACATCCATAATCGTATCCGCTTCTTCACTAACGGATGCCGCCACCGTATTCAAGCCAACGGGACCACCAGCGTACTTCTCGATAATACAAAGAAGCACCCGCCGATCAAGATCATCTAAGCCCATCACATCAATATCCAGCATGTTTAAGCTGGAAATCGCAATCTCCGCGGTGATAACCCCATCGCCACGCACTTGAGCATAATCGCGCACACGCCTGAGGATACGTAAAGCAATACGCGGAGTGCCGCGGGAACGGCGCGCAATCTCCCTAATGCCATCTTCTTCATAATCTAATGCCAAAAGCTCCGCTCCGCGGCGCAGGATCGCAACCAGAGCCTCTTCGTCGTAATAATCCAGACGGTAAACAGCTCCAAACCGAGCACGTAAAGGAGCCGTTAGCAATGCTAAGCGCGTTGTCGCCCCAACGACAGTAAAGCGCGGCAGCTTAAGGCGCACAGACTTTGCTGCCGGTCCTTTGCCAATGATGATATCCAAAGCAAAATCTTCCATCGCCGGGTAGAGAATCTCTTCGACGTTGTGCCCCAAGCGGTGGACTTCATCAATAAAAAGGATATCGCCCGCATGCAGATTAGTGAGTATCGCCGCTAAATCTCCTGCGCGCTCGATGGCTGGACCGGAGGTAACTTTGATGTTCACACCCATCTCTGTGGCTAATATATGCGAAAGTGTCGTCTTCCCCAACCCTGGCGGACCATAAAAAAGCACATGCTCGAGCGCTTCTCCACGCTGCTTGGCGGCTTTAATTTGGATTTCCAAGTTATTCTTAACCTGGTCCTGACCAATCAGGTCTTTGAGAGATTTTGGGCGCAGCGCAATGTTCGCCAGGTCTTCGGGCTGGCGTTGACCGCTGAGCATGCCATCGTCTTCTTTTGCAATCATCGTTGTTATTATACCTAAGAATGTCCCTCGCCCTCCCCATTGCACGAGCGCTCAATATCAGCTTATTGCCCTAAGTGTGGGTATAATTGGCGATGGTTGTTTGCCGAGCGCAGTTGCAAAGCTTTTGGAGGCTGGATGAAACTCTCATTAGTGATCCCGGTATTTAACGAAGAAGAAAACCTACCGCTCCTTTGGCAGGAAATTCAAACCGCGGTGATTCCACTCAATATCCCCTGGGATGTTACCTTTGTGGACGACGGCAGCAAAGACCGCAGTGCTGAGGTTCTGCGCGAATTGGCTGCGCAAGACCCCAAACATGTGCAGGTAGTCCTCCTCAATCGCAACTATGGACAGACCGCCGCCATCACTGCTGGCATAGACCATTCGGATGGCGATGTCATCATCTTGATGGATGCCGACTTGCAAAATGACCCAGCCGATATCCCCTTACTGCTGGAAGAACTAAACAAAGGCTATGATGTGGTCAGCGGCTGGCGAAAAGACCGCCAGGATAATAAATTGACACGTACGCTCCCCTCCAAAGCTGCAAATTGGCTTATCTCCACAGTAACCGGTGTGCACTTGCACGATTATGGCTGTACGCTCAAAGCTTACCGCCGAGAGATTTTCAACCAAATCCGTCTCTATGGGGAGATGCACCGCTTTATCCCCGTTTATGCTGCCGAAGCCGGCGCCAAAATCAGCGAAGTGGTTGTCCACCATCACCCACGCATCCATGGCAAAGCGAATTACGGTTTGGAGCGCACCTTCAAAGTGCTGTTGGACCTGATGACCGTTAAGTTCTTGCTGAGTTATTCCAAGAAGCCAATTCACTTATTTGGCGGCGTGGGCTTAGGCTTGATGGTCGCAAGCTTCTTGGTTTTACTATGGTTGGCAATTCGGCGGGTGGCAGCGGGTATCCCTGTGTTGGGTTCGCCTTGGTTCCAAATTAGTGTGATGTCTTTTATCCTCGGCTTCATATCAATCTTGTTAGGGCTGATTGCTGAGCTGCTGATGCGTACCTACTATGAATCGCAAAATAAACGAACCTACGAAATCCGGGAAGTTATCAAAGCAGCAGGCGAAAGCTCGGAAGCCTAAAACTCACGGGGCTAATTGCTGGATAGCCTGAATAAGCTCTGGCTGACCTTTTGGAATGAGCAAGTTGACCCCGCCATTCTGCCAGTCTGCCGCCGGTTCATACTCTTCCAACATCGGTATCAAGACCTTGAACACCCAGGTGTCATTTTCATCCCCAAACGCATGGGTTTGCCCTTGCTTTCCTGTATAGAGCGTATCGGTGATAATAGCCTTATAGGCGTGGCTTGAAATCTGTTGGTAAAAGCCTTGCAGATAGGGTTTGTTATTCCCCATCGCCATTTCCATCAAAAAGACTTTTTCGTAATCTGGTTCCATCCGGATGCCTTCGATCTCCCCAAAAGTGACCAGCTGGCGGTCAGCGATGAACAACACCTCGCCAGGTTGGTCCTTGAGGAGATCCAGCACGGCTTGCATCTGCTGCACCTCAGGCATCTGTGCCTCTCGCGAAATAAAACCCCAATGCGCGCCTTGCATGACCACAAAGAACACTGGTACAACCATCGCTAATATCCAACCGAACGATTCAATATTGAGAGGGCTAACCACTATCTGGGTTTGCTCCGGCGTATACGCACCAGTGATTAAGCTGCCTGCAATCAGCGCCCAAAACACCAGGAATGCATCCAAGTTGTGTAAGTCTCCGCCACCCCCGATTTTCAAGCTGACCAGGATGCCTCCCCCTAAGAAGGCGAGTAAAATCGCAGCCAGCCCCAGCCAGCGCAGCCAATGCAATTGCGGTTTGCTTCCATAGTGCCAGGTTTCCCAAAGCAAAATAAAGCCAGGCAAGCACACCAGCAAAATCGCGAAAATAATTCCTAACGAGAAAGTTGCATTAGGCCACAATCGGCTCCAGAGCAGCTCGGAGCTGAAAGCCGAACCGAAAAGTGCTGGGTCATTGCCTGAGAGGCGTATATAGACTTGCTGACTAAGCCAAGCCGTGCCCACACCCGCAACAGCCCAAAGCACTGGAAAGGATACATATTTAAGCCAAGGCTTACCATCCAGAGGTTCATCCAAGAGATAAAGTGCAGCCCCCAGCAAAGCGGGGACAGGCATCCAGTTGACCCGGCTGATGCCTGCCCACACCGAAGCAAGCAGCACAAAAAGCAGAGTACGCCAGGGCTTACCCTTCTGATAACCCATAAGCACTAAGATCACGCATACCATCAAGTGAAAATAAACTGCACCTTGGAAGAAAAAGAGCGCGAGCGCAATAATCAAAAGCCAAAATGGCAGAGCTAACTTGCCCCGAAAGCGCTTAGCAAGCAGCGCGGCACCCCAAGCCGTCATCCCAATCCACAGCAGCACCTGCCATAGCCGATGGATTAAGATCGAGCGGATGCCCAAAAAGAAAGGCACGGCTTGCATGAGGTAGCGAGAAGGGTGCAGCACGGGCAGCGGCAGCTGTTCCCCATATATCTGTTGGGAAAGAAACAACGAAGCGTTGTAATAGCGGCTGCCTTCGGACCAGCCCAGGGAGAAAGGCGTAGCTTGAATCTGCGGGATAAACACGCCCAGCCGGTAAAGTGCGCCAAAGCCTAGCAAGATCAAGGCAAAATTTAAATAGGGTGAGCGTTGTTGCTGGGTAAGGCTAAGCAGCGCTGCGCCTGCTGCTGCCAACGTACAGCAGAGCAGCAAGCGTCCGAGCGCCGAATCGATGAGCTGAAAGCTCTGCGTGAAGCACAACGCCAGCAGCGCACTAACGAACACGCCAATAACCAACCACACCAGCCAGATAGGTAATCTCTTTGGTTCATATTTTTCCATGCTCTGCCGAAAGCCGAATAGCCAAATGCCATAGGCAAATAGAACGATGAGCAACGCAGCCACAGCCATAAAAGAGCGCCCGCGAAAATGTATATTCTCTATGAGGTAGCCAGCAGAAAGAATTCCCAGTAGGACTACACTCGACTTTAATAATGACTTCAATCCGGCTTGGTTATTCATATCGTTTTCACGCCTTGGTCAGAATTTACCTCAGCTTGCTCAACCGTTTCCGATTGTTTTTTCTCGTCGCCTAAAATCCCCGAGAGAGTAAACGCCCCCGGCAGGCTGCCAATCATCCAAGCAACCCGCAGCAAAATAGCTAAGCTGATACTCGTTGAGGGCTGCAGCCCGCCCACCACCGAAAACAGGTTCGTAATCGTGACTTCTTGCAGCCCTAAGCCATTAATAGAAATAGGAAGGAGCGTGATAAAGTATGTCAGGCTCCACAAGCCAGCTATCTGCCCAAAAGGCATGCTCTCCCCCATGCCCTCAATCAAGATTTGGACGATGAGAAAAGTTGCCAACATATGAATAAAGGTAAAGCCAAGGGCACGCAGTAGAATCAGCGGGTTTTTAGCCCAATACTTAAAGTTGGAAAATACATTTTTAAAAGCTTGTTGGATTTTGTACCAAGCCTTGGATACAAATGGCACTGCTGAAAATAATGGCACGCTGCTATGTGTCCCATTCTGATTAAGATAAGCCACAAAGCTGGGGATAGCAAAAGGTAGGGCTAAGAACATCCCCGCCATACCTACTAACCGGTCCGCTATCAGAGAAGCTGCAGCCAAGGCAGGGTTGATCCCAATGCGCACCGCGCCAGCCAAACGCACTACATCCCCACCAACCGTAGTCGGTAGAACGTTGGAGGCAAACAATCCGGCAAAGGTCAGCCTGAGGCTGTCTTTCCAAGGGACGTGCATCTCTTGCACCTGCAGAAGGCTATGCCAGCGCCCAAAAGTCGCAAAGCGCGAGACAAACACAAGTATGAGCACCGCGGCAATCCGCCAACCGGAAATGCGCTGAATAGTTGCCCAGGTTTCCACTGCACCAATTTGCGAAAAGAGATAAATCAAGATAACGATGGCTATAATCGTCCCAACCCAACGGATGATGACTTTCCAACGGTTTTTTGGCTTGGTTTCCATCACATGCAGCGCCCAATCTGAAGGCTATTATACTTTAAGTGCTTATCAGAGAAAGATTAGCATTAAAATGGGCATCGAGAACGATATGAAAGGAGCTGTATTATGGATTTAAAGCCTATCGATTTTTCCGAACTTGTGATTAACCCTCAAGACCTCATTGACCGCCAGGCGTTGGTGCTCACCAGTGGTGATTTCGCTACGCATGCTTTCAACGCAATGACCATCAGTTGGGGGCTGATCGGGGTTTTATGGAATAAACCCTGCTTTATGGTTGCTGTCCGCCCGACGCGTTATACCTACAATTTTATGGAGAGTTCGCTAGATTTTACGGTATGCGCTTTCCCATCTGCTTACGCTCGCGATGTCGCCTATCTCGGCAGCCATTCTGGCAGGGACGAGGACAAGATCGCTAAGACCCACCTCACGCCGATTGCCTCTGCACAAGTGCATGCACCGTGTTATGCCGAGGCAGAGCTGATTCTTGAGTGCCGTAAAATATATTGGTCCGATTTAGATCCAGAGCACTTTTTAGATGCCAGTATCGAAAGCAACTATCCGCGTAAAGACTACCATCGTTTATACCTGGGCGAGATTGTTGCCCTGCACGCTGCCGATCGCTTTATCCAGGAGAAATAGTCGCTGCTAAGAATAAGCAATTGCATGCCCCAATCAAGGTATAATCTCAAATAATCAACCGGAGGAGAGAATGCCAGAGAAAAAGATTCGCGTTTTGATTGCCAAGCCCGGTCTGGATGGACATGACCGCGGCGCAAAAGTGATTGCTCGCGCGCTGCGCGATGACGGCATGGAGGTGATTTACACCGGTCTGCGCCAAACCCCACAAATGATTGCCGAAGCCGCCTTGCAAGAAGATGTTGACGTCGTCGGGCTATCGATCCTTTCCGGCGCACACAACGTGTTGGTACCGCAAGTTATCCAAAAACTGCGCGAGGTCGGCAAGGGCGATGTGTTTATTTTTGTTGGCGGCATCATCCCGCAAGCAGATATTCCCGGTCTGCTGCAAGCCGGCGTGAAAAAAGTCTACGGTCCCGGAACCGATACCCGCGAAGTTTGCCAGGATATTCGTGCTGCCATAGCTGAACGTCAACAGGCATGAACGCCCAAGAGGTCGAAAATCTTATAAGGGGTGACCGCCTTACCCTTTCCCGCATCTTAAGCCAAGTTGAGTCCCAAAGTGAAGCTGGCAGGCAAGCTCTAGAAGCTCTCTTTCCTTTTACAGGCAGAGCCCACAAAATCGGCATCACCGGAGCGCCTGGCGCCGGCAAAAGCAGCTTAGTCAATGCACTCACGCGGCAGCTGCGCCGCCAGCCCGATGCTCCTAAAGTCGCTATCATTGCAGTAGACCCCACCAGTCCCTTTAGCGGTGGCGCGCTTCTTGGTGACCGCGTGCGTATGCCCGATTTACAGCAAGATCCAGGCGTGTTCATCCGCTCGATGGCTACACGCGGTGCCTTAGGCGGCTTAGCGGCTGCCACCGAGGCTTTTAGCCAGGTTTTTGATGCCGCTGGCTACGATATCATCCTTATTGAAACGGTTGGCGCTGGTCAAGCAGAAGTGGAAGTAGTTAACTTAGCCCATACAACCATCGTCGTTGATACCCCTGGTACTGGTGATGATATTCAAGCCATTAAAGCCGGCATTTTGGAGATTGCAGATATCTTGGTCGTCAATAAAGCCGACCGCCCTGGCGCAGACCAGAGTGTACGCTATCTTCAAGCCATGCTTGAAATGGGCTATGCCCGTTCAGGGGCAGCTGGTCACCATGCTCCCGAAACTGTTAACTCAGTAGCTGCAGAAAAACCAGCTGAATCCTGGTTACCTCCGGTGCTCAAAACTATCGCTATAGAATCGCAAGGCATAGAGGATCTGCTTGGAGTCATTCAAGCGCACCGGAAATATCTTTTGGAAAGCAGCACTTGGCAAGTGAAAGAGCGTCAAGCATTGCAAAAAGCTATTCAACGCGCCATCACCCAAAACCTAATGGATTGCTGGAAGGCAAAGATCACCTCAGAACTTTTTGAAGCTACGCTGCAATCTGTGGTGGAACGCAAATTGTCCCCAGAATCTGCCGCCCAATACCTTTTACGGAAAATCCAAGGGTTATAATCCATACGAATTACACCTGTCTGTTGTCCCAAAAAACATCCTACGGGTAACTTAAAGAAGAGATGCAGGTTTCCCCATTTAACATCCCTGCAGGGTATAATAAATTAAAGATTTAGGAATAATCGGAGCCATTTATGCAACGAACATTAATTAAAGACCTTCCTCGCCACATCGGTGAGGAGGTTAAAGTGCAGGGTTGGCTGCAAACGCTGCGGGATCAAAAAAGCATGCAATTCCTCATATTGCGTGATAAAACTGGCTTGGTGCAGGTTGCGCATTGGAAAAAAGGCAATCCAGAGCTCGCTGAAATAATCTCCAAGTTAGGCACTGAATCAGCGCTGACCATCGTCGGAAAAGTAGTTGCCAACGAAGTCGTCCGCTTGGGTGGGTTAGAAATCCAGCTTGAGGACTTGAAAGTGGAAGGTTTAGCCGAGACGCCGCTCCCCTTCGATCCTTTCGGTGAAGTCCTTCCGGATCAGGATTTTCGCTTAGACTGGCGGTATCTGGATTTACGCCGGGAGCGCAACCGCCTCATCTTCGAGGTGCAAACCACGCTTGAAGCTGCCATGCGTGCCTATTGGCTAGATCATGATTTTATTGAGATACACTCGCCCAAGATCTTAGGTGCTGCCAGCGAAAGCGGCGCAGAGCTTTTCAGCCTAAAGTATTTTGACACGATCGCCTATTTAGCCCAATCCCCGCAATTCTATAAGCAAATGGCAATGGCAGCAGGCTTCGAGCGCGTTTTTGAGATCGGGCCAGTTTTCCGTGCCGATCCATCCTTCACCTCTCGCCACATGACCGAATTTACCGGCGTGGATATGGAAATCTCCTGGATTGAGAGCCACGAGGATGTGATGGTCTTTATAGAAAAATGGTTAGCTTATTGCTATGCTGCCGTTCAAGAAAAACATGGCGAGCAGATCAAGGAGCAATTTGGCACAGAGCTGACAGTTCCTAGTGTGCCTTTCCCCCGTTTGAGCATGGCAGAAGCATATCAAATTCTCAAGGATCAGAATTACGCTTTACCTCCCGAGCAAAAAGGCGATCTGGACCCAGGCGCTGAGCGTGCACTCGGAAAATTCATCAAAGATGCCTACAATCACGACTTTGTATTTGTTACGGATTGGCCCTTTAGCGTTCGTCCGTTTTACCACATGCTGCACGAAGATAACCCCACACTTACCAAAAGCTTTGACCTGCTGGGCAAGGGGTTAGAGATAACTACCGGCGCCCAGCGTGAGCACCGCTATGAGGTGTTAGCTTCCCAGGCGCAGCAAAAAGGCTTGTCCCTGGAACCCATTCAGGATTACCTGAACTTCTTCCGATATGGCTGCCCTCCCCATGGTGGCTTCGGGCTCGGGCTCAGCCGGCTTTTAATGATTATGATGGATTTGCCCAATATTCGCGAGGCAGTGTACCTCTTCAGAGGTCCAAACCGCCTGCGCCCCTAAGGAAATACGATGCCAAATCTCTACAGTGACCGCCTGAGACTCCGTGCCGCCGAGCGCAGCGATATTCCTCTTTTCGTCAAGTGGATTAGCGATCCAGAAGTAACCGAAAATCTAATGTTGCGTCTCCCGATGGCACAAGCAGAAGAGGAAATCTGGTATGAAAATATGCTCAAACGCCCTGAGGCAGAGCATGTCTATGTTATTGATATCAAATTGCCTCCGCTGGAACCCAATGGAGAACCGCAATGGCTGCCCATTGGCAACACTTCGTTCATCTCAATCATGGAGATAGACCGCTGTGCGGAGATTGGCATTATGATCGGCGAGAAATATTACTGGAACAAGGGTTATGGCACAGAGGCAATGCAAACGATGTTGCGCCACGGCTTCGAAACCCTCAACTTGCATCGTATCTGGCTGCAAGTGTACGTGACCAACCCACGCGGGATTCGCGCTTATGAAAAAGCAGGTTTCAGGCACGAAGGCGTATTTCGAGAAGGACATTATCATGGCGGACGCTACCTGGATGTTTACCTGATGAGTATCCTCCGCCAGGAATGGGACCAAATATCATCAACAACGAAAGGCGATTAGTATGACTTCTCCCCACATGCGGCACGACCTCCTCTATGGCAATATTCGCTTGTTTGCAGGTACTGCCTCCCCTGATCTTTCTCAGGAGGTATCCGATTACCTCGGCATTCCGCTCTGCGGCAGAGATGTAATCGAATTCACTAACGAAAATTTGTTCGTTAGGTTGCACACCTCCGTTCGCGGGCAAGACTGCTATATCATCCAAACTACTTCCATACCGGTGCACCGCAACCTCATGGAACTGTTGATCATGACCCAGACTTTACGTTTGGACTCTGCCGGCCGGATTACCGTCGTGGTGCCTTATATGTGCTACGGGCGCTCCGACCGCAAAGACCAGCCACGTGTACCCATCACCGCCCGCCTTGTCGCCGATATGATCCAAATAGCGGGTGCTGACCGCTACATTACGATGGACCTACACGCCGGTCAGATCCAAGGCTTTTTCTCCATCCCCGGAGATGTGCTTTCTGGTTATCACATTATCAAGCCATATCTGTTGGATATGCTGCCCTCGATGAACAATCCTGTGATGGTCACGGCAGACTTGGGTTTTGCTAAGCGTGGGCGCCGTTATGCTGAGGCACTCAATATTCCTTTAGCATTCATTGAAAAGCGGCGCCATGGCAACCGCGATAAGTCTGAAGCATTAACGATTATCGGTGATATCTCCCATCACGATGTTATTTTGATAGATGACGAGGTCGACACGGGTGGCTCGATGGCTGAAGCAGCCATGCTCGCCAAAGATAATGGTGCAGAAAATATCTACATGGTTTTCGTGCATCCAATCCTTTCTACCAATGCCGTAGAACGTTTAGCTGCTCTGCCCGTAAAACAATTTATCACTACGAACACCATCCCCATCCCGCCAGAAAAACAAGCGCTCTTTGGCAGCAGGCTTACCATCCTGACCATTGGACCTTTAATTGGTGAAGTGATCCGCCGCGCTAACGAAGGCAGAAGCGTGGGGGCAATGTTTAATGAGTGAAGCTAAAAGGAAACAGAAATGCCTGAACTTCCCGAAGTGGAAACCATCCGCCGAGGGTTAATTTCAGGGAACGGTGAAATTCCCTCGTTATTGCATCAGCGCATCACCTCAGTAGATTTGTTTTGGCGAAAAACGGTTGCCAGCCCTGACCCACTACGGTTTATTCAAGAGCTTAAGGGGTGCGAAATTATCGAACTAAGCCGGCGAGGGAAATTCTTGCTCATCAACCTCGACCGTAGGACACTAATTTTTCATTTGCGCATGAGCGGAGACTTGAGCATGCAACCAGCCGGCGAACCAACCCAACAGCATGATCGGCTCCAGCTCAATTTTGATTCAGGCTGGAAGTTGGTCTTCAATGACACACGCAAATTTGGGCGCGCCTGGCTGACTGAAGATCCCCAAAAGGTGCTTTCCGGTATCGGACCCGAGCCACTCGACTCAGATCTTACCCCGGATAAGTTCTATGCTATGCTTCAAGACCGCTCTCGCCAAATCAAGCCGCTGCTAATGGATCAACGCTTTCTTGCCGGATTAGGCAATATTTACACCGATGAAGCCCTCTTTTCTGCCGGTATTCACCCCTTGCGGCGCAGTGATACCCTCACCCAACTCGAAGCTGAGCGGTTATTAGTAGCCATTCGTGAAGTGCTCCAACAAGGCATCCTTGCAAAGGGTGCCAGCATCGATTGGGTTTACCGTGGCGGGGATTTTCAAAATCATTTCCAGGTGTATAAACGCACCGGCAGCCCTTGCCCGCGCTGCGGAACACCCATTCAACGCATCGTGGTCGGGCAGCGCAGCACGCACTTCTGCCCTGTTTGCCAATCTCAAGGAGGCTCCCATGTATGAAAAACTCGCCTCGGTCTATGACTATTTTGTCAACTGGAGCGAGCGCTTGAGCTACGAAATTCCTTTCATCCTCGAGCAGCTTAGCCAACTGGGCAAAGATCCTTACCAAATCAAAGTACTGGATGCAGCTTGTGGAACCGGCCAACACGCAATTGCCTTAGCCCAAGCCGGTTATCAGGTTGCTGGAGCAGATTTATTCCCCCAGATGGTCCAATTGGCGGATCTTAATGCCAGCGCAGCGGATCAAAAGATACGCTTCAAAGCTGCCGGCTTTGGCAGCATTGCTGCTGCATTCCCAGACGAGCAGTTTCAGGCATTATTATGCTTAGGCAATTCCCTTCCGCATGTCAAGTCCTCCAATGAATTGCAAGGTGCTTTGGTTGATTTTGCCAAACTGCTTGCGCCTGGCGGACTGCTCCTCATCCAGCAGCGCAATTTTGATCACATTATGCATGCCAAAGAACGGCATATGCCGCCACAATCCCACAAGAAAGGCGACGAGGAGTGGCTCTTCTTCCGCTTTTACGATTTCGAGCCGAATGGCTTGATTCAGTTCAATATCCTCACGCTTCACCGAAAAAAAGATCAAAACTGGCAGGTAGAATTAAATTCCACTACCCTCATGCCCATCCTCTCTGAGGATCTAATGAGGGCTCTTATTCATGCCGATTTTGGGGATATTCAGTGCTTCGGAAATCTTAAAGGCGATGCGTTCGATCCTCTCACAAGCGCGGATTTAATCGTATTAGCCAAACGCATTTAATTTACAAACAGTTACGCTTTACCACGGAGAACAGAGCTAGTCCGCTCGCGGTTTTGTTTCCACCAAGCCACCGTATCCTCAATGGTCGCAGCAACCGGCCGGGATTGGTAGCCTAGCTCTTCAGTCGCTTTACGAGAAGAAATGAGCGAATTGCTGCGTAAAGTCTCTACCGAATAGCGTGTGAAAATGGGTTTTTGATGGCTCAGGCGGTAATAGACTTCAGCTAACGGTGCCAGCAGCGCTGCAATCGCAGCCGGAAGCTTGAACTCCGCAGTTTTTACACCCGCTGCTTTTTGCACCAGATTGCGCATTTGGCTGACCTCAATTTGCTCCCCTGAAAGCAAATAAACCTCACCGCATCTGCCACTTTCAGCAGCTAAGATATGCCCTCTGGCGATATCGCGCACATCGACAAAATCAAATTTTCCTTCAACCGTAAACGAAGGCGCTTTTTTCATCCAAGCTAAGATCATCTCACCTAATTCCGAGCGTTTGAAATCATAAGGTCCAATCACACCCGTCGGGCAGACGATGACGGCATCCAGCTCTTGTTGCACGGCGTCTAAGACGAAAAGGCTGGCTTCTGCTTTAGTTTGGTCATACGGTCCAGCTGGGTTGTCGGGGTCAAAGGCTAAGCGCTCATCAATCATTACGCCTTCAGGCGGGCGTTGCAACGCATGAATAGAGCTGGTATACACCAGGCGGCGTACGCCAGTCTTTCGAACGGCTTCTATCACATTACGCGTACCCTCAACATTGACGCGCCGCATCAGATCAAGCATGTCTGGAGTGATTGCCACTAAGGAGGCTAAATGGAAAACCACGTCAACCCCATGGCAAGCTTCGATCATGCGCTCCAAATCCAGGATATTGCCCGGAAATATTTCAACATCCAGCCCTTCTAAGGGTGTCAGATCTTCACCCGGAAGGACTAGCGCCCGCACCTGCTCACCTTGAGCCAGTAATTCTCGCACCAAGACATTACCAAGATGCCCAGCAGCTCCAGTTACTAAAATCATTTAATTCAAAACCTTTCGGCAACAATTCTGCCATAGCTATTGTTTCGCAAATAAAACCTTTGAAAAAACGAAAATATCGCTAGGTTAATTTCTTTGCTGATTTGATAATTTTACTGCAATTTGCCGATTGAAAAATTGGTAGGGTATCAATTAACTTTTACACAGTAATCCGTAAATTAATAAGCTGAATTAGTTATAATGAGCCAAGGATTAATTTAAACTGTTACGAGAGAGGTAAACCATGAAAATCGCTATAGGTTGTGACCATACCGGAATCGCGCTCAAAGAAGCACTAAAAACTTATCTTGATAGCCGCATGATTCCATACGAAGACTTTGGCACTTTTACCGAAGAAAGCACCGACTACCCGCGCATCGCAGAGAAAGTGTGTAAAGCGATCCTTTCCGGGGGCTTTGACCGCGGAATCCTTATTTGTGGGACGGGTGTGGGCATGTCCATTGCCGCTAACAAATTCAACGGTATTCGTGCTGTGGTGTGCAGCGAGCCTTACTCCGCTATCATGGCACGCCGGCATAATAATGCCAACGTTTTATGTATGGGCGCGCGCGTTGTCGCTGGTGGCTTAGCCACCCTCATCTGTGAAGGCTGGTTGAATGCCGCTTTTGAAGGCGACCGGCACCAGCGCCGTTTAGACATTATCACGCGCATAGAACAGCGCAATAGTCTTCCGGGGATTTCACAGCTGGATGAATCCGCAGCAAAAGAGGAACCTCAGAACGCCTCAAAACTTACCGATGAGCCGAAACCTAATCAGGATACACAGCCACTTTCTCCTGCTTCGGGTGTATAATATTACCGTCCTGCACGCTTAAAAACCTTATCTAACGCCCAAGGAGGCACAATGAAATACCAAATTTTCGGAGAAAAACTCCCCATTGTTACCTTGCAGTTTGAAGCCGGT
This sequence comes from Candidatus Mesolinea sp., assembly GCA_034430095.1. Lineage (GTDB taxonomy): Bacteria > Chloroflexota > Anaerolineae > Anaerolineales > Anaerolineaceae > Mesolinea. The sequence goes on from DAOUFK010000032.1 coordinate 35,419, forward strand.
GAGAGTATTTATACCCAAGCCGGTGGCATGACCTGGATGACCGATAACTTTACCATGGAGACCAACATGAAAGGCGGCTTGATGAAAGGTCTCGGCCGTATGCTCAGCGGGGAATCCCTCTTCATGGCAACGTATACGGCAAAAGCTTCTGGTGCAGAACTAACCATTGCTTCATCCTTTCCTGGCGAAATTCTACCTTTTGAGCTTGACGGCACCCAGCAGTGGATTGCCCAAAAATCAGCCTTCCTTTGCGCCACACCGAATGTAACCCTCTCCACCTTTGTAACAAAAGCCAGAGCAGGTATTTTTGGCGGCGAAGGCTTTATCTTGCAGAAATTAAGCGGAACAGGGTTAGTGTTCCTGGAGATTGATGGAACGGCGGTCGAGAAGAACTTACGCCCAGGCGAACGCCTCAAGGTCGATACGGGCAACGTAGCTGCTTTTGAAAGCAGCGTGAAATATGACGTCGAAACAGTAAAGGGGTTTGCCAATGTGCTTTTCGGAGGAGAAGGGCTTTTCTTGAGCATTTTGGAAGGTCCTGGGAAAGTTTACTTGCAATCGATAAATGTTTCCGGTTTCGCTGCACGCTTAATCCCTTATCTTCCTCATAGAGACTAATCTAGATTATTAAAAAAAACTAGGGCTGTTTTCAAAAAACAGCCCTTTTTATAATTGCCTGAGTTACTCTACTAGATTATTTGGGTATGGATTGCTAAAGCGGCTTGACCATATAAAGTTCCCCCATCTCAAAACCGCGCATGGCATAGTACTGCCGCGTCCCAACCGCAGCAATTACTGCCAAGCGCTTGTAACCCTGCCCTCTGGCGATTTCTTCTGCTTTCTGGATTAGATTCTTCCCTAGGCCGGCATGCTGTGCCGCTCCAGCTTGCTCGGTGCCAACTTCTAACGACTGACCGTAAACATGTACCTCGCGGATTATCGCAGCGCCCTCCAAATCTTGTAATTCAAGCAAGTTATTCTCGTTCGGTAGAGAAAGCCGAAGGAAGCCTGCTAAGCGATCATCTTCAGTATCGTAAGAAAGAAAATGTTCCTCGCTAATACCAGTTTGATAGGTTAAGTCCTGAAGCTCTAAGTCTGTTTTTTGCAAACGATCGCTGCGGATTTCCCTGCAGCGGATACAGTTACAGCGTTCGCCCCGCCGTTCGAGCTCCCTTGCCACATCTTGCCGCAGGCTGGTGTTGCGGTTGCCTGCCACCACATTCGTCGAAGGGATATCGCGGATCACTCGGTTGATACGGCAATAGCGCGGCACAGTTGGCTTAATATCTGCCAATAAATCAATCAGTTGTTCTTCGCTATAGGGTTGAAATTCTCCCCTCTGCCAATAATGATAGAGCTCGGTGTTTTGCAAGAGCTGGCAAGGGTAAATCTTGAGTTCATCCGGTTGGATGCTGCCTTCGATCCAGAGTTTAGTAAAATCAGCGCGGTCGCTCTCGAGAGTTGCGCCAAGCAGGTTGGGCATCCAATGCGCAACCACCTTAAAACCCGCAGCGCGCAATAGATCGACTGCCTGCCGAGCTTGCTCGCTCGTGTGACCGCGTTTGTTTCGTTTTAAGATGTCATCATCCAGGCTTTGGATCCCGATTTGGAATTTGGTTACGCCTAATTTGCGGTTGAAAATCAGCTCTTGCCGGCTGATCAAGTCCGGCCGCGTCTCCACCACCAAGCCCACGTTACGGTGTGGACCGATTTCATTGCGTTTTTGTACATCTTCCAGGCGGATCTCACCTTGGTCATCTAATGGATTTTCTGCATTGAGAGCTTCGAAACAGCGGCGGATAAACCATTCGCGGTAGCTGCGGGGATAGGCAGTCCAACTGCCACCGAGGATAAGAAGCTCGACCTTATCGGTGGGGTGCCCAACCTCATGCAGCGCCTTCAGGCGCGAAGCTACCTGGCGGTAAGGGTCAAATTCATTTTCCACCCCGCGCCGTGCTCCAGGTTCATCTGAAAGATAAGACTGCGGCATATTGCTCTCGGTGGGGCAAAAAATGCACTCTCCTGGGCAAAGGTTCGGCTTGGTTAGGACAGTAATGGTGGTGACACCCGAAAGCGTGCGGATGGGTTTCATGCGAATAGCGGCTAAGATCTGCGGATCCTCCTCCCACTCACCGCTCTCGACCAGCTCCCGATAAGCCGCCACTAAGGTGTGCTTGGCTAAAAAGCCAGCGCCATTCGGTAGAGGGTGCTTCCGTAAGGCTTTGCGCAGCTCCATGCCAAGCCTCAGGTCTTCAAGAGCTGCTTTTGCCAGAGAAAGTTCCTCTGGGCTATTCATACGTTTTTCTTTCCATGCTTTCGCACTAACCATAAAAGTATTTTACCTGCTTCTCTGAGGCAAACACTTGCTTGCCGAAGCTGATATACTCAGTTTATGGATAGCCAAACACAAGAAAGGCTCTTGGAAATCAATCGCGAATTTTACGCACAAAACGCCAGCTCGTTTTCTAAAACTCGGCGTAATGTTCAACCAGGCGTGCGCCAATTAATCGCGTCCATCCCTCATAATGCGAAGCTGCTAGATATAGGCTGCGGGAATGGAAATTTTGCCTTAGCTTTGGCTCATGCCGGCTTTCAGGGCGCCTATTTAGGTATTGATGGATCCACTGCTTTTATTCAAGAGGCGCAGCAAGCTGTTGCTCTCCTGAAAACCGCAGCCAAGTTTCGCTTTCAGGCAGCCGATTTAGCCTCACCGCATTGGGTAGAAGCGTTCCAGCCCGCTTCATTTGATCTCGTTACATGCTTTGCTGTTTTACACCATCTGCCTGGCAAGGCACTCCAGCAAGCTATTTTTACGCAAAGTGGGCTGCTCCTGCGCTCTGGGGGTCAGTTGATGCTCTCAGCTTGGCAAGTGTTCCAAAGCCCCACGCTCACAGCGCGCATCCTGCCCTGGGAATCGGTGGGAATCAACTCAGAGCAGTTAGAGCCGAGCGACATCTTGCTCGATTGGCGTGCAGGTCCGGCTAGCGAGCAGCCTGCATGCCGCTACGTCCATGTATTTACTTCAGAGGAATTAATCGCACTCGGCGACGCCGCTGGTCTCAGCCTAAGTTCCGAATTCTACTCAGATGGCAAGAATCAACGCCTAGCACTTTACCAGGTATGGGAAAAGCCCTAAGCCCCCTTAGCCTAAAGCCACGTCCAACAGCATCATTATCGCAAAGCCAAGCAAAACGCCAATGGTGGGGATATCCGAATGGGTGCTGGAACTCATCTTTGCTTCAGGGATAAGCTCTTCCGCTACAACGTAAATCATCGCGCCGGCAGCAAATGCTAAAGCATAAGGTAGAAGGTTCTGCATCGAGAGTGTAGCTGCTGCGCCGATTACTGCTGCGATGGGTTCCACTAAGCCTGAGAGCTGACCCCAGAAAAAAGCCCGCCCTTTTGAAATACCCTCGCCACGTAAGGGCATAGAAACCGCCATACCTTCAGGGAAGTTTTGAATGCCGATACCCAAAGCGAGCGCAATCGCAGAGGTTAGCGAGGCACCGCTCAAGCCGGCGTTGGCTGCTCCAAATGCTACACCAACAGCTAAACCTTCGGGAATGTTGTGCAGGGTAATCGCAAAAACGAGCAAAATATTGCGCTGCCAGGTTGTTCGCAAGCCCTCGGGTTGATCATCGCCTACGTGCAAGTGTGGCAGAAGCTTATCTACTCCCCACAGAAAACCACCCCCCAACAAAAATCCACCTACCGCCGGCATCCATATTGGTCCAGGGAGGTCAGCAGAAAGTTCAATCGAGGGTGCTAAAAGCGAGAAATAACTTGCCGCTATCATGACTCCAGCTGCAAAGCCCATCATGCCATTAAGCAGGCGTTTGTCTAACTCTCTTCCTAGGAAAACGCCTAAGGCGCCTAACGCAGTCATCAAATATGTAAACCCCGTCCCCCAGAGTGCTTGTATAATCGGAGGAAAATTCTCAAGAAAACGCACCATAATTTCACCCGTTGAATGTTATGATAATTACTCGGATAATTCTACCAAATGAACCCTAAAAACGAGACTGGCAATTCGACTAGAAACTCCAGGGGAGATCTCTTACAGCGCATTTCTAATGCGCTCTCCGCGCGGAAAGTTATGCTCGCTCCAGAACATACGCAAGCATTGCGCTTGTTCAACGGATTTTACGAAGGCTGCCCGGGTTTGGTGGTCGATTTATTTGGCAGTACCTTAGTTGTAGCCAACCATGCTCGACCGCCAGAACTTCTAGAGGATTTTGTGCCAGATATTCTTGCTTTCTACCGCGAAGCTCTCCCCTGGCTCACGAGTGGATTGCTCAAACGCAGGCATGCCACAGATCCCGTACTGCGAAGGGGCGTCATCGCTTTTGGTGATTCGCTCTCAAGCGTCATTACAGAACATGGGGTGCGCTATGCCCTCGATCTCACGCTCAATCAGGATAGCAGTTTTTATTTAGATACGCGCAACCTCCGAAAATACTTGATTCAAAATATGGCAGGAAAAAGCGTACTCAACTGCTTTGCCTACACAGGCGCCTTAGGCATCGCAGCATTGGCAGGTGGAGCCCGCAGTGTAGTCCAGACTGACCTAAGTAAGGCAGCGCTAACGATAGCACAGCGATCCAGCCAGCTTAACGCCTTCCCCAGCCGCATGGAAACGCTCCCAATGGATTTCTTCAAGGCGGTAGGGTATTTTAAGCAGCACAAAGTGCTGTTTGATTGCGTTATCCTGGACCCACCGCTCTATTCCAACACACCTCAGGGAACAGTTGACCTGCTGCACAACTGGCTAAGGCTGATCAATAAAGTGCGCCCGCTGGTTGCCCACGAAGGTAAGCTAATTGTGATCAATAATGCACTCTACCTCCCCGGCAGCGTGGTGATGCAAACCTTGGAGGCGTTAGAATCCACTGGATTCGTGCAGCACGAGCGCCTCATCCCAGTACCAGAAGACATCACCGGATTCCCACAGACGGTTCACGACCATCCGCCTGTAGACCCCAGCCCTTTCAACCATCCTACGAAGATGGCTGTGCTGCGCATCACCCGTAAAGACGGTGCTCCAGCGACAATCTAGAAGAGTGTATAAAACAACCATTGATTGATCACACACAAATTCTTTATAATAATTAATAATATTTTTCCCTCACCCTGCCCTCTCCCAGCTCCGAGGCACATTCGTGTTGAAATCAAACTGCTGGGAGAGGGTGGTTCTTTTGAAGGCGGGGGCGGCAAGCCGCCCCCAGCCTTCAATCATTTTTCCCCTCACCAGCATCGAGCGGACAGGTTTTATCTGAAACCAGTTGCTGGGGAGGGGAATCAAAGGGGTGGGGCTTATGAACAGATTTCGACCTTGTTGGAAAAGTAGGCGTTCAATTATTATTGAACTAGGTATTTTTTACCCTTATATTTATTGTATGGATTGATTTCCCGTACAAACCGCAAGCTTTGTATACGCGCTTTAAACCAAAGACTGGATAGAGCCGTAGTAAAATTTTGGGCTGAAAAAAGATGAGAATTTCCTTAGAACTGTTATGCTTAATCAAATTTGCTTGATAATCATTCAAATGAGATAAACACAAGATCAGTTCAAGGAGGAATGCTCTTAGAGGAGTGCGTTATGATCAAAGTTGAAAACTTAACGAAGTATTATGGCAAAAACTGCGCAGTAAAAGACCTCACTTTCCACGCTGAGAAAGGTGAAGTTCTTGGTTTCTTAGGTCCGAATGGCGCTGGCAAGACCACCACCATGCGTATCTTGACCGGTTACATGCCCCCAACGTCTGGTAAGGTAACCATTGGTGGGTATGATGTCATCGACCAATCTTTGGAAGTACGCCGTATCGTTGGATACCTGCCTGAGTCAGTACCACTTTACCCAGATATGCGCGTCAATGAATATCTGCGCTACATGGGAAAATTGCATCAAGTTGACCGCTTAGAGGAGCGCGTTGCCGACGTAATCGAAAAAGTAAACATCGCCGACCGAGCGCACAGTTTTATTTCCAAGCTCTCCAAAGGGATGCGTCAGCGCGTTGGTCTTGCCCAAGCACTCATTCACGACCCTGAGGTGCTTATTTTGGACGAGCCCACCATCGGTTTAGACCCAGCTCAAATCATTGAGGTGCGCAAGCTCATCGGGGAAATCGGCAAGGAAAAAACCGTGCTGCTCTCCACGCACATCCTTTCGGAAGCACAACAAATTTGCGATCGTGTGCTGATTATCAACCGCGGTCAGTTAGTCGCCGAAGATACGCCAGAAGCCCTGCAGAAACGCTTGACCGGAACGCAAAAAGTGACTGTTCACTTGGCAAGTGACCCAACCCCAGCAAAAGAAATTCTCCAAGGGATTGAAGACGTCTTGGATGTGGAAATTAACGCCCAAAACCATATCATCTTGGAAAGCTCAGGCGCGACGGATATCCGCCCAAAGGTGATTGCTATGCTGACGGCAGCCAATCTGGAAATTCTCGAAGTGTATTCTGAAACAGCGAGCTTGGAGGATATCTTCTTGCAATTAGTGCAGGAAGAGGAAACCGAAAGGCAAACACAGCCAGAGCTGGGGGGAGCTTTAGAAGCCGAAACTCAGAACAGCCAAGAACAATCGGAGCAAGGAGGAGAAAACCATGCGTAACATTTGGACCATTGCTGAAAAGGAGTTTAAGTCCATATTCCATAACGCCATTGCGTACGTCTTTGGCGTGGTGATGTTCCTTTCTCTTGGAATCTATTTTATGATCTTGCTGCAATATGGCATGCAAACCCAAACCTATGTGCCAGATATGCGAGTGCTATTAGATTGGGTTCTTTTCCCCATCTTTTTCTTCGGAGTTCCGGTGCTGACCATGCGCTCTATATCGGATGAAAACCGCACGGGTACGCTAGAATTGATCCTGACAGCTCCAGTGCGAGACACTGAGCTCATCATAGGCAAGTGGTTAGGCGTGTTTCTCTTCTTTCTCTGCAGTTTGGCGCTCACCCTGCTTTACCCAATCCTGCTTAACTTCTTGGTGGAGCCGGGGATTGATTTCTCTGCTTTGATTGCTGTTTATATCGGCTTGATTCTCGCGGTCGGCGCGATGACAGCTGTCGGCGTGCTGATTTCTGCGCTCTTCAAAAACCCAATTGCCTCCCTGCTTGCCTCATTAGGCGCAATATTGTTGATGTGGATCATTGCCTCACCAGCCAGCAATACTACAGGCTTTCTTTCGGATTTGCTCAGATATCTCAGCTTGCCAGAGCATTATTACGGCTCGTTTTACTATGGCTCTGTGAGCCTTAGTTCTGTGATTTTCTTTATCAGTTTAACTATATTTGCACTATTCTTAGGGGCGCGTGTGATTGAATCGCGGAGGTGGAAATAATGAAAACCAATAAAACTAAATATTCCCAGATTGCGTTGATAATTGCTGCCGTTGCAGCAGTTGCCTCCCTGGTGTTCACCATTATTTACTCGGGCTTTACATTAGCGAGCCAAATCTGCTTAGGTGTGGGTGTGGTTGCCTTAGCGGTTTCCATTTTACTTGACCCCGAAGATATGCGCGCGTTTTTCTCCGGCAGGCAGGCAAAATATGGCACCAACATGCTGCTCAGCACCTTAGCAGTGCTTGCAATCCTCGTTGTTGTCAACCTTATTGGTTATCACAATGATATCCGCTGGGACCTGACCGCCGATAAGACCAACAGTCTAAGCCCAGAAACGCTCAACGTGCTCAAATCGTTGGACCAGCCTGTTACCGCTCAAGCTTATTTCACCTCTCTCACCTCCAAAGAGAATGCCGAGACTTTGTTGCGCAATTACAGTAATGCTGCGCGGGGCAAGTTTAGCTATGAGTTTATCGATCCTAATGAGAACCCATTAGCAGCGAATGAAGCTGGCATTACACGTGATGGTAGCATCGTGCTAAAAGCCGGCGATGCCCAAGAGATCATCACCACAATCAACGAACAGCAACTCACCTCTGCTCTCTTACGGCTTCTCAGCCCCGAAGAAAAAGTAATTTACGTGCTCACCGGTCATGGCGAGCCTTCATTCGATGCTTACGAGGACGCCAGTTATGCTTATGCGGTAAGAGAACTTACAACGAAAAATTACACCATTAATGAGCTCAATTTACTGGCGACGAATACAATCCCTGAGGACGCCAAAGTGATTATTATCGCTGGTCCACAAAAACCTTTGAGTGAAGATGAAGTTACTCTCCTAAAAGCGTTTGTTGATAGTGGCGGTGGACTGATTGTTATGCTCGAACCAACTGCGCTAACGCAATTTGGAGATTCTCCAGATCCCTTAGCCACTTGGCTGGCTGATGAATGGAATATCCAATATGAAGATGATCTGATCATTGACTTAACCTCCCAGAGCGGCACTTTAGCCGTGGTGGAGCGGTATGGTAACCATGCGATCACGACGAGCCTGACCGGAATGACTGCCGTTTTTCCTACCAGCCGAAGCTTGAATACTGGGACGGATAGTTCCATCACGCCGACAGCATTAGCGTATACTTCTGCCAACGCTTGGGGAGAAACAGACATGGAAGCGCTGCTTAATAACTCAGCTACCTATGACGCGGATAGTGATCATGCTGGCCCCTTAGCGTTAGCCTTTGCTGTTGAAGATAGCAGCACCGGAAGCCGCATCGTTGCTTTTGGTGATTCGGAATTTGCCAATAACGCTATGTATCAATATTATGGTAATGCCGATTTGTTCCTCAACTCAGTTGACTGGGTTGCCAAGCAAGATCAATTGATTAACCTGACGGCTAAATCCACCACGGAACGCACGCTGGTTACCCCAAATCAAGCCGTGCAAAATGCCATCCTTTTTGGTTCGGTGGCTGTTATTCCCCTTGCCATCATCATTGCAGGGGTTGTGGTCGGCATTCGGCGGCGCAAGGAGATCTAAAATGGTCAAGAAAAGTACGCTCATCCTGCTTATCATAGCCGTCGTATTGGTGGTTGCCTATGTGTTGCTCCAAAATCAAGGCAGCCTGGATTTTAACAGCCACTCCGATGAACCTACAGCTACATCTTTGCCGCATTTCATCCAGCTGGAAGCTTCCAATCTGGTTTCGCTTAAATTAACCAGACCTGAACAAGAAGATCTGATAATCAGTAAGACTGCAGATGGAGGGTGGCAGATTAATGTCCCCGGCGCCAGCGTTACAGAAGGGAACATTGCACAAATCATAACGGAATTCAACGCTATCCAGGTAAAACAACAACTCAACTTAGATTTAGACCTGACAACCTTGGGTTTGGATAACCCACAATATATCTTCACACTTACTCAGGGCGATGGCACTCAGCATATCATCAAAATCGGCAACGCAAACCCTCTAAACACTGATTACTATGCGCAGCTTGATGCTGGTGCGCCAGTCCTGGTTTCTCAAGGCAGTATCGATAACATCATTAGTATCTTAGAAAGCGCTGCTACCCCACCTACGTCCACACCAGCTCCAACGGCAACCGATGGGTAAGCTTACAGCCACAACACAAAAAAACCGCCTGATAACCGGGCGGTTTTTTGTGATCGCAAGTTTTTCTTTGGTTAGTGATTAGCTTTATTGTTCGGAGATGCAGGTTCTCGACGAATCCATTCTTCGTGATCTTGAATATCTCGGTCTAAAAATATGCGTCGCAAGATGACTTCGTGGCGCTCTTGTGGATCTTCTGGTAAAGGCCTGCCATTGGCTTCTAGGCGCTTGAGAACAGTAACAATCGTCATTCCAAGCGCTAACCAAAGCATTGATTTGGGTCCATCAAACAATGCAGCAAAAACGGGTAATAGAATAATGGTGAAAAGTGGTACAGCCGGAGACTTCAAGCGATTGCCAATTCCCAAACCTATCAAGAGAATCAACATCCCCAACGGGAAAAGAACGAATAGTTCCCCTAAGAAAGGGCTCAGTCCTCTGCCACCCTGGAAATTCAAGTAAATAGGCCAGTTATGCCCAACCACAGCAGCCAAGCCGACAACCATGGCTGCTTGTTCACTCAGACCGAGCTTCAGGCTAAGCCACGTAGGCAAAGCCCCTTTGAATATATCGAAAATACCCACTGGAAAAACTGCCCATTTAGCCACGTGCTCCCAAACCATCGAGGCGCTAACAGTGCCGCTGCCATATTCACGCAAATCAATGCCTTTGATCCACTTCCCTGCCAAGTAACCTGAGGGGATAGAGCCTAAAAGATACGCAAAAAGAACCATGAGGATGAAAGTCATACCGATCCAGAATTGTGCTGAACTCATTTCCAATTTGCCTCGTAAGAAGTGTAATTACTCATACAAATAACCAAGCCCGATCAAGCCGGGGCCAGTATGTGCGCCCATCACTGGGGTAATCTCGTCGATTCGGATTTCCTCATGGTAATCCGGAAATCGTTTTTTAACTTCTTCGCGTAACTCCTCTGCAGCTTCATAAGCATCGGCTTGCATAACGCCTAACTTAAGATAGGTATATCCTTCCGTTTCATTAATGATGCGATTAATAATTGTTGGGATAATTTTAGCTTTGTTGCGTAAGACCGTCGCAGGAGCTACAACGCCGTCATCATTGAGGTGCAGGATTGGCAGAATTTTGAGTGCACTACCAACGTAATTAGCGGCTTTACCAATTCTCCCATTCTGTGCTAAATATTGGAGTGTGTCTAAAGCGGCACATATCCCCGTTTTCTTCCATTGTGAGTTGACATAAGCGACTACATCTTCAAAAGATACGCCAGCTATGATTTTCTTAGCTGCTTCAATTGCCAAAAAACCTTGAGGTACTGCAGCACGGTGAGAGTCAAAAACAACAACCTCTAGATTTGAAAATTTTTCTCGAATTAAATTAGCTGCATTGACTGCAGCACTATAAGCTGAGCTTAATTTATTCGAAAGCGTTATACATAATATTTTATGAATTCCACTCTCAAAGAGGTTTTTAAAACTCATAAAATATTCCCCCATGGATGGTGCAGCGGTTTTAACTTCCACTTGTTCCGTACGCATTCTTTTATACAATTCACCGGGTGTAATATCAACCCCATCACGGTGTTCTTCTCCATTCACGTACACAATAAAAGGAATTACCGTAATATTCAATTCTTTGGCAATTTGTTGAGGAACTTGCCCGACGCTCCCGGTGACAATCGCGGCTTCTCTCTGCATTCCATTCCCTCCATAGGTGATTATTCAGTCAGTCTTATTAATACTTCTTTTTTGTATCCTATTCTAACAATAAAACACATTTCGTAAGGAATAGTTTTATTTGCCAACTTGGTAGTCTAAAAAACCTTTCATTAGTGGTTATAGCGATCATTCAAATAGATAGCCCAACCCAAGAAGACCTGGTCCGGCATGCGCACCCATCACAGGTGTAAATTCATCGATAGGGATTGCTACTCCTGGGAAGACAGCTTCAATAGCTTCTTTGAGTTCTTCGGCTCGTTCAAGTGCATCAGCATGCATCACAGCGATCCGAATTTTCTTATAACCCTCGGTGCGTTTCTGAAGTTGGGAAACCAACGTGGGGATAATTTTATTTTTCCCCCGCAATATAGCCGCTGGGGCAACGATACCTTCATCGTTAAGATAAACAATGGGTAAAATTCGCAGCGTGCTGCCAACATAAATTGCGGCTTGCCCAATCCTTCCTCCCCGATTGAGATATTCTAAGGTATCTAGTGCGGCAATAAGGGAGGACTTCTGCCATGCGTTTTCCAGATAAGCAAGCACATCTTCCATTGATTGCCCGGCGTTGAGCCTCTCAGCTGCCTCAATTGTTAAAAGACCCTGGGGAACTGCCGCTCGACGACTGTCAAACACGAAAATCTTGCTTTCAGGATTTTCTGTCTTTACCAAATTTGCTGCGTTTTTTGCTGAGCTATAATCAGCACTAAGTTTGCTACTGAGGGTGACACATAATATTTCTTTTGCTCCACCTTCAATGGAATTTTTGAAAGCTTGATAGTATTGCCCGACGGTTGGAGCAGCTGTTTTTACTTCCATCTGGTTCAAACGCATCCTCTGATAGAGTTCCCCCGGGGAAATGTCGATACCATCATGATATTCTTTCCCATCAACGTAAATCAACAATGGAAGGATGTCTATTCCTAACGCCTCAGCAGTTTCTTTTGGAACTTGTGCGGCGCTCCCGGAATGACAGACACAGCATTATTATTTTGCATATCTATTCCTCTCGGTTACAATTTGATTTTATTGTGTGCTCCTGTACTTCCCTATTCTATAACAGCACTTGGTAATTTTTCTGTTCGAGTACGTTATTACTCTCCGAGTACTTTTTCCTCGGTCATAGTCATGTTTAGATATAACAAGCATAAGTGTACTCCAATATAGGCACAAAGCGGCTAAATGCAGCAAAAACACTTATATGGATGATTAAAATAAGTATTGTATGACTATAAGAATATCGGTACGGACGGGTACTTCTTGGGGGCAAGCTCGAAATTTCAATAACCCCCTTTTCGAAAACAGGATAAAATAAATTGAAGCGGATTGAATAAAGGATGTAATATTATGATTCTTAGTGAAGTAATCCAGATAGCAGAAGGCAAGCTGCTCACGCCCAATGCAAATCTCCAATTAGAAATAAAAGGCGGTTTTGCCGGCGATTTAATGAGCGATGTGTTGGCTTCGATTATGCCGGAGTCCTTGCTCATCACAGGCTTAAGCAACCCACAAGTCGTGCGCACCGCCATTATCGCGGATGTGCGCGCGATTATCTTCGCCCGTGGAAAATCGCTGTCACCGGAGACAATTCAATTGGCAATCGAAGAAAAAATTCCGGTTATCAGCTCGAAGCTTGGTCTGTACGAAATCAGTGGTCGGTTGATGCGCGCAAACCTTCCCAGTTTCGAATCCGAAATGACGCACGCTTTCGATAGAGAATAATTCCGCCATGAGCTTAGATAACACCAACATCACCGATGCCGATGCTGCGAAGATCACTCGTGTCGAGGAGCTCGCTTACGAGCTTACCGTCGATGATGTGATGAGTAAAAACTTGATTACGCTCACGCCAGAATTAACCATGCGCGATGCATTGGAAATTTTCAGGAAAAACCGCATATCTGGCGCGCCTGTGGCAGTGAACGGAGAGCTTCTCGGTATCCTCTCAATAGAAGACATGATCCGCTCGTTGCGTGATGGGCGCATTGACCTAACCGTAGCAGATTATATGACCCGTGATGTCATCACTGCACGTAATACCGACCAACTCATCGAAGCCCTGAAACAATTTGTTAAAACTAAAGTCGGACGATTGCCCGTATTGGACGAAAACGGTAAGGTCGTGGGGATTCTAACGAAAGGCGATATATCTATTGGCTTACTTAAAGCCCTGCAACGCGACTATGAAACGGAGGAGTTAATCCGTTATCGCGCATCGCATCTATTTGAGGACATCGTTTCTGATCACACCACACTGATCCTGCGCTATTACGTGAAAAAGAATGACTTTACCCATGGGGGTGCAGCTTCGAATAACATCAAAAAGGCTTTGCGGCGTTTAGGTGCCTCACCACAGATTGCACGCCAATGCGGCATCGCTGCTTACGAAGCCGAGATGAATTTGATAATCCACACCAATAACGGCGGTGTTTTACGCGTTGAGATTGAGCAGGATAAAATTACCTTAGAAGCTTATGACGATGGACCTGGCATTCCAGATATCGAGCTTGCGATGCAACCAGGTTATTCCACCGCTAGTGAAGAGGTACGCAGAATGGGGTTTGGTGCCGGCATGGGACTTTCCAATATCAAACAATGCGTGGACGAGATGCGCCTCACCTCCTCACCTGAGCGAGGCACGAATTTATATATGACACTTTACTTAAAAACCCAAAAACACTCACCAAAAGATAAGGATTGAGCATGATTCTTCAAGATGTCATCGAGCGCATGCAGCTTAAAGTGCTAACCAGCTCCACCAACTTTAGCCATGTTCATGTTTACCAGGGCTATGTATCCGATATGCTCAGCTGCGTCGTGGCAAGTGCACCCAATGGCTGCGTGTGGGTGACTTTATTAGCCCACAGCAACATCGTTGCTGTTGCCACGCTCCTGGAAATACCTGCTATTATCATCACCGAAGGCGCTCAGCCTGATGAAACCACACTCGCACAAGCTAACGAAAAGGAAATTGCTCTGCTCTCTACTCTTTCACCGAGCTTCGAGGTCGTTGGGCGACTTTGGCAAATGGGTATTCGAGCGAATGACCGAATAAGTGACCTTATATGATTCGCTTTCGGGCTGATTTGCACGTTCATACGGTATTATCCCCTTGCGCTGGGAGAGACATGCTGCCCGAGCAAATTGTCAAAGCCGCTCTTTTTCACGAAATTAACCTCATTGTTATCACGGATCACAATGCCAGCCAAAATGCAGCCGCGGTCATAAGCGTGGCTGAAGAGCAGGGGCTTTTAGCTTTGCCTGGAATGGAGTTGCAAACTATCGAGGAAATCCACTCTCTTTGCCTTTTCGATAACCTTGATCAGCTTCAAACCTTACAAGAACTCGTCGACCGCCTTCTGCCCAATCGAACCAACAACGAAGCGGTATTTGGTCCTCAAGTGATTGTCGACAAGCACGGTGAGGTTTTAGCACACGAAAAACGAATGCTCTTAGCCCCCGTACAGATTACGATCCAAGACGCTTGCCGCTTTGTATCTAATTTGGGCGGCTTATTCATCCCAGCCCATGTAAATCGCGAAGCTTTTGGTTTACTACCGCGTTTGGGCAGCGTCCCACCAGATTTAGAGGTTGAGTTTCTGGAAATAACGCGTAACGCTAATAAAGATACACTCCTCCAGAAATATCCACAGCTGGCAGAATACCATTTACTCAAGAACGGCGATGTGCACTATCTTGAGGACTTCCTTGGGGCATTAGAGTTTTATGCCCAAGGCAGCAGCTTGGCTGCTATACGCGATGGTCTGATTTCCATTCTTTAGCAAATTTTCCTCGACACACTCGAAGGTGTCAAGGCTAAATAGAAATGTCCTAATGAGTGGATAAAGTCCTCAGTATGGGTTTTTTCTCATAACTAACCATCTTATTTCTTCTTGTCTATAATGATTCATGGTAACCCTAACCCTGACCCTTCCCCAACGGCAAGCTGTTTTTTGTGCCTCGGCACAGCCGTTGGGGAAGGG
>DAOUFK010000033.1:0-45641 GCA_034430095.1 Candidatus Mesolinea sp.
GAAAATAGTTTGAAAGAGGGCTGCGCCCTCTTTCAAGCATCAACTCCCCGTCCCAGCGATAGTTAATGAGGATAATATTATAAATATTAGTCCGCTGGGAAGGGGAGTAAGAGGGGAAAGGCTGCTATTATTCTGTTCGTCATGATTTTTTCGTTCCTTTGACAAAACTCGGAATAATGAGCGACGATTTTATAGCTCCGAATCTTGATTAGGACATTATTATGTTGCTCTTACAAAACATCGCTAAAACGCTAAATCTATTGTATAATCTTTATACAAACAAAAATTGTAACTGGATTCTGCATGAGGTTCCTCATGAAGACCATGGTTAATGTGACCAGGCAGTCAAATCTACCGGTCTTGTATGGAAGTGAAACGCCAGGCATCTGGCTTATAAATTGGAACATAACAATGCACGTGAACAAGTCTGCCGCTTGGAGGAGAACCTATTTTTGGGGTTTTAATGCAAGACCCTCTCCAGTATGGGCAGCCCAACAGCTCGCTCCCCATGAGGAGCGAGCCTATAGCATTGATTAAGGCATTGTTAGCGTACCAAGGTATAAATTTTTTACATCGGTGGTGGAATCGGTACTAAGCATTTCCTGCCATGCGATGCGATTCAGCCCATACTAAAAGCCATGGTCTTCAGGAGACTGTGGCTTTTTGATAATATGGAAAAAACGATTACTGCCATCGAGGCACAAAAGCATAATCGCAGCCGCGTCAACATTAGTTTAGATGGGGCTTATGCTTTTTCGCTGGATCAGCTTACCGCTGCCTGGTTGAAGCCGGGTTTAAAGCTGAATGAGCAGCAAATCGCTCAGCTCCTAGCCAAGGACGAGCAGCAAAGCGCATACAATCGCGCCTTGCACTTCTTAAGCTTTCGCAGCCGTTCTAATCAAGAAGTCCAAACCTATCTGGAACGCAAGGGGTATACCGCTGAGGTGATCGAAGCAGTGCTTGCGCAGCTGGAAGAAGACGGCTTTCTCAACGACACGCGCTTTTCGCGTGAGTGGGTCGAGAACCGCACTACCTTCCGTCCACGTAGCCAAAGCATGCTGGGTTGGGAGTTGAAACAAAAAGGGGTTTCATCCGAAACTATTGAAACCGCCTTGGCAGAGGCTGAATTGGATGATGCCGATTTAGCTCTTGAAGCTGCCCAACGTGCCTTAGGACGTTATGCAAGCTTGCCTTGGGAAGACTTCGCCCGTAAGCTCGGAGTTTACCTGCAGCGTAGAGGCTTTTCTGCTCAGGTCACTTGGGCAACCATCCGCAAGCTATGGAACGCCATGCAAGACTCCAGTTCGATGCAAGACACATAATATATGAAGATGGAGTTCTAAAAAATGTTATACGCACAAGGAATACAACAAGCAAGACTAAACGGCTTTCTCTTGCCTGGTTTGGCGTTGTTGCTCGGCATTCTGATTGGGTATCTACTCTTTCAGTACCTGCGCAACCGTAAGGACCAAGCCCTTAAGCAAACAGCAAAAGATATTATTGAACAAGCTGAAGAAAAGGCTCGCCAAGTTGAGTTAGAAGCCAAAGAGAATGCCCTGCGCATTACGCGTGAAGCTGAGGAAGATCTGCAACGGCGCCGTGCCGAATTGAGTAAAGAGGATGACCGCTTGGTCAAACGGCGCGAAGAATTGGATCGGCGCTTTGACCAGATGCAGCAGCGCGAAGCAGCGCTCAACAAACGCCAAAGCAGCATTGATCGGCGCGCTAACGAGATTGAAGCGCTTTATGTGCAGCGGATGGAAGAACTGCAGCGGGTGGCTCAAATGAGCATTGAAGAAGCCCGGGGAGTACTGATGAATGAAGTAGCAGAGCAATCCCGCGCTGAAATGGCACGCATCATTCATCAATATGAAGCTGAAGCCCGCGAAACCGGGGCTGAAAAAGCGCGTGAGCTGATCGCTGACGCAATCCAGCGTGTGGCTTCTGAAAGCGTGGCGGAGGTCACAACCTCAGTCGTTACCCTGCCCAACGAAGAAATGAAAGGGCGCATCGTCGGGCGGAATGGGCGTAACATCCGCGCTTTTGAGCAAGTCACCGGTGTGGATGTGATCGTTGACGATACACCCGAAGCAGTAACGGTTTCCTGCTTCGATTCCGTCAGGCGCGAAGTCGCCCGCCGTACGCTTACCCGCTTGGTAACCGATGGCAGGATCCATCCTGCCTACATCGAGAAGATCCTCGAGGAAGAACGCCAAAAGATGGATGATGACCTGGTCAAAGCAGGCAACGAGGCTGTCTTTGAGGCTGGGGTGAGCGGTTTGCATCCAGAGATTATTAAGAAGTTAGGCCGCCTCAAGTACCGCACCTCATATGGGCAAAATCAATTAGCCCATGCCGTAGAGACCTCTAAGATTGCCAGTGTTTTAGCCTCAGAACTGGGCGCAGACGTGGAAGTGGCTAAAGCTGGCGGCTTGCTGCACGACTTGGGCAAAGCCATGGATCACAATACCGAAGGGACGCATGCACTCATCGGCGCAGAATTTGCGCGCCGGCATGGCGTCAATCCGAAAGTGGTCAACATAATTGCCTCGCACCACCACGAAGTGGAACAGACCTCCGTGGAAGCAGTCATTGTGGAAGCTGCCGATGCGATCTCAGGCGCACGCCCTGGCGCCCGCCGTGAGGACTTGGAACAATATATCAAGCGTCTTAAAGCGCTTGAATCGATTGCCAACGCCCATGAAGGCGTGGAACAGAGCTTTGCTATCCAAGCCGGGCGGGAAGTACGCATCATCGTACGCCCAGAAGAAGTTGATGACCTGGCAGCTTACGAGATTGCAAAAGACATTGCGAATGAGATTGAAAGCAGTATGCAATACCCCGGTCAAATTCAAGTGACCGTTATCCGCGAGACGCGTGCGGTTTCTTACGCTAAGTAAGGATTGAACCGTTTTTCGTGAGCCACACTGCTCTCTGGTCCATGACCGGGGAGCAGTGTGGTTTCATCGGGTAGCGTAAGCACTTGCTCGCGGATACTTTTGAGCAACAAGGAATAATCACCGCCCGGGAAGTCAGTGCGCCCAATGCTCTCTCGAAAGATCGCATCTCCCGTAAATGCTACCTTTAAAGCCTCACAATAGAACAATACAGAGCCAGGATTGTGCCCGGGCACTTCCCGCACTTCTATTACTTTTGGTTCTCCAGAGGCACAAACAGCTAAGCGCTGCCCTTGAGTGAACGGGATATCCACCTGAGGCACTGGGTCAATCGGCATACCAAAATTAACAATGTTTTTCTGTTCGTTTGACCAGGCAAATGCTTGGGGGTGCATGCCAATCAGCGGGGTAGGCTTGAAGGCTTTGTGTAACGCGGTTGTGCCCACATAGTGATCAAAATGCCCATGCGTTAGCCAGATCTGGGTGAGCTTCCAGCCGCGGCGCGTTATTTCCTCCTGCTGGCGGTTTGGCTCAAAGGAAGGGTCGATTATCACAGTTTCCGCGGTCTCTTGATCAGCCAGCAGATAAACATTGTTTTGCAAGGGTCCTAAGACCATGCGGACAATTTCCAATTTCATTTACTTCTCCATAGATTAATCAAACGGGGTGTTATAGGGCACCACCGCGCGCGGTAAATCTGTCAGGCTGTGCACACCGTTCTCTGTAATGACCACGTCATCCTCGATGCGCACACCACCGCGCCCCGGCAGGTAGATTCCGGGCTCGATGGTGAAAACCATCCCTGGCGCAAGCAGCTGTGAGTTCGACCCAAAAATATAGGGGGCTTCATGCGCTTCCATACCTAAGCCATGCCCGGTGCGATGGGTGAAATATTCCCCATAGCCGGCGGATTCAATCACGGCGCGTACAGCTTTATCTACCGCGCCAGCAGGCATCCCTGGAGCAGCGATTTCCCGCCCCTTGGCATTAGCCGCCAGCACGACTTCGCCAATGTGTTGCAGTTCAGGCTCCACTTCGCCCACCGTAATGGTACGGGTGATATCGGAAAAGTAACCGTCTTTTCCTGCTCCCCAGTCGAAGAGCAGCAGATCGCCTTCCTGGAGGAGGCGCTCGGAGGGTGCTGCGTGTGGGTTGGCGCTGTTCGGTCCGCTGCTGACGATTGGCTCAAAGGGCAGTTCGATATCCGATCCTGCCTGGTAAAGTGCAATAACCAGCTCTGCAGCGATTTGTTTTTCGCTCATGCCTGGGTGAATGTGCTTGAGGGTATCGACTAAAGCTTTTTGGGCAATCACCGCCGCCTCGCGCATCTTACCCAGCTCCTGAGTGTCTTTCTTCAGGCGCAAGCCTTCTACTATTGGGCTGCCATCGAGAATTGCAGCTTTTGGTGCAGCTGCTTGGATGAACTGCAGCTCCAGCAGGCGCAGCCGGCTTGGCTCTGCCGCCAGCTTGGCTTGCGCCAAGCCTAGTGCCTCAATTGCCTCCCGGAAAGCTCCTCCCCAGGTGGCAGGGTCATCCTCGTAGGTGAACGCTTGCAGCTCAAGCTCAAGCCCTGCCAGTTTTTCTTTTTCAAGGTAAGGCAAAACCAGCGCAGCTTGCCCAAAACTGGTGATGAATAGCACCGTCGGGCGTTCCATCAAGTGCATCTGTAAGCCGGTGAGGTAAGTAAAAGTTGGTCCTGGGTTGAGCACCAAAGCATCAATTTGCTGTTGTTGAAGGAGTTCCACAAGACGAGAAAGTCGAGTGTTCATAGCAAGTCCAATCATTTCTATTCGATATCCAGCCAATATTATACCTGCAGCAAAAATGTCTAACATCTTTGCCCTCGTTCTCGCCGGTCTCATCATTTTTGTTCTCGCCGGTCTCCTAGTGCAGAGCCTCCTGAAAGGACCAGCGAGTGGTTTTGACCACAGGTCTCCACCCTTTTCAAGTTTCGCCGTCCACCAGAACCAGTAAGCAACCTGAGACCTAAAGGTCAACTGCCTTTCATGGTCAGGAGAGTGCACAGCCTGCCCGTAGGGTACCATGAAAGAACTAAGAATTATCTGTTCTCGCTGGTCTCCAGAGTGCGCAGCCTGCCCGTAGGGTACCATGCAAGAACAGGGACCCGAAGTTCAAATGACGAACCTTGCACAACGAGGGTGATTGACATGCCTCACGAGGGCGCTATAATCTGAGTATGATTTTCGATAGGGAAGCAACAAGCATTTCTTGCATGCAAAGCACGTGCATGTGTTTAGGGCGGGGTAGTTAACCGCCTCATCTCTTCCCGTTAATTTTGCAACCAGTCGAGAGCAGGCGGCACTCCCCCGCGTAAGCCCTGCTGTGGATGTAAATCATCCTCTCTGACTGGTTGTTTTATATTAATTGACAGATTTATTGCAATTTTTAGAGGAGTTTATCATGAATATCTACGATAACCTGACCCAACTTACTGGGAATACCCCTTTAGTCCGCCTGCGCCGGCTGGTCCCGCAAGGCGGAGCCGAAATCTTAGCAAAGTTGGAGTTCTTCAACCCTACACATTCCGTCAAAGATCGCATTGCAGTCGCGATGGTAGACCAAGCTGAGCAGGATAGTCTCCTTCACCCTGATTCCATCATCCTGGAAGCCACCAGCGGGAATACCGGCATTGGTTTGGCTTTCACTGCCTCCGCCCGCGGTTACGCCTGCACCATTGTGATGCCCGAATCGGTGAGCTTAGAGCGTAAGCTTCTGATGCGCGCCTTAGGCGCAAAGCTCATCCTGACGCCCGGCAGTGCTGGTATGGCTGGCGCTGTGGAAAAAGCAGAAAACTTACACGCAACCGACAGCCGCTATTGGTTAGCCGACCAATTCAACAACCCAGCCAATCCCGAAGTGCATCGCAGTACCACAGCCGAAGAAATCTGGCGCGATACGGACGGCAAAGTAGATATTCTCATCGCAGGCGTGGGCACCGGTGGCACGATCACGGGCACAGGCAGCCGCCTGCGCGAATATAATCCAGCCTTGCGCATCATTGCAGTAGAGCCCGCGGCTTCGCCAGTGCTTTCTGGCGGAAAAAAAGGTCCACACCCCTTGCAAGGCATTGGCGCTGGTTTTATCCCCTCAATCTTAGATATCAGCCTTCTCGATGAAATCATCACCGTCGAAGCGGAAGACGCCTTTGCTATCGCCCGCAAGATGTCCACGGTGGAAGGCATCCCGGTAGGTATCTCCTCTGGCGCTGCCACCTGGGCAGCCTTGCAAGTTGCAGCCCGCCCAGAAAATTACGGCAAGCACATTGTGGTGATCATCCCCAGCTTTGCTGAGCGCTACCTCAGCACCGAGCTGTTTGCGAATTTGCGGGAGGAATTCAATGGAAAACACTAATTCGGTAAAACTGCCAACAAAAGTAAAGCAAGCCCAATCCAAAGGGGAGCGCTTAAATTTCTTCCAGTTGATGGCAGAGGATATCCGTACTGCTCTGGAGCGCGACCCAGCTGCGCGCTCCGGTTTTGAGGTTTTCACCGTCTACGCTGGCGTGCACGCTCTCTGGGCACACCGCATTTCCCATTGGCTCTGGCAGCACAAACTTTATTGGCTGGCACGCGCTAATGCACAAATTGCACGCTTTTTCACCGGTATCGAAATTCACCCCGGCGCCACTATCGGCAGGCGGCTGTTTATCGACCATGGCATGGGTGTGGTAATTGGCGAGACCGCCGAAATTGCGGATGACGTCACGCTATATCACGGCGTTACGTTGGGCGGGGTTAGCTTAGAGAAAGTCAAGCGCCATCCAACAGTTGAACACGGCGTGGTGATTGGGGCAGGTGCGAAAGTGTTGGGCAATATCACCATCGGCAGTTGCAGCCGCATTGGGGCTAACGCTGTGGTAGTAAAATCGGTGCCAACCCAATCAGTGGTTGTAGGTGTACCCGGGCAAATCATCAAGCGTGTGCATGAAGTCCATGAGGACACACCAGACCTGCAGCATGCAGACTTGCCGGATGCAATCAGCCGCTACCTGCAAAGCATCAATGCGCGCATGAGCTCGTTAGAAGCAAAGTTAGATGTGCACCCCGAAGCGAAAGCTGTAATGCAGCAAGAAGCTGATGGCACTTGGGAGATCGATTGGGATGGCGATTATGTTATCTAGACGAGAAGGCAGCCAGCCCAATTCTTAGGATTTCTGTTTATACAAAAGGATTTCGCGCAAAACTGCCAATAAGACAATGAGTACTAAAAAGCCGCCCAAGATTATGACTTTATCGATATTGACAGATGGCGGCGCTACAGCTCCAACCTCTGTTGGCAGTGGGGTGCCTAATGGAGACGGCGTTACCGTTGTCGCGATTTGGGCTGTCTGATCTGGCTCACCCAAGTCCGGTTCCACCACCACGGCGGCAACCAAAGCAATGACCACACATATCAAAATAATCACCGCCGTAAGGTGTCCGTTTAGGTTGGAAGGCGATTTGGAAGCTTGGGAGTTATTCGATGCGCTCATTGTAGGCTCTCCACAGCCTGTTGGGCAGCTTCTTGTGGGTCGATATCATCGCGCAGTACAGCTATGACTGCATCATGCAATGCTGGGGCAACGCTATTGAGCACTTCGGTTCCTGGTGTGAGCTTTGTTACCGCCGCCAAACTATCCAATGCTGTCCGCAATTGCTCATCTTTCCAACTGGAAAGTGCCGAAGGGCGCATGGGCAGCTGTCCAAAGGCTTCGCTCCAACCTGCCAAGAAGCCGGGTTCGACCAAGTTTTCTGCCAATGCCACAGCTAATCTTTGCTGCGCCGGCGAACGCGCTGCTACCGCCCAAACCCAGCCGCTGCCGGTTGTGAGTGAAACCTCATTTAGCGCGGGCGCAACAACAGCCGCCTCATTAACCTGTCCAAGATTGCTAAGCAGCACACGCGCAGGAACTACCACGCTATCAACATCCCCTACGGCAAATAATTCCCAGGTTTGCAGGCTGTTTTGCAGCTGGAAAACACCTGGATGGATGCGCCCTAAATTCTTGGCTTGCTGCAAAAGGGTCAACATATCTGTAAGTGGCTTTTCGTCTAACATTGGCCGGCGCTGGCTATCCACAACCGTGCCCCCCATTGCCAAATAGAGCGTCAGCGGGAAAGCTGCCTGAGAATCTTCTGCAGGAAAGGCGAAACTTACGCCGTCGGTAGAAATTCCTGCCCAATCTGGCAGCGGCTGAACAGCTTGATTGCGGTTATATACAAAGGCTAAAGGGTCACCTACGAATGGTATGCCATAGACCACCCCTTGGATTAAGCTCATCTCATGCGCAAAGGCGTACCAATCGGGACCGTCCACAATGGTGGTGAGTTCATCCAAAGGGGTGATGAGCGCTTTCAAAGCCGCCGTTTCCAGGTCTCGTCGGTTGAGCACCAGCAGATCCGGTAAGGCTTCCGGTGCTGCCACGCTGGCAGCGGTAAGGGAATCTAACATGCCACTGGCGCCGCTCATCGCCTTAAGACGCACATTAATCTCGATCCCTTGCGATTGCGCAAATGCATCCAAGCGCGAGCGCAGCAATAACGCTGCTTGCGTCTCCTCCTCAGGGTTCATCTCTGCAGGCAGCCACACCGTCAATTCGGTAGGGACTGGTTCAGGCGTTTCAGTGGGGAACTCTCCATCCGGTGTTGGCTGCGGCGTCTGGCTTCCATCGGGCGAGCTGGACAAGGTTGGCTCTGCGGAAGGCTGAACCCATGGCAGCCGAATCTGCTCGAGCACATCACAGCCGCTCAGACTACCAAGCAAAAGCACCAAAACAGTCAGGCTCAGCCAAAAGCGGGATTTAAGATAGTTCCGTGTTTTCATTCCAACCAGTTTATACCACCAAGCCCAAAAACTGTCTTACCTCAACCTAACTTCACTTCATGGCTGAGCAGTTCCACGAGCAAGCGGATAGCGTTCTCTACATCAATCCGCGAAACCATCTCCGAGGGCGAATGAATATACCGGCATGGAATCGAGAGGCAGCCAGCCGGCACGCCAGCGCGTGCCAATTGGATCGACCTGCCATCAGTGCCGCCAGCTTCCAATACCTCCATTTGGTATGGGATATCGGCTGTCTTTGCTGTCGCTACCATCCAATCCACCATGCGCGGGTCGGCAATAAAAGAAGAGTCGCGCACCTTGACCGCGGGACCTTTATCCAGCGCCACTTCCATTTTGGTAGTACGCGGCGTATCACCTGTGCGAGTAACGTCCACGGCTAACCCCACATCCGGGTCGACGCCATAAGCTGCCGTGGCAGATCCGCGCAAGCCGACTTCCTCCTGCACGCTGAAGACGAAATACACCTCATGGGGGTTAGCCTGCAGCGCTCGCAGCGCTGCGATCGCCACGACCACCGAGATGCGGTTATCCATGGACTTAGCCACCAAGTGCTTGCCTAGGTCCAAGAATGGCCGCTCAAAGCCGCACACATCTCCAACCTTCACGGGGCAATCCTCACGCGAAGTCGCGCCCACATCGATAATAAGCTTTTCAAGCGTAGGCAGGGCGTTAGGTTCCAGCCGTTCGCAGCCAATCACCCCGCGCTGACCGTTCATGAAGATCACCCTCCCGCCAATGCAAGTGAGTGGAGAGACGCCTCCAATAGAAATGAAACGCACAAACCCATCATCATCCACATGTGTGACCATCAGCCCGATTTCATCCATGTGCGCCGAAATCATGATGCGCAAACCGTTAGGCTGCTTGCTGCCTTTGCGCGCAATCAGGTTGCCCATGGCGTCTGTGTGGATCTCATCAGCGCTGCCTTGGATTTCCTCCAAAATCGCAGCGCGAATGAGCTGCTCCTGACCTGAAGGTCCAGGCGTTTCTACCATCTTTTCAATCAATGCCAACAAGGCGTCATCTTGCTCGATTTTCTTTGCTTCAATGCTCATCTGTATGCTCCTGCTAACTCAAAATTTCGGGGGTAAGCCGTGTGAGGGCGTGATAGACCAATTTAAGTGTATTAGCCCAATCCTCCTGCCGGATAAGGCTGGCTGCAGAATGGGCATACCGCACCGGAACCGACACAGAAATACTGGGAACCCCGGCACGCGCGCGGTGAATGGCACCCGCATCGGTCCCGCCAGGGTTCGGCTGACGGATCTGATAAGGGATGTTTTCTGCCTCGGCGGTTTGTATCAGCCACTCCGCTAAGCGCCTATCCGAGATGGTCGCACCATCCATTAGGTAAATCGCCGGGCCATGGTCAAGCTTCGTGTTATAGCGGGTGTTCTCCACATCCGCATCGTAAGCCGGCAGGTCATGCGCCGGTGTGGCGTCAATAGCCATCCCAATTTGCGGGTCAAAGCGATAAGCTGCCACCCGTGCGCCGCGCAAGCCGAGCTCTTCCTGCACGGTAAAAGCAGCCAGCAGGTCGATGTTTTCTGGCGCGTGGCGCAACAGTTCAATCAGATTAATCACGCCCAAGCGGTTATCCAGCGCCTTTGCCCGAATGCTTGGTCCTAATGCTTCCAGCTGGGTGCCAAAGGTGGCTCTATCGCCTACCTTAGCTTTGCTGCTGCCCTCCGGTCCGAGGTCGATGCGCAATTCATCCACCTTAAGTGCCTTTTTCCGTTCTTCTGCTGTGGTCAGGTGGATTGGTTTGGCGCCAATCACTGCAGGGGTGTGCTCGCGCCCCACGATGACCGCTTTGCCCACCAGCTGCCGCGGGTCGATCCCGCCAACAGTCTCGAAGCTGAACAAGCCTTCGCCTTCATCATTGGTCAGCATAAAGCCGATTTCGTCCATGTGCGCCGCGATCATCACACGCACTTTTTGCGCTTGGCTGCCCAAACGGGTAGCTAATACGTTGCCTAACCCATCCACTTCCACCTGATCACAATAAGGCTGGATTTCGTCCAACACAATCTGGCGCACCTCTTGCTCATCTCCAGAAACTGCCATGGCGTTGCATAAGCGTGCTAAAAGGTCTACTTGGGCTGAGCCAACTTCCGGGGGCGTTGTAATTGAAGGTTGCTTTTGTGAGCTCATCGCTATTTCCACTCCAAAGTTTGCATAAAATCCACGGGCAGCGCGCTGATAAACTCGGCAATCAGCCTGCCGGCGCGCTGAATGTCCTTGAGTACCACTGTTTCTACGGGCGTGTGCATATAGCGCAGCGGTGTGCTTACCAGCACACAAGGGATGCCAGCCCGCACAATCTGAATCGCGGCGGCGTCTGTGCCAGTCATGCTGGGGGCTGGTTCAGGGGAATAAGGAATGTCCAATTCATCTGCGATTTTGGTGAGCGCATCATAGAGCGCCGGATGAATATTCGGACCCCACGCCAAGGCGATGCCTTTGCCCAGCGGAACGGTGCGCCAATCTGTGCTGCCCGGACCTTTAGCAAAGGTTACGTCCAGCGCGATGGCAAAATCAGGCTGAATGGCAAATGGCGAAGTATAGGCACCCGTCAAGCCAATTTCCTCTTGCACGCTAGCCACCGCCCACACGTCCCAGGCATGTTTGCGGCGCTGCAGGAGTTCTAAGCAATGCGTCACTGCGGCAACCGAAGCGCGGTTATCGAGCGTATGCCCAGCTACGGCGCCGCCTGTAAGTTCCAGCGGGGGCTGAGCAAAAGAGACCACATCCCCAACGCGCACCAGCTCTTCCACTTCAGCAGGCTGCAAGCCAACATCCACAAGGAGATATTGCAGCGGCACGGAGCCTTTTTCTACTTCTGGTGGCAGCAGAAATTCTGGTGGCATCACCACGATCCCAGGTAAATCTTTTCGTCCGTGTACGCTGACGAGCTGCCCAGGCAAGATGCGGGCATCCACCCCACCCACTTGGGTTACGTGTAAAAAACCTTCCGTGATAGCCGTAACCATCAAGCCGATGGCGTCCATGTGTGCGGAGAGCAGCACTTTAGGGCGCGGCTCAGCGCCATCGCCGCGCTTGAGCGCATGCAAGCTGCCCACGCGGCTGACGCTCAGTTCATCGGTGAGCGGGCGCCAAGCCTCGGCAATAATATCTCGGATCGGGTCTTCGTAAGCCGAAAGCCCGGGCGCGGAGAGCATTTGTTTGAGGTGAGAGAGTAAATCAAGTGTCATCAGGCTTATTACCTTTCATTTGTAGTTCTTAGGGCGTTTCTTCTGAAATTGGCGGTTCGGTTGGGGGCAAAGT
This sequence comes from Candidatus Mesolinea sp., assembly GCA_034430095.1. Taxonomy (GTDB): domain Bacteria; phylum Chloroflexota; class Anaerolineae; order Anaerolineales; family Anaerolineaceae; genus Mesolinea. The sequence goes on from DAOUFK010000033.1 coordinate 12,030, forward strand.
CTCCGTTGGGGTTTCAGTTAACGTTGGGCTTAGCGTCAACGTGGGTGTTTGGGTGAGTGTAGGTGTTAATGTCGGTGTGCGCGTTTGGGTTACGGTTGGGGTAAGCGTAATCGTTGGGGTTACCGTGGCGGTGCGGGTGAGGTAAGGCGTAAGCGTGATCGTGGCAGTCGCGGTGATCGTTGGCGTGGCGCTTGCGGTTGGGGTCGGCTCCAGCGGTCCCCGGTTGAGCTTGAGCAGCACAATCCCCAAGGCGTAGCAAGGGATGGTGATCAGGATGAGCAAAGTAAGTAAGTAACGTGTCCGCTTCTGCTTCGAAACCGAGTCCAAGGTTATCTCCAGGCTGCTTAATCATACCAGAGGGTAGGTTTTTCGGATAATTTTAATCATACCATCAAGCCGAGAGACCACATCAATTTACGATATAATAGAGGCAGTACGATTGAAGCGACCCCAAGTTACGTCAAAGGAGGTGCCCTATGGCGAGTAAGGATAAAGGCAAGAAAGAAGAGCGCAAGAAACCCAAGATGACCATCAAGGAAAAGCGCAAAGTCAAGAGCGAAAAGAACAAAACTTCCACATCGATTTCAACGGGCGCATAACCCCAGCCACCCCGCCAGGCATCTCATAAGGTGCCTGGCAGTTTTTAAGCCCAAGCTTCAGCTTGACATTCACCCCTCACCCAGTTCTCGCATGGTACTCTATAGGCAGGCGTTGCACTCTCCTTTCCAGGCAAGGTGCTGGCCCACGCACACATGCTTTTCGACCTTAGCTTGACATTCACCCCCCACTCAGGTAGAATTTTTTTGCCCTGAAGTTTTGAGCGATCGTCGGGCCTGTAGCGCAGTTGGGAGCGCGCTTCAATCGCACTGAAGAGGTCGAGGGTTCGAATCCCTCCAGGTCCATCATGAGCCGGGAGGCACCTGATGGACAAGACCACAGGCGCCGGCTAGGCAAAAACCGAATATTGAGCCCATAGCGCACGTAGCCCCCTTCCGGGGGATTGGGAGCGCGAAGGGCAGCACGAAAAACATTTAATCCGGGCCCATAGCGCAGTTGGGAGCGCGTCTCAATGGCATTGAGAAGGTCGGGGGTTCGAATCCCCCTGGGTCCACTTTTACCTTTAAAACACATTGAGAAGGTCGGCCCTTTACAGGGGGCTGCGCACGGGTTCGAATCCCTCTGGGTCCATTTTTATTTTTAAACCCATTGAGAAGGTCGACCCTTTGCAGGGGGCTGCGCACGGTTCGAATCCCTCTGGGTCCATTTTTATTTTTAAAACACATTGAGAAGGTCAGCCCTTTGCAGGGCTGGGTCCACTTCTATCTTTAAAACACATTGAGAAGGTCAGCCCTTTACAGTGCTGGGTCCATTTTTATCGTTAAAACACATTGAGAAGGTCGACCCTTTGCAGGGCTGGGTCTACTTTTATTGGTGCTTTTTATCATCGTCCCAGCGCCGTTTCTCGGGTAAAATTTCCGCACACACGTGAGAGAGGTTCCCATGCACATCCGCCTGATGACCGCCGCCGACTACTCCCAGGTATATGCGCTTTGGTGCAGCACGCCTGGCATGGGCTTGAACAACCTGGATGACTCTGAGGAGGGCATCACCCGCTACTTGCAGCGCAACCCGACCACTTGCTTCGTCGCCGAGGAGGCTGGCGCGCTCATCGGCACAATCCTGAGCGGGCATGACGGCAGGCGCGCGTTCATTTATCACTTAGCCGTGGCTGCACCTTACCGCCGGCAGGGCATCGGCAAGGCACTGGTGGAGGCTGCCCTGGAAGCCTTGCGCGCAGAAGGCATCCATAAAGCCGCGCTGGTGGTGATGGCAAATAACACCGCCGGCAATGCTTTCTGGGAGCAACTCGGCTTCACCACCCGCCCGGACCTGGTCTACCGCAACCGAGAGCTGGACGAGCTGCTAAGGTATGACACGTGATTACACTCTATTGGCGGTTTTTTCTACTCTTTCCCCCTCGATTTGTAGTTATCTGTTGATTTTTCGAGTTGAATTTCCCAAATGCGCTTTTGAAGCTCCACTTCTTCAGCCGTCCATCTATGCTTAACGTTTTCCGCATGCCGTCTCACGTCTAACCATGTCCGATTGATGACATTTGGCTGCTTCTCAGGGTCATCTGAGTATGGATCTCCCATGTGCCAATATTTACGCTCTTCAAAGTAAAAATATTTATTGAATAATTTTCCGAACCGTTCTCTCACTCCGTATTTTTCAATATATTCGATCAGTTTTGCATGGTCATTGAGATCACATAAAGTTTTGGTTGTGTATTCGTGTGGATAAATCCGAGCATAGGTCCATGCAAACTTCCATTTGGTCCGCTCAATAATTTGTTCAAGTTGCTTCTTCTCATCTTCCGCTACGGGAGAGGTACCGAATAGGGCAAACAGTCGTAATTCTGCATCCGGGACGAGTTGGTCTACATAGTCATTCCAGTCCTTCGGTTTTTGAATCTTGGGCACATATAAGCGGTCAAGTTCCGGAAACGATTGATTACCATCCGCTTTAAGAACAATGCTTTTCTCGCCCAGGGAAATTATCCAGGCACCATATCGGTAACCTTTACGCTCATAGGTCATCGAACCCCCATTGCGCTCAATTAGGGTTCGAACCAGTCCATAAGCACGATCTGCCATTATTCCTTCTCTTCAGAAGATAACAAATTCTTTAATTAGCTCTTGCATGGTCTCCTGACCATGCAAGGCGTGTGACCGTTAGGTCTCAAGATCTGTCTTTGATAGAGAAAAATAGCATTGAAATTGATGAGACCTACGGTCATGTACCTCGCTCCGTGCCCACAGGGTAGGCTACGCACTCAGGAGACCGGCGAGAACAAGGTTTTCTTTTTTACGTCATTCTATCATTTTTCGATTGCTATCCTTTCATTCCTTCAATTTAATTACTTTACACTCTCCTTTTATTTTCATTTTATACTCACCGATTGTGATAAAATCACACTCTAAACACTACGAGAGGAGTACTAAGCCATCCGCCAGAGAGCCGGCACATACGCTGCAAGCCGGCACGCGCCTGCGGAGCGCACAGGTCCAACTCGCCTTTCACCTCCTCGTGAGGGGTGGCAGCAGTGAACCCAGTAGCTGCTGACGGAGCTGCCCGTTATCGCAAGCCAAGCTGCCCGTTCACGCGGGAAGCAGGGTGGTACCGCGAAGTCTCCTTTCGTCCCTGCGCGAAAGGAATTTTGTTTTAAGGAGCAAGAAGATGATCGACCCGACGAGCATACCGCAATACAAACCTGAGGAAATCGAGCCTAAGTGGCAAGCCCGCTGGGAAGCCGATGGCATCTACCATGCCGACCCAGACCCCAAGCGCACCAAGTTTTACGCCCTCACCATGCTCCCCTATCCCTCCGGCGACCTGCATATCGGTCATTGGTACGCGATGACCCCCTCCGATGCCCGTGCGCGCTTCAAGCGCATGCAGGGCTATAACGTGTTCTTTCCCATCGGCTTCGATGCCTTTGGTTTACCCGCCGAAAACGCCGCGATTAAAAAACAGATCCACCCTAAGCAGTGGACCTATGCCAATATCGAGCGCATGCGTACACAGCTACGCTCCATGGGCAACATGTTCGATTGGCGCAGCGAGGTGGTTACTTCTGACCCCGAATACTACCGCTGGACGCAGTGGTTTTTCGTCCAGTTTTTCAAGCACGATTTAGCTTATCAAATGGAAGCGCCGGTGGATTTCTGCCCCAATTGCAACACCACCCTGGCACGCGAGCAAGTTCAAGGCGAAGACCGCCACTGTGAACGCTGCGGCACGCCGGTAATCAAGAAGAACCTGAAGCAATGGCTCTTCCGCATCACCAACTACGCTGAAGAGCTGCTGGATTTCTCTGATATCGATTGGCCCGAGACGATCAAGACGCTGCAAACCAACTGGATCGGGCGATCCAAGGGCGCCTATATCACCTTCAAGACGGAGACTGGCGAGCCTATTGAAGTTTTTACCACCCGCCCGGATACGCTTTGGGGCGTAACCTTCCTGGTCTTAGCGCCGGAGCATCCGCTGGTGAACCAAATCACCACCTCAGAGCAAGCCGAAGCCGTGGCTGCTTATCAAGAGCAAGCCATGCGCCAGTCGGAAATCCAACGCGAGGCTGCCAACCGAGAAAAGACCGGCGTATTTACGGGCGCCTATGCCATCCACCCAGCCACGGGCGAACGCATCCCCATCTGGATTGCCGACTATGTGCTGATGACTTACGGCACCGGCGCTATCATGGCTGTGCCGGCGCATGACCAACGCGACTTTGAGTTTGCACGCCAATTTGACCTGCCAATCCGCGTGGTCATTCAACCGGAAGGAGCTCCCGAGCTTGCTCCAGAGGAAATGACCGCGGCTGTGGAAGTGCACGGCACCATGGTCAACTCTGGCTTGCTCACGGGCACTCCCGCGGATAAAAGCTTAGAGACGGCTGTTGCCTTCCTCGAACAAATGGGAATTGGGCGTGGCGCGGTCACCTACCGCCTGCACGATTGGCTGATCTCCCGCCAACGCTACTGGGGTGCGCCCATCCCGATAATTTATTGCCCTAAATGCGGCACGGTACCGGTCCCCGAGGACCAGCTGCCAGTGTTGCTGCCCGATGATGTGGAATGGCTGCCAACCGGCGTCAGCCCGCTCAAGCTGCACCCCACTTGGCGCTTCACCACCTGCCCAGTCTGCGGCGAGCCAGCCGAGCGCGAAACGGATACGATGGACACTTTCATGTGCTCCAGTTGGTACTATATGCGCTACCTTAGCCCGCATTACGATCAATACCCTTTTGACCCGCAACTATATCGCTATTGGATGCCTGTAGATACCTATACGGGCGGCAGCGAGCATGCTACCATGCACCTGATGTATGTGCGCTTCTTCCACAAAGCCGCTCGCGACTGCGGCATCACCACCGGGCGAGAGCCTATGCGCCAACTGCGCAACCAAGGCATGGTACTGGGCGAAGATGGCGAGAAGATGTCCAAAAGCCGCGGCAATGTGATTGCACCGGATGACCTGGTGCAGCGCTATGGTGCTGATACCGTGCGTTCCTACCTAATGTTTTTTGCCCGTTGGGAAGTGGGCGGTCCATGGAATAGCAGCGGCATCGAAGGCAATGCCCGCTGGCTCAAGCGCGTTTGGGCGACGTTGCTCGAGCCGGCTGAAGGCGGCGCTTCTCGTGAGGTGCTGCGTTCTCTAAGGCGCAAAACGCATCAAACCCTGCGGATGGTTACCTATGACTTCGAAAACTTCGAGTTCAATACCATCATCTCCAGCCTGATGGAGCTACTCAACGAGATGGGGCGCGCCAAAAACGCTGGAGCCTTCGGCACGCCCGAGTGGGATGAGGCTGCTGATATTTACTTGAGAATGTTAGCCCCCGTCTGCCCGCACATCGCCGAGGAGCTATGGGAGCGCCTGGGAAAACCTTATTCCATCCACACCCAAGCTTGGCCTGAGGTGGATGAGGAAGCTGCACGGGATGAAGAAATCACACTGGTGGTACAAGTGAATGGTAAACTGCGCGACCGCATCCAGGTGCCAGTAGGAATTAACGATGCCGAAGCCGAGCAAAAAGCTCTCTCCAGCCCAGCTGTTCAACAGGCTCTGGCTGGCAAGCAAGTACGCAAAGTAATTGTGGTGCCTGGGAAATTAGTTAATTTCGTCGTCTAACGAAAACTTAAAGAATCATAAAACTATCAACACAGCGGATCGCGTGATCCGCTGTGTGTTTTATGCTGCTGGTTGCGGCTTTACCCCAAAAATTATCCCCACGATTCCCAGAGCAATTTCAATGGCAGCCAACCACACAGGCTCATAGCCATAGGCAAGGGTAGGGATGAGGGCGGAAACGCCGGACCAGATCAGGAAGGCGCCATAGATAACCAGCGAGCGGCCCAAGACGTTCTCCCCTCTCTGGCTGATGATGATCCCCATACCACCCAGCAGCAGCATGGCGAAGCCATTTGCCGTAGACTGGCTGATCAACGATCCAGCACCCGTAAGCGATATGATACCTTTGAGAATAAAGAAAATTCCAAAAATTATCAGCAATGTTTTCTTGTTCATCGCAATCTCCTTCGGTGTTTATTGTAATGCAAACCTAAAATAGTTCGTTTTGTATATGAAGAATTTATCTCATGATATGTTTCTTAAGTTGAGATGAAATGAAAGTGGGTAAGTTAAATGGACACAGCAGGTCGAACTTGACCTGCTGTGCCTTCAAAGAAATATAAACTTTTGATTACTTACGTCCACCAATTAGGGCAGTGGCAGCACCGACGACGATGACGGCAATAGAGTGCCATGTGGGGGCGCTAAAACCATTAACATTCAATAAAAGCCCCAATAAGCCCATAGCTGCCAAGACAACACCAACGATAACGGACATAGTGCTGACTGCGCCCTCATTGGTCAGTGCAATAAAAACTGCAACCACACCAAGGACGAGTTTTGCAATGGTATGCCAAATCGGCTCAGTTCCCATTCCCAAGCTGGGAATTAAAGCCATAACACCCATCGCGATTACCAAAATTCCTACAACTAATAACAACGTTTTCTTACTCATAGATCAGACTCCTCTGTAATGAATTTCGCTTATTGTATAGCCTTTTAAGCAATAACATACATATTGTACAATGTTAAGCCTTTAAACTGATTTTTAAATTTGGGGATAGAACTTGTTCTTTCAAGGTGCCCTACGGACAAACTGCGTACTCAGAGACCAGCGAGAACAAAGAGACTTCAGTTCTTTCGTGGTACCCTACGGGCAGGCTGCGCACTCTCCTGACCACGAAAGGTGGTTGACCTTTAGTTCTCAGGTTTCTCTTTGGTTCTGGAGGACAGCTAAACTTGAAAAGGATAGAGACCTGCGGTCAAAACCACTCGCTGATCCTTTCAGGTGGCTGCGCACTGAGAACACCAGCGAGAACAAGGGTTAAAAATCATTCTGATGCATTTATCCAGCCGCCGCCCAGCACCTTTTCGCCCTGGTAGAACACAGCCAACTGCCCAGGGGTAATATCACGCAAAGGCTTGGCAAAGTGCACCATAGCACTACTCTCCGGCTGAACTTCGATCTGCGCCAGCGCGGGCACAGCCTTGAAGCGGATCTTCACCTCTGCCTCGAAGTAATCTGCAGGGGGGTTCCCAGCAATCCAATTTATTTCGCGAACCTGCATGCGATCCGCCCCGAGCTCGGCTTCGGTGCCGACCACCAGACGGTTATGCTCCAGGTCTTTTTGGTAGACGTACAGTGCATGTGCTGATGCCGGCATGCCTTTGCGCTGCCCGATGGTATAAAACGCTAAGCCGTTATGCTTCCCAAGCACTTTTCCTTGAACGTCGACAATCTCTCCAGGCTGCACAGCCTGGGGTGCATACTCCCTAAGGAAATCACGGTAATCGCGCTTGCCTAAGAAGCACAAATCCTGGCTTTCCGGCGCATCCGCCGCAGGCAGCTGGCGTGCGTGGGCAATCTGGCGCACGTCCACCTTGGTGTACTCCCCGAGCGAGAAAAGCGTATGCGCCAGATGCTGCTGAGTGAGCAGGCTGAGGAAATAGGTCTGGTCTTTGGTCGCGTCCACGCCCTTCCAGAGCTCGTAAGTGCCATCCGTACCGCGGCGCAGACGGGCATAGTGCCCGGTGGCGATCGCCTCTGCTCCGATGGACTGCGCAAACTGCCACAGGTAATCCCACTTGAGGTAGCGGTTGCAATACACGCACGGGTTAGGTGTCTCTCCGCGGCTGTAGCCATCCAGAAAGCGCTGCACCACCGCTTGGCGGAATTCTTGCTGAGCATCCAACACGTAAAAAGGAATGCCGAGCTGTTTGGCGAGTTGCGCAGCCAGCTCACGGGTTTGAGGGGTGCAGCAACGGTTCTCCACTTCGCAGCCAGGCGCACTCCATAAGCGCATGGTCGCCCCAATGACCTCATAGCCCTGCTCCACGAGCAAAGCTGCTGCCACTGAGCTATCCACTCCGCCGCTTAATGCGACGACCACTTTTGTCATTCCATATCCTCAATAATGTGATTGGAATCACCCAATATCCTTAAAGTATTCATATCAAAGCTATTATAAACACAGCTTGGGGTTAATGGCACTGGCTGAGAAAGGTTTTTTTACCAGCCTTTTAGTCTCAGGCTATATGCGCCAATGCGCGAGGAAAAGCTGGGTGCGCTCGTTTTGTGGATTCTCTAGCACGCTCTCTGCCAGCCCTTGCTCCACGATGCGCCCTTGATCCAAAAAAATCACTTCCTCCGCCAAGCGCAAGGCTTGCGCCGGCGAGTGGGTGGAGAAGATCAACGTGCAGGCGTTGGCTTGCAGGTAGCTCAGCAGAGTAGCTTCGATGAGATCTGTGCCCTTGATATCCGTGGACGAAGTGGGCTCATCCAGCAGCAGTAGCCGGCGGGGCTTGGCGATCATACGTGCAAAAGCCATGCGCTGCGCTTCCCCACCCGAGAGCTTGCTGCCACTAGCCTGTGCCAAGGTGTCCATTCCGACGCGGCGTAATGCCTCACGCGCAGCAGCTTCCCGTTCTGCTTCGCCATCCAGCGCCATTTCCACGTTGCGCAACACACTGAAGCTAAAAGCGTACGGGTTTTGGGGCATATAGCCCATGCCATCTGCTGCCATGCGCGTAACCTGCCCGCGGGTAGGCGAGAGCGTCCCAGCCAGCAATCGCAGCAGAGTCGTCTTGCCGCTTCCGTTTTCGCCAATCAAGCCATAGCGTTTGCCTTCCGCAAAGTGCAATTCGGGGATATCCAGGATAACCCGCTCTTCATATTGCACCAAAACGTCCTGCAGCGCGATCATGCCATCCCTACCGTTTCTTCGATGCGGCTGACGAGCGAATTGATCACAAACGAAATCAGCAGCAAAACAATGCCTAGTGCAATGGCAATATCAAAATGCCCCATGTTCGTTTGCATCATGATGGCAGTGGTCATCACACGTGTTTTGAACTGGATGTTGCCACCGACCATCTGCACGGCACCTACTTCTGCAATGGCGCGCCCAAATCCAGTCAGTACCGTCGAGACAAATTGCGTGCGGCATTCGTAAACCGTGTAGAGCACCGCGCGCCAAGGGGTAAGCCCAATACCCGCCGCCGTCTCGCGGATGAGCGGCGCTTTGACCGAAACGATATTTGCGGCTAACCCGGTGATGATGGGGGTAATGAGCACTACCTGGGCAATGACCATAGCCGTCACGGTGTATACCAGTTTGAGAGTACCCAGCGGTCCGCTGCGAGAGAGGAGCAGAAAGACCACCAAGCCAGCGACTACTGGCGGCAGACCCATGAGCGTATGCAACACACGGTTGACGAACGGCTTGGCGCGAAAGTTATTGCCGCCCAGAAGCACCCCGAGTGGAATCCCGAGCAAGGCTGAAATCAGCGTGCTGGAAAAGGACATGCGCAGCGTCGTCAGAATAATCTGGCGCAGCTCTGGGTCCGGGCCAAAAAGCAGGTTGAGGATTTCACTGAGTGTGGTCATGAGTTCAGCAAAATTTTACTTAACAACGCCGATTGCGTGGCACTGTTGGCATAACAAGGTGAAAGAGGTATGAGGGCAGGGCGCCTGCCCTCATGCTTATGCGTCGCAAAGTTTACTCAACCGGAATGACGAAGAAGAGCTGCTCGCCATACTGCTCCACACCGTAGCTTTCGATCATCTTGGAGGCTTTTTCTGAAGTCATCCAGTTAATGAAAGCTTGCGCGCCCTCGTAATTAGTATCTGCGAAGCGTTTCGGTGAAATTGCAATCAGGGAGTAAGTGTTCTTCATATCTTCGGTTTCTTCCAGCAGCAGGCTCAAGCTATTATCATGGGCTAAGTAAGTGGCTTTGTCGGTGAAGACGTAACCGCCCATCTCATTGCCCACCGTCAAGGTCTTGCCCATGCTGTCGCCCACAGAGACGTACCAAGGCTGCCCGGTTGGGTCGATGCCAATAGAACTCCAGATCTTTAGCTCAGCCTTATGGGTGCCGCTATCATCCCCCCTGGAGACGAAAGTGGCTTGGGCATCAGCAATTTTCTGGAAGGCTTCCGCTGCTGTGGCGCATCCCTTCACGCCGGCGGGGTCAGCTTCTGGCCCAACGATAACGAAGTAGTTGTACATAAAAGGCACACGCACTTCGCCATAACCTTCGCCAATGAATTCCTCTTCGGAAGCTTTGGCATGTACCAGCAGCACGTCAGCATCGCCCGTGCGCCCCTTTTCGATGGCAGCACCTGTGCCGGCTGAGGTGATTTCGAGCTTATAACCCGTATCCTTCTCAAACTCTGGCTGCAAGTATGCCATCAAGCCGGAATCATTGACCGAGGTGGTCGTAGAAAGCCGGATGACCGGATTCTCAACCTGTTTGGCGCAAGCCGCCAGGCTGAGGAGCATAACCCCCACAATTAAAAGAACAGACAACTTTTTCATACGTTTCTCCTTTCCAAATGGGAGGCGCTGCCGTTTCCAGCAACACCCTTGAACCTGAGGCGCTTGGGATTTGCCCCGGGTTACCGCTCACCTGCCCATATCTGCCGATTTAGGAGCAATGAGTCGAAGAACATCTGTATTATACCCAAAGGCAAGAATCCAAAGGGTTGTTTTAACAAATTGGAAAAAACCGCCAGCTTATTCAGAAAAGTTCTTTGAGATTTTCCTCGAAAATGAGATGCGCTGATTAATGTAAAATTGAAATATCGGAGGCTGAAAGACGAGAAGGTTAGGATTGCATTTTCTATCCATTCTTGCGATGGTGGCATGCCTTGCCGGCTGCGCGCCCAAAGGTAAACCTTTGGTCATCACTTCTATTCCTTGGTCGGAAGATGAAACCGCAACCTACAGCATCCAAACGCAGGCGGGCGAAACCCTCGGCAGCTCTACTATCAGTATTATCCAGGATGGTGATACCTGGGTGCTCACCAACCACGAGGTCGTGAATAACATGCCGGATGATATCAAGCTCACGGTGAACGCCAAAGACCTGAAGCCGCTTTCAGAAGAGCGCACTCTGGTTATTCCCACAGGTGGGAGCATCCCAGAAGGCACTTGGAAGATTAGTGCCACCTTTAGCGAGGATAAGCTTACGGTAGAGGCTGATACCCCTCAAGGGCACCAAGGTCCAGCTGAATTCAAGCTCCCTGAAGATGCCTTTGCTAATGACGAGGTGCTCTTTCTGTTGCTTCGGGTGCTGCCCTTTACAGAAGGTTATACCGCCCATTTCACCGACGTGATCCTTTGGCCTAATGTGCAGATACCTCAGGTCACCATCACCGTGATTGGCAAGGAAACTGTCGAGGTGCCAGCTGGCAGTTTTGAGACTTGGAAGGTAGAAGCCAGCGTGGCAGGCGCCAAGCAGTATTTTTGGTACGCTATCGAGAAGCCTAATCTTTTAGTGAAATACGATAATGGCTCAACCGTATTCTTACTCGAGCAAGCCGGGAACTTATAGTTTTCCAGAGTGTTAATAATACAAACTATCAATAGAAAGGTGAATAATGTGGGAGAACGCTTGGCAGTTATTCGTCGCGATCTATAGCAACCCTACCGTTGAGGGGATAAGTATTGCCTTATTGTTGGGCGCGATCTGGTTGGCAGTCTTCCGCCTGCCGTTAGGCAAGCAGCCACGCTTATGGATCTTTTTGGCGGTTGGCGCTTTGCTTTTTGGGCCGACAGCTGGCTTATTGCAATTTCCACTCCAGTCGCTTTCGATGCAAGCTCTTTTCCAAATTTGGGGCACCGAAATTTGGCAGGAGCGCTTGCTCGTATCTGAAATCCCAGCCATGCTCATCACCGGATTTGTACAAGAAGGCATCAAACTCGTGCCTGTACTGATTTATCGGAAGCTCCGCCGACCGCTTTCCAACCGCGAAGCGCTCCTAGCTGGGGCAGCTGTGGGCGCCGGCTTTGGCATCTTCGAGGCTGCCTGGCTGCTCAATCAAATTTTCTCAACAGGTTTTAGCTTGCCTGCCTTGCGATTACAGGGATGGCAAGCTGCCTTATCAATTATTGAAAGGTTGTTCATCGTTGGTTTTCATACCAGCACCACCGCATTAGCAGCCTATTGCTTAAATAAAGGCAAAGGTAGCCAAGCATACTTGCTGGTCGCCCTTTTCCATAGCGTGCTCAATTACGGTACAATTTTATCTGCTGCAGGTTTGCTCACCATGGTGCAAACGGAAATTTACATTACCCTGCTGTGTGCCATCATGATTGGTGCAGCGCTCTGGTTGCGCTGGCACGAGCGCCCAACCGAGCCAACCTTAGCAAGCCCGCCTGAAGCCGGCGTACCGGCTTAAAACCAGCCTTCGAAACCTTCTGGATTAATTCTGAGATGTTGGCTGCGGAGCGTGACCTTGCTCCCTGTTCCCGCACTCGTATGCTTCCCCGCGCAGGGTCTCTATGGCATGAGGGAGCGCGGGTAAAAACACCTGCAGGTTCTCTACCGCAGCTTTGGGGCTGCCCGGCAGGTTGATGATCAGCGTGCGCCCGCGGATGCCGGCGATGGCACGCGAAAGTTGGGCATGTGGGGTGATTTTAGCGCTCGCGGCACGCATGGCTTCGGTGATCCCTGGCGCTAAGCGCTCGATCACGCTAGCCGTCGCTTCAGGCGTCACATCCCGCGGGGCAAAGCCTGTGCCGCCGGTGGTGAAGATCAGATCCACCTTGCCGCTATCGGCTAAGCGCACGAGTTCCGCTTCAATCTGTGCGCGGTCATCTGGGATGAGCAAAGTTTCGACCACCTGGGCGTGCCCTTGCAAGGCTTCCACCAGCGCCGGCCCGCTTTTATCCTCGCGCAAGCCAGCCGCACCTTTATCACTAATGGTAATGACTGCTGCGCGTGCATTAGGCAGTACTACCACCTCATCCCCAGCTTGCACCACGCCGCCTTGCAGGACGCGCGTGAAGATGCCTTCGCTGGGCATGATGCACATGCCCACCTGTTGGTAGATGTCGCAGTGGGCGTGGCACTCTTTGCCTATTTGGGTCACTTCCAGCTCCACCGAGCCTATGCGTAAGCGCGTTCCTAATGGCAGCGCGTAGAGCTCGATGCCTTCTGTGGTGATGTTCTCTGCAAAGATGCCGGGCACGAGATTTGTTGCGCCGCGCGCAAGCATTTTCTCCACGCTTTGCTGGTCCAGCAGGCTCACCTGGCGGTGCCAGTCGCCCGCGTGGGCATCGCCTTCAATGCCGTAATTCTGGCGAAAAACAGCCTGAGGCATAGGGTGCTTGATCGTGCCGGTTTCCGTGCTGATATTAACTGATAAGACCTTTGCCAAAATTTATCCTCCAATACGGCTCATATTGCGCTCCGCAAAAGTACAGCTTTCGAAGCGATGCGCAGCCGGCTTTCTGAAAATTGCTGCGTGAATAGCCTTGCGTAGAGCCTCATCATCCTGCGCTAAGGCACTTGTAAGCGGGATTTCACGGTCCACGCCCAAGCATGGGCGCAAGGTGCCGTCGCTGATCACGCGGATGCGATTGCAATCTGCGCAAAATTGATGCGAAATTGGGCTAATAAACCCAACCCGACCGCGGTAACCTGGAACTTGATAGTCCATCGAGGGCTGCCCAGGGTAACGGGCTAGAAGAGGTTGCAAATAGGGGCGCGCCGCAAGCACATCTTGGTTAGAAATGCGCCGGTCGGCATTTTCGCCATGGTCACCAATTGGCATGAGCTCAATAAAGCGCACGTCGATGGGGTTCTCACGCGTCAGAGCGATAAAGTCATCGATTTCGGCATCATTGATGCCGCGCACCAACACAATGTTAAGCTTGAGCGGCAGCAACCCCGCTTCCACGGCTTCTTCCATCCCTTGCAAAACCGGCTGGATATCGCCACCGGTGAGTTCGTGGAAAACCTCAGGTTTGAGCGAATCGAGGCTGATATTGAGCCGGCGCAAGCCAGCCTGCTTGAGCAGTTGGGCTTTACCGGGCAGCATCTGGGCGTTGGTGGTCATGGAAAGGTCTCGTAAGCCTTCCAGGGCTGCAATGCGCTCCACAATCTCGAGGATATCCTTGCGCAAGAGCGGCTCACCACCAGTCAGGCGCACCTTTTGGATGCCCAACTGCATGCACGCGCGCACGATGCGCTCGTACTCTGCGGGGCTTAGCTCCTTAGCTTTGGGGCAGATTCCCTCCTCCACGCGGCAATACGTGCAGCGTAGCTGGCAGCGTTCCGTCACCGAGAGACGCAGGTAGGTAATATTGCGTCCACATTGATCTAACATTAATGCAGATTATAACCTTATGTCAGCCAGGAATAGGATTTGATGCAGGGTTTACCCGTCCTGTTCTTGCGTGGTGCCCCATGGGTAGGCTGCACACTCAGGAGACCGGCGAAAACAAGCAAAATGTTTTAGCATGGTCTCCTGACCATGCGAAGCTTGTGACCTTTAGGTCTCAAAGAAACTGACAATCAATATGGAGACCTACGGTCAAACCCACTCGCTCGGTCTGGAGACCGGCGAGAACAGAGGCTCCGCACTGAGGACACCAGCGAGAACAGAAAATTCTCAGTTCTTGCATGGTCTCTGACCATGCAAGGCAATTGACCTTTAGGTCTCAATAATGTTTGAAAGGCGGAGACCTTCGGTCAAAACCTCTCGCTGGTCCTTCCAGGAGGCTACGCACTGAGGACACCAGCGAGAACCGAGATCGTAAAGACCAGCGAGAATTGAGGGCTAACCCTGCGTTTACTCCCGCTGGTAGGTGCCCGATTTGCCGCCGCTTTTATGTTCCAGCTGCACGCGCTCGATCTGCATGCCACGGTCGACCGCCTTGCACATGTCGTAAACCGTCAAGGCTGCCACGCTGGCTGCAGTCAGGGATTCCATCTCCACCCCGGTCTTGGTCATAGCTTCCACGGTAGCAATGATGCGCACGCCATCCGGCGGCTCCGGCACCAGTTCCACGCCCACGAAGGTGAGCGGTATGGGATGGCAGAGCGGAATCAGCTCAGGTGTGCGCTTAGCAGCCATGATGCCGGCGATACGCGCCGTGGCAAAAACATCTCCCTTTGCGATGCCGCCGCTTTGGATGAGCGCTAAGGTTTCCGGCTGCATGCGGATAAAGGCACTGGCAATGGCTTTGCGCAAGGTTTCCCCTTTGCTTGAAACATTTACCATGCGAGCGTTGCCTTTTTCATCAGTATGGCTTAGTTCCATGGGCGCACTTCCCCGGGATGATGCAGCGTATAGCCGCCCATTTGGGTAAGCCGGCGGGCGAATTCATCCCCGCGCAGCACCGCGAGCAGCCGCTGCACCATTTCTAAGCTCATCGCGTTCTCCGCGATGAGCAAATCATATTGCTCTTCGCAAATGGGCACAAAATCAAGATCGTAAATGCGTGCAGCTGAAAGGATGCCTAAACCCGTATCAGCTGTGCCAGCCGCAATCGCCGCCGCCACTGCCGTATGGGTATATTCTTCGCGCTCATAGCCGGGGATGAGGCTCGTATCCAAGCCTTCCTGACGGGCTAAAAAGTCGCATAGAATGCGTGTGCCGCTGCCTTTTTGGCGGTTCACGTAGCGCTTGCCCACTATATCTTTGAATTCCTTAATCCTCAGCGGATTTCCTTTGGGTACCATCAGTCCCTGGGTGCGTTGGACGCATTCCACCAGTACCACACCGCCCCCTGGGAAGTACTTGCGCAGGTAAGGAATGTTGTAGGTGCCGCTGGCTTCATCCAACAGGTGGATGCCGCCCAAGTGCGCCTCACCGCGCTTGACCGCCATAATGCCGCCCATGCTGCCCACATGCGAAGAGGCTACTGAACTTTCCTGCCAATGGCGCTTAAGGATATCGGTTACCTCATCAATGAGTGGGTCATGGCTGCCGGTGATTACTAAAGTGCGGTTGATCTCATCCAGGTCACGCACCAGCTGCACATTAACCAGCTCGCCGGCTTCGTAGCCTTCGGTGTTTTGCGGGATATGAATAATGCCATCCGCCTTTACGAATGAAGTTACCACGCCAGCACCTCGATTTAGCGGAACTGCCACGATTTTACCGTTCACATTGCCCAAGCGCGTGCGCACAAATTCATAATATTTGAGGGACGAAGTTAACCGGCGTGTAATTTGCGCTTGAATGAATTGCGGCTTAGCTGCTAGACGGCGGGTCAACTGCTCAATCACAGGGCGGAAAAGCTGTTCTAGCACCAAGATGCCCGAGACCGGATAGCCTGGTAACCCCAATATTGGCTGGACGCGTTCATCATCTGCGGACTTGGCAAAGGCTAAGATGGCTGGCTTACCCGGTTTGATAGCTACCCCATGCAGCACCACCTCGCCCACCTTACGGATAGCATCCACGGAATAATCTTTGCGTCCGGCAGAAGAGCCGGCATTGAGCACCACAGCGTCGCATTCCGCCAAGGCTTGGCGCAGCGCCTCCTCGATTAGCTCCGCTGAGTCTGGCACAGGCGGATACACGCGTACTGTGCAGCCCCATTCTTGCAGCATGCCGCTGAAAATAGCTGAGTTGGACTCGATAATATCCCCTTCGCGCGGGTTTTCCGTAGGCGGTACAATCTCGTTACCCGTCGGGATGATGCCCACCATCGGTTGGGTGATTACCTCCGCCGAGAGCACACCTGCCTCAAGCAGCGCCCCAATCGCAGCCGGGGTGAGCACGCTAAAGGATGGCAGGATCATATCTCCAGCGCTGATGTCTTCACCAATTTGCCGTACGTTTTGCCAAGGGACAGCAGCCTCATAGAGCACAACTGCGCCTTCTTCCTGCACCACGTCCTCCACCATTACCACCGCATCGCAGCCTTCAGGCAAGGGTTCGCCCGTGTTGACCCAGACAAAAGTGCCCTCTGTTAGGCGCACTGGGGTCGTTTCGGTGGCGCCAAAGGTTTGGCTGGCTTGCAAGGCAATGCCATCCATTGCGCAAGCGTTGTAATGCGGTGAGCTGATGCGTGCATAAACAGCGCGTGCGGTTACACGGTTAGTAGCTTCTAAAGTTGGCAGCGTCTCGCTGCGCGCCGTAAGCCCTGCGGCTAACAGGGCATCCAAATAATCCTGGCGCGCCTTTTCCAAAGGCACATTGGTTAGATATTCGAAAGCCATATCACCTCTCAAAGAGCGTCACTTCCACAAGTTCGCCTTGCCTCAAGCCTTCTTTATCCCGTGGGATGCACAGGAAGCCATCGGTGTTGGCGAGCGTGGTGATCAAGCCAGATTTGCTGGCAATCGGTTGGGCTTTGCCCTCACGGATGACCACGGGCACATACTCTTCGCGCCCATGGTTGGAAGGCACGTTGCGCGCTATAGGCAGACTCACCTTGCGCTCAGCAAAATGCGTGCCCAGCATAGAAGCCACCAGTGGGCGCACGAGTAAATAAGCCATAAAGTAAGCTGCCACCGGGTTCCCCGGTAAGCCAAACACAGGTTTGCCCTGCACCTTGCCAAAGAGCGTCGGTTTGCCCGGCTTGACCGCCAAGCCATGCACCATCAGCTCCCCCAGCTCCGCCACTACCTGTGGAACGGCGTCCTTCACTCCTACCGAGGTTCCGCCTGTGAGCAGCACGAGGTCATGCCCAACGAGTGAATTTTGGAGTGCAGCCCGCACTGCCTCCAGGTTATCTGGGATAATACCTATAAAATCGGCTACTGTTCCTGTGGAGTGAGCGAACGCAACCAACATGGCTGCGTTCACGTCTCGGATCTTGCCCATAGGCAAGGGCTCCCCCGGTGCAACGATCTCATCGCCTGTGGAAATAACCGCAATACGTGGAGCCTGGCGCACCCAAACCTGCGTTTGCCCCAGCGCTGCCAGCGCGCCGATATCTGCAATGTTCAGCCGTCTGCCATCCGGCAAGACCAAATCGCCAGGCTTAACGTCATCCCCACGGAAAATCAGGTTAGTCCCGGGCGAAACGGGTTTATACACAGCGATGGTACCGTCACCAAGGGGTTCAGTATCCTCTAATGGGATAACGCAATCAGCACCAACTGGGATTTCCGCTCCGGTCGGGACGTAGACGCACTCGCCGCTGAGGATCTCTAACTCAGTATGCTCGCCCATTTTCGCTTCGCCAACCTGCATGAGGAGCGCCGGGATGGCATCGGAACAGCCAAAGACGTCCTGTGCGCGCACGGCGTAGCCATCCACTGTCGAGCGGTTGAAGTTCGGCACAAACTCTGTAGCCAGGCAATCATGCGCTAATACGCGCCCTAGGGCTACTTCCAGCGGCACTTGCTCTTCCGGCATGCGCAGCTGACCGAATTTCTCGGCGATTATCTGTTGAGCTTCCGCAAGGGTGAGGACATTTAACATAGTTGATTTATACCTAACGCATTTCTTTATTAACAATATTACCATTCCTATGTTTGGAGTTCACATTGCATGTAAAAAGAAAAAACGCTATTATTCAAAAAGTGTTTGCTGGTAAACTCGGTTTTTGTCCAACCCATTAATGGTTTCAAAATGCCATTGATCATTTTCAAGGTAACACTCACTCATACAAAAACTACGGTTCCAGCGACTATTTCTCATGCGAGCAGTTCCTTTAGAATATCTATCAATTAAGTTTTTTGCATACTTTCCTAGTATATTTTTATAATAATTTTCAGAATAACCAAGTCCAGAACGAAACGAGCCAATGAGCAGATCCGTTAGCTGTAAGAGCTGGCAGTCAGCGTAGTCCTGCGCATCTGTGCTGCACGGGTCGCTGGCGCGGTCATCGATCAAATCTGGCGTGGTGGCGATTTCACAGTAATCCCGCAGCCCGTTCAGCCGATCGATCACACGTTGCCGGTCAATATGGCGACCAAGATGTTTAAAACCATCAAAATGTATGCGGGTAACACATACTGGTGTTTGAGGATCAAAAAGAAAATGTAAGCCTCCTTTAAAACCCATACGAAAAGTTGTTTCAATCTTACTAGTATTATCGGGATAATTCATCATTTTTTCATGAACATCACGTTCTCTGAAAAGGACAAATTTTGCTCCACACGCTTGACTATCTAACTGATTAGTGATTCTTTTTCTGTTTTCCCTTTCCCCAGTGTAATAATGATAACTTTCAAATTTTGTGTTACTACGCATAAATCCTAAAATAATACTCAACCATGCATTTGCGAGCTCATATTTGGGGCCTGATGAATCAATATTTTTAAAACTAATTTTATAGAAATATCCAACCTTTTCTCTAGCTGTTTCTAAATAAAATATCAACCTTGGTTTTTGATCAACGGGTATAAGCAGCATGCCATGCCAGTAGCCTTTTATCATCGACTCATCGTGATATAGCTCATAATCGCTTTTGACATTCATGCCAGCCGTCCTTCAATTCCATTTTACCGCAGCACAAGTCTCCAGGCTCACCTTATCTCACGAAAATTGAAGAGGCGAAATTCAGGTAAAATAAATCCACTTCGATTAAATTGGCTTCTTCCCCCACCCCTGGGGTCTGTGTGTTTTACTCGGGTCACGAGCTGTGACCGATCAGGGCTGAACGCAATAGAACTGGAGGTAAATCGTATGAAAACCGTAGTGGCAGGAGCATTGGGGGAATGTGTCCACGTGGCGGGCGTGATGAATTTTTTGCATTTGGCTGAACTCGCCGGCTGGCGGACCGTCTTTTTGGGCCCAGCTGTGCCCATTGAGACCTTTTTACAGGCTGCCCGCGAAGAAAAAGCCGATCTGGTGGGCGTTTCTTACCGCCTGACGCCCGAAACCGGCGAGCGTTTGCTTGCTGAGTTCGCTGAAGCTGCTGACGACCTGCGCCAACAAGGCGTCAAGTTTGTCTTCGGCGGCACGCCACCCGTGGCAGCCAAAGCCGAGGCTATGTCTGGCTTTTTTGAGCGCGTTTTTGATGGCAGCCAGCCGCCTGAGGAAATCTTAGCTTATCTGAAGGGCGAAAGTACTGGTCCAAAGGATGAATCCGGCTACCCGCAAACCACTATCGAGCGCATCGCCTGGAAAGCGCCTTACCCCATCTTGCGCCATCACTTTGGTTTGCCCACCATGGAAGCCACGCTCGAGGGCATTCAAAAAATGGCCGAGGCACGCGTTTTGGATGTGATTTCCTTAGGCATCGACCAAGATGCGCAAGAAAACTTCTTCCACCCCGAGCGCCAAAACCCGCGTGCCAGAGGCGCCGGTGGCGTGCCTGTGCGCTCGGCGGAAGACTACCATGCACTATTTGCTGCCTCCCGCCGCGGCAACTACCCGCTCATGCGCACCTACTCCGGCACGGATGATTTTATCCGCTTGGCAGAGCTCTACATGGAGACAATCCACAACGCTTGGTGCGCCATTCCACTCTTTTGGTTCAATCAGATGGACGGGCGCGGACCTTATGACTTGGAAGAGTCCATCGACTTGCACCAACAAGTGATGCGTTGGTATGGTGAGCGCCAGGTGCCCGTCGAGCTCAACGAGCCGCACCACTGGGGCATGCGTGATGCCCCTGACGTCATTTTTGTAACCTCGGCATACCTCTCCGCCTATAATGCCAAAGCCTTTGGCGTACACGATTACATCGCTCAGATGATGTTCAACAGCCCACCCGACACATCCGATGCTATGGATCTAGCGAAGATGGCGGCAATTTTGGAGATGATTGCCACGCTGGAGAATGCCAACTTCCATATCTGGCGCCAGACGCGCACAGGCTTGCTGAGTTACCCGCTGGAATCCAATGCTGCCCGCGCGCATCTTTCCGCCAGCATCTACTTGCAGATGGCGCTTAAACCCCATATCGTGCATATTGTCGGGCATACCGAAGCTCATCACGCCGCCACCGCTGATGACGTCATCGACGCCAGCTTGATGGCGCGCCAAGCCATCGAGAACGCCCTCAAAGGGCAGCCCAACATGCTCACGGATCCAGCCATCCAAGCCCGCAAGGACCATCTCATCGCTGAAGTCCACGTTACGCTTTCGGCTATACGCAACCTGACTAATCCCGAAGTACAGGACCCGTTCACCGACCCCGCTACCTTGGGCAAGGCGGTGCGCATGGGTATCCTGGACGCGCCGCACTTGCGCGCAAGCAAAATTGCGCGCGGCAGCATCCAAACCCGCATTATCAACGGCGGCTGTGAAGCTATCGACGCTGCCAATCAACCTCTCCCTGAGCACAAGCGCTTAGCGGAGTTTCTCTAAGGAGTTAATATGAATGAACCCATGAAATATACTGTAATTGGCGCCGGCAATGGCGGTAAAGCCATGGCAGCGCACATGGCGCTGATGGGCAAAGAGATAACCCTCTATAACCGTACCTATGCCAATATCGAAGTCATCGCCGAGCGCGGCGGCATCGACCTGGATAACCCCGGCGGCTTGGACGGCTTTGGCAGGCTAACCAAAGTTACCGATAATATGGAACTGGCTCTTGATGGCGCCGACCTGATCATGGTGGTGGTGCCTTCCTCAGCTCATCATGATATTGCCCAAGCGATGGCGCCTTACTTGCAGGATGACCAGATTGTGCTACTGCACCCCGGGCGTACCTGCGGCGCGATTGAGTTCGACCAAACCCTGCGCCAATCCGGCTGCACCGCCAAACCGATTATTGCCGAAGCCGAGACTTTCATCTTTGCCAGCCGCTCAGAAGGACCCAGCCAAGCGCGTATCTTCCGCATCAAAGAATCCGTGCCATTGGCTGCTTTGCCTGCCACCGCCAACCAAAAAGTGCTCGAAGCTGTGCACACGGTTTACCCGCAATATATCAGTGGCGGCAACGTGCTCAAGACCGGGCTCAATAACATGGGTGCCGTCTTCCACCCCACCATCGCGTTGCTCAACGCCGGCTGGATTGAAACCACGCATGGTGATTTCCAGTTTTACATCGATGGCGTTTCTCCATCGGTAGCAAGGCTGCTGGAAGCTGTGGACCGCGAACGCTGTACAGTAGCATCTTCGTTAGGCATCCGCGCGCGCACTGGCTTGGAGTGGCTCGCAATGGCTTATGATGCCCGCGGCACGGATCTTTTCGAAGCCATCCATAACCAGACGGGCTACTACGGCATCAAAGCGCCAGCCACGCTGCAACACCGCTATATCTTTGAAGAAGTGCCGATGAGCTTGGTGCCGATTGCAGCTTTAGGGCAGCGCTACGGCGTCTCAGTGCGTGCGATTGACGCTATCATCCGCTTGGCGTGCATTGTGCATAATACGGACTATTGGCGCAAGGGCAGAACGCTGGACAGGCTTGGCATTGCGGACCTCAGCGTGGAAGAGTTGACGCGTTACGTAGAGACAGGCGAGCGGGATTAAGGCGTAAAGTTCGTATCCATCTTAGAAGAGATGTAAACTGAAAGGCTTAGTTTGTATACATTTGGGAAAAGATGTATACAAACTATGCCATTTTGTATACAACTCTCAGTAAACTACTCTTTGGCAGCTTTACGCGCAAGCGCACGCTGCACTGCCGGGCTGGGTTTGCGCAGCATCTGCGCTAAGTGTTGTATAGCTGCTACGGGGTCGTGCAGCAGCATGCGCGGGCCGGCATAGCGCATCACCTGGCGGATCTGCGCACGCATGGCTGGCTGATAGCAATGCACCGGACACTTGGCGCAAGTGGGTTTATCAGGCAGGAAGGGGCAACGGGCAATGCGCGCCTGGGCATAAGCTTCGAGCTCAGCGCACTGGGGGCATAGGCTGCCCTGTGTGTGATGCTGTGCGTGGCAATACAGCGCGATCATCTTGGAGACGGTGCGCTGCTCTTGCACAATCCGCCGCTGGGCAGCTGGGGAGGTACGATCAGTCATAGAGGCATATTATACCTTTCCCAGCAGCAGCGGTGCTCAATTTGCTCCCTTTTCTTTAATCTTCAAAAGGCTCGAGCTGCCATTTGTCTAAATCAAATATATATTCCTTCCCGTCCGCATCGACCAAGATATATTTATCAAAACCATACCAGTACACGTCTCCAAAAGTGTGGTCATCATATTTAAAATACGTGCCATATTCATTCTCGCTTAGGTTGGTGTATCCTACGTACGACTTTCCGGAGTGCGGGCAAGAAGATTCGAACTGCAGAAAAACAAGTTGCTGGCTATCTGGTCCCCAGGCGATCGGTCCTTCTTCAATTTCAGTGTCCTGAAAGAGTCGTCCTGTAATCTTTTGGCCATTGACATCCCAAATCCACAGGTTATCTTGATCCCATGCGGCAAGTCTATTATGATCCGGCGAAAGTTCCCCGACGCCAATATATTGCTTCGTCTGGAAATTGACATCAATGCGGTACATGGGGGGTTGCCAATAACCGCAGCCACCTGGGCGCCCTATACGTGCTGTGGTGTAGTAGAAAAATCGGCTGTTGTAGGACCAAAACAGTGGTCCGAAGCCGCGAGGTTCAGTGCTTTCGCAGCTTTGCACCTGAAAATCTACACCCACAGCGCTCATATCGGTGAGGTGCACGATGTTGAGCTGTTCGTAAGCAACTTCCTCGCCATCGCCAATTTGCATGCAGTCGTACACGATCAAATCTGCGCGCCACTCGCCATCCGGTGAGAGAGACGAAAGCGATATCTTTGGTTTCGCCATCGCCATGATCGTAGGAACAATCGTCGGCATTGCAGCCGGCGTCCTCTTAAAGAATATCGTCGGGGTTTGGGTTGGGGTTTTCTGAGCCAGCGTAGCGGTGGGCGCTGCCAAAGTCGCGGTGGCAGTGGGAGCTTGGGTAGCGCTCGGGACGGTGGTGGGCATTTCGGTTGGCGTTGGGACGAAGGAGCACCCTGCCACGAGGACTAAGAGCAAAAGGCTTAAGCACACGGTCAGTTTTTTCATTCTGTCACTCCTTTCATTGTAAGCCGCAGGCTCAATCTATAGACGGCAGCAGGATGGGGGATGTTCCTGCCGTCAAAGGATAATGGCAAAATGAGCGCAGAATAAAAAGTACTATTTTGACGCGATTATAACCTTGTGGGCACTGGTTGAGTCTAAATTGAGCAAATTTGGCAGTTTACTTGCTGCTCTTGCGCTGTCGTAAGGCGTGGAAAGCGCCAATGGACACGCGAGTAGAGTAGAAGCCCTTAATGAGAATGGAGATTCATTAGATCAGGATCTAACTACATGATATAATAATTTTAATTTAAGATTATTTCTATTTAGGGGAATAATGGCGTTCATAGATCTTGATATAGATACTACCTATAATACGTCAAAAGACGATTTGATTAATAACTTTTTTGTGCCTCTTCTTGATAATTCAAAAAAATATGATAGAGGTGTCGGTTACTTTTCATCAAGCTGGATCAATGAGGCATTAGAAGGGATGTTGAACTTTGCCAATAATGGTGGGAAAGCAAGGTGGATTGCCAGCCCGATCCTATCTAAAGAAGATTGGGAGGCCCTTCAACTCGGGGATCAAGCAAAAAGCGATGAGATCCTAAGAAAATCCATTAATAATGTTATGGAACAACTTTTTACCAAATGCAAAAAGGATTCTTGCATTGCCTTAGCTTGGATGATTGCCGATGGAATTATTGATTTTAAATTAGCCAAACCAATAAATAAACTCAATAATGAATTCCATGCAAAAATCGGAATCTTTACCGATAATGAGGGAAATAGCATTAGCTTTGATGGCTCTTATAATGATAGCGCCTATGGCTTGGAAAATTATGAATCCATCAAAGTGTTCAAATCTTGGGATGGAACAGCAGATTATGTCGCCCAGGAAATTGAACAATTTAATAGGATTTGGAACAATCAGGACCCAAATATAGCCGTTTTTGATATTCCCTCAGCCTCTAAAGATGATATTGTCAAAATCGTCAGGAATGAGCCGCGTCCATATAAAGAACCTGAATCTAGCAAATCTTATTTTGTATTTGATATTCCCAGAATAACACCACCGATTCCTGAGATCCCTAAAAATATTAAACTACGTGACTATCAAAATGAAGCTATATCAAATTGGTTTGCAAATAATTGCAAAGGCATCTTTGAGATGGCGACCGGCACAGGAAAAACGTATACCGCTCTTTCGTGTGCCGTCAAACTTTTCGAGCAGCAAGGTCGTTTACCAGTAATCGTTTTGTGCCCCTATATTCACTTGGCCAAGCAGTGGCAAGAAGAGGCAGAGAAATTTGGTTTTAGGCCTATTGTAGTTGCTGAATCAAAAATTAAATGGCTTGAAAATGCTCATAAAACTATAAGAGATTTCAGCCAAAACAGACTAGACCAATGCATGATTATCACTACCAATACATCTTTCCAAAAAGGCGAACTCAGAGATCTATTTGAGCAATATGCTCTCTACAATCAAGCGCTCATCATTGCAGATGAAATGCATCATTGTGGATCTAAAGAGATGCTTAAAATATTGCCACCGCAAATTCCATTCCGGCTTGGCCTCAGCGCTACCCCTTCTCGCGAATATGATGAATTTGGCACGACAAGTCTATATGATTATTTTGGAAAAATTGTTTATACGTTCGATTTAAAGATGGCAATTGAGCAGGGATTTCTCACTCCTTATTACTATCATCCAGAGCCAGTTTATTTAACTGAAGAGGAATTTGACGAATACATAGACTTAACCAACAAACTCACAAAATTACATCCCAAGGAAGATGAGCCTATCAGCGAAGCTGCGTTGAGAATTGCAATAAAACGCACTCGAGTACAAAACAACTCCATTTCAAAGCTATTTTGGTTACAAAATAATATTATTGAATCGAATGAAATTCATCATACGATATTCTATACAGGTGACAAAATTTTTTCTCAAGTCTTGAGTCTTCTAGGCGTCGAAAAACATTTAATAGTACATCAATTTACTTACAAAGAAAACATGGCAGAAAGAAGCCGTCTACTTGAAGCATTCGAACGTGGTGACCTTCAGGCTTTGGTAGCCATGAAATGCTTAGACGAAGGCGTAGATGTTCCTCCGACAGAAACTGCTTACTTCTTAGCTAGTTCTTCTATCTCGCGTGAATTCGTCCAGAGGAGAGGACGTATCTTAAGAAACTGGCCTGGTAAAGACAATGCTAATGTAATTGATTTGATTTCTATTCCTCCAGAGAGGTTCATCCGATCAGGGAAATCATCAGAAGATTATCGCGTCGTACGTAGTGCGATCAAAAGAGAATACTTAAGAGTAAAGGAATTTTCGCAGCTTGCAATTAACAAATATACATCACTTGAAAATTTTGTTGAGATTGCAGATCGGTTTGATCTATTGAGTATTTAAAGAAAGGAACGTATTATGCCACTGCCAAAATATAGAACAAAAATTAAGAAATTATTTGAACACATAGAAAATCCTTCGATAAAAGAAATTATATCGAGAACTATAGATATAGAATTTGATTATCGAGGATCCCAGCATTTTCCAATTAGAAAAATTGAAGATGTGGTTGATGCTGAAGCAAGACTAATTGAAAAGAAAAGGAAAGAAGGAAACAATGAAATTTATTAACATAACATTAAATAATTTTTCTTCTTTTTACAAACAACATTCAATTGAGTTTCACACTAAAACAGAATGCCCGGTTTCCATCATAGTTGGAGGGAGTGGCTTTGGAAAAACCTCTATTTTCGACGCGATTAATTGGGCTCTGTATGGAAAGGAATATGAGAACGTTCTTAGAATTCAATATCAAAAAGATATATTAGATTATATAAACGAAACTGCCTTGAAAGAGGCCCTGCCAGAAAACAATGCAGTTGAAATGTCAAGTACTTTACTGTTTGAACATGACGAGAAGAGATACCGAGTCGAACAAGCAATTTGTGTAAAAAATAATAATGGTCGCCTTTACATTACTGATCGCACAACAAGCCTATATGATATTCATTCAAATGGAAATTGGACAGAAATCTCATTTATTGAATCTTTTTTAAATGCAATTCTCCCTAACAATGTTCGCGATTACTTCCTCTTTAATGGTGATCGAATTAATCAGCTTTCTATGCCAGGTGCTAGTAAATATATTCAAGAAGGTATTTATCACGTAGTGGATCTTGAAATTATTCAAAGTGGTATAGATCACTTAGAATTTATTGCAAAAAAATATAGAAAATTAGCTAAAAATAATTCTACAGGTGTAGTCGCAGATATTGAAGAAAAATATAGTAATGCACGTGAAGAACTAGATAGGTTAGAGTCGATCATTTCTCAACAAAATGATGAATTAATGGCTTTGGAAAACAATATTGAAATAGTTGAAGCCAAACTCAGAGAAATGAGCGAAGTCAAGGATTTACAGGCAAAAAGAGATGCATTAAAACGAGAGTACGACATTGAATTAAAGAATTTTAACAAAATTACCTCCGATCTCCGAAATGTAACATCAATTGCCATTATGGATATTATATTGCCAACCCTTTTAGATCTTCGGGATGAACTCAACAATAAGAGAAGTAAAGGAGAAATCCCAAGCAAGATCTCAGAAAGTTTATTAAAAGACATCCTCGAATTAAGAAAGTGCATTTGTGGAACTGAATTTGAGGAGGGGGATTCTATATATCAAGAACTTACTAGAAGATTAGAAATCGAGGTGAACAAAAGGGACCAAGGCAATGATTTGCTTGAACTTTACTTTGAACTCAACTCAACAATCGATGAAATTGAGAGATCAAAAATTCAGGTGATTACCTTAGAATTAGAAAGAACAAAGATTGACCAAAAAATTAAAGAAATTAATCGTGAGCTGCATTCAACGATGGAAAAGCTAAAAGATAAATCCGAAGAAGAGATTAAACAGTTGGTTAGTAATCTGGAAGAATACCGACATAATTATACAGACATAATAATTAATATTAATAGGAATGAATCAAAAAAAGTTGCGATTGAGAACGAAATACGTGAATTACAAAAAATTCGAGAGGAACAAGGCAAAATACAAGATAATGTCCGACAATTTCAGTTGCGCGACGATCTTGCTCAGCAATCTGCTGATGAATTAACGAGAATCTTCAAACAATTTATTGATGAATCTCGGGAAGAAATCCAGTCACTAACTAGAGAAGAGTTTGTGAGATTTATTCCCACTGCATCAAATTTAAATGTCGCTATATCACCTGAATTCCATTACGATGTGAGAGATCAATACGGAAGACCTGCACTTCAACAGCTTTCAAACGGTCAAAGACAAGCATTAAGCCTTGCTTACATAACTGCTATTTCACGAGTTTCAGAAAAAAACCCGCCTTTGGTCATAGATATGCCTTTTGGACGTTTAGACGAGGATGTCCAAGAAAATATTGCAGAACGCCTTCCTAATTTAGCTTCTCAAGTAATCCTACTAATGCTACCCGGTGCTGAATGGAATGATAAAACTCGTGAAATACTTTACAAAAAAACTGCAGATATTTACAACTTGGATTTTGACCCAGAAAATCGCCAATCATCAATCAGAAAGGAAAAGTAATTATGGCAAAGCTGAACTTTTCTAATATACGGGTCCATATTGACGCCTCAAATCACCACAAATATATTGAATTAACAAGGCCACCGGAAAATCAATCTGGAGATATACGGTTTCAAGCTGAAGATGTTCCCTTTATAAAAATGCCTGATTTATTTGTTGCAGCTGCTTGTGTTGGCGCAAAAGAGGGAAAATATATTGAATTATCTAAAAAAAGAGATATATTTTATGCCGATGCTTTAGATCCAAAATTTCAATTACCGGTACTGATCTCACTTGCTTATAAAAAACATGGTAACACAGATGTTCTTTTAGAGCCAAAGGAAGTAATGGACATTTGCGAATGTTGGGCAAATGGAGGAATCTCTATTCTCTATGACATTGCATTATACGGAGAAGGTCTAAGACCACTCTATAGAATAATTGATTACATTCAAAAGGAATCGCCAATACAAAATTAACTTCTCTCCTCAGCCCGACCTCACAGCCGGGCTGAGTTTTCATTCCCCTAACCTTGCAGCTTAAATCCAGCCGCGCAGCTCCATCGCCTTCACCACCTTGTGAATAGCGACCATATAGGCTGCATCGCGCATGCTCACTTTCTGGCTCACAGCCATCTCCAGCACGGCGTCAAACGCAGTGGTCATATTATTGTTGAGCTTCTCCAGCACCTCTTCCTTCGGCCAATAGAAGTTCATATCATTCTGCACGCCTTCAAAGTAGGAAACTGTCACCCCGCCAGAGTTGCACAAGAAGTCCGGGATAATAAACATGCCGCGATCGTTGAGCACCACATCTGCTTCGGGCGTGGTCGGTCCGTTAGCAGCTTCAGCCAAAATCTTGACCCGGGGATCAATCAATTTGACGGTCTCAGCATTTACCTGCCCTTCCAGCGCTGCCGGGATGAGCACGTCCACCGGCTTGGTGATCCAAGCGCCGCCATCCTCAATTTGATAGCCAGCCTCGCGCGCCTTATCCTTATTGATAGTGCCATATTGGTCGGTAATGCTCTTGAGGAAGTGCGGGTCGATGCCATCGGGTTTGCTGAAGGTATACGAAACCTTGTCGTCGCGGTCCCAGCAGGAGACGCACATAACCTTTCCGCCTAATGTGTCCGTGAAGCCAATAGAGGCGTATTGCGCCACGTTACCAAAGCCTTGGATGGCAGCGGTGCATTTTGCCGGTTCCAAGCCGAGGTGCTTCATCGCCTCGCGCACGGTATAAATAACGCCAAAGCCTGTGGCTTCTGTCCGCCCGAGCGATCCGCCACCGCCCACGGGCTTACCGGTGATGACGCCGGGGGTATACTGCCCGGTAATGCGGGAATACTCGTCCATCATCCAGCCCATCATTTGCGGGGTGCTGCCCACATCCGGCGCAGGGACGTCTTGGCGGGGACCAATGTTGCGCCACATGGTGCGCACATAAGCCCTGCACAGGCGTTCTTTCTCCCCCACCGAGAGGGTCGCGGGGTCAACGACCACGCCGCCCTTACCGCCGCCCAAGGGAATATCAGCGACAGCGCACTTCCAGGTCATCCACATCGCCAGGGCACGCACTGTGTCGACAGTCTCGGCTGGATGGAAGCGCAAGCCGCCCTTATTCGGTCCGCGCGCATCGTTATGCTGCACACGGAAAGCCTCGAAGACGCGGATGGTGCCGTCATCCATGCGCACCGGAATGTGCATGTGGAATTCACGTGCTGGCCAGCGCAGGATCTGACGCACTTGCTCGTCGAGCCCTAACTGATCAGCCACTTTATCGAATTGCTGCTGAGCTATTTCAAACGCATTGATTTGACCTGCCATTTTCTCTCCTTAGAATTGAATTGTTGTGTTTATCAATCGAACCGTAAAATACGGGCAGTCCGGCTTGCGCCTGGTGCCCGCATATTTGCTCCCTTTTGTGAATTTGTCATTGCTTCCTCTGGCATGACCTCAAGGTTAAAGTTAATGCAACGCAACCTATACGTCAAGGGGTGCACGCGCTGCCCAATGCTTAGCCTGTACCCTCTCCTCATCCTGCATGCCGCTTGAGGAAGGCTTCGATGCGGTCCAGAGCAATCTCCAAGCTGTGATAGTCAGTGGCGTAAGAGCAGCGTACAAACCCGATGCCGGCATCGCCAAACGAGCGCCCAGGTACCACAGCCACGCGCTCCTCGTGCAGCAGCTTCTCGGCAAATTCCTCGTCGTCCATCCCACTCACGCGAATATCCGGGAAGACGTAAAAAGCCCCGTGCGGCGTATTCGTTTTCAGCCCCATCTCATTGAACCGTCTGCAAACTAAATGGCGCCGGCGGTCATACTCCGTCAGCATCTCCTGCACATAAGGTTCGCCAATACGCAAGGCTTCCAGCGCAGCATATTGCGAGATGGTTGGCGCAGACATGATGGTGTACTGGTGGATGCGCACCATGGCGTCCACATATTCTTTAGGCGCCGCCACGTAGCCAATTCTCCAGCCGGTCATGGCATAGGCTTTAGAAAACCCGCCCATGAGGATGGTGCGCGGCGCCATTCCCGGCAAGGAGGCAAAGCAGACATGCTCGCGGTCATAAACCAAGCGGTCGTAAATTTCATCGGATATGACCAACAGGTCATGCTTCTCGGCTAAGTTTGCGATCGCCAGCAGAGTCTCCCGCGAGGCGACTGCACCAGTGGGATTATTGGGGTAGCCAATGAAGATAGCTTTGGTGCGCGGTGTGATAGCGCTTTCAATATCTTCGAGGCGCGGCTCGAAGTCATCTTCCATCCGTGTAGGGATCTCCACAGGCACGCCGCCAGCCAAGCTCACCTCAGCTTGATAAGAGACAAAGCAAGGTGTCGGGATGATGACCTCATCACCCGGGTTGAGCAGCGCGGTGAAGGTCAGGTACAACGCTTCCGAGACGCCCACCGTCATGATAATTTCATTGGCAGGGTTGTAAGTGACCCCATAAAGCGCCTGCAAGTGCTCAGCGACAGCTTCCCGCAGAGCAAGGATGCCATGATTGGAGGTGTAGTGAGTATCTCCGCGCTGTAAGGAAGCGACGCCGGCTCGAATGATCGGCTCCGGAGTGGTGAAATCCGGTTCCCCGATCCCCAGGGAGATCACATCCTCCATGGTGGCGGCGATGTCAAAAAACTTACGAATACCCGAGGGTTTCAGCTCTAAAACACGTCTTGCCAGTACTTCTTTGGTCATGCATTCTCCTTTAAAATAAGTTTTCATATTGTGACAATATTATTTGCTACCAATTTGCCCAGGAGTTATCTCCCAAGTTAAACTTGCATCTATGTTCTCGCCGGTCTCCCGAGTGTGTAGCCTGCCCGCAGGGTACCATGCAAGAACAGAGGCCATTTTGTCATTGCGAACCCCACAGGGGTGAAGCAATCTTCTGACACGGTGGGTAAGATTTCTTCGTCGGGCAAAGAGCACCCTCCTCGAAATGACAAGTGTGACTCGGAGCAAGGAGAAGGCAGGGTAGGGTCAACCTTGAGATTAGAAATCAAACGTTGAGAGCTGTTCAAAATCCAAGATTCACGCATACCCATCACCTTTACCATTGCCTGCTCCTAACCTACCAATTCGCCCAGGAGTTATCTCCCAAGTTGAACTTGCCCATCAGTCCATTAATCACCACGTCATGCCCCAAGATCGAGCCTTCCAGGTGCGTATTGGTAATATGCACGCCCGGGCTAAGGATCGAATCGCGGATTTGGCTATTTTGGATCACAGCACCTGCCCCCACTGAGGCGAAGGGACCAATGATTGAAGTCGAGACGCGCGCCTCTGGGTGGATAAAGACGGGAGGTACAATCACGTTATCCTCCTGGAAAACCGGCTGGGATACGTTACTGCGCCCGTGCTCGAGCAGATAGCGGTTCGTATCCAGCAGGGCTTCTGAGGTACCTGCGTCCAACCAAACTTGGACTTGTTCAGTGCGCATCAGGAGCTTCTTCTCGAGCAGGATGTTGATCGCATCCACCAAGAAGTACTCGCCTTTAAGTGAGATATTGCGCTTGAATTGCTCTTCAATCGCCTCGGTCAGGCGCTGCCCTTCCTTGAAGTAGTAACAGCCCACCACCGCCAAGTTGTTGTTCATATCACGCGGTTTTTCTATCAAGCGCCGCACCAAGCCCAACGAATCAACCTCTGCCACACCAAAGCGGCGTGGATCCGGCACAGCTTTCACCCATGCCACTGCATCCATCTTTTCTTGGTCCAGGGCGGCAAACGAGTTTTCAATCAACGTATCCGAAAAAACTACCAAAACTTGCCCTTGGAGGAATTCGCGTGCATGCCAGAGCGCATCCGACTGACCCTTTTTCTCGGGCTGCTCAATGTAATGCACTTTCATCCCCGGATGAAACTTTTGCATGTGGGCTTGAATCATCTCTCGCTGACCGGGCGACATGATGAACACATATTCCGTGCTCTCAGGCTCTGGGATGGTTTTGAACATCGCGAGCATATGATCGAGCACGGTGCTGCCCGCTAGCGAAACCAACGGCTTAGGTCGGCTCCAGGTGAGCGGGCGCAAGCGGCTGCCCAGCCCAGCCATCGGAACGATGATTTTGAGATTTTCAGACATCAAGGATCTCCTCTTGTGCGGTATTGTGCCTCTCGGCGGGGTGCCTTTCAGCACCACGCGCAATCTTCTTCAACCGTGGTAAGAATCTTTCCCCCATTTCAATTGAAAATAGAGATTTCTGCGTCGCTGGCTGAAATCCTTGCAACGCATGCGTGTTTTTTCCCTTCTTTTGATACCGCTGATACCGCCTTGCGCTTGGATTGGTGAGGTAATCCATGGCAATCCTTCCATTTCAGTCAGAGTTAACCTCATTATAACCTTATCCCCGTTTTTCGGGCTATGGCTGGGTGATTGTAAGAGCAACATAATAATGTCCTAATGTAGCAAAATAGAAATGTCCTAATCAAGATTCGGAGCTATAAAATCGGCGCTCATTATTCCGAGTTTTTCAAAGGAACGATAAAATCATGACGAACAGCATAATAGCAACCTTTCCCCTCTTACTCCCCTTCCCAGCGAGCTAATATTTATAATATTATCCTCATTAACTATCGCTGGGACGGGGAGTTGATGCTTGAAAGAGGGCGCAGCCCTCTTTCAAACTATTTTCCCTTCCCCAGCAGCTTTTCCAAGGCATAAAAAAACAGCTTGCCGCTGGGGAAGGGTCAGGGTTAGGGTTACCGTGAATCATTATAGACAAGAAGAAATAAGATGGTTAGTTATGAGAAAAATCCCAT
>DAOUFK010000034.1:0-6743 GCA_034430095.1 Candidatus Mesolinea sp.
TGCTGACGACTATTTGGATTGGAAGACGACCGCCTACGGTTTCTCCACAAATTCAAGCATTTCCGGTGATAGCTTCTGGTACTCGACCTTTAGCAACTATTCGCCATTCAACTTCTATGGCGTCGACTATACCGGCATGCACTTTACCGATGACGGCTATGCTGGATTTGCCTTTGAAGATGTAGATTACATCAATCAGGAAATCCCTGACCCAACCGACCCCAATAACGTCTTGGCTGCCTTCTGGGATGACCTCGTGGTGCAATATGATGCTGCCACAAATAAGGGTGTAACCCTGGTTGGTGATGGCGCATCCTTTGCCACGATTGAGTATGATGATGTTTATCGCTGGGGGGGGAGCACAAGCGTTACCATGGACGTTGAAATTGGCTACTTCCTGCAGCCCGATGACGCCCCAGGTATGTACGAGATTGTCTTCGCTTTCGATAACATTCAACCTGGCTTCCTCAGCAGCGCTTCGGCTACGATTGGCGTTGAAAATGCTGATGGCACTGTAGGCACGCTGGTGAGTTACAACGATCCGGCTCTCGCCATTGAAAACGGTTCTGCCATCTGCTTCGACTACGTATTGGTTCCGCCAGTGCACACGATTACCTTCCAGGTAGTGGTAGATGAGGATGCTGAACATGGCTGGATCGTAAATGAGGTAGCTCATGATACGGATTCAGATTTCACTGTTGAAGAATATGCAGAAGCAAAATTTGCTATTGACATTACACCTGTAGCGGTTGATGATACGTATCAAGCTATTGAGGAACAGACTTTGACCGTGGCTGCCCCGGGAGTCTTGGCTAACGATACTGATGCTGAGGATGATCCTCTCACTGCTTCCCTGGTTGACGATGTAGAGCATGGCACGTTGACATTGGCGTCGGATGGTTCGTTTGTCTACACACCTGAGCCTGATTACTATGGTGAAGACACCTTCACTTATGTAGCCAATGACGGGTATGGAGATTCAGAGCCGGCTACGGTTACCATCAACATTCGTAATGTAAATGATAGTCCGGTTGCTATGGACGACTTCTATGAGACGGATCAGGACACATCCCTCAATGTTCCAGCTCCTGGCGTCCTAGGGAATGACG
This sequence comes from Candidatus Mesolinea sp., assembly GCA_034430095.1. Classification (GTDB taxonomy): domain Bacteria; phylum Chloroflexota; class Anaerolineae; order Anaerolineales; family Anaerolineaceae; genus Mesolinea. The sequence continues at coordinate 1,110 of DAOUFK010000034.1, forward strand.
TCGATCCTGACCCAACGGATAATCTTAAGGCTGACCTGAAGACTGCCCCATTGCATGGCAGCATCGTCTTGAATGAAGATGGGTCCTTCACCTATGTACCTCAGGCTGGCTTCTTTGGTACTGACAGTTTTGTGTACTATATGCTCGCCACACCTCGTATAAGTACTTTGTCTGCTTTCGTGGATGAAGCTGTTGTGACGATTGTGGTTAAACCCGCCTTTACTGTTTACCTACCACTTCTTTTGAAGTAAGCCTAACCGATAGCTTTACGATGAGAGCCCGCCCAAAAAGCGGGCTCTTTTTACATCCCAGAATGTTGTGAAAATCCCAATTCTTCTGGTGTAATTCGCGTACAATTGAGACTAAAAATAAAAAGAGTTTGGTTTTTTTCGATGCAAAGTTACCTTTTTGAATCTTTACGCGATCATACCTTCGGAGACTTAGACGACCCTACTATCGGCGCTGCCTACCAACGCAAACGAAACACGGGTGTACATCATTATGGGCAAAAACGTCCGCTCCAGCCTAAGCCGGATGAGCAAGTCCAACTTGTGGCGACGACTTCAACCGAAACCGCGGCACAATGCGTCCTTTTGCAATACACATTGGATGATTGGCGCACGAGCCTTGAAATTCCCTTTACAAAAGCCGATCTATACTGGGATACACTCAGCTGGGGCTGGCTGCAACGCTGGCAGGTGAACTTACCTGTGCAGTCCGAGGAAACTTTAATGCGTTATCAAGTGTTTGCCCAGCAGCCGGCAGCTTCATCAGCTGAAGGAGAAGTAGTAAGATGTTACGCTGATAATCAAGCAAACAGCGCCGCAGAAGCCACGCAATATGCCATCTGGTACAGCCAGGACAAAGTCCCTGAGTGGAGCCGAACTGCGCGTATCTATCAGATTTTCGTCGACCGTTTTAACCCGGGGGAGGGGATGAAATGGTTGCAAACCCAAGATCTAGCCAAGCCCTTTGGGGGCACCTTGCGCGGGGTCATCGAAAAGCTCCCTTATATTCACGATTTAGGGTTTAATGCCATTTGGCTCAGCCCGATATTTACCAGCCCTTCGCATCATGGCTATGATACCAGCGATTACGAGCAGATCGAACCACGCCTAGGGACGCAAGCTGACTTCGAAGCGTTAGTTGCACAAGCCCACGAGTTAGGCATCCGCATTATTCTGGATTTCGTGGCTAACCATGTCTCCAACCAACATCCTGCTTTCCAGGCTGCTTTGCAGTCGCCTGAGAGCCCTTATAAGGACTGGTTTTACTGGAATCCTTGGCCGCATTACCGTTGCTATTTTGACGTCCCGGAGATGCCAGAGCTGCGATTGACTTATGGCGCCCCAGCACGCAAATACCTGTTGGAAGTAGCCCAAAAATGGCTGCGATTGGGGATAGATGGCTACCGTTTGGATTACGCCAGCGGTCCGGAGCTGGATTTTTGGGTCGATTTCCGCCGCGCTTGCCGAGAGGTTAATCCCGAGAGTTGGCTTTTTGGCGAGGTAACCAAGCCAGCCGATGAGCAGCTCTCTTTTTCCGGCGGCTTGGATGGGACACTGGATTTTCTTACTTGTCAAGCTCTACGGGAAACTTTTGCTTTTCAGAGTTGGTCCCTCTCACGTTTCGCTGGTTATCTTCAGGATAGCTTAGCATACTTCCCACGGGATTTCAGCCGTCCGAGTTTTCTGGATAATCACGATATGAATCGTTTCCTTTTTGCTGCAGCGAACAAAAAGGAACGTCTCAAGCTTGCTTTAACCCTACTTTACATGCTCCCCGGGCAGCCACTGGTTTATTTTGGTACAGAAACATGCCTATCGCAGCCGCGTTCGATCCATGATAAAGATTCAATCGGCTTCGACCAGGCACGTTTGCCCATGAATTGGAATGAAGTTGAAGCGCATCAAGACATCGCCATGCTCTTGCGCCAGCTGGCTGCTTTAAGGGAACGCTTTCCACAAGTGGTAGCTGCCCAATGGAAACTGTTGATGGTAGATAATGAAAACGAAACAGCGTTCTGGCAGATCAGCATGCCTGAGGCAAATTTATACTTGGCACTAAATCGGTCCGAAAGCCAGAGATCCTTGACAGTTTCTCATACACTTTTGCCGGCTGGAGCGCAAATCTTCAATGAGATCACCCTGCAAGAGGTGAGTATGCAAACGGCACAGCTGTGGTTGCCTGCGGAAAGCGCATTCGTGTTTAGAATTAAGGGTTAAAGCGCATATTTGAAGAGAACAACCATCTAAAACCAGTCTGTAATATATAATTTAAGGCTTGAGTGTGAGCCATGTTGAATAGGATTAAAGCAGCAATCTCCGACTTTTTACATATCCACCCTGAGGAAGGTGTGCCTGAGCAGGTGGCTAAGTATTTCAAACATAATGTGTTTGTGAATACGATGGATTTAGCTTTTTTTACCTTTGGGGATAGCTTCGTCTCTATTGTCACCATCATCCCCGTTTTTGCGGCTACGCTTACAGATTCTCCACTCATCATTGGTTTGATTCCTGCTATTGTAAATTTTGGCTGGTTTATGCCCCAGATGTTTATGGCTGGCTATATCTCATCTCTGGAGAAAAAACTCCCATTTACACTTCGCATGGCAGTTATCGAGCGCTCGGTGTACTTCTTTTTTCCTGTGCTTGCGCTGATGGTGCCTAAAATTTCCTCAAACACAGCCCTGACGTTCTTATTGCTATTGATCACCTTACGAGGCTTAACCAGCGGTTTGGTTGCGCTCCCTTGGCAGGAGTTGCAAGCCAAGGTTATTCCTATTACGCACCGGGCTCGTTTTTGGGGTATGTCTCGCGTTTTGGCTCAAATTGCAGGAGTTATTGGTTCTGTGATCGCTACGCTCGTGTTGAGCCGGCTGCCATACCCGCAAAATTTTGCCTTGTGTTTTGCGCTAGCAATCATCGCCCAATGGATTTCGTTCTCTTTTTATCGCCAAAACAAGGAACCGGAAACAGATACAGCCCAAGAGGATGAGACCCTGGAAAAACCCTCAATGCAAGGCAAACAGACTAAACTCGTCGATTTCGAGCTTTTCAGGAGAATCCTCAAAGAAGATCTCAACTTTCGTAAGTATATAATTGCCCGTTCTATGATTTTCCTAGCGAATATGGGCAGTGGCTTCTTAGCCGTATACGGTATTCAACATTTTGCCCTTTCAGAAGCGCAGGCAGCCATCTTTACTGCCTTGCTCTACTTGAGCGGGATCGTTGGATACAGCATTGGTGGCGTAATTGGGGATAAACTTGGTCCCAAGCGCGTTGTGGTTATTTCGGTATTAATTTGGGCTGCAACCATGGTTTTGGCTATCATTGCACCTGTGATTTGGGTGTATTACCTCGTCTTTGTACTGTTTGGGTTGAACTCGGCTGGTATGGTGTTAGGGGATTCGCTCTTAGTGATGGAGCTTGGCGAGGAAAAACTGCGTCCAACCTATTTGGGGATGGCACGCAGCCTTACGGGCATTTTTGTGCTGCTTTCACCAATCCTTGCCGGATGGTTGGTGGAAAGTTTTGATTACCGCGTGATGTTCGCTATATCCTGTGTTCTCTCGCTCATTGCAGCCCCAGTGATGAATCAGGTACATGATGTACCCCGTACGAAGTCTAAACCAGCGAACTTAGAATCTGAAAGCTGAGCAGTGCCCTAAGACTAGGTTGTTTTTGGTATAAATGAAAAGTAAGCAGAAATCAGAGGAGCAACAATGACCTCAATATTGGAACAGGAAATCAGAGAACAGCCGGAAGTACTCCGCCGATTAATTGAAACAAGCGCTGATCAAGCCCAAGCCATCATGGATGCGGTACGAGGGAAGTTTAACTACATTCTGATTGCAGCTCGTGGCAGTTCAGATAACGCTGCCCGCTATGCCCAATACCTCTTTCAAATCGTCAATGAAGTGCCGGTTGCTTTAGCAACGCCCTCGGTCTTCTCGCTTTATCATAAGGCTCCTAAATTGGAAGGTGCTTTAGTCCTCGGGATTTCTCAGTCTGGGCAATCGCCGGATATCGTTTCCGTGCTTGAGGAAGCGCGCCGGCAAAGCCGCCCAAGCGTCGCTGTCACCAACGACCTCAGCTCTCCCTTGGCTCAGGCTGCTCAATTTAATCTCGACCTACAAACTGGTCAGGAGAAAGCCGTGGCAGCCACCAAAACCTACACAGCTTCGCTAGTTGCAATGGCGCTGCTTTCTAACGCTTTAGAAAAGGATAAGGCAGCTTTTGCTGAGATTCAGCGGTTGCCCGTACAGGTGCAGGAGGCTGTTGAGCAAACTATGCTGCAAACCAGCCGTATGGAACGCTACCGTTATATGCAGCATGGTGCTGTTATAGGGCGTGGATATAATTACAGCACGGCTTTTGAAGTGGCGCTGAAAATTAAAGAACTCACCGGCATCACTACAGTGCCCTATTCATCGGCGGACTTTTTGCATGGACCAGTGGCTTCACTCACCGCAGGTTACCCTGTGTTCGCCATTGCTCCGCAAGGCGTGATGGCAGGGGATATGAGCGCTATTATTGCCAAAGCTAAGGCTGCGGTAGCAGAACTGGTGGTTATCTCTGACCTGCAAGAGCTGCTTTCCCAAGCTCAGCTGCCTTTACCTATCCCCCAGGGTGTGCCGGAATGGCTTTCACCGATCACTGCAGTCATCCCTGGGCAAATCTTAGCCTGGCAAATGGCGCTTTCTCGCGGTTTGGACCCAGACAAGCCCAAAGGGTTATCTAAAGTAACGGAGACTCTCTGAAAATATGCTCTTTGTAGACAACCATAATCATCACGATCCATCCTTCAACCTGGCGCTGGAAGAATACGTCGTGCGCAACATCGCCAAGGACGAAGATATTCTCTTATTCTACATTAACGAGCCCGCGATTATCATCGGCAGGCACCAAAACACTATCGAAGAGATTGCTGTAGATTACGTTGAGCAGCATGGGATCCACGTGGTGCGCCGCATCTCTGGGGGAGGGGCGGTCTACCATGACTTGGGCAATCTCATCTTCAGTTTCACGGTGCCTAAAACCCGCGGCACCTTCATCGACTTCCAAAAATTCACTGCGCCAGTGGTAGAAGTGCTGCGGAATATGGGCGTGCCAGCCGAGCTCAGTGGACGCAATGATATCGTGGTTGAAGGGAAGAAGATCTCTGGGAATGCGCAGTATATCTCCAGCACGCACATCATGAGCCATGGCACATTACTTTATGCCTCTGATTTGGACGAAATTGGGCATGCGCTGCGGGTGAAGCCCTCCAAAATCGAATCCAAGGGAATTAAGTCTGTGCGCAGCCGGGTGGCAAATATCAGCGAGTTCCTCAGCAACCCGCCGGATATTCTGCAGTTCCGTCAGCAAGTGCTGGAGGGTATCTTCAAGGGAGCCAAGGTGATCCCGCAGGTAGAGCTTACCCCGGCTGACTGGCAGGCGGTGGAGCAATTAGCGCAAAGCCGCTATCGTTCCTGGGACTGGAATTATGGTGCTTCACCTGCTTTCAACCTTAAACGGGAAACCCGCTACGCAGGCGGTGGCATCGAAGCGCTTTTGATGGTGGAAAAGGGCATCTTGGAATCAGTCAAGTTCTATGGCGATTTCTTCAGCCAGCGGGATGCATCTGAGCTTG
>DAOUFK010000035.1:0-33846 GCA_034430095.1 Candidatus Mesolinea sp.
ACAATTTTTACCCAAATTCCTACGAATTTCCTGGGAAAAGATAGATCAGTCATTTACGCGTTTCCCCCTGCGGAGGACAGGCGAGTCGCGCCGGGGGCATAATTTTTACCCAAATTCCTACGAATTTCCTGGGGAAGGATAAGTCAGTTAGTTGCGCGTTTCCCCCTACGGAGGACAGGCGAATCGCGCCGGAGGCATATAAATTTTTTCCTAAATTCATTTCGTTTTCGAAGGTATCTTTCTAGAGATATAATCATAAAACGCTACTTTATAGGTGAAGCATTCATGAAAATCGAACAGAACAGCCGCTTATTATTTATTGGAGATTCCATTACAGATTGTGGAAGAGCTATTCCTATTGGAGAAGGCAGCGGATTAGGTAACGGCTATGTCAATTTGGTGAATGCTTTCTTACAAGCCCATTACCCTAAACGAAAAATTCGTGTCACGAATCTGGGAACCAGCGGAAATACCGTACGAGACCTGAAAGCCCGCTGGCATAACGATGTCATTTCTCTTGCTCCCGATTGGTTGAGTATCATGATCGGCATCAATGATGTTTGGCGGCATTTCGATTCGGCATTCCAACCAGAAATTCAGGTTTCACTTCAAGAATTCCGATCCACGCTCTTAGCCCTCACCCAGGCGGTTTGCCCAAGCCTGAAAGGTTTGGTGATCATGGCTCCTTATTTTTTGGAGACAAACACTGAAGAGCCTATGCGCCAAATGATGGATGTATATGGTCAGGCAGCAGCGGAGGTTGCAAAGGAAGTTGGGGCGATCTTCGTCAACACTCAAAGCGTATTCGATCACTACCTTGAAGTGCAGCATTCCATGAGCCTAAGCGCAGATCGTATTCACCCCAATTTAACTGGTCACCTGCTGATTGCGCAAGCTTTTCTTTGCGCAGTTGACTTTGATTGGCGGCTGCTCACATGCCAGTATGTTCACGATGATTCACTGGGTACCTCTGAAAAAGTTTAGTCAGTCTGATTCCATAATGGGGTCTCAAAACTTAGCCTTTTTATCCATAAATTTAGAATGTATATTACCTATGCGCAAATCAATGGAATTTTAAAAGACCGAATTGAGGATTCTATGCAACCCGCTCATCAATTAAATCAACCCACAGCCCTTGAGAAAGCCTTTCACCGCGACATGCTCCAGATTTATCAGCGGGCAAAAGAAGAATGCGGCTACAATGCCACCCGCTTCCTTCAGATGGTCGCAAACGATGGCGGACTCAAAACGGCGCAGAAGCTTCTTGCTACGGCTACTCCCTCAGATGGCTTTGTGGAGCTTTGGGAAAACCGACATCTGGATCTCTCCATGGAAAATCTGGTGCTAAACCCGAAATATCGTTCGTTGTTTAGCCAACAAGAAATCGAGACCGCCAAGGAGCGGCTCAATGCATATGGCTTTACCCCACAAGAAGAGTAAGGCTGCGACCGTATCAGCCAGTTCCTAAAAACCAGGTTTTAATTTCAAATCGAGCCCCGCTCATAAAAAGCGATCAAGGCTAGTTTCCTAACCTTGATCGTGATTCAATTTTACAAATTCGCGTTGAGTTACGCTTCGTATACCTCGTCCAACATCGCTTGCACAATCTCCTCAGGTGGTAAAGGCAAATCCTTTTGAGAAAACATCAGCACCGAGAGTAAAGGCATGTCCTTCACAAATTCAAGAGTGCCCATTTCGATTCCGCCTTCGGTATCTTCTATCTCCTTAATATCCTTTTGTGGACCACGGGAAATCATTTGCTCGATGATCGGTGCAATAACTTCCTTTCCGCGCGGATCTTGCATCCATTCGGCAATGGTCGATTCCTTATTCAGCAGGCTGGGCAGAACAAGAGTCGATTCCAAGTTTACGTTTACCTTTTGGCGGATATCAGCAGAGGAAGCGCCGACCAAGATTTCAAATTCACCGCTTTCAGTAATCCAGCGATGATAGCCGGGATGATAAAAGGCGAATGCCCTAAAATCCAGGGGAATAGTTACAGTTTTAGTTTCTCCGGGTTGTAGTTCCACCTTAGTAAACCCCTTTAGTTCTTTCTTAGGCCGGCGCAAACTGCATTTCTGGTCGTGCACGTAAACCTGAACAATCTCTTTGCCGGTGACCTGACCTACGTTCTTGACATCTACCGATACCACCACACCATCAACATCTTTGAATGATTGTTGCGAAACTTTTAGATTGCTATATTCAAAGCTAGTGTAACTCAGCCCATACCCGAACGGGAATTGCACTGGAACTTGCTTCTCATCGTAGTAGCGGTAACCGATAAACATGCCTTCACCATAGTAAACCTTACCAACCTCTCCTGGCCAATTGATAAATGCTGGCGTATCCTCGAGCCTAATCGGGAAGGTCTCAGAAAGCTTTCCACTTGGGTTCACCTTACCAAACAGGATTTCCGCAACAGCGGTGCCCCCAGCTTGCCCCATCATCCAGCCTTCCAACACAGCAGCAACGCCCTCAACCCAATCTTGCATCGCAACCGCAGCCCCATTATTGAGTACCACCACGCTATTTGGCTGAGCTTTAGCCACCGCTTTGATGAGCGCCACCTGCTGCTGGGTGAGGTCAATATTCTGGCGGTCATAGCCCTCAGATTCGATATATGTTGGCAAAGCGATGAAGAGGATGGCTGCATCGGCTGCAACTGCTTCTGCTACCGCGGTATCAATCAGATCCTGACGGAAATCCTCTCCCTTTGGATAACCCTCGCTATAACTAAACTCTATATTGCTCGCGGTCTTTTTTAATTCTTCCAAAGGAATCGATACTTTCGTCGGGTTCACATGCGAGCTTCCGCCGCCCTGAAAATGTGGTGACTTCGCTCCGCGACCAATCACAGCAATTTTGCGCTGACCCTTTAGCGGGAGCAAGCCATTGTTCTTCAGCAGAACCATGCCCTCAGAGGCGATTTTTCCCGCTAATTGATGGTGCACTTCCTGGTCGAATTCACCGCCTTTAGGTGTTTGCTGAGCCTTAAAAATAATCTTTAGGATGCGCCGCACCGATTCATCCACAACGGCTTCGTCCAGTTCCCCTTTGCGAACAGCCTCGACTGATGCTTTTACCTGGGCTTCTTGAGGACCTGGCATCTCAAGATCAAGCCCGCCCTTGAAAGACGCTATCCGGTCGTGCACAGCACCCCAGTCAGACACCACCAAACCCTCAAAGCCCCAATCCTGCTTGAGGATCTGAGTGAGCAGAAAATAATTCTCGGAAGCATACGTACCGTTGAGTTTGTTATAAGAGCACATCACCGTCCAGGGTTTAGCTTGTTTGACGGCTTTTTCGAAGGCTGTCAAGTAAATTTCGTGCAATGTGCGCTCATCGATTTCCGAGCTAATCGAAAAGCGCTGGTATTCCTGATTGTTCCCTGCAAAGTGCTTTAAGGAGGTTCCTACACCTCGCTTTTGCACGCCTTCGATGTAGTGAGCAGCCATTTCCCCTGCTAAATATGGATCTTCGGAAAAGTATTCAAAGTTGCGCCCACAAAGCGGGGAGCGTTTCATGTTCGTGCCCGGACCAAGGATCACATCCACATTTTGCGCAATGCACTCCTCTGCAATGGCTTCACCCATCTGTTGCACCAATTCAGTGTTCCAGGTGGAAGAAACACAGGAAGCAGTCGGGAAACACGTGGCTGGCAGGCTCCGCTGATCAGGATCGCTCATATCTGGCACATGGCGCAATCCGTTCGGGCCATCCGATACAGTCATCGCAGGTACACCTAAGCGCTCGATGGGGGTTGTGTTCCAGAATGAAGCCCCGATGCACAATCCAACTTTTTCTTCCAAAGTCATTTTCTTGATGATTTCTTCGATTTGTTCTGACATTTTTCTCTCCTATATTTAAGCATTTGCCACATGTGCGTACGTGTCATACACAGAGCGGATTTTCAACGCGGATTGGATTTCTGTTTCCGCCCAGCCAGCTGGAACAGGAACTGTAACGCTGATCGATCGTTTTGCCGGCAGGTCAAAATAATTATCACTGAACACAGCTCCTTCCCCCTCAAAAGTCAACTCAACCAGACGGCTAAGAGAAGCAGCTGTCAGGGTTATATGCGCTGTCACATTTTCCACTTTGACTTGAGCGCTAATCTCTGGTTCCTTGAGTTCTAAGTGTTTGCTTGGGGCAAAGTAGGCTGTTTGCCGGCTCACCATCTGCTCACCCTGCCAAAGCTCGGCAATAAACACTAAACTTCTGGTAAGATCTGGGTCATCTTTCAAAATTGTGGAAAAGTCTACTTCGCAGAGCTTCATAGCTTGCATGGGCTCAGCGGTTACCTTTTGAAATCCTGTTTTGGCTACATCTCCATCCAACGTCTCGAGCGACCAAGTGAGCGTGCCTTCCCAGGGTTCGCGTAGTTCGTTTGTGATGTAAACAGTTTGCACCGGTGGTGCATCTTCTATAGAGAGCAATACCGGCGCATAAAAGCGCTTCGCCGCATAGTGGAGTGCTTTCCAGCGTCCGAAGTAATCGAGGCTGGACCAAGATGCCACCGGCCAGCAGTCATTGAGCTGCCAATAGAGGATCCCGGATACCCGCTCTGGATGCCGGCGCCAATGCTCAGCGCCGTACCGAATGCCCTCCGCCTGTAAGACCATACTCAGGTACACCAGCGATTCAAAATCCTTAGGCAGTCGGAAGCTATCAAGCATTTGGGCGATGATCAATTGGTTGCCGCTGGCGTTCTTCTGGTGGCACTCCATGATATACGAGGTCATATTCCAGTCTTTTTCCTCGGCAAAACTACGGATAGTCTCCATTGGCGGGAGTGCCTGAAAACCAAACTCACTCATAAAGCGTGGGAGTTGTGTGCGATAGGCGCTGAAAGGCTTGCGTCCATGCCAAACTTCCCAATAATGAGAGTCGCCTTGTTCTTGCCCGTTAGGATCCTGAAAAGCGACTCCAGAAGAAGGCGAGCTGGGCCAATAAGCGTGATCTGGATCTTCTGAGGCAATCCATGCGGGTAGAAGTTGATGAAAAAACTGAGTATAGGCAGCTTTGATCAGTTCGAGGTTTATTCCTTGCCAGTCCCAGCTCACTAAACCCCATTCCATCTCATTATTCCCGCACCACAACGCTAAGCTAGCATGGTGGCGCAATCTGCGCACATTTTCCAATACTTCTTGATGAACATTTTCCAAAAAATCCGGTTCATCCAGCGGATAAACGCTGCAAGAAAAGATGCACTCCTGCCAGACCAAAATTCCTAAGTGGTCGCAGATGTCATAAAAGCGGTCATCTTCATAGAACCCGCCTCCCCAAACCCGCAGCATATTTTGGTGCGTGAGTGCAGCATCGCCGAGCAGCTTTTCTAACCTTTCGCGCGTGATACGTGTTGGAAAAGAGTCCGCTGGGATCCAGTTGGAACCTTTGGCAAGAATTGGCTGACCATTGACCACAAAAGTGAATGACTTACCCCAAGCATCGGGTTCCTGGCGCAGCTCAATTGTTCTTAAGCCAATCTGATAAAACTTTTCATCTTCGGCTTGCTCACCTTTCAGACTGATCTGTACTTGATAGAGCGGTTGCTTTCCATAACCATTGGGCCACCAAAGTTGTGGATGGTCGATGATGATAAAAGCTTTAGCGCAATGAGTTTTATCTACCGGGCTGGAGGTCTCCCACACCTCGCCTGTTGGGGAAATGACCTGCATAAGGATGTCGTATTCTCCCTGATGCCAAGCTTGGATGGTAACTTCCGCTTCCAGCCGGACTTGGTCTTCAGTGTGGAATTGGCGCAAGTGGGCATTCTCGATACGGGCATCATCAGCGCCCTCCAAGCGAATGTCTTTCCATATCCCGATAGGCGGGAGCTGCGGACCCCAATCCCAGCCAAACTGACAAGGAGCTTTGCGTAAGTGAGGCGCACCCGGTAAACCTTGGGGAACCCCTTGCATGTGGCGCACCTTCTCCCGCTCAGCGCAGTAACGCACCGGTGAGCTGAAAGTAATGCCAATTTCATTCTCACCAGGTTTTAGGAGATCTTTCACATCCCAGCGGAACTGGCGAAACATATTGGCTGTGCTTCCCAAGATAACCCCATTCAGGCTTACCGTCGCTAAGGTATCTAAGCCGTCGCAAACTAAGTCAATGTGGGCTCGCTGGGCGAGTTCCTCATCTACCGAAAAGATGCGTCGATATTCCCAATCCGCCTCAGCCACCCACTGTACTTTCTTCTCATTATCCCCCACGAAAGGATCGGGGATGCTACCTAACGCTAATAAATCAGTATGTACTCCACCGGGTACCGTAGCTGGTGCCCACTGATCCATGCCAACCTGGCGGAATTCCCACATTCCTGTAAGCGTTTGTGTTTTCATGCAAAAATATGCTCCTTCCTATCAGGCTATAGTTCCAAATGATGTAGATACATAGCTGTTGAATAGAAATGCCATTCTATTCTGTGGAATAGACCACTGTCGAAAGGTCCCACTCCTCGTGAATCTTGGGCACATCGCTGATCAACCGCTTCGTATAAGCTTCCTTCGGGTGTAATATTACTTCCTCAGCCGTTCCGCTTTCCACAATCCTCCCCTTTTTCATGATATATACCGTCTGAGATAGATAATAAGCCAAACCGATATCATGCGTAATAAAAATTAGGGTAGTGCCTTCTTCCGCATTCAATTTCAGGAGCATATCCAAGATAGTTGCTCTTGAACAGGCATCGATCATCGAGGTAGGTTCGTCGGCAATTAAGATCTTAGGTTTGAGCAAGAACACGCGTGCAATCATCAAGCGTTGCATCTGCCCGCCGGAAAGCTCGAAGGGATATTTATTGGTCAGTTCCTCGAACTTCATATTGACGAATCTGCAAGCTTCACTCATCATGTGAACTTTTTCTTCATAAGATATGTGCTTCCCATCGCGCATGTTAATGCAATCCAAAAGAACATCATCGATTTTCCGGAAGATATTATAGGAGGAGTATGGGTCCTGAAAAATGGCTTGAATATTTTTCCAATATTCCAACCGTTTTTTGTGCGTGCTGATATCCCGCTTCTTGCCTAAAAAGTAAATCTCTCCCTCAGTGGGTTCTGTGAGACCTAATAGCAGCTTTGCTAAAGTGGTTTTCCCGCTACCCGACTCGCCCACAATCGAGACAATTTCTTTATTGTGAATCTCAAGCGACACATGATCAACAGCAAGTGTTTTGGTGCGCCCCATACCATATACTTTCGTCAACTCAACGCACTTAAGGCATGACCCCGAACCGTTATCCATTTTGATAAGCCTTTCTTAATTCTTCTTCAGAAAAAATGCAGCGATATGCACGTCCATTGCCAAGCTCTTGCATGTCAATCGTATTCATCTTTGTACACTGCGGAATGACATATTTACAACGAGCCGCAAAGCGGCAGCCAGAAGGCGGATCCTTAAGGTTGGGGGGAGCGCCAGGAATTGCTACCAGCTGCTGTTCCCGCATACCTTCCTCTGGCACGATAACCGAGCCCATTAACCCTCGTGAATAAGGATGCAGCGGGTCAAGGACGACCTCATCCGCAGTACCCTTTTCCACAATTTGACCTGCATACATGACCATAATGTCATCAACCACGTTATAAAGCAACGGCAACTCATGGGTGATAAATACCATCCCTTTGATAAATCCGCTCTTCATCAAGTCCACGAGCATTTTTATGACCATTTTTTGGCTGGTTACGTCCAAGGCTGAGGAGGGCTCATCAGCAATCAGAACTTTCGGTCCGAGAATGACCGAGACGGCAATCACTGTGCGCTGTTTCATTCCGCCTGAAAGTTCAACCGGGTATTTATACAGAACTGATTCCGGTAGCCCAAGTAAAGTAAAACGCTCTTTAGCCAGATTAAAAATCTCTTCTTTTGTGGCTTTGGGGTTGTGAGCCCAAATCACATCCTGAATAAAGTTGAGCACCTTTTGGGTTGGGTTGAGCGCATTCATCGCAGCTTGGGGAATATAAGAGATTTCCGTCCCCAAGATCTTGCGGCGGATGATGTCTGGATCCATTTTGGTAATATTATTCCCATCCAGGTAGATATCTCCGCTGATATAATGCAAGGGCGGAAAGTAATAACCCATCATACTCAAGGCAAGCGTTGACTTTCCACAACCAGATTCTCCAGCAATACCCAATGATTTTCCTTCTTCCACTTTGAGAGAGACACGATCGACAGCGTAAACATCCTCATGAAAACGAGTGATGTACTTTGTGGAGAGTTCGTTTACTTCCAATAAGACTTTAGACATTTTCACCTGCTATTCTCGTAAGGTCGGGTTGAAAACCTGGTCAAGTCCAGTGTTCATTAGGTTCATCGAAAAAGAGATTAGTGCAATCATAAGTAACACAGGTAAGTAAGCCCACCACTTTCCCATAATATGTGCCTGATAAATCATCGCCCAGTTCATCATTAACCCTAATGTGGGCACTTCTGTTGTACGCGGTCCTAACCCCAAGATAGAAAGACTGGCTTCAGCAAGAATTGCTGATGAAATTTGCAGGATCAAAGCCATCACCACATAAGAAGCAATATATGGGAAGATGTCATGGGTAATGATGTAAAAGACTGAGTGACCCGACAATTTAGAAAGGTTGACGTGGTCACGATTTCGTAAGGACATGACCTGTGAGCGAACCGCTCTGGTAGTCCATACCCATGATGTAAGCCCAATCACGATGGCGATGGTAAATGCTCCACGTTTATCCTGCCCAATGCTGAAAGAAATCAAGATCAGTAATACAAAACTTGGAATCACGATAAACAAATTAGTGATAAACATGATGAAGTCATCTACTCGCCCACCCAGGTATCCGGAGAGAAGTCCTAAAGTCAGACCAATAAAAGTTGCGATCAAGCCTGCTACGAGCCCAATTTGAAGAGAGACACCGGTAGCCTTAACTAATTCAGTTAAAACGTCCCGTCCAAAATTATCAGTGCCCAATGGCAACACGCGCACATTTGCTACTTCATTTATATTGACATAATCATTTTGGTTTACGACATCGGTTTCTACTAACTCGCCAGTCTCTGGGTTTCTCTCTGCAATGATAATCCCCTCAGTTGAAAGCAGATTTCTGATTGAATCGTTAAGGCGTTGATAATAACGCTGCTTGGCGTAAATCATCCCTAAACTTTCATTAGGATCGTAATATTCAAACCATAGGTCTAAGAGCGCTTTAGTATCATCGACGTTTATTTGGTCTTCAGGAATTCCATAGGTGACCAACCACGTCTTCATAGCTTCCCGATCTTCTGCGGGAAGGCGCTGTGCAATCCGTTTAGCATCAGCATCCTTTAAATTGAGCATATAAGTAGGGGAAGATATGATGCTATCATAAGTATTAACATAAGTGCCTGGTGGAAAAAATGTTCCTTGCCCAATAATTTCTAGAGGTTCAGAGGTGGTAAATAATGGGTACAAAAAGATGAGTAACAAAATAGCGATCAGGATGCAAAAACCGGTTACAAATTTACCTGAATGAAAGACTTGTTGAAGAGTGTGTTTCATGCTTTCCGCCTCCTATTCCGCTTGAGCAGCTTTAATGCGAGGATCGATTAAGCCATAAACAATCTCGATGAGAAAGTTCGCAATCAGAACCATAATGGTCACGATTAAGGTGGAGGCTGAAATTAAAGGATAGTCCTGGCCCATCACACCATTTAATAATGTATACCCCAAGCCGGGGTAACTAAAAATAATTTCGGCAATAAGTGCACCTCCTACCATGGTACCAATTGAAAGCGCCAAGCCAGTAATTTGAGGAAGCATCGCGTTTCGGAACACATACTTGATGATGGTTCTATCCTTTATTCCCATAAAACGCGCATATTTTACATAGTCTGCATTCAATTCGTAGATTGACATGGAGCGCATACCAATAGCTTGCCCTCCAATCGCCACCAGGACAATAGACCAGAATGGTAATTGGTAATGTGAAATGACAGATTTAACAAATTGCCAGCTTAAATTAGGAATCAAATCAAAGCCATATCCTCCAGAGGTCGGGAACCATTTCAAATCCACAGCAAAAATAGCCAATAAGATAACAGCCATGCCAAAGGCTGGAATATTACTGACAAATAAACTCACTGGCATAATGATTTTATCCCAACCCTTTCTGCTATAGGCAGCAACGGCGCCGAGCACATTCCCAATAATCCACCCGACGATAATCGCTGGGAATTGCAATCCGATGGTCCACAAGATAGAGGAACCGATAATATCTGCTACCGGTCTCGGGAATTGACTAAAAGAAAGCCCAAAATCGCCCTTCAACACATTTCGCACGTAAATAAAGAATTGCTGAATCATGGGCTTATCCACCCCGAAAAGCTCAGCATATCTTTCATACACTGCTTTCATGCCGGTTGTTTCAGACATTCCCTGTGCCAACCTCCCTACAATAGCCGCAACTGGATCACCTGGCATCAGTCGAGGGAGGAAAAAGTTGAGGACAAAGGCAAATATCAGGGTGATAAACAACCAAAGCACCTTATTTAAGAAATATTTCCGGTATCCTTTCATGTGGGCTCCTTTTTTATAACAGCCATGTTCCGAGAAATTCGGAACATGGCTGTATTACATGAACTTTGGTCTATGGGTTAACGAGCGTCACATTATAGAGACCAGCAACCGACCAACCATCCATCAAATCTAATGGAGGTACAGGCGGAACAGTCCCATCACCCTCATGCGGGAAGTTCGTCCAAACACTCTCATTCACAGTATGGAACGATTGTGGACGATACATTAATGTGAAGGAAGGAATGTCAGTGAGGTAAATCTTGACCAACTCAGTATAAGCATTCTTCAGCTCGGCTTCATCTGTCATGGATGGGATCGCATTGATAAACTCATCCGCAGCAGGATTCTTATAGCCACCCCAGTTTCCATTCCAGTTATTGGTGGTCTCTGCAAATTCAGAGCTCATCAGGTGGCGAATACGCGACCAAGGCTGCGTAGGACCAGCACCATCACTCCACATCATAAAAATGTCATATCCTTCTTGAAGCGGCCAGTTGGTAACCACAGTCTGATAGACACCCCATTCAGGGTAATTGGTCGTGATGTCAATGCCAATTTCTTTACCTGCAGCGGCAACAACTTCAATAGCTGCTTGCCAATCCGACCAGCCATTGGGTGCGGTCGCGACGTAGTGCAGGTTCTGGCCTTCAAATTCGCGCCAACCATCTCCATCCGAATCTACGATCCCAGCGTCATCAAGCAGCTTTTTAGCGCCTTCAATGTCTTTGCCCGCAAACTGCAAGTCTTTGACTGCGTCATGGTCATACAATGCCTGCTCGCCTGGTGTCGGATTCATCAGTGAGCGGGGAACCTGATCGAATGTTGCGGATTGATTGGTCATGGCATTAGCAATAATCGTGTCATAATCTACGGCGATTGCAATTGCCTTACGCACAGCTAATTGATCCAAGCCATAAGCACCCAAATTGAAGAAGGCGGTGGGGAGACTGGCACCAATGTGATAGGGTGCATCAGGCAAGTAGGTTGAAACAGGTAACCCATCTTTCAACCACAGGTCCTGAACGTTAGCAATGAATTGTTGCGAAACATCCACTTCACCAGCCTTGAAAGCCGTCGTACCAGCATCATTGTCTTTGTAAATCATGTGTCCGAGATACTTTGGTATTGGCAGCTTGCCCCACATAGAGGCATCTTGACCCCAATAGTTCTCGTCCCGAATCAAGACCACTTTCGTGTCATCGGTATAGAATTTGTAATAGGGACCAGACCAGACGACATCTTCGGCAGTATCAGTTAAGAAAGCGGCAGAGTCCTCACCCACACGGGCTTCCAGCTTCTGGGTCCAAGCTTTCTGAATCACATAGTTGCTGCTTAGATAGGATTGAACAAGTAACGGGTTTAGAGCTTTACCGTCTTCGCCAAGGACGGCTTTAATTACGACGGTCTGTGGATCCTCTGCAACAATATCTTCAATATAGGCTTGGTTTGCAGCACCCGTAGCAGTGTTATATTTCACATGCGCTGCCCAAGTATAGGCGACGTCTTCTGCCGTTACTGGGGTGCCATCACTCCAATGTGCGGCTTCCTTGATCTTGAAGGTGATCTGCGTTCTACCCTCATCCCAAGCAAAATCGCCATCGGCAAGCAAAGGATACACCTGACCATCGAGCATGTTGTACAAATAGGGTGTCTCGAACATCAAAACGCGGGCATTATCCTGCTGAGCAATGGTCATAGCATTGTTACAACTAGAGGAATAAGGGTTCCAACAAACAACTGAATTCCATTGCTGACCATTGAAATACATGGTCTCATTTCGAGGAAGGACCACATCACCAGCCACCACTTCCCCAGTTTCTTCTGGGGCTTCGGTAGCTTCCGTAGGGGCTTCTGTAGCCTCGGTTGGTTCTTCCGTTGGTTCTGTAGGTGCGGCTGTAGTTTCAGCCGGAGCCTCAGTGGTTGCTGTGCCACCGCATGCACTAAGCACAAAGGCAAGCACGAGCAATATGGACAAAATTGTAATTCTGCGTTTCATTTTTCTCCTTTTAAACTTTAGAAACAAACAACTTCATTGACAAAATAACTGTTTTTCTTCCTGATATCTGACCTCCTTCTTCTCAACCGTGTTCCAAACGAAAAATCCACGCTAAAAATCGAGACGGGCTTTTTCAATTTAAGGCTGCTCCACTTAAATATGCACCACAGGATTGCCGAACGACGAGTTCTGTATCCACGATAATGCGTTTCTTCTCGGTTGAATCAGTCTCGATCATCTCAATCAGCGCTTCTGCAGCTAAGTTCCCCATTTTCGATATGGGTTGACGAACCGTCGTCAGGGGGGGATTTGTTTTAGCAGAACTGGAGAGATCATCAAAACCAACCAGAGCAATATCTTCCGGAATGCGTAGATCTGCTTCTCGTAACGCCCGCATTGCTCCATAAACCATCATGTCGCTGGCAATAAAGACCGCTTCCGGTTTTTGCTTGATCAGGCGTTGCATAGCTTTATAGCCACCCTCTTCTGAATAATCCCCTTCTGCAACCAAAAGCTGAGAAAACGGTAGCTTGGCATCCCGAAGAGCGTTAAGATAACCCTGGAAGCGATCTGCACCGGAAATTTGGTCCAAATCGCCGGTAATCGTGGCAATGCGCTTATAACCTAAATGCACCAAGTGCATCACGGCGTTGCGTGCGGCTTGCACATTGTCAACATCTAGATAACTGACATCCAAGAGTGGGTGGCGCCCAACCATTAAGAAAGGTGTATGGCTATCTACAAGCGAATTAACGATTGAATCTCTGATGGGTACTGAGGCGATAATTACGCCTTCTATCAGTCCATTATGTAAAATCTGCGAAATCATACGGCGTTCGTACTCAGGCTCCGATAGCCAGAGCATAACAAAGTACCCTAAGGCATTGCAAGATGCCGAAATTCCTTGCAGCAGTAGGGGGAAATAAGGATCGCTAAAAATTTTTACGACGCTGGTTGGGATAACAACGCCGATGATATTAGTCTTACCCGATACGAGTCCCTTTGCCGCTAGGTTAGGCTGGAAACCAATTTGATCAAGCACTTCCTGTACCTTCTGACGGGTTGTTTCGCTTACGTTAGGGTCATGATTAATGACGCGGGATACAGTTGAACGCGAAACTCCGCTCAGGCGGGCAATATCTTCTAAGGTGAGTGGCATTAATTTACCCAGTTTCCTTATTTCCGATTTGCAATTAATCGGTAAGGCTAATTTCAGAAAGATCAGGCTTAATAATCTTCCAAGTTAGCCATCTAACGGTGCTTAGCTATGGGAGTGATAGAAGGGATTTGCTCATTTTATCGAATAAAATCAGCTATTGCTTAGCGCACTTTTATCAATCTCTTTTAGCTGAACCTTTAGTGTTGTTAATCAACCTCTATTGGGAACGCTCCCAATCTTGCCTGTATTATAGCACCCCGTTAGGTTTTGTCAACACCAAATTAACGAATTGTTAGAATCTTGTAAACATGTAGGGCAAAAGCAATCAGAACCCTAAAAACATGAGACGAAACTCTCCTGGACATTGCTTCATGGAAATTTCCCGACAAACTTTTCCAGCACATCCGCTCAACACATAAAGAAAGGCTGCCCTTGCGGGCAGCCTTTCTTTTATAAACTAACAATGGTCTACTTTAATATTAGTGGGAGGTAAATTCTGAATACTGGCAACGGATGGACTATAATTTCTACCGTCGCTTCATTCGAATCTAACTCACCATCATTCGCTATATATGTGAAGGAATCTGTACCAGACCAACCTGCTTCTGGTGTGTAGGTGCAATTTATCCCACTACACGATACATTTCCATGTTCAGGACTCAGAGTAATAGAGTAATTCAATGAGTCTCCATCAGGATCACTTGCTAGCAACTCAAACTCTATCGCTTGGTTCTCTATTGTCTCAAGGACCAAATCTTCAGCTACTGGCGGATCGTTCACCGGAGTGATGGTGATACTGACAGTAGCAGTGTTGGAATCAACAGTGCCATCATTAACCTTATATCTGAAGCTGTCTGTTCCATAATAGTTGGGGCTTGGTTCGTAAATGACAACCAAACCCGAAATCGTGACATTGCCATGTTCTGGAGAAGTTACCATAATAACGTTTAGCGGATCTCCATCAACATCCGATGCATCTAGAGAAATTGTAATCGGAGTATCTTCAAGCGTTGCAACACTCTTGTCATGAGCCACCGGCGCATCATTAACAGCGGTTACAGTGATGCTCACTGTAGCTGTATTACTAACCAGATTGCCGTCATTAGCATTGAAGGTGAAGCTATCGGAACCATTGTAATTCTCGGCGGGTGTATAGGTCAGGTTGGGAGCTGTGCCAGTGAGGATACCATGCAATGGTTGGGCAATAACCGCAAAACTAAGCAAATCGCCATCCTGATCAGAGCCAGTCAGGGTGATAGGCAGCGTTGTGTCCTCAGGTGTCGTCACAGACTGATTATTTGCTACCGGCGGATCATTGACGTTCAAAATGGTAATTACAAAACTCTTCTCAAAATATCGTCCACCCTGGTCAGTCGATCGGATGCGAATGGTGTAGTTGCTCTTTGTCTCATAATCAAATACAGCCGCTGAAAGTAGCTGGTTTCCACTGATGCTAAAGGAACCATTATCGGCATCGCCTGTTCCACTCACCAAACTGTAAGTAAAAGTGTCTCCCAAATTCGGGTCAACTGACGAGAGATAGCTTACGACCGTCCCGATAGGTTGGTTCTCAAGGATAGTCTGATCGGTCATGGTAATATCCGTGGGAGGGAGATTGCCCTCGGTTACAGTGATGGAAACGGTTGCAATGTTTGAATAAACACTGCCGTCAAAAACTTTATAAGTGAAGCTGGTGGTCCCTAAGAAATCAGTGGGCGGTGTGTAACTAAATGCACCTGAGGGAGCAAAAATCAGTATCCCCTCCCCAGCAGGTATACCCGTCACTAGTACAGCAGTTAGAGTGTTCGCTGGTATGTCGGCATCTGTATCATTAGTCATCACACCTGGAGGCAAAATGGTAATTACTTGATTCTTCACAGTCGCATAAGTATCATTTACTGCAACAGGCGCCTCGTTTACTTCGTTGACTGTTACCGTAATTTCCTCTTCGTCACAGAGACTGGGGGTTCCATCATCACAAACTTTCACTGTGAAAGTATAATCCCCAGGTCCTTGTTCTTCGCTCGGCGTCCAGCTAAAGGCACCCGTCGTTGGATCGATAGCTGCACCTGTAGGCGCTCCTACTAAGCTAAACGTAAGCGTTTGTGGGGGAAGATTAATATCGGTGGCAGTAGCTGTGAATGCCAATTTGCTTAACTCATTAATAGTTTTATCGCCAATCTCGCCTAAGACCGGGGCAACATTGACTTCACTCACTGTCACGGTAATTGTCTCACAATCATTCAGTTCACCATCGCTCACGCACACATCAAACGTGTAAACGCCTGGTCCTTGGTCCTCGGTCGGCGTCCAGCTAAAAACACCACTCGATGGATCAATCCCAGCACCCTCAGGAACGTCACCTCCAACTCCATCAGCCAAGCTAAACACTAAGGTCTGCGCAGGAATATCAGCATCGCTCGCTTTGGCAGTAAAGGTTAGAGTGTCTAATTCAGCCACAAACTGGTCACCAATCGGAGCTAACACTGGCGCCACGTTAACTTCACTCACTGTGATAGTAATCGTTTCGCAGTCACTTCCAGAGTATGAATCAGTCACGCACACGTCAAAGGTGTAAACTCCAGGACCTTGGGCTTCCGTTGGCGTCCAGCTAAAGACACCTTCATCGGTAATTAAAGCACCCTCAGGAACGTCGCCTCCAACTCCGTCAGCCAAGCTAAATACTAAGGTCTGCGCAGGAAGGTCAGCATCGCTCGCTGTCGCAGTAAAGGTCAGCAGAACTAATTCTGCCACGGACTGATCTTCAATCTCAGCTAACACCGGCGCTATGTTGACTTCACTCACTGTCACGGTAATCGTTTCGCAGTCACTCAAAGCCCCATCACTAACGCACACATCAAAGGTGTACTCGCCAGGTCCTTGGGCTTCAGTCGGCGTCCAGCTAAAAGCACCTTCAGAGCTAATCGCAGCACCTTCCGGTACTTCACCTGCCAAACTAAACACTAAGGGCTGCTCAGGAAGGTCGGCATCGCTTGCACTGGCATTGAAGCTCAGCAGAGCTAATTCGGCTATGGTCTTGTCACCAATCTCAGCTAACACCGGCGCAACATTGACTTCGGTCACCGTCACGGTAATGGTCTCGCAGTCACTCAAAGCACCATCACTCACGCACACATCAAAGGTGTACTCGCCAGGACCTTGGGCTTCCGTTGGCGTCCAGCTAAAGACACCACTCGATGGATCAATCCCAGCACCCTCAGGGACTTCACCTCCAACTCCATCAGCCAAGCTAAACACTAAGGGCTGCGCAGGAAGGTCAGCATCGGTCGCACTGGCATTGAAGCTCAGCAGAGCTAATTCGGCTATGATCTTGTCACCAATCTCTGCTAACACCGGCGCTACGTTGACTTCATCCACTGTCACGGTAATTGTCTCGCAGTCACTCAAAGCCCCATCACTCACGCACACGTCAAAGGTGTACTCTCCAGGGCCTTGCGCTTCCGTTGGCGTCCAGCTAAAGACACCACTCGATGGATCAATCCCAGCTCCCTCAGGAACGTCACCTCCAACTCCATCAGCTAAGCTGAAGGTTAGAGTTTGCACTGGGATATCACTATCCGTAGCTGTGGCAGTAAAGTTTAGTGTGGCTAACTCATTGACTGTCTTAGGTTCGATCGGATCTAAGACCGGTGGAGAATTAACCTCATTTACTGTCACTGTGATGGTTTCGCAATCCGAAAAAACGCTATCGCTCACGCATACCGTGAAAGTGAATGATTGACCTCCGTCCTCTTCCCTTGGAGTCCATGTAAAGACACCGGTAGTTGGGTCAATGCTTGCATCATCTGGAGCCCCAGTTAAGCTAAAAGTTAAAGTCTGCCCTTCATCTTCGTCCGTAGCTTCAGCATCGAACGTCAGCAGTACCCCTTCGCTCGCTGTTTTATTCCCAATTGGCGCGAGAACAGGTGCATCATTCACATCGATGATTACAATCGAAAAAACCTCTTCATAGTAGGCGCCCCAAGGATCCGTCGTGCGAACACGAATGTGATAGCTATCTTTAACTTCATAGTTGAAGCTTACAGCAGATTTAAGCGTGTTTCCGGTAATAGTGAAAGCTGCATTATCCGGGTAATGTTCGGTATCCACTAATTCATAAGTAAAGGCTGTATCCCCATCCGGATCGGTTGAGCTAAAGGTCCCAATTGTCGTTCCCGCCGGCTGATTCTCTTGAATCGTATTGTTACTCAAGTCGATGTCAGTAGGCGGGCAGGAAGAAGTATTGACGACGCCATCCGTTGCTTCAAAGGGAATTTCAAAAGCATCTGGCCAATTTACCAGAATACTATTGTCCTCATCAATATCAATCTCAGAGCTAGCATTAGGCACCAATGCATACAGAGTGATCTCAATCAAGTCCCCATCCCCGTCTACCGGATTCGGGTCGCCGCCAGTGCCTTGCTTGGCAAGCCCCCACGAAATGAACCCATTAACATTATCAATTTCATTCGTGGGTTCTGGCAGATAGGTTTCACCTTCCCCAATGATGAACTCTGCAGGCTCAATTCCATCCTCCACCACCTGAATGACAGCCGGATCGAAGGAAATCTCCAGGTGAAACGCGGTTAAATCTTCCACGTCCTCCACGCTGATGGCGATCGTAATCGTGCTACTTGGACATGTGGTCGCGTTGGCAGTGGCTGGATTCACAAACAAAATCGTTTCGGTTTGTGCTCTAGCGGCAGCGGGCAACATAAATGCCACCAAGGCTGCAACGATGATAATAACTAAGCTCGTACGACGGTAATTAGTTTTCATTTATCCTCCTCTTGTTTATCTTCTGGTGGTTCTTTTTTGCCAGTGTTCAAATAAATCACGACTCCAATAATAGCTGCGGCAACAATGAGCAAAATCCACCAATTTTGCGCCAGCGAAAATCCGCTTGCTTGCTCAGCTGTGGTGGGGGCAACAGTTGGAGACGCAATAGCCTCAACTATCGCTGTAATCACCGCGGTTTGCGTCGGCGCCGGCTTGGTAGAAGTTGGTACTGGCGTTACCGTTGGGGTAGCCGTAGGCGCCAGCGTGGGGATCACAATAATCGAGGTGGGGTTCTGCACTGGGATCGGCGTAGCCTGGACCTCCGCTGCACTGGCAGCAACTTTTACACTGTTTTCAACTAACTCTGATGGAATCGCAATACCTTCACGTGTGGAAAGGTCTGCCCTAACTACCTCTAAAATGCTCTCGCCTTCAGCAGCACCAACGGCGTAAAGGACAATCAACACCCCGCTGCCCGATTTCGGCTCGCTCGGGTTCACTTGGGTCATGACAAAACGAATAATGCCCGCCTCTGGATCAACTGTGTTATAAAGCACCATGCCAGCATCCAAAAACGTTCCCAGCGCCGGCTGGATCCCGTCCATTTGTGGGTCTGCATCTTCAAACGTTAATATCCGGGGGTCAAAGTGGATTTCCAAGTCCACGGCATATAAGTCTTGCACATTGCGGATTTCAATCGGAATCTCGACACGGGCGCCCGGCTGGATTTCATAAGCCTGAAAAACGCCAACCTGTGCACTGGTTTGCGCACTGGCTGGGCTAAATTGTCCACCTAAGAAAATAATGACAGATAATAATGCAATCCATTGGTATAACGCTCTAATATGCTTCATCAATTCTTCACCTCAATTTGTTTTTCGTTTGCGCCGAATGGCGGTTACCAAAAGCACCGCTAGGATAACCATCCCAACGATGAGTAAAATCCATAATGTTGTTTCGAATGAACCTTGTGAGTTTTGCACCGAAAGCGTCCCAGCTTGCAACGCTTCCGCTTGTGCCATCAAAGTGGCGTAGTGCGCCACCTGGGCTGTCTGTTCATAACCAGGCGCTAAAGCCAACTCTACGCCTGTTCCTCCACCCGACATTTCTCCAGAGCCTTGTATCTCAGGCAGCTCACCTGGTATTTGCCCCCAGGGCTCACCCGTTTGAACTGGGGGTGTATATTGTTCCTCTCCCGGTTCATCAATTCCTCCAATCGGGGGAATATTTATCCTCGTTGCAGTCCCCGTCCAAAGCAGCGTTGGAGAAGCCTGCGGAGTCACTGTCGCGGTCGGGGTTGATGTGGGTGTCTGCGTGGGGGTCGCAGTAGGTAAAGCCGTGGGGATAGGCGTATTTGTAGCAGTTGGCGTATAGGTCGGCTCATTGACGACCCGGACCAGCGCATCTTCCAAGGCAGGAAAAGTAGAATTCCCCTGTGCATCTGAGAGCTGACCGTTAGTCAGGTCGATGGGGGTCTCCCCCAAGGCGATCGTGTTAAAAGTAAAGTTGAGCAGCACGCCGCTGCCCGAAGCCTCCGGTTGTGCCAGCTGCGTGGCAGCCAGGCGGAAGTGCCCAGGTTCATTGATAAGCATAACTTGAGATAACTGCTTGAGGAACTTCCCATAAGACCAGCTGGCAAGTGTGAGCACATCCGCATCATATTCCAATTCAATATCAAACGCGCTTACGTTCACCCCCTCCAATACCCATAGCTCCAGCTGCACCTGATTGCCAAAGGGTACGCTGACCAAATCTGGGTCAAAAGTCAGCACGGTGCTATTCTGCGCGGAAGCTGCCGGCATGCGCCCGCCTATGGCAATGAGCATCACCAGCACCGCAATCAGAACCGTAACCTGCTGTTTCGTTTTCAACGTCCTCATTCGCTTCGTCATTTTCAATGTCGGCTTAAGGCGTCCAGTTAGTATATACATCTTCCGAGCTTAAGTCGTAATTCCCTGCAACTAAAGCCAAGTCGCGAATATTTACAATATCATCGAAGTTCACATCACCGTTTAATGTTTCGCCCGCCTCAAGATCATCTGGGGTCATGCCCCACTGACCGCCTATAATGCCTGCATCGCTAACAGTAATAATATTATCTGACCAGAGCGCATTTCCACAGCGCAAAGTGAGCGGTTGCATCGTATAATCTCCCGTCATCGTGATGGTCTTATTCAGCTCAGCGGTCACGTTCAGGCAACGCGGCTGGGCGGTAGTCACCGTATAAGTATCAGCCTTCACGTGGTTCAAGGTTAGGTTCACTCCTAATCGATCAATCGTTTCGCCTGTGTAGGGGCCTGCTCCGAAAACTTCACCCCCCTCGAGCGTAACCGGAATTCCATCGCGGCTCAACCGCCCCTCCGTGCCAAATGAACCATAAACCGAACAGTACGCACCCACTTCCAATTCACCATTTTGGCGTTGCACAGGAATCCGACTGCCTGCGGGATTCACTAATAGAACATCCGCGAGCGTCACAGCAGAAATGCCCGGAGCTACGCCTTCGAATGTAACGTAAAACAAAACGCCACTACCCGAAAAGGTCGGTTGGCCTTTTTTCGTTCCAGCATATCTAAAATAACCCGGGGTGTTTTCAAGCCACATCTGAAAAAAAGGCTCCAAAAGAGTACCACGTTGCCAAGAAGTTAAGGTTACTTTGCTGGAGTCATAAGTGATCGTCACGTCAAATGCCTGCATGTCAACGACGTCTGCTAGGTAAACCTGAAGCGTGATACTGTTGTCACCGATTAAATTAAGATATCCGGAAGCAGGGATAATAGAAGCGGTTGCTATCGTTTGTGCAGCAGCCGACTGACTTGTGCTCCCCTGTGCCAATAAGCAGATAAGGAGAATGAGGCATAGGAAAATCTTGTTTCTACCACTTAATAAGTCCATAATTAGTCTTAATCTGCCATTATCTGCTTTACTATTATTTCTACTGATAAATGGGTTATGCAGGCCGGACTAAGCCGGCCTGCATATCTACTTCACAAAATAATGTTACGGTAATGGCACCCAGCCACTATAAGCAGTGGCTGATTCCATTAGATAGTTGCCGCCAACCAGAGCTAAGTCAAGGATGTTGACTCTGCCATCAAAGTTGGCGTCGGCAGGAGTTAACGATGGATCGCCACTGCTGCCATAGACACCACCGATCAAGCCTGCATCACTAAGGTCAATCTTATCCAAGCTCGTGTCAGCGTTCACAACATTACCGCCGCGCAGCATGAGCGCTGCAAGAGTCTCAACACCGTCGACGGTAATCGTCTTATTGCTCGCTGTGGTCAGGTTCAGGTAACGCGGTTGATTCGTGGTAATGCGGTAGCCGCCGCCATAGGTTACAGTCACCTGGAAGTTGTTGACCAGTTCATCCACTGTATTAGCAGAAGCTGCGTATGTCCAGCCGGTGCCAGTCCAGGTGAGCGTTACGGGGATGCCGCCGCGGTTGAGGTTGCCCTGCATGGTGAACGTGCCGGTAATCGCGAAATTACCATTGACGATAGCAGTTGCTTCTAATTTCGCCAGCTCTTCACTGCTTGCATCCAAATCATTCAGGGTGAGCGTGAATGGATAGCTCTTTACCGTCTTGAAGGTAATCCGGAATGTGGTCGTAGCAGTATAGCTGGGTCCCATGGGGAAGCCCGACGACGGTCCAAAGTACCCTACCAGGTCAAGTCCATCCTGTTCTAAAGGCATATTAAACCATTGATCGCCAGCCTTGTACTGGAACTGGGCAATGTCAGCAATCACAGCATTCGTGATGCGGTAGTTAAATAGCACATGAGCAAAATTGCCGCCAGTTGCAGGATTTTCTGCGGTCACATGGAATTCTCTTGATACACCCGCGAGATATGGACCAGTAATGTCAGTAGAACTAATCGTTGGCAGGTCGATGACCGTAATCTTGCCATCGTCGATGCTTTGCACGTAAACATTGCTCGAAGAGCCAACTCCACCCATGCCAAAGTTGCCATCAACGATGTTCATCAGCACATCACGCATGGTTTGGTCAGCCTCGAAGGTCACGCTGAACAGGTCTACGGTTTCATTTTCGTTGCCATTGGTTGACATACCAATGTAGGTAAAGGTACGGGTAACCGTATCATGTTCTAATTCGCCTGATTCGAATTTTGTCGTTAAGGCCTCATAGTCATCAACAATCAAGCCCTCAGGATAGGTAAAGGTGACATCGGCTGAGTTGACCTCTTTCACGAGGGCTTTGATCGTGTAAGTAATGGTCTGACCTTTGACCACCTGATCTACCCAGGGGCTACCGGAGGAAGACATCCAGAAATCACCATAAGTGTAAGGGGCATAATCCACGTTCGCGCTGACACCGTCGCCGCCCTCTCCAGTTGGACCGTAGTAGCTGCCCCAGGAGTTGTACTCCGCAGCCACACTGGTCGGTGAAGTCGTATCGCTGTTGTTGATGCCAACACCGCCATTGAAGGCAAACAAGTTGCCATGAATATCAACGGTGCCTGTGGGCGAATCGACAAACTCAATCCCATCGCCACCCAAGTCGTGAATCTTATTATCGACCAGCACAGTCCCATTTACAACGCCAGCAAAGTGAATACCATCGCCAGTCGTTTGGTCAGTGCCGTCGATCTCTAACCTCGCTACGCGAATGTCGGTCAAGCCGGCAGCTACGTCGATGCCGTTCGAACTATCAGTCGGGATGCACTTGGCACCCGGTTCAGCATAAATCTTGGTGTAGCTGGCATTGACCACGAAACAGGGCGAATGGTTTTCGATTTCCGCGTCTGACTCCAGCACAACGGTCAAGCCGGGTTCATTAATCTCGATGCCACCTGGAACGGAGACATCACCAGTAACGACTAGCTGACCTTCTTCGTCAATATAGAAGCCACCCTCTTCTTCATCAGGAGGAGTGTTGGATACGGTAAACGAGCATTCCGCATCCCCGCACCAGGGATCATATTGCACAGTACCAGAAATCTTTCCGGCTGCTGGCCCTAGAGCTGAACCCCACCAGTTGGGTGTTGCAGAGCGGGTGCCAGTAACAGTTCCACGCTCATAATACAAGTAATTAGCAGTTGCGTTTGCTGTTCCAAGAAGAACTTGGTTCCGTTCAAATAAGACCTCTCCTTTATAGAAGGTCTCGATGACTATCCCAGACCAATAATCTAACGGCGCACCTTCGAGTGAAGCAATACCTTGCGCAATATTGTTCCGGAATACCCATTTAGAATTTTCATGATTGGAGTAATTGAAATATAGTGGACTGCGATAGGCGATAAAAGTGTTATTTTCAACTACGCCTTGGTTTGTAGCAGGATTTGCATAGGGCTGGATCTGGACACCACGGTGAGCACTATCGACGTAGTTTCCTTTGACAGTTCCTTGTGTTCCCTGTAAATAAATGCCAGAATAGGTGAAGTAAATTCCACTGACGTCGCTAGTGACTTTGTTATTCTCAATGAGAGCACCAGTGTAATATGGGCCACCATAAGCAGCACCAGCGCGAACACCGATTTGCCGGAAGTTCTTCACGATGTTATTCTTTACCGTCAAATTGTTCCCTTCAGAGTAAATGCCCTCGCCCCAAAGACCCGCGGCGAGGTCTTTACCATCCAGAGTAAAGCCATCGATGGTTACATTATCAGCACTTACGGAAACCAAATCTTTATCCGCAACAATACCAGCAGGATAAGAAATAACCGCTTCAGCCACACGCGTTCCAGTGATGGGATTAATTCCTGCATTGGGACCAAGCAATGTTAGAGCCTTGTTGATGGTTAAGGTTTCCATATACGTCCCCGCCGCCACGTGGATGGTATCGCCGGCAGTGGCAAGGTCAATAGCGCGCTGGATGGAGCCTTCAGGGTTGACATATACATGCCCTACAGCCCATCGTGCCAAACCAAGTCCAGCTTCATCAATTCCATCCCAAATCCTTTCGGCAATTACGAATGGATCGGTTGTAGGGAATGTAGACGCTGTTAAATTCAGTGTTGCATCATTGTAATTGATAACGAAATAGCCGCTACCGATAGGAGCATCGGACAAGGCTCCGAATGTTTCTGCGCCAACGCTGACAGTGCCCGCCTCTTCTATATACAGATGGGTATCGTTCCCTGTAAAGTTATTCGCACCAGTGAACTGGACGTCGCCAGATTGATAAAGCAGGACACCTGTCGCGCCCCAGTCCCAAGTTGAACCTTCAGAATGGTAGCTATTGCCTGACACGGCATTTCCAGAAATTGTTGCTGTTGCGCCGCGGCTGATTTGTATACCATTTTGAGCAGTAATTGAAGTGGTTCCTGCACCTGTGATGGTATTGCCTGTAATTGTGGCATTGGAATCAGTATTGTCAACAACAATGCCGCCTTTCTGATAGCCGCTTATTGTGTTATTGGCAATTGTTGCAGTACCACTTGTGCTCGATGCTTGCCGGCCCACTGCAATACCAATGCCATTTTGGCATCCACTAATGGTTGCACCGCTGTCACGGATATCAATAATATTGTTACCGTGGATATTAGCAAAAGCGCTGTCATATACATATATGCCGGCACGAATACTGCCACAACCCGAAGGTCCCGGACCACTAATGGTAAAGCCAGTCACTTCAGCTTCAACACCACTACCAGAAACAAGGATGATGGCAGATCCAGATTCAGAGGCTGCAGGTAAGTCCGCAGGAGCCTTTATTATTGTTGTGGCTTTGTCTGCACCCACCAAGTCTATATCTTTAGTGATTGTTAATTGCTCGGTGTACGTCCCGGCTGCCACGTTGATCGTATTCCCAGCGCTGGCAGTATCGATTGCCGCCTGGATGCTCATACCTGGATATACATAGAAGCTGCCATCAGCCAGTTTCATAATTGTTGAGCTTAACGGATTAGGCATGCCCAAAGCAATCGTTTGCGCATTCAAAATGTCAGTTGCATAGAAAGTAAAGTTTGCTCGGTCAACTGCATTCTTCACAATATATGCAAAATCGGGCGCTGTAAGATTGGTCACTGGATAAGCAGGGTCAATCTCAGTGTATAGCTTTACCGATTCTCCGAAACTGTTAGTCCCGTTGATCGTAATCTTATCAGCCCCTTGCTGATGTACCGTGCTATCAGTGTATATAGCTATCCCCCCCCAAGCATTATTACTAGTTGTTATACCCGTCACTGTGATATTGCTGCTGTTGCTCAATGCTAAGCCAACACCATGTGTACTTCCAGTAACCGTGATGTTTGTTAGAGTGCCACCATTTAGACCGTTTAGATCAATGTTGGAGCGGTAACTGTCTTTCACCATAACATTAGTAATATTTGTTACGGCATATTCACCATCGATCTTCATGCCATAGCCAACGGTGCTTGTTGATGGACCTTTTAGCGTAAAGTTAGAAAAGCTAGTTGTCAGGTTATCACCAAGGACGTCCATGCCATAGCCCGTAGAAGCTGAGGCATCTATAATCACACCCGCTTGGCTTTCGCCAACCAAATTCAGGCTCTTATAAATAGCCAAAGGCTCTACATAGGTTCCATTAGCCACGTTGACCGTGCCGCCGGCAATCACACGATTAATTCCGGCTTGGATACTTTGATAGGGGCTCGCTTCTGTACCATTGCCACCAGCTACTGCAGAATCATCCACATACGCCACTGATAATACTGCAGGAGTAACACGCTGATCTTCTACCACGGCATTATCATTTGCAGCGCTTAGTGCCAGAATATCCGTATAATATTCGGAAGGGACTAACGAAAGGATAGCAATATCGCCAACATTCCCAGCAAAAGTGTTACCGCTAAAAGTCAGATTGCCGCCTTCAATAACCCATCCTTTCGTGCCATGTACATAGTTATTAGACACAGTACCTGTGTTTGTCCCGCTTATATACGCCGGTTGTCGCAGACCCCAGATTTGATTGCCACTAATTTCAAGTCCTGTGTTGGTCCCGGCATAAACTACCATTGCACGGCTTACTTCATTATCACCTATAGCCCATTGACCGTGAATGCGATTATTCTTAACAGCGACGCCACTTGCTTCTAAAGTGATAATGTTGTGCTGGTCCGTCTTATCGGTTTTTTCAATCTCACAACCTTCAATTGAAGCACCGGCTTGCAACTTAAAGCTTTCGCCTGTTCCTGAAACTTGAATCTTTGCACCAGTTGCACAGGTTAATGTAACGTCCTTATTGAATGTGGCTGTTCCAGTATGAACAAATGTCCCATTAACCAAAATCGTATCCCCTGCGCTAGCAGCATCGATAGCATCCTGAATGGACTGGAACTCGAACGGGCCGGCGGCTTCATAATAGACCACACCATCACCAGAAGGTACAACAGCACCAGCGCGAGCTATCAACCACATACGCCAGGTATTACCATCCTTAATTACTGATGGTTCAGCATACCCAGCAGTAGGGTCTGGCAGAATCGGGTTGGCTGGGCTCTTTACCCAGTTCAAACCATCGGTTGACTTTGCCATCCCAAGGCGATGTGGATCAGTCCCATTATGGGCAGAGTACCACATGTAATAGACATCGCCGTCCTTTACAACCCAGGGGTGCATAACGAATGCGCCATCCCAGGCTGTTGAATCTCCAGGAGACAGAACCGGCTGGTTGCTATTTACAAGTTTATAAGTTCCACCAATCATCTCGGATTCAGCTGCATAGATGTCATAGCGCGTACCAGCTGCATTCTTCACCTGGAAGTACAAACGGTAGCCGCTATCTAACTTGAACAGGAACGGGGCATCGACCTTGCCAAAGTCAGCAATTACCCCAGTTCCGTCAAAAACTACGCCTCCCTTAGTCCAGGCGGTTCCATTAGGGGATGTGTAATACGCAAATTCAGTATTATCAACACCATACGCGATCATATAGTAAGTATCGCCTTCTTTGACCACCGAAATTGAGTTCTTTTCAACAGGCGCGTCACCCGTAAAAGTTACCTCGGTTCCTGCACCGAAACTACCCGGGGTGGTCGAAGAAGTGTGGTATAGCTTGGAATCGGTCGCATAGTACCACATATGATAGGTTTCACCATCCTTTAGCACAGTTCCGCGGCCGGTAACGCCTACAGCAGCAGGATCACTCCAATCTGCCACGTTGAGCGTGTTGCCGCCCGTCTGTGCCTTTGCCTGCAAGGGCAGCACTGCTGCTAACAGCGCCACCACCAAAAGCAAGCCAAAGCCTTTCAAAAACCTCTTAGTAAACATAATTCTCTCCCTCCAAAAACTAAAATATAAAATTTTTTTGACGGATAAAGCGATCCGCACGCATGTTGCCCAATCCATCAGCACCCTTCCCTGATGGACACGGGCTTGCAGGTTGATTGTTCTGTTTTTCTTTCCCCAATAACATCCTCCTTTCTTTTGTGAGCTTATTGCGTTAATCCATTAAATTCTAGTTACACATTATGCCCGGAAGAACTGCGAGCTATCCAGGTGAGTGAAGGCTAGCGCTTTAGCAGTAATTCTCAACCATAATTATATACCAAACAATTCCAAATTCAATACCTTTTTTCACCAATTTTTTTAAATCAGGCTGGGCGCCTAGTCCCCTCACCCAGCCTGTCTCGTACCAACAATGCTTTGGTTTACGGCGTCCAACTGCCGTAGGCAGTAGCAGAGGTAACAGTGTAGTTGCTGCCCACGAGCGCCAGGTCTTGAATGTTGACGATCAGGTCAAAGTTTACATCGCCTCGTTTATCACTACCAGTCTGCCAATATTCGCCGCCTACGATACCAGCATCCCCAACTTCTATCTCGTTATCGTCATTGGCATCGCCGGCTCTCAGCTCCAACGGGGCAATCGAATCATTGGTGCTGATGTTGATCGTTTTACCTAACGTTGCCGTTACATCCAGGTAGCGGGGTTGATTCGTGGTGATGCGATAACCGCCGCCATAAGTCACGGTCACCTGGAAGTTATTGTCCATCAGATCCTCAGTTGTATCACTCGCTGAGTATTGCCATTCAGTTCCAGTCCAGGTGAGTGTTACGGGGATGCCGCCGCGGGTAAAGCGCCCTTGCATCGAGAACGTGCCGGTAATGGCGAAGTTGCCGTTGACGGTAGCAGTTGCTTCTAATTTCGCCAGCTCTTCATTGCTTGCATCCAAATCATTCAGCGTGAGCGTGAATGGATAGTTCTTTACCGTCTTAAAGGTAATCCGGAATGTGGTTGTGGCACTATACGGAGCACCCATGGGGAAGCCCGATTGCGGCCCAAAATACCCGACCAGGTCAGGTCCAACCTGTGTTAAAGGCATATCCAACCATTGGTCGCCAGCCTTGTACTGGAACCGGTAAATATCTGCAAGCACAGCGCCACTGATGCGGTAGTTGAACAGCACGTGCGCAAAGTTGCCACCAGCTGCAGGATTGGTTGTAGTCACTTGGAAATCTTGTGCTACACCTGCGAGATATGGACCATCGATATCTGCGGAGCTTATTTCCGGCAACGTGATTCCCTTGATGGTTGCACCCGTGAGCGACTCGGCATAAACGTAATTCGAAGGTCCTTTGGCTGGCGCCATGGCGAAGTTATCGGTTGCCAAGTCAAAGCTTAGCGGGTAAGAACCAGCGCTTGGAACAGTGAAGGTCACTGTAAAGAGTACTTTCCCTTCGCCGCTCACCGGTACAATAGGCTGTTCACCTTGTGGCGTTTGGAAGCCATAAAAGACTATTTTTCCTGGCTCTGCGGTTGAAACATTCTCAGTATTGAACGTTCCGCCCTTAGTAACACTGCCGCTTATTGAAATACCACTCGGATAGAGCAAAGTAATCTCAGCACCGGTGATATACGTCAAATCTGCCTTGACCGTATAGGTAATCGTCCTCCCCGCCACCACCTGGTTAGCCCAAGGGGTGCCGGAAGATTCCACAAACACTTTTACATGCGTGTTGGGAGCCGTGGTTACATCAGGAATTGTTGGAGCAGACAGCGTACCCCAGGAGTTGTAGGTTGCGTCCAAATTAGCCCCAGTTGGAACCGCAATTGCAGGAGTACCTACTGTCTTGAACAGGTTGCCTTGGATGTCCATTGTGGTGCCGCTGGGTGTGCTGACGAACTCAATCGCACTGCCATCCAAATCGTGGATGTAGTTGTTTACAATCTGGAAATTGGTAATTGCACCGTTGAAGTGAATCCCGTCGCCGGTCGTTTGGTTACTGCCATCGATGTTTAGACCAACGATGCGCAAGCCCTTCACACCAGCATTCACCAAGATCCCATCGGAACCGCCAGTCGGCACGCATTTGCCGCCGCCAATCGTTTCGGAGGTGATGGTGACGTTATCTGCATTCACGATAAAGCACGGCGAGCTGTTCTGAATGATGGCGCCCGATGTTAGCCGAATTGTTACCCCAGGTTTACCGATTGTAAATCCCCCACTCTGGTTGTAGGTTCCCGCAGGGATGACGATGATTTCACCTGCATGGGCGTTATTAATTGCGGCTTGGATTTCAGCTGCTGTTACGCCAGAGGGTAAGTAATTGGGGTTGAGGAAGCTGCATGCTTCATCCCCGCACCAGGGGTCGTAGTCAACATTGCCAACGATAGCAGTTGCTGCCGGCCCGGCAACGCTCCCCCACCAGTTGGGCGAGGCATCGATAGCTTTATTTGTATAAATTTCATCCCCTTCATAAATAGCAGTATTTCCAGTAAATTTACTGTAATGCACTACAACATCAGAACTACCGGAATTCCAAATCGCTCCGCCATGCTCTGCTGTATTGCCAGAGAATGTAGAGTTGCTTATCGAAGCTGATGCATTATTGACTATATTTATCGCGCCGCCATCCCCGGGATCTGCCTTATTATTAGTGAAAGTAGATTGACTAATTGTAGCTGAAACGCTTTCGCCTTCCTCTCCCGCTATTAGAATACCTCCACCATCCCATCCAATATTATTTGAAAATGTAGATCTACTTACTTTCAATGAGGATCCATAAAAATGAGCTAGTGCACCTCCATAACCACCTTCTTCAGATTCACTTATGTTATTATAATCAAATGTACAATCTGAAACGTCAAGTGAGGCGTAGTAGGACATTAATCCGCCTGCGGA
Organism: Candidatus Mesolinea sp.; assembly: GCA_034430095.1. GTDB lineage: Bacteria > Chloroflexota > Anaerolineae > Anaerolineales > Anaerolineaceae > Mesolinea. Next base: position 30,513 of record DAOUFK010000035.1, read on the forward strand.
TATACCGGAATTATTTTTTATTGTGCAATCTGTAATAGTGGCTGAAATTTCGGTAGTCTCTGAACCTTCAATAGATATCCCACCTGCTATATCGCCTACGCCATTTTGAATGGTGAAACCGGAGACCGCCACGCCATCCGCGCTAATGGTTACCACCGTGCCTGCACCATCGCCATCAATAAAGGTGGTTGCCTGGTCCGCACCTTGCAGCGTCAGCGCCTTATCGATGGTCAAGAGTTCATGGTACGTCCCCGCCGCCACGTGCACCACGCCCCCCCCAGGAGCTGCATCAATGGCATCTTGAATGGAGCCACCTGCAGCCACAAAGAGCTCTGTGCAGCCTTCGTTATAGCACCAGGGGTTAACCTTAACACTTCCTGAAACCTTACCTGCAGCCGGACCCGTTGTCTGCCCCCACCAGTTGGGCGAGGCGTTGTGACTGACACCATAATCAGCAAACACGAGAACGCCATCTTCAGCAGCTGGATTATTGGGACTAATTTGGGATAACGTAATGTTCGGTGCTGAAGGTGAACCCACCGTATACATAACACTGCCTGAATCAGCACTATTCCCCACGAACTGAGACCCAGTCACGCTTGGCGAGGAGTTAGAATTATAAATTCCGCCACCATAAGCGGCAGAATTATTTGAGAATACAGTGCCAATAATGGTGGGCGAAACCCCTTCGTTGTACATTCCACCGCCATTCCCCAGAAAAGCCTGATTGCCAGTAATAACGCAATTCTTTATTGTGAGGGAATTACTCTGATTAAATATGCCGCCACCATTCTCAAAGTTTACCTTTCCTCCTGTGATGGTAAATCCTTCCACAATTAAGGGGGACGTCACAGAGCTACTTACAGTTAACACAGTACCACTTTCATCAGCATCAATGGTTGTGCTTCCTGCACCGGCGCCTTTGATCGTGAGGCTACCCTTGGTGAGATTAAGGGTTTCATGGTACGTCCCCGCCGCTACCTCGACTGTATCACCCGCGCCGGCAGCATCAATCGCGCCCTGGATTGTTGTGAAATCACACCCGACTGAGCAGACAGTCCAAGTTTTCGCGCCCTCCGCCTTCACTTGCAGCGGCAGGGCTGCTGCTAGCAGCGCTACGGCAAAAAGTAAGCCCAGCTGCTTCAATGACTTCTTAGTAACCATATTCCTCTCCTTCCAAAAGCAAAAAACGGAAAACAAATGCGATGCAAAAAAACTCATTCGCAGAGTGCTCTGCCCATCAGCGACTTCCTCCGATGGACACGGGGAATCCAGTTGGTCGTTCTGTTTCTTTCTCCCCAATAGCTTCCTCCTTAGAACTCCGCAAGAGATGCCAGGCTGGTTAGCCTTGGTGAGTGCAGGTTGGCGATCAGCCAATTTCAATTGCGCAATAATTATACATCAAATAATACCAGAATCAAAACTTTTTCAATGTATTTATTTACTTATTTATAAATCAGGCTGGGCGCCTGATCCCCTCACCCAGCCTGTCTGGTACGAACAATGTTTTAGTTTACGGAACCGGTTGCATCCAGCTGCCGTAGGCAGTAGCAGAGTCAATTCCGTAGTTGCTGCCAACTATGGCTAAGTCTTGAATGTTAACAATCAGGTCAAAGTTCGCATCGCCAGGGTTGTCGCCAGTCTTCGAGTAATTGCCGCCAACCACGCCAGCATCGCTGACATCGACCTTATTGAGACTATCGCCAATATCGCTAACATTGCCGCCGCGTAGCATGAGCGCAGGTAAAGTCTTATCGCCATCGACGCTAATCGACTTATTGTTATCGGTGATCAGGTTCAAGTAGCGCGGTTGATTCGTGGTGATAGCATACGTACCGGTGTAGTCAACGCTCAGGTTAAAGTTCAAGCCCAGGACGTTCGTAGTTAGTCCTTGTTTACTATAAGCAGGTGTGGTTAGTGTGAATATCACCGGGATGCCGCCACGAGGAACACGACCCTGCATGGAGAAGGTACCGGCTATATCCAAGCTGCCGGTAACCTCCGCCTCAGCCGAGAAGCTGGCTATGACACGGTCACTAGGAGGTGTGCCAAAAGGATAATCAACCATTGATACGGTGAAGTCATAATTTCCAGCGGTTGCGGCATTCAAAGTGCAGCTTGTAGTAATATCCACTCCGCTCGGAGGCATGGGGAAGCCAGTTGAGCCATAACCCACACGTCCAACCAAGTTCCCACTCTCTTCACTCATCAGCGCTAAGATATCAGTCGGAGTAGTATCAAAGTAGCATTGCAAGCTAATGAAGTTTGCTTTGACTGCATCCGCAATGGTGAACACATAGTAAATTGAGTTGACGAAGTTACCGCCGGTTGTGGGGTTGTTAACCGTCACTTGGAAATCTTGTGGCATACCTGCAGGATATGGACCATCGATATCATCTGAGTCGATCGTAGGCGGGTCGTAAACGTTTGCCGTCTTGGTAAAGTCATTAAGTTCGGTAATAGGATCCGCATCCGCATCCTTCAAGCTCATCGTGATGCTATACGAGGTAGGATAATCTGGTTCGCCCGAAGCTCGATTGACGAATTTGACATTGAACAATGTGGTCAGCGAACCACCAGCTTCGATGGGGAAGCCGCCGTCACCAATCTTGCCAAAGTAACCGACGATGTCTGTACCGTCATTTCCAATGTACGTTCCGGGACCAGTCCCCAGGGCAACCCAGTTTGCTCCATTGTCGACGGAGTATTCAATTTTCTCGATTTGCTCAGTATTTGCATTCGCAATGCGGAAGTCCACATACACATGCTCAAAACCACTGCCGGTTGAAGGATTGGTGAGCACCACGCTAAACTGGCGTTCCTCGCCGCTCAGGTAGTAACCCTGGATATTCGTAGAGTCAATCGTCGGCAGATCGAACAAGTCTAGGGTTAGACCTTCCAAGTTTGCTGCATAAATATTAGTCGAAGTAATTTGGTAAGCCATAGCAAACAGGTCATTGGTTGTATCAAAGCTTAAGCTGGTCGAAGTATTATCGTTTGGCGTGAATGTAGCGGTAAATAGGACAATATCCTCGCCGCTCACTAATTCATTTGGAGTTATTGAAACACCATCAAATGCAATAACTCCAGGAGTACCTGTATTTATCAATGGATTTGTTTCTTCCCCCTCCAAAGGCACTCCTTGAAATGGGGTACCAACTGGTGCAGCCGCGGAAACTAATCCTAATTTACTGAAATCGTAATTCAACTTAAACGATGCGCCATAAACATTTTTCAGGTTGGCTTTAACGGTTACAGTGAATTCCTCTCCATTTGCAGCCTTATCTGCCCAAGGTGCCGCGGTCATATACAGGTCAACATGCGTCCAGGGGTC
>DAOUFK010000036.1:0-13541 GCA_034430095.1 Candidatus Mesolinea sp.
TATGCCAGATTGTACAGTAACAGGGAAGGGTCAGGGTTAGGGTTACTGTGAAACACTACAAACAAGAAGAAATCAGGTGGTTAGCTATAAGAAAAAACCAATACTGAGGACTTTATCCACTCATTAGGATATTTCTATTTAGCCTTGACAAGATATCCTCCAATTTGATCTACACCAATCATGGTGAAACAGCTCCCAAATTCGATGGCACATATCTTGCAACTATGAGAGCTGACAGCTATACTAGTAGAGGAGGTCTCCTGTGCTTCAGACCCATTATCAACAACCCATCACTACGCCTTCAGCTCACCTGGCAACCACAATGTCGCTCCTGAGCTTGACGGCGGATGAACTTCTGGAAAAGGTCGAGTCCGAGCTCTCCTCTAACCCCGCCTTGGAGCTTGTTGAAGAGCGCCGCTGCCCTAACTGCAAGCGTTTGCTCCCACCCAGCGGACCTTGCCCAATCTGCAGTCAACCGACAGATTACCAATCTGACCAACCGATTGTGTTTGTCTCCGCACCAGAAGATTTTTACACAGGCAGCAGCCTCGAGGATGAAGACAGACCCGATGAGCCTTACGTCCCCATGACCTTAGACCTACCAACTTACGTGCTCAAACAAGTTTCTGCTGAGCTGTGCCCAGAAGAACGCCCGATCGCTGCTTATATCCTGAGCCATTTAGATGAAGACGGCTTTTTGACCACCACCCCTTTGGAAATTGCCCGCTATTATCACAAACTCCCCAGTCAAATTACGCCGATGATCGAACGCCTCAAGCATTGCGATCCGATCGGTGTGTGTTCAGCTGACCCACGAGAGGCAATGCTCACCCAGTTAGAAGTTCTTGCAGAAACTAACAGCATCCCGAAGTATACCCGCGAGATTGTCAGCCTTTACCTGCCTCAGCTCAGCCAGCGCCATTATGCAGAGATCGCTCACAACCTGAGCATCGCTTCAACCCAGGTGGAGCATATTGCAGAATTTATCAGCGAAAACCTCAACCCTTTCCCAGCAAGGGCACAGTGGGGAGATATTCATAAACCTACCAATGGAAACCCAGAGGTATATCATCGACCTGATATCCTGATCTACTTCCTCAACGACAACCCAGAAAACCCGCTAGTGGTGGAAATTATTCATCCCATCCGTGGTACCCTGCGAGTAAATCCTCTCTTCAAAGCCTCGTTAAAACAAGTCGAGGATGAAAAACAAACCGAGTGGAAAGAAGATTTAGAAAAAGCCTCTCTGCTGGTAAAATGCATCCAGCAGCGCTCGAACGCTTTGCGCCTGATGCTCGAAAAATTGGTTATGTTGCAAAAAGATTACATCGTTTCTGGCGAAAAAGAAATGCAACCACTCACCCGCGCTGAAATTGCCAAGGAACTCAACGTGCATGAGTCCACCATCTCCAGAGCAGTATCCGGAAAAACCGTGCAATTACCCAATAAACGCATAGTACCCTTGGCAATCTTCTTTGATCGCAGCCTTTCTCAGCGTACAATTATCAAAGAAATGATTGCAGCTGAAAAACACCCCATGAGCGATTCCGAAATTCAGGAAAAGCTAAAAAAACAGGGTATTGAAATTGCCCGCCGCACCGTAGCAAAATACCGCTCGATGGAAGGCATTTTGCCGGCACATCTGCGCCAAAATAACCACCAAACCGTCACAGGATAGTCCCTTGGCAGGCTCATTTTCGCCCAAACTCCCTTTTGAGCCCCTCTCTGACCATTTACCGAACTTGGATTATGCTTTGATCCTTGCGTTGATTCCCGCAGCTGCGCTGCTTTATAACCGCAGCGAGGACTTACTCCTAGCTGCAAACCAGCCATTTGAAGCCCTCACAGGCTACCGCTCGGCAGAATTACAAGGAGTTTCAATAGCGAAACTTCTTTCCAAAAAGTTAGATACAAATCCAACAGGTACTGAAAACCGGAAAGTGCAACTTAAGGTTGCCTCAGGGGATTCTCTGCCAGTAAACCTGAATATCAAATCTCTCAGCCAAACCAATCAAATTGTGACGCTCATTTTCAATATGGAGCCGTCAACCGCTGCTCTTCAGCAAGAAAATTACTTGCGTGACTTTTTTTCGCAGTTGACTTCCATCACTCAACAGGATTCACGATCCAAAGCGCTCGCCCAGGCAGCTGAAGTCTTAAGAGAGCAACTTCACCCCCAGGCAATCGCCGCGTATGTATTCGAGAGCAAAAAAAATCAACTCTTGCGTATGGATTTAGACCTGGATCTATCAGGCAGCCCCTTCCCTCAGGATTTGAGCGTGAAAGACCTTGCCAACCCTGCGGGTATATCTACTTGGCAAGCTGGGCAAGCAGCTATCACGAGCCTACAAGAAATCGCTTTGGTCCAAGGCAGCCAATACCTGCTCACCCTTCCGCTTCTCTATAATCAAACTTTACAGGGTTGCCTCATCGCCTCTGGAAACGGAGCCTTAACCGAGGAAGCTTCAGTGGAGCTTGAGTTCTTAGCAAAGCTCACTGCCAGTACGCTTCACCATTTGGCTTGGATGGAAAATGCCCAACAGACACTACAAAACGTGCGTCAGTTGTTGCAAATCGAGCATGCGCTTATAGACAGCTTAGAAGAAGGCGTTATTCTGCTCACGCCCGAGCTGCTAATTGCCGAGATGAGCCCAGCCGCAGAGAGCATGTTAGGTTACGCCACAAGTGAGGCTTTCCGCCAAAAAGCCGAAATGGTTTTAATTGGTAACCAATCACTTGCCGGAATGTTTGCCTCAGCTCAACAAGGGATCAGTACCCAAATCGGGCAGGATTTCCACCTGAGCACGCGCACAGGCAGGTCTTTTCAGGCTGAAATCCAATGCATTCCTGTGCTTTCGGAAGAAAAAGTTATTAGCATCATCCTAATATTGCGCGATCGCAGCCAGAGCGAACAAATTCGCGTCAAAAATCAAGAGCTGGAACAGCGCGCTTGGCTCGGCGAGCTTTCGGCTGTGTTTGCCCACGAAGTTAAAAACCCTATCAACAGCATTATGACCGGCTTGCAATACATGGGCATGACCATGAAGCCGGGTGACCCGCATCAAGAGCTTATCAGCCGCCTGCAAAACGACTGCATGCGCCTCACCCACTTGATGGACTCGACCCTCGTGTTTTCTAAACCGGTGGATTATCACTTAGTACCCGTGGATCTGAGCATCATGATTCCGCAACTTCTAGATAAAGTCGCACCGCGGATGACAAACCTCAAAATCAAGTATAATTTTGACGCTCACCCAGACCATCCCATGGTAAAAGCAGACTTTCGCGCCTTGGAGCGAGTATTTGAAAACCTAATCAATAACGCCATTCAAGCCATGGAAAAATCCGGCGGCACATTAAATATCAAAGTAACCGAGGCTGATCCACACCTCATTCCAGCGCAATACGATGTAATTGTCGCGGATTCTGGTCCTGGGATTCCTGATGACCTGCGGGAGCATATTTTTGAACCTTTCGTTACCACCAAGAGCACAGGTACAGGCTTGGGCTTGGCAATTTCAAAAAGGATTATGACCGCACACAAAGGCAATCTTTACGTAGAAAGCTTTCCAGGAGGCACCATGTTCCATGTGCTCATCCCCAAAGCTGATTAAGGAATTATGTCTGCAACAGTTTTAGTTGTCGATGATGAAGAAACCGCCCGCTTGGTCGTCTCTGATTTCCTGCGAAATCGAGGCTACGAAGTCTTGGAAGCAGGTACCATGGCAGAGGCGCGCAAGTATATCGCTCAGGGCGTCACCGATATCATCATCTTGGATGTACGCTTACCAGATGGATACGGCCCTAACTTGCTGAACGAAACTGCGTTGCTGCCCATGCGCCCCCAGGTCATCATCATCACCGCACATGGTGAGATTAGCATGGCAGTGGAAGCGATGAAAAACGGCGCGCAAGATTTTATTGAAAAGCCGTTGGACTTGCTTGAACTCGAAAAATCGGTTAAGCGCGCTGAGGAAGTCGTCTCGATGCGCCGGGAGCTCAACCATTTGCATACCTCTAACGAGGGGCTCGACGAATTCATCATTGGCAGCTCGCCGGCGATGCAATCTGTGGTCAGTTTAGCACGGCGCGCTTCAGATGCTTGCGTCTCCGTATTGATAACTGGTCCTACCGGCAGCGGCAAAGAGGTTTTGGCAAATTACATTCACAAAACCGGACCGCGTGCAAACAAACCCTTTATAGATGTCAATTGCCCTGCTATCCCCGCTACCATGTTCGAGACGGAGCTATTCGGGCACGAAGCTGGCTCCTTCACCAACGCTACCCACCGCAAACTTGGCTTGATGGAAGTCGCGGATGGCGGGGTGTTGTTCTTGGATGAAATTGCTTCAATGCCATTGGAGCTGCAAGCAAAATTACTGCGTGCCATCGAAGAACGTTCTTTCCGGCGGCTGGGTGGGACGAACCTTATCAAGGTGGATGTACAGATTATCGCTGCGTCCAACCGCAACCTCAAGGAAATGATGGCTAACAACACCTTCCGGGAGGATCTGTATTACCGCCTGAAGGTTGTCGACTTAGATTTGCCCCCGCTCGCGCAACGGACGGAAGATATTCCTGAGTTGGTCGGGCTGTTTTTACGTAAATACAACCTCAATATGGGCAGCAATATTACCGATGTAACCGAACGCGCCATGAATGCCCTCATGGCTTACGATTGGCCTGGTAATATCCGCGAACTGCGTCACGTCGTCGAACGCGCTGTTCTCTTATGTGATGACGCTGCGATAGACCTTAATCACCTTCCTCCTGAAATTGTAAATAGCACTGCCGCCAAGCGTTGAGATTAGCCTGCCTGGCACATAATTTGCATCTATGCCTCTAATAGCGTTTTTATGAGGAGGCTTTTATGCTACCAGATAAAGTGATTTTATATGTGGGTTATGCGCTCTCGGTTTTCGGCGTCATTTGCTTATTATTGAGCATCGTCATCCTAGCACGCCAAGCAATCAATAAGAATGTCGAAACCATCGCCAAGCAAACCACCAAATTAGCAGAAAAAGGGATAACTGACGGAGCCAGCGGTCTGGTAGGGAACGCCTCCCTGCTGATTAACTCACTCAATGAGCTCTCCCGCTCCACCACTGGGATTGGGATTTTCTTTGTCTTCCTAAGTTTGGTATTGTTGGCAGCAGCTTATTACTTCCTCAAGCCCTTTATTGGCTTACCCTAAATAAGCTCACATCCAGATGCAAAGGAAAGGAGGCGGTAATGAGCGCTGAAAGCTTTTTACGCGAAGTGATGGATCGCTTCAGCTCTGCACAGGGCAGAGCGATTATTAGCGCATTTCGCAACGAACGCCTGGTCTGGAAAGAAATCGAGCAAGGGAACTGCATCAGCGGGTTTTTGCAATTTGCTCAGTCTGACCCAGCCTTGTGGCAGCCAGGTGTCTTAGCTGCATTTGTGGTTGATCCAGACCTGCCGCATCAAAACTTGCGAGATTCAATGGTTGAAATTCCGCAGGCTATCAAAGACAAAGCTAGCAAAACGCTTGAAACTATCCGCCTGACTGGCTTGGAACCCAGCTCATTGGAGGAAGCCGGTTTGATGGCGCTCAGTTTGCGCCAATTCTACCTTGCCAAGCAGAGCTGGGCAGGGATAGCGGAATTCCTCGCCACACCACGCAATAACCTCAACTTGTGGCAGGCAGCTTTTGCCTGCGCACCAGCGCTTCTCCCTCAATATGCTGACCTTGTGCAGGAACTCCTGCAGACCACACCCCCAACGCTGGTCCCCAAGACCACTGAACTCATTGTGCATGCAGTCGAATGCACCCCTGCAGAGGCTGATGCACGGTTTCAAGATTTAGCCGATGCCTTCGAACATGCCAACTTAGACTTCCAACGCGTCTGCTTGCAAATTTTGGAAAAATATGAAAACAAGCGCTTCATCGAGCGTTTAGCCGCTAACTTCTTAGCTGCAAACGAGCAAATCGAAGAGAAAGCCGCGTTAGCCCCAAAATTAGCAATTTCAACACCGTACGATACGGTCCAAGAATTGCGGAAAATTGCCTTTCTAAACCGAGCTGCAGGGCAAAAAGAGGCTGCGCTGGAGGCAATTCAAAAAGCCTTTGAAGCTTTAAACGCCAACCAAGCTCAACTAATGCGCGAGTTAGCCTTTGAATTGGAAAAGACCGATCCAGAAGAAGCGCGTAAAACCTGGGAAGAAGTGCTGCGCTTAGCCCCAAACGAGCCTGCCTACAAAGAAGAGTATGCAGAATTTTTACTCTTGCACGAAGATGAGGAACATGCGCTCGATTTACTCAATCAGTTGCCAGACTCCCCCAACAAGACGCTGTTGTGCTTACGCTACCCGAACTTGCGTGGAAGGCTTAACTTGAATGGCGATTCCTTGAAGGAAATGAGCGCTGCCCCTATTAGCTCACTCAAAGAAACCTCCCGTCTCGTCCAACAAGGGGACTATCTGCGGGCTGCGCAATTCGCCTTCGAGAACAAACAATACACTTTAGCAGAAGACCTGATTACTAAAGCCTTAGAAGAAGATCCAAACGATGTCGATACACTCCGATTAGCCGGCGAAATTTACCGACACACCGCTGATATCGATGCAGCGATACAATCCTCCGTTCTTGTTTCACTCTACGAACCTGAGGACCGGAACAATCAGATGGCGCTCGCGAATCTCTTCTTGCAAACCCAACAGCCAGAAAAAGCCTATGAGATTTACCACCAAATTATATCCTCAGACCCTGAGCCAAAACGCACCAACCTGTTAACTTACGCAGATGTCGCGATTAAAGCCGGCAAGCCTGAGGTTGCCATTCCTATCTGCGAAAACTTTCTCGCCCGTGATATTTTGGATGGGGAAGCTTTAGTTACCTTGTGTAATGCCTATATTCAATTAGGCGAAGAGGAAACTGCTATTAAACTCCTCGAGCAAACCTCAGCAATCGCACCTGAAAAGCCCGATAGCTGGTTAGCTTTAGCGCGCATTTGGACAAAACTAAGCCAGACCGATAAGGCGATGGAATCATTGCGCAAAGCCAAAGAGGCTCTACCTCCGCATCGCGAAATATTGACGGAATTAGGCAAACTCTACTTAGAAAACGATAAGCCTACCGAAGCAATCGGGGTACTCAAGCAGGCTTACCAGCTTGCGCCAGATGATGCTCAGGTGCGCCTACTGCTAGCGAAAGCCTTTTTAGCGCATGGCTACCTCAATGAAGCTTGGTCCGTGCTGCGCCCGCTTGAAAATGATTACACCTCTGATCCAGAGTTAGCCCAAACGCTTGGCAAAATCTTGTTCGAAATTGGTGACCTCAGCAGTGCGCAGCCAATGCTGCGCTTTGCCTGGCAAGCCAGCCGTAAGGACGAAGCCCTCAAGGACTACGTCAGATTACTGTTAGCCCAGCAAGATTTGAGCTCCCAACCTAAAGCTATGGTCCAGAAGGAGCTCAGTGCCTTGCAGAGTGCAGTATGCGAGCGCGCATCTCGAGAAAGCAACGCATTTGATTTCAAGGTTTTAGCAGCCGATATAGACTTTGCTCAAGGTAAGATCGAAGCAGCTTACCAGGCTTATCTTGAGCTGCTCAATCAACCTGAAGCCAAAGCTCCGCAAACCTATTATCATGTGCAGCACCAATTAGGTCGCAGCGCCCTTATCTTGAGGGATTACGATACGAGCCTTTCCGCCTTGCAAGAAGCTCTGATGGTGAATCCCACTGATCTGCGCGTACGGCATACCCTTGCAGAGGCTTATATTGCTGCCGGTTCACGCAGCGAAGGGCTGGCAGCTGCACACGCTGCGCTGCAGCTTGCCCCTACCGACTTAGAAAACGTGCTGTGGTATAGCGACTTCTGCACGCGCAACCACAACGAACGTGATGCCATACAGTTGCTCAAGGATACACTCTACTTGCTGCCAGACGAACGCGCATTGTACTTAGCTTTAGCGCGCACTTACCTGGCTGCAGGCGAACCAGAAGAAGCCAAACAAACCCTCAGCCGCATGCTTGCCACCGAAGGGATTTCCACCGAAGAATACGTGAATGTCGCCAATATTTACCTGCACATGAACGATTCAGCTGAGGCTTCTAAGATTATTAAGAAGGCTATCGCGAATAACCCCTCGCCTGATTTTACAGAAACGCGGGATCTGGTCATCTCTATCTTGCGGCTCGGCGATGCAGCTGCAGCTATGCAACTCCTCAGCGAACTCGAAGGTGAATTAGGTGCTCATCCTGCTTATCCACTGCTAAAATCAGATACTTTAGCAGCCAATAAACGCTTCATTCCTGCCCTACAAGAATTAGAAGGCTTGCTGCGAGAAGTAGAATTTGCCAGCGAAGCATTACCCTTCGAAGCTTACACAAGTACAGATCAAGGGCAAGACATCATTGAATATAGTAAAGCCGGGGTTTACTACCGCGCAGCTCAGTTGAAGCGCATCACAGGTGACCTGGCAGCAGCACACAAACACGCCGCACAGGCTTGCAGCCTGCAACCAGAAAAGCTTAGCTACCTCTTGCTCAAAGCAGAGCTGGATTTTAGCTTGCTCAAATCTGAAAAGCTCGAAACAATCCTAGATTCATTGGGTCAAACAGAAGACACCGCCGCCCGCCAAGCCATCACGCATCTGTTAGCGACGCACGCACTTTGGCAGCAAGATGAAGGCAAGATTAGTTTGTTGATGGAGCATTTCCTTAGCCGTGAACCTCAGACGCCGGTCTACTTTGCCTGCCGCGCGTTCACAGCTTGGCAGCAAGGGCAACAAGCAGAAGCACAAGCGCATCTTCTCGCCGGCGAACAGCTTCTCAATGACCTCACCATAAACTCAGCACTGCAATCTTTCAGCATTCCAATGCATTTTGCCTGGGTATGGCAAACTTTTGCACTTGCTCTGGCAGCTTGGGAATGCCAAGCTTGGGAGCTCGCCAATAAGTGTTTCGAATATGCGCTCTCAGAAGCCAAGACTAACCCCGTCATTAATCAAGCATTAGCTGATTACCTCGTTGAAAAAGCTCGAGTCAGCGCGAACGCTGAAACTTTGCACATCCTAACACATAAACCCGCGCCATATTCCCCAGAGAAATCCGACCAAGAGGTGCATGAAGAGCAGATTTCGATTGCCGGGCGCTACCTCTCTGCGGCGGAAATGCTTCCAGCTTTAAAAATTGGACAAGCTGTGTTCACCTCGCGCTGGGATAACGAAGATGAGCTGAAAGCTTATATAAAAACCAGCCGTCAGGCTGCACAAGTGCTTTCGGTGCAATTAAGTGATGAGGCAATTGACACGATCTGTGCTGCCTTCCCAGAAGATTCTGAAGTCCAATTCCAGGCTGCTATGCAGATTCTCTACAGAAATCCGGAACTTTGTGCCGAAAAAGCCGCTGCACTTCTTGCAAAAGCACCAAGGAACCCTTGCCTCTACGCTCTGCAAGCTCTTGCAAACCAAGCTGAACCCGAAATCGCCACGGAAGCCATGGAAAAAGCACTGGAAATCTGGCCAGACGAACCTGATTGGCATGCAATCGCCGGTGCGCTTTACGAGCAGCAAGAGCGCTACGACCTAGCTGCACAGCATTTGGAAGAAGCATTGCGCATCCAACCTAAACAAGCCCACTACTGGCAAATGCTAGGCGATATCAAAGTGCTCGAAAAAGACTATCACGCCGCCAGGGATTACTTTAGCAAGGCGATTGAAGCATTCCCCGATAATGCTGAGGCTTTAAGCGCTTTGGCAGTTATCAATCAACAATTAGGAGAATATCAGGCAGCAATTGCTTGCTTAAAACAGGCGGAGCAACTCGATCCTGAAAATAAGCTTTATGCTCAGCAAATTGCCGAGTGTTACTTAGCCCTAAAAGACTACAACGCAGCTCTGGAGCAAGCCGAGCGTGCCCTGCAAGCTTACCCTCGCTCCGTTTCAGCACTGCTCACTAAGATAAAAGCCCTTATCGGAAAGCGCCAATATGACCAGGCACGAAGCAACCTGCAAGCAGCGCGAAAACTGGTCCCAGATACGATTCCTTTCGACCTGCTCGAAATCGAGCTGGAATCAACTGTAAGCAAAAAATCCGGTTTAGGCGCCTGCTTGGCTTTAGCCGAAGCTTACCCAGATAATGTGGATGTGCTCAACAATCTCGCTTTCTACTACTTAGAAGCTGGAATGCAAAACCAAGCGGAAGAGACTCTCTATCGAAGCTTAGCCATCGATCCACATAATGCCTACACTTTGCTTTCGTTAGGGCGTATTGATCGTAAGCGCGGTAACCTCGACCAAGCCCTCGCGCATCTCAGCCAAGCCGTTGCCATCAACCCCAGCCTGATTGAAGCCTACCTCGAGATGGGGAAAACTTACCAAGACCGCCGTGATGTTGAAAAAGCGCTGGAGACCTACCACCGCGCCATCGATATGGTGGAAAAAGATCCACGGGCTTATGTATTGGCTGCTGCAGCGTACAAAGAGAGCAGAGATTACCAAAATGCAGAATATATGCTGCGCCAGGCAGCGGAACTTTCTCCCAACGATCCCATAATTCGCCGGCAGTTAGCTTCCATCGTTGCCCTCAACCTGGTGAATAACTTGCAGGAGGCTCCAAAAAGAAGATGATCCCTTATCAAGTAACCAAAAATGAAGACCCAACCTTGATTCGACGCAGCAAGTTCTTAACGCTGCTGCAAGCTGCCATGACGCAGCACGAGTACCAATTTGCGCGCCAAGCCGCCCTAATATGGTTAGCAAGCTACCCAGGGGATTTGCTGGTTAGTTTCGTGTATGCCTCCATCCTTTCGGAGCTTGGTGATACCGAAATGGCAGCTGCCAAGCTGCAAAAGGTATGTGCCTATGATCCGGAATTCCCCGAGGCGCTCAGCCTGCTCACCCAGTTAGTCCACGGAGAAGCGATCGATGCTGAATATCACTCAGCCTTGGAATACCTCCGCCAAAATCCAGCCCCGGTTCCCCCCATTGCCAAATGGTTTGCGCCGCTTACCAATGCGCGCCGAGCGTATCAACAAGATAATTTAGCCGCAGCCGAAAAAGCCGTCTTGCAAGCATTGGCGCTCAACCCCAACCTTCCGCTGCCAGCCATTTTACACATGCTAATTGTTTATAAGAACAGCAACTTCACGTTGCTCTCCACCTTGGGGGATATCTATGGCAACCGCTGGCCAGATTGCATCCAGATCAAGTTACTTTCAGCTTTGGCAGACATGCAGCAAGGCGAAGATGCACGCGGGGTAGAGAAGCTGCATTGGAGTGCAGCGCATGACGTCAGCGGACAAGTGATCGAGCGCATGCTCGGCTCTAATCATCCTTTTAAACCTATCTGGCCAGAAGACCTCAAAGTTTACTTAGATCTGCCAGTGCCTGCTTCTATTGCTGTAGAGTTGGGTTGGAATGCGCTAAGCCCATCCAGCACTGCTAGCGCACCCACCGAAGAGCCTGAAAAAACCAAAGCCATCCCCGTGGGCAAAAAACCCGCGGGATACGTCTCTGTCTCTGACCTGAGCGAAGAAGTCGATTTCTCAGAGGTTCCCCCGGAATCTTTCCTGATGAATAAGTCTCCGAACTTTGCCAATGAAAAACAGCAAAAAGCGCGTGATGAGACTGTCGAAACGCTCAATGAAATCCAACAAGAATTCGATAAACTGGCTAAATCAATCCGTAAGACCGAACTTAGTTCAGCGGATGCGCGCTTTCCGAATTATGTTTTGCTCACTTCCAAAACAGCGCTGACGCAAAAATATGGCGCGAATACTGCCAATGTAATCATTGACTCAATGCAGAGCTTAGCCCTCAAGATTACCGCCCTTCCTGGGTGGAATAGCGTTGTGTTCGTGCCGGATGACGCTGCTAACACCACCGAGCTTGGTCTTAGCCCTAGCCTGGCAAATGACCCTTGGAAGGTGAAATTAGCCTTAGCGGATCTGGATAAGAAGCTGGCAAGCAAAGGAGAAATGATTGGTGCGCTTTTGATTATCGGCGGCAATGATATTATCCCCTTCCACCAGCTGCCCAACCCGACGGACGATAGCGATACAAACGTTCCCTCGGATAACCTATACGCGACGGTAGATGACAACTATTTCGTCCCGCAATGGCCTGTCGGACGCATTCCCGATGAAGCTGGCAATGATGCTGTCTTCCTCATCGAACAGCTGCGCTACTTAAATAACGAATATGCCCTCAAAGTGCAAGCTAAAACCATCATTACGGGAACTGTTTTTGAAAGTTGGTTGGCATCCTTACGCGAATCAATCGCGCAAGCATTACAAACCTTTCGCAAGAATGAAAACCTCGGGTATTGCGCCGAGGTATGGAAAGTCCCCAGCTCTGATGTGTTCAGCGTAATTAACCGCGGAGACCACATGCAAACCTCTCCGCCAGTTGATTCGACGAAATTAGTGCTCAATTTACACCCTAAGCCGCAATTTGGATATTTCAACTTACACGGTGTACAGGAATCCTCCGAATGGTACGGGCAGGCGGATTTGACCAAATCAACAAGCCCCACGGAATATCCGGTTGCCTTGGTTCCTTCAAATCTAAACAGTGATGCCTCTATTCCGGATATAGTCTTCAGTGAAGCTTGTTATGGTGCCAATATTATCGAGAAAACCGCGGATCAAAGCATAGCAATGCAGTTCTTAGCAGCGGGTAGCCGTGGTTTTGTTGGTTCCACTTGTATTGCTTATGGCTCCGTAGAGCGTCCCTTGATTGCTGCAGATTTGCTCGCGCATCAATTTTGGACGCATATTCAAAATGGTATTCCCGTAGGTTACGCGCTTATGCGTGCCAAGCTCAACCTGGCGAGTGCTATGGTGCAATCTCAAGGATACTTAGACGGCGAAGACCAAAAAACGCTTTTATCCTTTGTCCTCTATGGCGACCCCTTAGCGAGCAAGGGCAGTCTCAAATCTATCCCTAAGCCGCTCATCCGACCCGCTAAGAAACCCACAATTAAGACTGTTAGCGATTCACCAGAAGAAACCATCATGGCTCCAGAGGAAATGCCCGATGAAATCCTGGAAAACGTTAAAAAAGTAATTACTACCTACTTACCCGGCTTGGATAATGCTGTAGTAGCTATCAATCCGCAACTGACTAACTTCTCGTTAGATCCTGCTGCTGCCGAAAAACGTAAGGGGCATAAGCATTACCTGGAAGGCGGCGAAAGGTATGTAGTTACCCTCAAGAAGAATGTGCAAGTCAAAGAGATCAATCACCACCACTTCGCCCGGGTAACGTTTGACCGCAAGGGCGACGTGCTCAAGCTCAGCATCTCGAAATAACCTTATAAGCCATTACTCCTCAGAAAGCATCCTTTCTTCTCCGTAATGAAGCCCCAAGTTTGGGGCTTCATTCAATTTCTGCGTATTTGTACACATAAGCGCAGAAAGCCTAAATGTCAAGGCTAAATAGAAATGTCCTAATGAGTGGATAAAGTCCTTAGTATGGGTTTTTTCTTATAGCTAACCACCTGATTTCTTCTTGTTTGTAGTGTTTCACAGTAACCCTAACCCTGACCCTTCCCTGTTACTGTACAATCTGGCATA
>DAOUFK010000037.1:0-12747 GCA_034430095.1 Candidatus Mesolinea sp.
AGGGTTACCGTGAATCATTATAGACAAGAAGAAATAAGATGGTTAGTTATGAGAAAAATCCCATACTGAGGACTTTATCCACTCATTAGGACATTTCTATTTAGCCTTGACACAGTTAAACGAGAGAGCGCTTGGGTTTAATCTACCAGTTTAAGGTGCCGATGTTCAGGAGCGAGAGAAATATTTTTCAAGCTGCAGGGCATTCAAAGAAGGTAAAACTTCTTCCGCTGCAGAGAAATCCTGACCAAGCGTCACTGGGTTGGGAATCGCAACCGCACGGATGCCTGCCCTTTGGGCTGCCACAATGCCGTTATAGGAATCTTCTAACACAAGCGCTTGCGCAGCAGGCATTGCAAGGTTCTCTAAGACTTTAAGGAAGATATCTGGTTCAGGCTTACTCACATGCACATCATCAATGGTCACGATAGTATCAAACTGACTCAGAAGGCTTAAGCGCTGTAAATGTCTTTGCACCCAATCCCGTGGAGAGCTGGAACCAACCCCTAAGGAAAGCCCTGCTTTTTTTGCCTTAGCGATGAGCTCCACAACGCCAGGCAAAGCCGGTTCCTGATTGATCGCTTCGATGCTCTTTGTTTGTACCAATGCCCATAACTCCTCGGGCGTGGTTCCATGGTCGAGCAAGCGGGCAAGCTCCTCCGCGGGTCGGTAGATTTCCGAGCCATACGTCCCAATGATGGCTTGATAGCCTCTAACGTCAAACTCACCACCGGCTTGGGCAAACAAACGCTGCCAAATGCGCATCTCGGGCGTCTCTGTATCTAAGATCAGCCCATCAAAATCAAAAATCAGTGCGCCATTCACGAGTAATTCCCTTGAGTGTGTTTCAACAACGAAGACTACGATTTCCCCAATAGCCGTGGCGCTGCAAAATGATATCTTCCACAGTTACGAAAGCGTTAGGATCCACATCCAAGATGACTTTCTGGGCTTCGCCCGCTTTTTTACGCTGCACGGAGCAGTGCAGCAACAAAACGGTACCATCTTTCCCTTGTGCAGGGATTTCTGTAACCGCGAAGTCATGCTCGCGCAACGCCTGTGCAATCTCCTTGCCCTGGGAACGGCTAATAATGCTTATCTGGGAATAACCCAAGGCTAAGCGCTTCTCAATTTCCATGCCAACCACGTTGCCCGTTGCAAAGCCAGCAGAATAGGCGACAATATAGAGGATATTATTGAGATTATCCAGCACTGCCCCCATGGCAATCACAAAGAGAATTGTCTCGAAGAAGCCGAGTACCCAAGAAATCCCCTTCATATTACGCATGGTCAACATAACGCGCAGGGTATCCATGGCAATATTAATCACGCGCAAAACAAAAATGATCAAAGCGCCTAACCAGGGGGAAATTGTAAGGAAATCAGGCATAATCGATACCTCGCTTTTTAATTATTCTTAGGCTTTCTCTTGTTCTGGTTCCTCTTCAGTCATTTGCATGGCAGGTAAATAGAGCTCATTCATATATTGTTTGACCATACGGGTGGTAGAAAAGCGAGGGGTAAGCGTCTTGATGCTTTCCTTAATCCGCTCGATCCAATCTCCGGGCAAGCCGTCAGCAGAGCGCATGGTATAGTAGAGGGGAACGATCTCATTTTCGAGGGTGTTATAGAGGCTCTCAGCATCGTCTTTGTCTTGTTCGTCTTGATCATCCGAAACGGTAGAATCGCCAATTGCCCAGCCATTCGCGCCATTATATCCTTCCGCCCACCAACCATCCAACACTGAGAAGTTCAGCGTGCCATTCAGCGCAGCTTTTTGTCCGCTTGTACCAGAAGCTTCACGCGGACGGCGAGGGGTATTGAGCCAAACGTCCACACCTTGCACCAAATAACGCGCCATATCCATATCGTAGTCGTCCAAAAATACTAACCTGCCGCCAAAACGCGCATCCTTCACGTGCCGATAAACTTCTTGAATCAAGAGCTTAGCAGGTTCATCAGATGGATGGGCTTTACCAGCAAAGACAATCTGCACGGGTTTACGTGGGTTAGTTACAATGCGCAGCAGGCGGTCCACATCTGTAAAGACTAAATTAGCCCGTTTATAGGTAGCAAAGCGGCGCGCAAAACCAATCGTGAGCGCGTATGGATCCAGCAGCACCCCGCTGGCAACAGTCTGTACGGGGTGAACGCTGCCGGCTTGCCAAGCATCCCGCGCACGGTTGACCATGTAAGCAACCAATTTTCGTTTAAGGTGCCGGCGCACGCGCCACAAATCCGCATCTGGAATTAAATCCACGCGTTGCCACATTTCCTCGTCATCGATATGCTCATACCAATCCGGACCAAGGTACCGCCGATATAGTAGGGCGAGCCTGCGTGCTAGCCATGTACGCGTGTGAACGCCATTAGTGATGTAGGTGATCGGAACTTCGTCCACGGGTTTATCCGGCCAGAGTTCGTGCCACATCTGCTTGGAAACTTGCCCGTGTATCTTTGAAACACCATTGCGAAAGTTTGAAAGTTTGAGTGCTAACTTCGGCATACTAAAAGCTTCCCCACCCCAGTCTTGCTTGATACGGGCAAGATCCATAAATTGTTCGCGGTTCAAGCCTAATTGTGGCCACAAATTGGCAAAGTATTTCTCCACCATCCAGATAGGGAACTCATCGTTCCCCGCAGGAACTGGTGTGTGCGTGGTAAAAATACTGGAGCGCTTGACAAGATCTAACGCTTCGTCAAAAGTCTTGCCTTGCTGGACAAACTCTCTTGCGCGTTCCAGCGTCAAAAAGGCAGAATGCCCCTCGTTCATGTGATAAATGCTTGGGTTGTACCCCAAAGCTTTCAGCGCGCGGAAGCCGCCGATGCCCAGCAAGATCTCCTGGGAAATGCGCAGCTCTGGGTCACTGATGTAGAGCCGATCAGTCAGTTGGCGGTCATTGGGGTTATTCTCAGGGATGTTGGTTTGCATAAGCACCAATTTCACCTTGCCAACATTGAGCTCATACAGGCGAGCGTAGACTGTCCTGCCTGGCAGCTCCACAGAAATCTTGATGGGTTCATGGTTGGCATCATAGAGTGCAATGAGGGGTAAGTCGTCATAAACAATTTGGACGTTGCGCGCTTCTTGCCAGCCATCTTCGGTAATTTTTTGTGAAAAATACCCGTAGGTATAGAGGAAACCTACAGCCACAAGGGGAATACCTAAGTCGCTCGATTCTTTGAGGTGATCACCCGAAAGCACGCCCAACCCACCGGCGTATACCATCAAGGATTCATGTAACCCATATTCAAACGAAAAGTAGGCAATTTTGTCATCCAGCAGATTAGGATAAGTACGGCTGAACCAGGTATCCTTAGATTTCATATATGTGTTAAATTCACGCAGAATGCGGTCGTAGCGCCCTAAAAAGTATCGATCCTTGATCAAGCCATCATAGGTCGTTGGGTCAACAGAGCGTAAAAAAACCACGGGGTTGTGGTGCGACCGTTCCCAAAGCAGCGGATCGATCTCCTTAAACATGCGGGCTGCTTCGGGGTTCCATGCCCACCATAGGTTGTGGGCGAGGTCAGCCAGTTTATTGATGCGGTAAGGCAAGTTAAAACTGTTAGGTATCTCTCGGATAATTTTTTCCATAAATCAACTCTTTTTATATAAATATATACATAAGGCAACGTTAAATTAAAGTTTGCAGTTGCCTGCAAAACGACCTAAATCTTATCATACTTTCTTTGCGGAGGTATAAACCGCGTAAAAGTTTCAGTTCTTGCCCGTAAAACTAGGCGCACTCATAAAAACCATTCGGCAAAGGCGCGTATCAGCCATACGGCTGCGCAGCCGCGGGTCGATTTCTCCAGGCATACTCGCTGTAGTGATGACTGTGGGTAACTCTGCATTATAGCGATAATTAAACAATTGATAGAGTTTTTCCCGCGCCCAAGGGGTGGCAGATTGCGTCCCCAAATCATCTAAAATCAACAAACGCGAGCGGCGGATTTCCTCAAAGCGCTGGTCGATACTCACTGGGCTGCTTGGGGCGTATGCAGCACGTAAGTGGTCCAGCAGGTCCGGTACCACCACCATCAAGGGTGGAAAGCCCAACCCGGCTTGGTAATTGCCAATCGCTGCGGCTAAGTGCGTCTTCCCACAGCCATAAGGACCTAAAAATACCAACCAGCCTTGTGGGTTCTGGGCAAAAGCTTGGGCAGCTTCGAAAGCTTCTTTTAATGAGGCTAAGTCACTGGGATCAATATCTTCGTTTCGCCTCAAGCTAAAGGTGCCAAAAGTTTGCTTACTATGCAAACTAAGCGTAGAAAGCTCAGGGTGGCCAATATCATCCGTCGGGTTGCGATAATCCGGCGCTAAAATTTCCACGCGGGTCACTAACTCTGGGTCCATCAGCCGCGAGCGAATGCGGCCCTCAAAGCTCGAGAGTGGGTTATTGCTGGTGATAACCGTCGCTAATTGGTTGATATAGCGATAGTTCAAGATCTGAAAAAGCTTTTCTTGCGCCCAGCTGGTGGCGTTTTGTGTGCCAAAATCATCCATGATTAGCAAAGGAATGTTCCGGATTTCTTCGAAGCGCTGCTCAAAGCTATCTTCGCTGCCTTCAGAGTAGGAAAAGCGCAGCCAATCGAGCAAGTCCGGCACGGTTAAGAATAAAGTCGAGACGCCCATCGAGACTGCTTGATTAGCTATCGCCGCAGCCAGGTGCGTTTTACCACAGCCATATTTGCCCAAGAGCAGAAGCCAGCCACGTAAGGTGCCGGCAAAGTTCATCGCGCTGTTATAAGCTTGTTCGAGGGAATCAGCTTGGAGCGGCCCTAAGCCAATCCTCCCCCGCGGCTTGAAGTTTTCAAAGGTAAGATTTTTAAGTGCGCCTAAGTTGCTCAGCTGAAAGAGCTGATCCCGCCGCATAGCCGTAACTTCTTTTATGCGGCAGGAGCAAATTTCTAACTTCCCAAAACGGGGGTCATCCAAGGGGACGTCTGTGCTGACAAAGCCCAATCCATGGCAAATCGGGCAGTTCGGGTCACCTAAGCTGTAACGATGCTTCGAAGAGACTCTCCCTTCAGCTTGATTTTCCACTGCGGCGTTTTCGCTGCTCTTGATAGAGGCGGCGATATTCTTCAACGATTGATCCTTCTTGTTGCTTGCTTGTGGTTTCACGTCCTCGTTCCTTCCAGGCGTTTAGGATTGCGCGCACATAGCGCCAGCTGCGTTTATTCCGCTCCACCGCTTCAGCCACGGCAGCTTCTATCCACTCATATGGATATTCAGCTTCATCTTCCTTGAGCATTTCTGCCATGATTGGCGTAAGCGGGCCGATATGGGCTTCATATAGCTTATATATATTTGGGCGTTCTTCCAAGGGCAGCTTGGAAATCACCAAGCCGCCGTTTAATTTTTCCTGCCCGGAGGTAAGCCTCTCGAGCCATTTCCGCCCTTGCGGCGTGCCGGGCAGAAAATAAACCTTCTGGTTCTGTTCATCCTCATAACTGAGGATAAAACCTGCTTGCAAGGCTTGGTCGAGCGCGTGTTGGCAGGTTTCCTTTTGTCCATCAAAGAGCATCTCGGCTGCTTCCAGCATCACTGAGCTTTCCGCAGCAAGGTTATCGGCTGACCCCAGCAAGTCAAACAGATTTAGCACCATCAAAATAGCCTCGCGGTCGAGGGGGCTTTGGGCTATGCTGTGCAAGAAATCAGCTGGCAATGCCAAATTTTTGGTTTGATCACGCTCAAAACCCAGTGGTGTTTTGCTTACACTCATGCGCCTTCTATCATGCAGGGATATTACCCTTGTATAAATCGTGGAACATTGCTAGTGGTTCAATGAATACTAATTCAATGCCGCTGTGAACTGGTCCATTTCGGTGTTTGGCAACCGATAATTTGGCTTTATTTCGATCAGGGTTGTCTTGTTCGGTTAGATGAGGCCGGTTAATGAACATGACAATATCAGCATCCTGCTCCAAGCTGCCCGATTCACGCAAGTCGGAAAGCACTGGGTTTTTATCTTGGCGGCTTTCGATCGCGCGGGAAAGCTGCGCGGCAGCCAGGACGGGGATATCCAAGTCCCGCGCCAATCCTTTAAGGGCGCGTGAAATATACGAAACCTCCTGCACGCGGTTTTCGGTGCGCACCCCGCCAGACATCAATTGTAAATAATCCACAATGACGAGATCCAGTCCTTGCTCTTTCAGACGCATACACTTGGTATGCAATTGCATGGGGGTGATGGCAGGGGTGTCATCCACGTAGATGTGCGCTTCGCTGAGCAGCTCCAAGGCATGCATAGCCAAATCCATCTCGCTGTTACTCATGCGTGCAGACCTCAATTTTTGTGAGTCTATGCCTGTCAACTGGGCTAAAAGGCGTTCTAGCACTTGTTCTGCCGACATTTCAAGTGAAAATATCGCTACATTACGTTTAAGTTCCAAGCCGACATATCGGGCAATACCGGTTAAAAAACCCGTTTTTCCCATGCCTGGCCTGCCAGCAACGATAATAAAATCCGAGCGGTGCAGTCCATCAAGTACAGCATCTATTGACTTTAAGCCTGTACCCAAGCCGCTTAACTCGCCTGTGTGCATGCTTTTTTCAGAAAGCCGTTCGATGAAGTCCCGAACCACATTACTAACCGGAACTAGACCACTTTTATAGCGGCTCTCACTGATTCCGAACACCGATTGCTCTGCCATTTCAATGGTCGTATCGATGTCAAAATCTTTACGGTAAGCCAACTTGGCAATGTCATTGGCAGAAGCGAGCAGGCGGCGGCGGATGGCTAAATCGTTTATGCTTTTAGCATAATATTCAGCGTGCAAAGATGATGGCACGCGATTTGCTAAACCAGCGAGATAATCAATGCCACCTGTGTCATCAGCGTGATTTTGGGCAATGAGTTCATTGTGAATCGCAAGCGCATCAATAATATGCTCAGTCGCATACAGATGTTGGATCGCTTCCCAAATATATTGATGACTCTTATAGTAGAAATCACTCGCCTCAACGACTTGGGAAACATCCAAATAAACATCTTGATTAATCAGGACTGCGCCTATCAGCGCCTCTTCCATCTCCCGATCAAACAGCTGCCCGGGAAGCAAATCACCTTCACTGCTCATATATTGATCTTGATCACTCATCCCTGCTCCTAACCCTGACGTGGCATGTGCTTAGAACACGGTAATAGGAACTACTGGGGGCTAAGATCTTCACTATCCCCTTGATCCTCTTCTGGGCTACTGCCTTCGTCCTCATCCTCGGATTTTGCCGGTTTTTGCTTGCCCAACTGATCTAAAAAATCCTCAAATACTGAGAGGTCGCCAGGTAGCTCCGCGCTTTCGCTGCCTTCTTCCAACTCTTCGGAGGTTTCAGGTTCAGGCCGGATGCCGGCTCGTTCCAACACATCTTCATCCACAAATATTGGCACACCTGTGCGGACCACAAGAGCAATCGCATCCGATGGGCGGCAATCAATTCGTTTTTGGGCGCCATCCTGCTCGATGATTAAGTTGGCGTAATAGGTATCCGACTCCAGAGCAGTGATTTCTACCGCAACTAAGCGGGCATCCAATGAGCTGATCAAATTCTTCATCAGGTCATGCGTCAATGGACGCGCCGTTTCGATCTTTTGCAAGGCAATCGTGATGGATTCGAACTCAAAGAGACCTATCCAAATCGGTAGGTACAAGTCGTCTTCTTTATCTTTCAGCACCACAATGCGGTCTTGATTGATTAGGCTGACTCTTACACTGTTGATGACACACTCTCTCATTTTGCCCATGTTCACTCACTTAACTTTAATGACAGCTGAAATTAGAATTTTATTCTAACACGGCATTGAATACTGTAATCCTATTTTACCCTGTATTTCAGCGCCCTTTGGGATTAATGAAAAGGTAATCGTCTACAAAGTAAGGTGAACGCTTGTTTTGCTTACACTAATTTTTTATGATACTGACATACAGCAATCCAAAATGATGGAAAGTTCAGCTCGATTGTTAATGACCAAAGATTAATTATGAGATGGTGGTTTTTTTTACCCTTTTTCTTCTTGGCTTCAGTTTTTTTAAGCTATAATATGAGCGCAAGCTTAAACAAAGTTTTTCGTTTTGCTAACAGGGTTTTAATTGCTTGTTTCGCCAACTCAAGGCGCGCTAATGTGTTTACCTTACAATTGGTTTAGTCATTGACTTTACCGCAACAGCTCGTAAATGAGGTATTTTGTTAGCAAATAATCAAGTAAAAGTTTTATGCATCGAAGGTAAAAGAAATCATAATTATGCCTTCGCCGATGAACTCGCCAAGCGGGGTTATTGGGTGAAATCTGCCAAAAATGGGACTGCGGGCTTAAATTTACTTCTAGATTTCACCCCATCGATCGTTATCATAAACGCTGCCTCGTTGCGCACAGATGGCTCCCGCATTATCAAGCGTTTCCGCAATTGCTTGCCAAAATGCCCTATTGTATTGATCGTCCCAGATCATGCTGATTTCGCTGAGAACCCCGAAGTCAACATTGTCCTTCAGCTGCCTTTCACCGTTCAAAAGCTGATCAACCGCATGCGCCTCTTTCAGCACAATAGTGAGGAAAATATCTGCACGGTTGGACCGTTGCAGCTCAATACGGCTTCAAATTTAGTTACCTATAATGGTAAAGAAACTTCCCTCACACCTCGGCTCACTCAGCTCTTACTTGAGTTGATGAAAAAACCTGGTGAGGTAGTGCCCCGCGACATCCTTTTTCAGCGTGTGTGGGAAACCGATTATATCGGCGATACGCGCACTTTAGATGTGCACATCAGCTGGCTGCGGCGCGCACTCGAGGAAGATCCACACAACCCGAAATTGATCCTTACGGTACGTTCGATCGGTTATAAGCTCGATTTATAACACCCCTAATTTCTATATTTCGATCCCAACTCCATCATTGTGTTTTTAAATTTCATTACTCGCAATAAAAAAGGCTGCTAGCCTTAGCTGCAGCCTCTATAAAGTCGCTCTTCCTTATGGAATCCCAGTAACGAGAGCCAACAAAATCCCGCCGGCAATCACACTGCCTAACTGCCCAGCAGTATTAGAGCCCATTGCGTGCATGAGGATGAAGTTGGAAGGATCTTCTTCCAATGCCATCTTTGCCGAGAGCCTGCCAGCCATGGGGAATGCGCTAATCCCGCAAGCTCCAATCAGCGGGTTGACCTTGCCATGGGTAATCACTGCCATCAGTTTGCCAAAAAGTAATCCCGCTACAGTGTCAATCACAAAAGCAAGCAGCCCTAGCCCTAAAATGGCTAACGTGCTCCAATTCAAAAAGCTTTCGGCTGTCATCGTGGATCCGATCGCCAAGCCTAAAAAGAGCGTGGCGATGTTAATGAGCTCATTTTGCACCATTTTGCTCAAGCGCTCGACCACAAGCGCTTCGCGCAGCAGGTTACCGAGCATGAGTGCCGCCATCAAAGGCGCTGCATCGGGTGCCACCAGCGCCACTAAGAGTGTGACTAGGATGGGAAAAATGATTAACGTCAAGCGGGAAACAGGTTTGGGGCTGTACTCCATGCGGATAAGACGTTCTCTGCGTGTGGTCATCAGTTTCATAATTGGAGGCTGAATGATGGGGATCAGGCTCATATAGGAATAAGCTGCGACAGCGATAGGCGCTACGATTTCCGGAGCTAACTTTGTGCCCACGAATATTGCCGTTGGGCCGTCAATTGCGCCAATCACCCCAATGGAAGCAGCCTGATTGAGCGGAAAGCCTAAGGCTAAAGCCAGCAGCAAAGTGCCATAAATCCCAAACTGACCAGCAGCCCCCAGTAGCACCATACTGGGCTGCGAAAGCAGAGGGCTGAAGTCAATCATTGCACCGACGCCGATAAAAATCAGCAGCGGGAAAAGCTCCGTACTAATGCCAGCATCGTAAATGACTTTCATAAAACCGACCTGGTTAGACATTCCCAAGTTCGCCATCAAGCAGCCAAACCCAATCGGCAGCAACAGCACCGGTTCGTATTCTTTAACAATAGCTAAAAATATTAAAATCAGCCCAACGAGGATCATTACGGCATTACCCCAAGTGAATGTTGCAAAACCTTTGGAGAGTTCGGTAATTAGGTTGGTCAAATCCATGTGGGCATTCCTTTAGCCTTCGTAGGTGAACATCAACTGGTTGTGCTGTACTTGATCGCCCACTTTAATGTGTACCTCGGCAATGGTGCCATCTCTGCCGGCGCGAATCACATTCTTCATCTTCATGGCTTCTAATGTGCAAAGCGGTTGCCCAGCCTTGACCGCATCGCCCGGTTTCACTTCAATGGCTATAATCACACCTGGCAAAGGTGAGCGAACTTCTTGCAAATTGATAGCGGTTTGGGTTGGGGCAGCCATTGTTTTTGCCGCAGAAACCGCTGCAGGAACAGACTGTGCCTGCACGGGCTGTGCTGCAGTTTCTTCAGGCCAAACCTCAAAGACCTGCCCATCAACCTCGGCTTTGACCGGTCTAGAATGTAAATCTTCAATTTTTACCGAATAAGTTTTCCCTGCGATGGTTACGTTGATATTCATCCTCTCCGTCCTCTCATCCCTTGGTTGATTTGCTGCAGGCGACCCGTAAGCAGCCATTGGCTGGTTGGAGTCGTTCCAGCCTTCAGCTGCGGCTGGCTGCTGATCCGCTCTTGTGCAAGGGCGAATGCCACCGCTGCAGCGGCAGCCTCAGCGCTGTGATGTGCTTCAGCCGGTACCTCCGAAGGCTGCTCCACGGTTTCCATTTCTGAAGGTGTGGTGCGACTGGTGAGTAAAACGAGGAGTGCCATAATCCCCCAGAGCGCTAAAATCATCAAAAACACCAATCCCATGCCTATCCCAGCGATTGCTAAACCTTGTAACAAGATATTCGTCATAATCTACTGCCTTAGACGGGCATGTTGCCGTGTTTGCGCGCTGTGGTACTTTCTACTTTATTCGCCAACACATCCAGCGCTTCGATGAGTTTCTGGCGTGTTTGTGCCGGCTCAATGACCTCATCGATATAGCCGGCATGCGCTGCAGCATAAGGGTTCAGGTATTTCTGGCGGTATTCTTCTTCCAAGCGCTTGCGTTCGGCTTGCGGATCTGGCGCTGCACTGATTTCTTTTCGGTAAAGGATATTGACCGCACCCTCCGCGCCCATCACCGCGATTTCTGCGCTTGGCCAAGCGTAGGTGATATCTGTGCCTAAGTATTTACTGCTCATCACCACATACGCACCGCCGTAGGCTTTGCGGGTCACCACGCTCACCTTGGGTACCGTGGCGTTAGCGTAAGCATAAAGCACCTTAGCGCCATGGCGAATCACGCCGCGATGTTCCTGATCAACGCCAGGCAAGAAACCAGGCGAATCTACAAAGGTAACAATCGGTAGGTTAAAGGCGTCACATAAACGCACCATACGGCTGATCTTATCGGCGGAGTCGATGTCCATCACGCCAGCCATGGACTCAGGTTCCTGTGAGATAATTCCGACAGGCTTTCCATCTAAGCGTGCCAAACCCACAATCGCGTTGGGGGCAAAGCCAGCTTGTAGCTCGAGGAAGGATCCAATATCGACAATTTGCGGAATGGCAGTGTGCATGCTGTACGCTTCCTGGGGGTCTAGTGGCACCAAGCTGTTAAGCGCTTCCGCCCGCCGGTAGGGATCATCCTCAGGCGTCACTTGCGGGGCTTGATCGACATTATTCGAGGGGAGATAAGTGAGCACCTTCCGGCAAAGCGCGAGCGCATCCTTTTCGGTCGGGCTGACTAAATGTGCCGTGCCGCTGATGCCTAAATGCACATCCGCACCACCTAAGGATTCAAAATCGACATCTTCTCCGGTAACGGTTTTAATCACTTGCGGACCAGTTAGGAACATGTAGGATTGCTTTTGCACCATGATGATCAGGTCGGTAAGCGCTGGGGAATAAGCTGCTCCGCCAGCGCAAGGTCCCATAATCAGGCTGATTTGCGGCACCACACCGGAATACTGCGCGTTGCGTCGAAAGATTTCAGCATATCCGCCCAAGCTCTTGACGCCTTCCTGAATACGCGCGCCGCCGGAGTCAATCAAACCGACAATCGGGCAGCCATTCTTGGCGGCTAAATCCATCACCCGGCAGATCTTGCGGCTGTGCATTTCGCCCAAGGCGCCGCCTTGGACGGTAAAATCCTGGGCATAGACGTATACCGTACGTCCATCAATCTTGCCATAACCGGTTACGACGCCATCACCCAGGGTACGCTCGGCTTGGGGGTCATTTTGCTGCACCACCAGGCTTTCAAGTTCTCTAAAAGTGCCAGGATCCAGCAATAAGCCCAAGCGCTCACGGGCAGTGAGATAGCCTTTGGAATGCTGTCTATCGATGCGCTCTTGCCCGCCACCGAGTTTGGCTTGTGCTTGAATTTGTTTGAGTTTTTCTAATCGAGGGTCTTCAGACATGCATCTCCTTAATGATTATTAAAAAATATGCCGCATTGCAGGTGAGTGTCAATGGGCAAGTCATGCGACCATTGTAACATTTTTAACAAAAAATGGTGGTTTTTAATGGCGCCTGTCAAGGCTAAATAGAAATGTCCTAACGCTGGCAATTTAGAAATGTCCTAATGAGTGGATAAAGTCCTCAATATGGGTTTTTTTTCACAACTAACCATCTAATTTCTTCTTGTCTATAATAATTCACGGTAACCCTAACCCTGACCCTTCCCTGTTACTGTACAATCTGGCATAAGGCACGGAAATGGGGTAGAAATGAAGTTGAATGTCCCTTTCTACC
>DAOUFK010000038.1:0-1718 GCA_034430095.1 Candidatus Mesolinea sp.
ATAAATATTAGTCCGCTGGGAAGGGGAGTAAGAGGGGAAAGGCTCTATTTCGCTGTTCGTCATGATTTTATCGTTCCTTTGAAAAAACTCGGAATAATGCGCGACGATTTCATAGCTCCGAATCTTGATTAGGACATTTCTATTTTGCTACTTTAGGACATTTTTATGCTGCTCTTACATTTACTCAAACACTCAAAGTACTCTGTGCTTCTGCTGATATACTCATAATATGCCGTTACTCACCGCTACCAACCTGAGCAAAGCTTTTGGCGCGAATGATATCTTCGCCGGCCTTACCTTCTCTATCCCGGAGCACGCCCGCATTGCCATCGTCGGACCCAATGGAATCGGCAAGACCACCCTCCTGCGCATCCTGGCAGGGCTCGAAGAGCCCAGCAGCGGCAGCGTGCACCGCGCCCGCGGTTTGCGCTTAGGTTACCTGCCGCAAGAAGCCACCCAAATCAGCGGGGGCACACTGTGGGAGTATTGCCTGCAAGCCTTCGAACCTCTGCTCGCGCAAGCTGAGCAGCTCAAAGCGTTCGAGCAAGCCATGCAGTCCCATGAGGCTGACACCAAGCTCGTGGAGCAATACGGATCTGTGCTCTCCCGCTTTGAGCAAGCCGGCGGCTACACTTACCCTACGCGCATCAAGCAAACGCTTGCCGGCTTGGGCTTCGATGCTGGCGATTATGAGCGCACGCTGGCGCAGCTCTCGGGTGGGCAGCGTACGCGCGCCATGTTAGCCCGCCTGCTTCTCGAAAGCCCTGATCTGCTCCTTTTGGATGAACCCACCAATCACCTCGATATCAACGCGGTAGAGTGGCTGGAAGCCCTCCTCCAGGATTGGAGCGGCTCGGTGCTGATTGTCTCCCATGACCGTTATTTTCTGGATCAAACAGCCAAGCAAATTTGGGAGATGACCCCAGCTCTGGAGATATACCGCGGCAATTACACCGACTACTTGGGTCAGCGTCAGGAGCGTTACACGCGCCGCCTGGCTGAGTACGAAGCTCAGACCGAGTATATCCGCAAGCAAGAAGAGTACATACGTCAAAATTTAGGCACACAAAACAACGCCCAAGCCGTCGGAAGGCACCGCCGGTTGCAGCGCTTGCTCGCCGAGTCACGCCTCAGCGCCCCTACGGATAATCTCCGCCCAATGCACTTGCGCTTAGCCATTGCCAGCCGCTCCGGCGAGCTCGTTTTGCGCACTTACAGCTTGCAGGTAGGTTATGCCGATGAAGGCAAGCCGCTTTTCAGCGCACCAGATCTGGTGCTCAAGCGCGGGGAGTGCGTAGCTATCATCGGACCTAACGGCGCCGGCAAGACCACTTTCTTGCGGACGATTTTAGGAGAGATTCCACCCTTCGCCGGTCGATTGGAGCTGGGCGCCAGCCTTAAGGTAGGCTACTTTGCTCAAGCGCACGAGGATCTCTCCCCTGCCAACACACTCATCGAAGAGATCAATAGCGTGGCGCCGGCTATGCTGCCTGCAGAGATGCGCAACTACTTAGCTAAATACGGCTTTACGGGTGATGAGGTCTTTGAACGCGTAGAGACGCTCTCTGGAGGCGAGCGCGGCAGGCTGGCTTTGGCAAAGTTAGCTCTCTCCGATGCCAATCTACTGCTGCTGGATGAGCCTACCAATCACTTGGACCTGACCACCCAGGAGGTGCTGCAACAGGTGCTCGCTGAGTACCCCGGCACCATCCTGCTTG
>DAOUFK010000039.1:0-7915 GCA_034430095.1 Candidatus Mesolinea sp.
GGAGGAGGACTTAAGATCCTCTGGCGCAGGCCTTCGTGGGTTCAAGTCCCACCCCCGCCACCAATATGTTGAAATTATACGGGGGTTTGTCCGAATGGCGATAGCACCAAAAGTCAACATTTTATTGTTTGTCCTCCGCAGATAATTTGAAAGCATCAGTTCGCCCCAATAAATTAAGGGTTGATCTGATGTGTTTGTGTCCGAGTCGTTTCTGCAATAAAACTATGTTTTGCGTCTGCTTGAATTCCTGTAGAGCTTTTTCTTTTTCAGCCTTTGTTGTCATGGTTAAAACTTCCTCTTCCTGAACAGTTTATGCCCGTCGAAGTCACAGACGAAGTCAAAGCCAGCCTCTATTAGGACGCATGCTTCGGCTTCAGTCTTGGCAACTTTGGAGATGTAGTCGATTTCATCTTTGAATAGTGCCTCTTCCAGTTGGATGTAGATGAGCGTATTTTTGATGTTCTTGTGGCCAAGCGATTTCATGACAAACAGAACGTCTTTGGTTTTGTGGTATAGCATTGTGCCGACGAAGGTGCGTATGGTTTTGAACATTATTCGGTTGAGTCGTGGGTTGTTTACTTTTGCTGCAATTCGTTTGCGTTGTTGGTCGTAGTTGTCTCTGAAGTTGTCAAGATCCATTTCTGGTGGGGCAAAATAGTATTTGCCGTATGGTCGTTCTAAGCTTCGGAGCATGCCAACTAGTTTTTGGCTCATGTGAAAGATTCTGGGGTTGCTGTTTTTCTCAGGAGCGATGCTTACGGTATTGCTCTCGAAGTCGAAAGCGTCGTCATCGATATTCCAGATTTCGCCAGGTCTTGCGCCAGTTTCTTTTAGCAGTTGCATGAATGTGCCCACTTTGAGGCTGCAGGCTGCTATTAGTTGGTCGATTTCTGTTTCTTTGGGGACGAAAGGTAGTTTTGGAATGCTCTTGTATTTCGGTGGATCCCATTTGCCGCCGACCATCGCTAAGAAGCTGGAGTATGCATCAACAGCGTTGGCTTTTCTGCCTTCGCACCATGGTTGTTTTGCTATAGCGTCTTTGACGGATTCAGGGTCATAGAGGTTTGCGCCGCGTTTGCAGAGAATTTTTAGTAGTTTGCCGCGTCCTTTGATTGTTTTCTTGCGGTAGCCTTCTTTCTTTAGGTACCAGGAGTAGTCAACGAGTTTACCGCTAAAGTCGATAGTAGTGGTTTCTTTTCGCAGAACTACAGTTTCTTGCTGTTCTGCCACCAAGTTTTTCGCTTCTTCTGCGCATATTTGGCGAGAAAACACTATTCCCTGTTCGCTTTTTAATTTCTTCGTTTCAATAGATAGGTCACGTTGCAACAACTTTTTAGCCGTTTCAACTCCTACAGGATCACTAAAACGTAAACCACATCGACGACAAAGCCAACGCTGGATAGGCTCTCCAAACATCGGCAAATAGGTTCCATCCCGCCAAACAGTCGTAGTTTTAGGTCCACATTTGGGGCAGGCTGGGTTTAGGGGGTTGGTGCCGGCAGAGCCATCTGCTGACTCTGACTTACAGGATTTGGAACCGGCTTTAGTGCCAAATGTGCCGTCTGGAGAAGGTTTGTTTGGTGTAAGATCAGCCATTCCCTCCCACCTCCCACTTTAGTTTGTACTTACGATTTTGTGATTGCCAAAAAAGAGGATTGGTTTGGCTTTGACGTCCTGCAGATAGGTCACGGGGAACATTTTTTGGAAGATGTCCAGGGCTGCCTGGTTCTCAAACACTGGAACAGCGTATTGCGGCGCCTTGTCTAAGTGTTCTTGGCAGAAAGGAGCGGCTAGCCGTGTTCTTCCGCTCTCGTAAAAGACATAGCCGCTGAGGCCAGCCTTTGGTTTTCCGCAGACTATGCAACGTTTGCGATTAAGCCGTCTCCTCAAGGTCTTTCGCTTCCTACTTGAAGAATTGGTCGTCTCGCATGTTTTCGCTGATCTGAATATAGCGGCGCTTCTTGCAGAAATCCAAAATCTTGGTTAGCAACGGGTCATTGCCAGCCGCAAACTCTCTTCGGTAGCCGATCCGTCCGGTTTGAACTCTTATCTCAATGATTCCGTCGCCAGATAGCAGCTGGTAGAAACCCAATTTTTCCCCAGCATATTCCTCAAGGACATCCCAGTCCTCAATCAAATTTACCAATTTGTTATCACCTTAAGGTATCGTGCAGCCTGAAGTCAAAAACAATCTGGCGCTTTCACGGAAACTCCTTGCAACCCCCTTTCTGGGAGTTTCCTTGTGAGGGGGTCTCACGGAAACTATCCAAATTTTGCAAATTTTGGGGTGGCTCTTTTGGGGCTTATGGAGTAAATTGCTCTTTTTGTGTTTAATTCTCCTGAGTGGTTGCTGAGGCGGTCTATTCTGGTATTCTGTTTATGCAAGTTATTTGGTATATTTTTGTTACCTGAAACTATATTAGAAAATTGTCTCAATTTTTTTTTGAGGTTAATTAAAATGGTTAGCATACCCAAAGAAGTTATGGATGTCCTGAGCGCTAGTGATTCAGCGAAGATGTTAGCAACAGTAGATGCCAAAGGTGTTCCAAACGTCGTTCCAATATGGAGTATTACAGCAGTAGACTCTGAAACTATCGCTTTTGCAGAAATTTTCATAAAAAAGACAAAAGAAAATCTTGAAAAACACACCCAAGTTGCAATTGCGGTATTCAAAGGACCAATGACAGGCTACCAACTGAAGGGAGTATTCAGTGGCTTTCAGACCAGTGGACCAGTTTTCGATGGCTTTTCTAAGAAAATATTAGAGGCCATGAAATTGCAGATAAAAAGCGTTGGCATCATAAAAGTAGATGCAGTATTCTCAGCCTCACCAGGACAAGATAGCAAAAAGATAGCATAAACCCCCAATCGCTCTTTTTTCTTTGAAAGTGGAAGAAACATGGAACCTGACAATCAGAAAGCTAACCCCCTTGATGAATGGTTGCGTGCAGAAAAACGTTCAGCGGAAGATAGGCGTATTGTTTTTGATTTTGCAATTTTTTGTGGAAAAAGTCCAAAACAAATAGCAGAGGAATTCAGCGTTAATGCGAGAAAACAATTTGCAGACTACTATGGTAAGCAACTTTTATTGTACACTGCGCAACTGCAAAAGAAATTACCATCAAATGCAGTTCGAGAGCAAATAAACACCATTAGAAGCTTTTTTCGATATAACAAGTTGCCAATCAAATTTGGGATTTCCGCGCACATACAATTCTTCTTAAAATAACAAAAGGAGTAAATCAGAGATGACCGGAGAGATGGAAAAACAAATTAAAGAAATCGTTAAGGACAAGCGTTCCAGTGAAGAGCTAATAGAAACTATCCGTGAAGCTGGACAAGAATATCCTTGTTTGAGTTGTCCTTCAAAAGACGAGTGCCAAAGCTTCAAGTGGTTTATTAAATGGTTCGGAGAAGTGGGTGCAAAATAGTTAAATATAGTTGTTGGTAAAAAATTATACTGGAAGTTGAAGAGGGTACACTTGTCCGAACAAGACGAAATTCAAGAAAAAAACGAGTTAGTTGAAATACTCAAAGAACTAAAAACGGGGCTAAAGACACTTACAAACGATTTTAACAGGTTAGAAGGCTCAATTGTAAAAGAGCGCATAAAAACTGTAGAAGAAGCGTTAACCCAAAATAGACTCCTGTTTTACGCTGGGCAGCTAGCTGATGAGTTAGATGAAGACATCACAAAACTGGTTAACCCTGAATGCAAGAATCGACTCCAGTGTATTGAGAGATTCAAGGGTATGGGTTCTGAGACTATAAACATATTAAAAAACCCAAACCATGCTGATGCGTTAAACCGAATGGATACGGAAATAGGAAAAATCGGCGATATAATCAACAAAGCAAAGGGTTCAACCTGTGAAGTCTGCCATACTAATTTTCAAAAGAAGCTACGAAGGGAAAAAAGGTCATATCAAAATATTGTTTTGGTTGAAAGAGTTGGAAGTGAAAACCAGCAAACCGAATTGAATATTGATCGTGTGGTTGAAACTCTGCTTGAGCCTCTTGCCAATAAAGCCCGGCTTAAGATTTTGGTGAATCTCTGTGAGGGGAAGAAGAGCTTTTCTAAATTGACACAACTTACAGACCTAAAAGGCGGCCACTTGATTTTTCACTTAAAGAAGCTTTTAGTTGCGGGGTTGATTGCTCAGGAAGATAATAAAGGGGATTACATTATTACGCAGAGGGGTCTTGAAGCGGCAAAAAAGGTTTCGCTTTTACAGCAAGCATAACTGTTTAGGTATATTTTTATTACCTAAATTTATAAATATTATTCTAAAGGAGCTGTTCTTGCGCGAAAGCGCAGGAAAATGTGCGTGGAAAACAAAATTAAAGATAAATTTGTCTTAGGCATTTCCAGCTCTCCCATCCCAAACTCTAACACTGACAAAGCTCTCAAAGCTGTCCTAGACGCCACTGGCTGTAAAACTGAATTCATCAAACTTTCTAACTATAAAGTCGAGCCATGTCGGGCATGCCTAGGATGCGTAAAAACCAACAAATGTGTAATCAACGATGACGGAATCATGCTTGCAGAAAAAGCAAAAAACGCAGATGCCATAGTACTTGCTTCTTTCACACCCTACTCATCGCTTGATTCGCGTGCCAAAGCTTTCTTAGAGCGACTATATCCTCTGCGCCATCAAAAGGGATACATGCGAAATAAGGTCGGTGCTGCTGTTGTTACTTCTTCTATTCCACAGGGAACGCCTCAGCTTCCGCCTGCTGGAGATATGGGCATAAACGCCATTAGCTTCTATATGATGGAAGAAGGTATGAACTTTGTAGGTTCCGTTCGGGTGCTTGGTAACGTTCCATGCATACGATGCGGCCATGGCGATGATTGTGTTATGAGTGCAATTAAGATGATGTTCGGGCCAACAGCATCTGTGGACACTGTAGGCAAGAACTGTTTTGATGAGCAGCCACAGACCATTAAAGCCGCTGAAGAGTTGGGCAGAAAGATAGCAGAAAACTTGTCAAAGACATAGTTAACTCATCAGAACCCATTAGCTAAGGTGTTTTCACCTCTCTTTTTTACATCTCAAATCATGAGCACTTTTTTTATCGCTTTAAGCAACTCAAATTATTTATTTTAGCCCGGTTACTTTTTGTCTTCTGAATAAACGTTTAGCAAAGCTAAGAGTATATGAGCTGCTTGTTTGTCTGTTGCTTGAGTTAAAACGTCTTGCATGCTGTTTTCTTTAAGGAACATTGCGAGGATTGCTTTGAGGCATAACTTGTAACTTGCCGGGGCGCCTTTCTGGTAGGGTTTTATTTCTTCGATAAATCCATTTTCGGTGAGGTTATGTAGGCGCTTGGTGAGGCTTGCGTAGTAAGTCTCTTCAAGGCCTTCGTATTTGGTTATTTTCTTTAGTAATTGTTTTATTGTTTGAGGGCTTTCTTTGGCGAGGACTTCAAAGATTGCGGCGTTAGCTCTAGCTGCTCTATCTTGGAACACGTCAAGCTGTGTGCCGTTGCTCCTGCTTTTCTTCTTTCGCGCCAAAGTTTTCTGCTCTCCCCTCAACTTTGAAGCGAAATA
The DNA here is from genome assembly GCA_034430095.1 of Candidatus Mesolinea sp. Taxonomy (GTDB): domain Bacteria; phylum Chloroflexota; class Anaerolineae; order Anaerolineales; family Anaerolineaceae; genus Mesolinea. The sequence goes on from DAOUFK010000039.1 coordinate 5,555, forward strand.
GAGAGCGTTGGAAGTAGGCTATCACATTAATCCATAATTTTTTAGGCGCTAATCTCGCGGCAAAATGCTTCTAGTCTAGAAATGCCTTAGGGCAAAATTCAGAGAACCGCCTTTAAATAGCAACTTTGCTAGCTCTATGTAAAAAAAGCCGAGTGACTGCTAAATCTGCACTGAATTTTATCGGCGTTTTACCGAGGGCAATTTTAGGTATTTCTAGACTAGAAACGTTTTGACGGGTATCTTTCTAGACTAGAAAACATCAATTTTTTGCAGAAAGGAAAGTGCGGCGCAGTTACATTATGCCTTTGAGGTTGATCCAGAAACCGCTTTCAACGTCACCCTTCGGGGGAGTATATACTGGTTTACCCTCTTGCATGCTAACATGAAAGTCGATGAATCCCTCGTTTCTTACCTCGATGAGCGAGCCTTTATCGGCGCTTCCAAAGTTTTGTTCCACCGTCTGAAGGGCTTCTTCTTTGTCTTTTGCCCAAACCACAAAGCAATCTTCACCGTCTTTCTGATTCTCTGAAAGATAAGTGCCTCGCCAAATTTTCATTTTAAGTTTTTGGTTGGCTATCTTCGCAGAGTTTAGCGATGCAATGTACTCATTTGGGTTTTGCATCATGCTTTCTCCGCCTAAAATAAGCCAGCGTTCTCGGCGAGTTTTATCTTTTGCCGGCGAAATGTTCTCTTCATCGCCTTGGCTGTCTGAGTGGAAATTAGCCATGCCTGCTGAAACAATCTCTCGAAATGAATCAGTATCTGGGCTGCCAACTTGGTCAACATCATCCCATGCATCTTCTACACAGTCATCCCAGACAATAAACCACTCTTTGGTATTATCGCTATAGTGACCCAACCAGACTCTCATCACTAAGACCTCAGCTAACTTGATTGCTAACATGCAGTTTAAACATTTACTCAAGCGTCCTCTTCAATCAATACAATGGTTGTCCGCTTCCCATTCCTGCTTGCCTCCACCCGCAACCTACGAAAACGCAAACAGCGCAAAAATTCATGTAACTCTTTGGGAAATCGCAGATACACCTCTTCATACTCCCGTACGCCCCTCTTGCCCTCTTTTCTAATGACATAGAATCCGAGCTTAACCACAAGCGCTCACTTCCCGGTGGGCTGCAGAGAAAGCAGCAACTCGACGATCTGAAGCTTCCCCTTCTCAGTAATCTGCACAAGAGGCTCATCATCAAAGGCTGGATTGTAAACTATTTTTACGAAGCCAAGCTGCTGAAACCTACCCAGAAGCGGCGCAATGTCGATTGTGTCTTTGAGTTTGGCTGTTATACTTGACAGCTTAACGCCCCTGCTGCAGGTTTCCGTGGCTGATGCTTCTAAGTCATCGAGCATACAGATAACGCCGTCCATTATCCTCTAATTCCTCGCGGTGCAGTCATTGGCTGAGAGTTGCATAAAAAGCCAAAGATACAACTACTCTGCAGACCCTTGGAGGGTTGAGTTAAAGTGACTGCCGCTTGCTTAAATTCTAAGCAGATCTATTGCCTTTTGCCTTTGTTTGGGCTCTTCCTCCATACTAGAACAGCGCACCAAGGCGGATTTGGTTTCTCTATCAGTCTGATAGTATATTCAAAGTCTTTCCAGATAGCCTCTTTTTTCATTCGTTCCTCTTGTGCTCTAACATATTTTGATATTAGTAACCAATAATCCGCATTTTGATGGGATACGGTCATTGCGCCGAAAAGTCGATTCTCGTCATTTCCACTTTTGTATTTGAAGGATGTGGAGAATTTCAGTTCAACATTACCTAAACCGTCAATACTAAAATCGCAGCCCTTAGCTATCTTATTTTTGAATGATAAGGAATCACCGAATTTCAAAGCGATTTCGGCTTGGAACCACCCTTCGCTTGAACAATGGTCACCTTCTTCCTTTCGCTTGACCAAGAAGCTCAACATTTCTGCCTGATGTGATTGTGAGAACACTTCTACGATTGAGTTTAGAAAGTCATTTGCCGCTTTACTGCTAACTCCCATAAAGGATCACTTGCCTGTTACTGAAATCATTATCGAGTTAAAAAAGTCGTGCTAGTAAATGTACTGAGGCAAAAAATGCCCGTTCAGTTTAATTTATAACTTGAATGTAACAAATTACCTGTGTGGTGTCGCTTTGAAGACTATACGGGTATCCGATAGTGTCCACCAAAAACTCACCCGCCTACTAGGAGAGCAGTTGGCTAAGACAGGTAAAGCTCAAACCTTCAACGACGTAATAAATGACTTATTGGATAGGAGTCAGGAAAATGCAGCCCACTAAAAAGTATGAATGTGCAGTATGTGGCAAAGAAATCTCCAAACAAGAATACGAAGACTACGAAGGCATGTGCTG
>DAOUFK010000040.1:0-18077 GCA_034430095.1 Candidatus Mesolinea sp.
TGCGGCGGGTCAAGGAGCTCATCGATGTGTGGTTCGACTCAGGCGCTATGCCTGTCGCGCAGTGGCATTATCCCTTTGAACATGTGGAGGACTTTAAGCGTCAGTTTCCAGCTGATTTTATTTGCGAGGGAGTGGATCAAACTCGTGGCTGGTTTTATTCTCTGTTGGCGATTAGCGCCTTGGTGTTCGATAGTATTTGCTATAAGAATGCTATTAGTTTAGGCATTATATTGGATAAGGATGGGCAGAAGATGTCCAAATCCCGTGGGAATGTGGTTGACCCGTGGGAAGTAATTGATGAGTATGGCGCGGATGCCCTGCGTTGGTACCTCTACACTTCCACCCCGCCAGGCAATGAGCGCCGCTTCAACGCTGACCAAGTCGGTGAGGTAGTGCGTAATTTCAGCTTGACCCTATGGAATACGTACTCCTTCTTTGTAACCTATGCCAACCTGGATGCCTGGAAACCGGACCAACAGGTGCTGCCTCAATTTATGCAGTTAGATTACTGGCTTCTCTCGGAGCTGAACGTCCTCGTGCGCGATGTTACCCAAGCTTATGAGACCTATGATGTTCTGGGTGCCACCCGACCAATCGAAGCCTTTGTCGATAAGCTTTCCAATTGGTACTTGCGCCGCTCACGCCGGCGTTACTGGAAGAGTGAATCCGATGGGGATAAAGCAGCTGCCTATGAAACACTTTATCAGGCTTTGACCACGCTTGCCAAGCTGCTTGCCCCGGCAATGCCTTTCATGGCTGATGAGCTCTACCAAAACTTGGTCCGTTCGGTGGACGAAGGTGCGCCGCTCTCGGTGCATTTAGCTGACTGGCCAAAACCCGATGAGCAAAGCATCAACGAACAACTTAACCGTGAGATGGCGCTGGTGATGCGCTTGGCATCTTTAGGGCATGCTGCCCGCATGAAAAGCAATATTAAAGTGCGCCAACCTTTGGCTGAAGTCGCATTTGCGGTCAGCTCAGCTGAGGATGCTGAGATAGTTGAGCGCTTTAAGGAACTGCTTATGGATGAACTCAACGTCAAGTCGGTGCGCGTCCTCAGCGGCAGCGCGGAGGCGGTAACCTACAGCCTCAACCCTCTTCCTAAGCAGTTGGGGCAAAAGTATAAGGGACTTTATCCGAAGATCCGCCAAGCCATTTTGGATTTGCCTATTCAGGAAAGTGCTGCCAAATTGCTAGACGGCATTAATCTCGTGGTAAATGTGGATGGAAAATTCTACGAAATTCAACCTGATGAGGTAGAGGTACACAGCACTGCCCATGCCGGCTTTGAAGTTGCCTCTGATGGTCCATATTTAGCTGCAGTGGATATCGAACTCACCCCAGAGTTGATTAATGAGGGCTTGGCACGTGAGTTTGTGCGCCGCGTGCAAACCCTGCGTAAAGATGGCGGATTAGACCTTGCTGACCGCATTCGTTTGGCTTATCAAGCCACACCTCGCTTGAACGAAGCGGTGCAAGCTTTTGCTGAATTCATCCAATCCGAGACGCTGGCGGTAGAATTGATTGCAGGCGAGATTCCGGAAAAGTGGATCACAGCCAGTGATAGCTTCGATGGTGAACAATTGACTATCGCGATTCAAAAAGCGAGCTGAGGAAAGCATTTTGAAACAGAAAACCAAGTCGAATCTTATGTTAATGCTGATTGCCCTTGTGGTGATCGCATTGGATCAACTTACAAAGCGGGCAGTGCAGCAAAACTTAGCCTTGGGCGAGTCTTTGTTGGTCTTTCCACCTTGGGAGTTTGTGCGCATCGTGCACTGGGTGAATACCGGCGCGGCTTTTGGCATGTTCCAAGGTGGGAATGCAGTGCTCATTGGACTGACCGTTGCGATTACACTTGCAATTTTAATCTACTATCAGACCTTGCCAGAAGATCATCTTTTTCAACGGATCTGCCTTGCACTGATTGTTGGAGGATCGATTGGTAATCTGATCGATCGGCTGACCTTAGGCTACGTAGTCGATTTTGTGGCTGTTGGCAGATTTCCGGTGTTTAACCTAGCTGATTCCTGCGTAACGGTGAGTGTGTTCCTCTTACTTATCAGCACAATCATCGAGGAAAGAAAAGCGCAATCCACTGAAAAACCATCTGAAGAAGACGCACAAACTCAACAATGAATGGCATCGTAAAGCAATTTTTATTTGAACAAGATGAACCGCTGCGCTTGGATAAATTCCTAAAAGAAAAAGTAGCAGGTTTTTCGCGCTCCCAGCTGCAGAGCCTCATTGAGGCTGGCAAAGTGTGGGTAGATGACGAGAAGGTGCTCAAACCAGCTTTCAAACTGGAGCAGGGGCAAAACGTGCGTGTTGAGCTGCCGGAACCGGAACAAGAGTTGTTACAAGCGGAAAATATCCCGCTGGAGGTGATCTACGAAGATGAACATGTCGTAGTTATCAACAAACCTGCAGGCATGATTGTGCATCCAGGTGCAGGGCATAAAGCGGGGACTGTTGTCAATGCTGCCCTCTATCGCTGGCCGGAAATGCGCCAGGTAGGCGACCCGGAACGCCCTAGCGTGGTACACCGGCTGGATAAGGAAACGTCGGGTGTGCTTATCTTAGCTCGCACCCAAGAAGCGTACACCTGGCTGGTGCGCCAATTTAAATCCCGTCGGACAGAGAAAACCTATTTAGCCCTCGTGGATGGTCATCCACCTACACCCAGTGGGCGCATTGAGGCTCCTGTGGGACGGGCACCTCAACATCGCCAGCGCATGGCAGCGCTCTATGCCGGAGAAGGCCGTAAAGCCGTGACTGAATACCGCTCGATCCAAAGCTTCCGCGAGTATGAGCTGCTTGAAGTGCACCCCATCACAGGACGTACGCACCAAATCCGTGTGCACTTAGCTTTCATAGGCTGCCCAGTTGCTGGAGATCAGGTGTATGGTCACCGCAAGCCTACGCTGCCCATCGGGCGCTTTTTCTTACATGCCGAAAGTATCAAAATCACCTTGCCGGGTGAAAGAACCCCGACCGAATTTCGGGCTAAGTTACCCATTGAACTCCAAAATATTCTGACAGAACTTTCTTAGATTGAGGCATTATGAAGATATATGATTTTCGTTCCGATACAGTGACGCATCCTACGCCTGAGATGCGGCAGGCAATGGCAAATGCTCGAGTTGGTGACGATGTTTATGGAGAAGACCCAACTATAAACACCCTAGAGGCTAAGAGCGCCAGGCTGATGGGCAAGGAAGCAGCGCTATTTGTCACCTCCGGCACGATGGGCAATTTGTTAGCCGTGCTGGCTAGCTGCGCACGGGGCGACGAGGTCATTATGGGAAGGCAGGGTCACACCTTCCTGCATGAGGCTGGCGGCGTCTCAGCTCTGGGTGGTGTGGTGATGAACACCATCCCTAACCAAGTGGATGGCACGTTAGCGCTGGCTGACCTTGAAGCTGCATTACGCTCACCAGATGATATTCACCAACCGATCTCGAGGATGGTAATTATTGAAAACACCCAAAATGATTGCGGTGGAGTGCCGCTTTCTGTAAAGTATTGCGATGAAGTGGGGAAATTTGCAAAAGAACATAGCCTAGTGCTCCATCTGGATGGCGCGCGCATTTTTAATGCAGCAATAAGTTTAAATGTGCAAGCTTCTGACCTGACACGGTCTGTGGACTCGGTTACATTCTGCCTGAGTAAAGGCTTGTGTGCACCCGTAGGTTCCGTGCTGTGTGGAAGCAAGACATTTATCGACAAGGCTCGCCGGCTGCGCAAGATGCTCGGTGGTGGGATGCGCCAAGCTGGTATTTTGGCAGCGGCAGGGTTGGTAGCGCTGGATTGCATGATCGAGCGCTTGGCAGAGGATCACGAACGAGCACGCTTGCTTGCAAAAAACTTGGCTGAGGTACCCGGGCTGCGCCTCGATAAAGGTACACCCTATACCAACATGGTTTATTTAGCGCTCGACCCGGAAGTGCGGCTAGATGCTCCCGCCATCGTAAAAGCTATGGAAAAACAAGGCATCCTGATCGGAGATACTGGCAAGCGCACTTTCCGCTTAGTCACACACCATGATGTGGATGATGAAGCCGTGGCAGCTTGCATTGAGGCGTTTCAGAAGGTAATGAGCCGCGCAGTTTAAGGTACTAGGCAATTCGAGCGTCAGTTGGCATGCAGAGTGCATCAATTTGGGGAAATATAACACTCGGCAGACAGTATGAAGACCCTTAAAATCACTTTAGCGCTTGGTTTACTCATTCTTATTGTAGCAGGCTTGCTCTTTCCTCTTCCGCAGCCGGCTTTGGCTCAGGAAAAAACCCCTCAACCCGAAAGCACCCACAAAGTCTACCTACCCATCATTTCCAAGTACAAACCTCCGTCGCCCGTCCAATCTTATTCGATTGGGCCAGAGGGAGGAACCTTTACTGCAGTAGTCGTCGACCCCAAGGATAGTTCTATTATCTACCTGGGGACTTATGGTGCTGGTGTTTTCAAGAGCAGTGATGGCGGCAACAGCTGGACCCAAAAAATCAATGGTTTAGCGAATCCCTTGATTCAATCCTTAGCGATTAGCCCCCAGAACAGCGCAATTCTTTATGCCGGGACGTATAACAGCGGTATTTATAAGAGCAGGGATGGTGGAAACAGCTGGGCTAACGCCAACGCTGGTGTTTCTGGATCCTTGATTGTTTATGATATAGAAGTAGATCCGCATAACGCTGCTACGGTATATTTCGTCAGCCGCAAGAGCGGCAGTTTGGTTGGGCAGGTTTACAAAAGCATCAATGCCGGCTTAAGTTGGAATCTGATTTTTAGCGGGGAGAACCTGGGGACTGGCGATTACTTTTACGATATTGATGTGGACCCAACCAACAGCAATATTCTTTACTTGGCAGCCCACGAACATGGCTTTTATAAAAGCACCAATGCAGGCAGCAGCTTTACAACCATCAACACTGGCATCAGCGACCTGAGCAGCCGCTCCCTCGTAATCAACCCCAATAACCCAGCCTTACTCTTTGGCGGTGTATGGCATGGCGCAGGGGTTTACCGTAGCACAGATAGCGGTACACATTGGTCTGAGGTAAGTGCAGGCATGCCTGCAGATGTGGAAATCTACCGGCTGGTGCTGGGTCCGGAGGGCGGTTCAAACCGTCCAGTCTATGCCTGCACCTATGAAAATGGCTTGTACCGGAGCGGGAATAATGGTGCTTCATGGAATAGTGCCGGGTTGAACGGTCAATTCCTGTATGATTTTGCGATTGCGCCAGGATCACCTCAGCACTGGTATGCCGGTTTGAGTTACCGCGGGTTGTATTGCTCAACCAATTCTGGCGTCAATTGGGCGCCTTGTCAGAAAAAAGTCAGCAGCGCTTCGATTACCGGTTTAGCTGCATTGCCCTCGCAGCAGGGTCAAGTTTATGCTGGCGTTTATGGTCGTGGCGTAATGCGGACGGGCAACCTTGGCAGCAGCTGGATAGAGGTCAATACCGGTTTGACGGATTTTCTGGTAACAAATCTCATTGGCATAGGAAATACGCTCTATGCGCTGACGCCATCAGGCGTTTTCACATCTGGAGGCGAAAGCTGGACGAAGATCAATAACCCTATCACAGGGGCAAGCGATCTTGAGGGCTACCAGCAATTTGTACTCGAGCGAGCAAGTGAACCCGAAGATCATTTGGAGCAGATACTCGCCGCTGAGCTTGATGCAAATGCTATCGAAGCTGGCAGCACGCCGTTGGTGAGCCTTACGGAGCTTGGCGGCGTTCTCTATGGCGGCACGGCTGGCAGCGGGTTGTGGCGCTACTCTGCTGGCAGCTGGACTTACGTAGGCTTGAGCGGTTATTCGGTGATCAGCTTGGCAGCGGATGCTGGGCTTGGGCGCTTACTGGTCTCGGCTTGTGACCCGAATGGTGTTTGTACCGTACGCGGCTATAAAAATGGCTCATTTAGCGATCTTAACCAAGGGTTGAGCGGATTGCGAACTAATCAGGTGCTGGTGCGGGGCGATGATTATTTTGCCGCGACCACCAATGGCATTTATATCCGCGATAACACTGGTTCCCAATGGATTCAAAAGGGAGCTGCAGGTAAAAATATGCTTTCGGTAACTTATGCAACCCAAAATACGTGCTTGATGGCAGCCGGTGGTGGAGGCGTTACCTACACCAGCTCGAATTGTGGAACCGTATGGCAGCTCACGACTTCTGAGCTGAACCGCTGGAGCTTTCAGGCAGCCTTGGTTGACCCGGTGAACTCCAGCCGCTTTATCTTTGGTTCCAAAGAAGCCGGCGCGTTCCTCTGGAAATACGAGTAGTTCCAAAAATAACTTTTAACAATTCTTAATCAACATCTATATAATTTACGTCTATTTATTAATGCTGGCGTGTTATAGTAGAGCTGTTAAAGCCTATGTTAATTGTGATGTCTGATCTGCACTTGGCGGAAGCCAGCTCGTACGCGCTGGGAGAGGTTAAATTTGATAACAATTTGCCAGCCAGCGTATACAGCGTCTACTTCAATGAAATTTCCGATTTTATTCATAAAAATCACATTACCAAGGTTGATTTGGTATTAGCTGGAGATATTTTCGAGCTTACCCGCTCAGCTTTATGGTTAGAAAATGGCTTACGTCCATACGTTCACTTGAACGAGATAAATGCGGGCAGCCCGATGGAAGCGCGTATCGCCGCCATTTTAGCCACCATTACTCAGGAGGAGCGGGTGGCAGAAACCTTAGCCATTTTTCGCAGTTTAGAGACTATTTTGCAAAGACCGGTAGGCTTTCACTATTTACCTGGGAATCATGACCGCTTAGCAAATGCTACACCGCTAATTAGGCACCAAGTGCAAAATCTTTTGGGTTTGCCATTCAACGATGCACCTTTTCAGAATCAGGTGGTCGCCTATTCGCAAGGAGAGCCATTTGTGTTGATACGGCACGGACATGAATATGACCCAAGCAACTTTGGGCTCAATCTGAAAGAAACGCAGACCATTCCTACTTTTATTCCCGCAGAAGTCTATGGCAGGCCGGTGCTTGGAGATATCACAACGTTGGAATTGGCAGCTAAATTACCTCAGCTTTTTAAGGAGCATTACTCTGAGCACGCGATTCTCGAAAACGCAGATTTACGCTTGCTCTATCAGCGGCTGATGGACTTCGATAACGTGAGACCAGCCAGTGCTCTGGTGAAATTTCTACTCACAACCCCTGGACTTAGCCAAATTGAGGCTTGGGAGTACATAGAGCCGATATTCTTACGGGCAATGAACGATATCGCGAATAACCTGGAGTTAAGCCAAACAATCTTAACGATGGGTGGATTAGCGGGAATATCTCATCGGACGCTGGGCTTGTTGCTGCGGCGAAGTACCTGGAAACATGGCATCCCCTTTTGGCTGGTCAAGCGTGCAGGAGATGCGCTTGCGAAACGGATCAAGTTAAGCTCAATAGTAAGTCTTATTGAAAAAGAAGCTTGCCTACAGCCAGGTGCCTCAACCATACAGTGTATTATCTGCGGGCACACGCATAACCCTGAAGTTGAGCTCCTGCGGGTGGATGAAGGGCGGCATAGGTATTACCTTAACAGTGGTACTTTCCGTAATGTGATTGCGACCACGCCTGGTAGCGATCAGTTTAGCCGTTTGCGCTCGAAAGCGCGGGTATTAATCTTTGAACCGGGAGAACATAACCCAGAATATACCCGCGAGACGGGCTGGTCCTTTGACTTTACGGCTAAGTTTGCTTACGGCTCGGAACCTGAGGCTGCGTAGCTCCGTAGAGCAGGTTTATTTCCCTTTTTTCGCAACCGGGCGTATGGTTGTGCGGTCATGCCCGCGCAAGGCTTTAATGAGGTCCGCACGGCGCAAGGCATTTTTGCGGTCGATCTCCACCATAGCGGCTTTGTCATCGGAAAGTTTGCGCAGTGCTTCGATCCATGCGGCGCTGGAAACCGGTGTGTGATTGACGCGCCAGCGCTCTACCTTGATCGCTAACTCGTCAGGGTTAGCAAGCACCTCGCGGGTACGCTGAATCTGCATGCCGGAATAGTCAAAAGTAAATTCTTCCGTCTTGTATTGAGGTTTAATCGGGCAGACTTGCATGCAGGCACCGCACTTGATGCAGTAATAGTCAGCTAAAACCAGCTCTCCCTGTTCGTTAATGTGCAGGGCACGCGTAGGGCAAATATCTGCGCAAGCAAAGCAGCCTTCCACACAGCGCTCCCGGTGAAGCTCCACCGAGCCCTGCCAAGGTTGGCGCACTTCAAAGGCACCACCGCTCGCCACTTCGCATTGACGGCAGTGGATGCAATGGTCAAAATCAATCCGCAAGGTGTCTCGCTCGGCATCGTAGCTGATCACATTGGTGGAACAGTTCTCGATGACAAAATCGGTGAGCGTAAAATCAAACAGTTCCCGGCGAAAAATCGTCTTGGCAAGGATTTCCGGAAAGGCTCCATAGACTTCCACGGGAATCTCGGGCTTACCATTAACCGTAAGGGTGATAGCGTGCATCGGGCAGGTGACGACGCACATACCACAATTGACGCACTTTTGCTCATCCACGTCCACCGAAGGCCGAACGGAAATACGGTTATTCTCCAGAACAGCTGGTACGTGTGTGAGGGCTTCTTTGGGGCATACGATAGGACCGATCTGGCAACCCACACATTTGTCCAGGTCCCAGGTCATCAGATAGTTGCGTGTAACCATGCCACGATGGATGGTCATGGTGTGTTCGTCGCGCGTTTTTTTGGCTAAGCCGCGTTGACTCATCTTCTCTCCAATCAGATATCTGCAGGTAAAGCATTCAGCTCTGACAAGCTAAATACAGGGCCGTCTTTGCAGATGTATTTTGAACCTATATTGCAACGACCACATTTGCCTATGCCGCATTTCATGCGTTTTTCGAGCGATGTAAAAATCGCTTCGGGCGGAAAACCCAATTGCACTAAAGCCGGGAGCGTAAATTTAGTCATGATTGGCGGACCGCAGACCACAGCAACAGCGTTCACCGGTGAAGGTGCAACTTGCTTGACCACATCGGGCACATAGCCAACATGGTGCGTCCAATCTTCTTCCGGGATATCAATGGCTTGGTGCACTTCCATATCTTCACGTTTGTACCAACTCTGAATATCATGCTTATACATGCATAAGCCGGAGGAACGGGCGCCATAGATGACAATAATTTGCCCAAAATCAGGGCGATTTTGCGGATGCTGCAAGTGCTTGGTGAGGGCATAGAGCGTGGAAAACGCACATCCTCCGCCGATGATCACCAAGTTCTTACCCTTCCATGCCTCGAGAGGGAAGCCATTACCCAAAGGTCCGCGCATCCCGAGGGGGTCGCCAGGTTGCAGCTTATGCAGCGCTTTGGTCACCGCACCCATCTTTTGAACCGTGAAGCGTACAAAGTCGCCCTCCCAAGCGGCTGATGCTACGCCGATGGGTGATTCACCTTTGCCAAAGACGGAAAGCTGGCAAAACTGACCAGGGTTGAACTTGCGGAAGAAAGCTACGCTATCTTGCGGGTTATCGAAGGAAAGCTCAAGTGTCTTCAGCGTCCGGTCGGTGGACTCGTAATAGGCATGCAGCACGTGCATGGGGGTGGGAAGGTAAGGGTTGCGTATGGAATCAGTTGACATGCACAGCCTCGCTTGGGGTGGCAACAGCCTTGCGGATCATCGCGCGAATATCTAAACCTACTGGGCAGTAACGCACGCAGCGCCCGCAGCCGGTGCAGCCAAATTGATTGGCATGTTCCAACCAGTAGCTAAACTTATGCATTAAGCGCTGGCGAGTGCGTTCAGCGCGCGTGGGACGCGGGTTGTGCCCGGATGCTTCCAGCGAGTAAACGCGGAACATACAAGTATCCCAGTTACGCACGCGTTCGTCACGCTGGGCTTCGTCCACAATATCAAAGCAGAAGCAGGTAGGGCACAGGAAGGTGCAGATCCCGCAGCCGAGGCAGGATTGAGCAAATTCACCCCACAGGCTGCTATCGAAAATCTGGTCCAGATGGTCTTTGAGGTTAATTGTGGAAAAAGCTGTCTCGAGCAGAGCCTCTGCTTGCTGCTGTATATTGCCAGCTTGCTCAATATCGTTCGCATTGGCTGATGCAAGGTTAGCAAAAAGGGCTTCGCCGCGCTCGGTAAACGTCTCGACGAGGTAAGCCTCACCCAAGTCCGTGAGCAGGGCGTCCAATCCAGCGTTGGCAAAGGGGCTAGAACCAACTGAGGAGCAGAAGCAGGTGGTTGCGGGTTGGTTGCAGCCTACGCCGATGAGGATGGTCTGCTCGCGGCGCGCCTGCCAATAGGGATCCGGGTTTTCCTGCGTGGTAAAAACGGTATCCAGCAGCGCTACTGCGCGAGCATCACACGGGCGGATGCCGAAGATTATGCGGGGAGAGATTTGCAAGGCTGGCATTTCTAATTGGTTGAGCTTGCGGTTATAGGTCAGCAAAGTTTCCGACTGGGGCAAGAAGAAGGCTTTAGGGGGGAAGCGGGTATTATGCGGCTCATCCAAGAGCAGCTCATTGCCAGCTTCCCAGGGCAGGAACTGCGCATAGCCTTCGCGTTTTTGAGGTGCAAACACTTCAGCTTGGTTTGCCCAGCCTCGCAAAGCTTGCTCTAGATCTTTTTTTGGTAGGCGATAAGTCATGATCGTTTCCCTTGAGCAATAAAGCGGTTTTTGTCGTCTAAAGTTAGGGTCGCAAACGGCGGCTGTGTCTCGGCATCCATGCCGACCTCGAATTGATACGAATCTGTCATATCCAGGTTGAGTTTGTCGGTAAGGTAGGTCATTTGGATATCCATCGGACAAGCACGTTCACAGGCACCGCAGCTCGTGCAGCGCCCGGTTTGGTGGAAGGCGCGGATGATATGCCAGGCTTGCATACCCGCTGGAGTTACGCCGCTTTCCGTCCAGCGTGGCTCCGTGTGATCGACGAAGCACTCCGTGCAATAGCACATCGGGCAGGCTTCGCGGCAGGCATAGCAGCGAATGCAGCGCTCCGCTTCGTGTTTGAACCAAGCATTACGCTCTTCAAGGCTTTTGTTTTCCAGCGCCTCAATGCGCAAGCGCATCATTGTCGGATCGCCTTCTGGCTTGGGTTCACCCAACAAGACATCTACTGAGTGCGGATTGGGATGAAGGCAGCGCTGGCAGGATGGGTGCAGCAATTCCACGCGTGAGAGCTCGAAGGTGTTCTCGTGCGTGTGAACAATCACGGAATCGTCCTTTTCTTCTACAGAAAGCACGTTTTCGCCGGTGAGCGCCACGATGCGGCGCCAATCGAGGATGCCTTCACAAGGGATGCCCAGTAGGACCAGATTTTCACGGATGTGCTGTTTCTCGACCAGCAGCGCATTGACCGAGCGGTTCTCACAGCCGCGTACCACCATGCCGATGCGCGTCTCTTGCGGGTAACGGGTGAGGTAATTGGCTAAGTTATTGGCGCACAAGCCATTATAGGTTAGGTTTTCCAGTTCTTCGGCTCGAGTGAAAAAAGCCGGTTGGGGGTGCAGCGGGGCATCTTCCTGGCGGAAAGCGATGACCACATCAACGATATGTTCGGAAAGCAAGCGCTCCGCTTCGGCGCGGATTTTGGTCTCTAGCTCAGTCATGGGTGCCTCCCGTTGCGGCGGGCGCCCGTGTGGCGAGGGTTTGCGCTGGACCGAGCTGCTCTAACGCGCTTTCGAAAGCAGCCAATTCCCGTTGGATACGCCCGCGGTCTTGCAAATCGAGCCAAACGAAGCGCACGCGGTCTTGCGCGTAACCGATGTAATCTAAAAACTGGCTAAATTCGACTAACTGCCTTCGGGCAGCTAAGTTGCCTTCCTTGAAGTGGCATTTTTCTGGCAAGCAGCCGCTGATCATCACGCCATCTGCGCCGCCTTGCACGGCATTGAGGATAAAAAGCGGGTCGATACGTCCGGTGCACGGCACTTTGACCAGATGGAGGTTCTCGGGCAGGTCGTTATCCACCCAAGCTTGGTCTTCGGGCGAATATAAGCACCAGCGGCATTGGAAAAGGGCTATTTTCATGGGAGTGGCGCTCATAGGCTGGCTCCTTCCCGCTGCAGCCATGACCAAATATCTTCGACCACGTCCAAATCCGAGTATTCCTCTGGGATACCGATTGAATTGGAGCGGCAAGCGGCACCACAGAGCCCGCAAGCCATGCACAAACTGCTCTCCACAACGGCGACAGACACAGCACCGCGATAAGGCACTTTGACCACCTGCAAGCTGATAGCGTCATATGGGCAATCCTCAACGCACAAGCCACAAGCTACACAAGTTTGCTGGTTGACCACTGAAGTTGCTAAAAGCGTCTTGATCCCATTTTGCGAGGCGATTTGCTTGACTGCAGTAATAACGCCGGAGATGTGAATTTGCTGCGGACAAGCCGGGTAGCACAGGTCGCAAGCTGAGCACAGCCAAGTGGTGGGGTTGGTGTAAGCTTCCGCGCGCATTTCCATCATCACCAAGCGCAGCAACCGCCGCGGGTTATATTCTGGCTCCTGCTTGAGCTGGACCATGCACTGGCTAGTGCACGTTCCGCATGAATAGCACATTTCCAGAGCTTCACCGCCGGGAAGGGCTTTGACTTCTTCTGCAAAGGTAGTTTTGATCATTTCACCGCCACCTCTGTACTCAGCATGGCTTCAATGATGCCCTGCGTATAGTCTAAGGCTGGACCCACGCCTGGGATAGTCCCTAAGCGGCTAAGGCGTTTTTCCATTTCGGGGCGCAGGCGTTCGATTTCGGCGAGTAAATCTTGTTCCGGTATTGCATCCAGCACGGCTTGCATTTCATTGAGCACACGCGCATATTTATCCCCCTCCGCAGCGCTGATCCATTCCACGCGGAAGCGCCCGGGGGTCATATTCATGCGTTCGAAAATGGTCTGTAAACGTTTGGCGCGTTTGGCGCCGACCACCTGCCCTGTAATATAGTGGCAGTCCTGCGGGTGGCAGCCAGAGTAGAGCACCGCTCCAGCGCCCAAGCGATACGCTTCGTAGATGAAATCTGTATCCATGCGCGCGGAACACATCACCTTGAGACCACGCTCATTCGAGGTGTACTCGAAATGGCTCGTTCCAGCCAGATCAGCACCGCCATAAGAGCACCAATGGCAGCGAAAGGCTAAGATTTTCTTCTCAGGTTCTTCAGCTAACAGGGTGCGGATTTGAGCGAGAATTTGGGCATCGGTATAGTGCAGCTGGGTGATAGCGTCATGCGGGCACTCCGCCACGCAGCCACCGCAGCCGTGGCACTTAGCAGTGATTACTTCTGCAGCTCTGCCTTGTTGATAATCAATAGCCCCATAAGGGCAGCTACGTTCGCAAATGCCGCAAGGTTTGCCCTGGGCGCTCACGCAGCGATCGGACCAGACCACCGCAACGGTGGGCTCGATCTGCCAGCTCTCAGAGTGCAACACGCGCGAGGCGCGGGAAGCTGCAGCTGAGCCTTGGGCTACGCTTGCGGGGATGTCTTTGGGTCCTTGGCAGGCGCCGGCAAAGAAGATGCCATCAGTGGGGCTGTCGATCGGGCGCAATTTGGGATGGTATTCCATATACCAACCGCCTGGAGAGCGCGCCACATTAAGGACCGAGCTCATCTTTTCTTGGTCAGGCTGCGGGATGGCAGCCTGATTGAGCATGACCATGTCATACTCATGCTCGACTACCCGTCCAAGCGCGATATCCTCAGATTGGATGAACAGATTGTGCGTTTGTGGGTCTTCGGTGATCATGGCTGGCCTGCCTTGAATAAAATGAATTCCCATTGAGCGGGCACGGTCGTAAAACTCTTCGTAGCCCTTGGAGGGCGTGCGGATATCCATGTAGTAGATGGTAATATCCACATTAGGGTTCATCTGTTTAAGCAGTACTGCATTCTTGATGGAATACATGCAGCAGAAATTCGAGCAGCCAGGGTTGAAACGCTTATCGCGTGAGCCGACGCAGTTGATGAAAGCTAACCTTTGCGGCACTTGTCCATCGCTTGGACGAATGAGACGACCGGCAGTCGGTCCTGCAGAGTTATTCAGGCGTTCCATCTCCATCGAAGTGATCACGTTGGGGAAGCGGTTATAACCATACTCCTCCATCGGGGTGGGGTCAAAGTGGCTAAACCCTGTCGCGACTACGATGGCGCCGATATCTTCTTCCAAAATCTTGTCTTGCATGCTGAAGTCGATGGCTTGCAGTGCGCCGCAAGCTTCGACGCATCTATAGCAATGGATGCAGGCATCCAGATCTACGGTGTAGATCAAGGGCACCGATTGGCTCATGGGGATGTAAATTGCCTTGCGTGGAGCAAGGTTCATTTCGAAGTAATTCGGGATTTCGATAGGGCATACCTTCGCGCAATCGCCGCAGCCATTGCATCGATCGGCTCGCACGTACTTGGATTTTTCCCGTAGAGTGACTTTAAAATTCCCGACGAAACCTTCGACTTTTTCGACTTCTGTATAAGTTTTTACTTCAATCAGGGGCTGACGCGCCGCGTCAACCATCTTGGGGGCAAGAATTCATATACTACAGTCCATCGTTGGAAAGGTCTTGTTGAGTTGTGCCATGACCCCTCCAATCGTTGGTTCTTTTTCTACGAGTGTTACCGGAATATTTTGCTCAGCTAAATCCAATGCAGCGCTGATTCCAGCCACGCCCCCGCCAATCACCAAAGCTCTTTTTGAAACAGGTACGCGGATCATATCAAGCGGCTGCAAGAAAGAAACCTTAGCAACAGCTGCTGCGGTCAAATCTTTGGCTTTTTTGAGTGCACCTTCTGGGTCGTGACCATGCGCCCATGTGCATTGCTCGCGGATATTCGCCATTTCCATAAGGAAGGGATTTAAGCCAGCTTCGGCAACAGCTCCACGGAAAGTAGGCTCGTGCATGCGCACTGAGCAAGCTGAAACAACCACACGGTTGAGTTTGTACTTTTTGATGTCTTCCTTGATAAGGCTTTGGCCGCTATCCGCACAGGCATACAAGGTATCGGTGGAGCGCACGACACCAGGCAATGTGGCAGCAAATTCCGCCACTTCTTTAGGAGAAATCACACCGGCGATATTGCTGCCGCAATGGCAAACGTAGACACCAATGCGTAATTCTTCTTCTGGGATATTTAGAGCCTCGCTCATCGAGGATCCTTAGCTTTCATTGGGAATTCCAAGCTTTCTTTGATCAGCTCACGCCGGCTCTTTTGAGAAATCCTATCTGGGTTAGTCAGCGAAAGCGCTTCTTTCGGGCACCATTTTACGCATTGTGGTCCGCCTTCTTCGTTTTCGCATTGATCGCAAATCTCGGCTAACTTGGTTGCGGGGTTGATTGAGATAGCACCGAAATCACAGGCTTCTACACACCAAGCACAGCCATCACACTTGGTCGAATCAACGCGGATGATACCTTTTTCTGCGTCCTGCGTGAGTGCATCTCGTGGGCAAACTACCACACAAGGTGCATTTTCGCAGGTGCGGCAGGCAATGGAGGTCATCAAAACTTCATCTACCCGCACGGTGCGGATTCGGCTGCGATAAGAGTTATATTCTCCGGTTTTGGTGAATGAGCAAACATATTCGCATAACTGACAGCCTACACATTTGATTGGATCACAATAAATGTAGTCGTACTTTGTGGTGGAAGCAACCATAATTCTCCTTAAATTCCTATTTCTTCTGCAACATCTGGCATTCCCAATTTAATCAATAGTTCCTTAGGGATCATGCCATCTTCCGTCCAGCCTTTGGCTTTGTAATAAAGTTGTTTTCCATAAGCTAATTCTTCATCCGTTACGACCACACCAGCAGCAGGTCCTTTGGTGAATGGATCATGTTTCCAACGCCAAGGCAAGTCGTCATCTTCTGGTTTCCAACCTTCGCGGATATTGAAAGCTTTCTTAATATTGGTCGCACGTACGCCAATCAGGTCAACATCATCATAGCCGAAGTTCCAACCGGTGGTGGCGTTGATCAGCTTTGCGATTGTTGGCCAAGCTCCTGAGCGGTCAGCTTTACCGGTGAAGCAACGGCGGATGAACTTGCATAGCGGCAGCGTATCGTAAACAGCAGCATATTCCTCTGATTCGGCAGCTACTTGACCACGCGTTTCATCTAAGGTGAAGCGATTGGTTTCACCCTTCATATCAGGGTCGTAAGCAGCAGAGCGATTATGGCAGCCACCACGCGTACCAACGGCTAAACCGATGGCAAAGGTTTTAAGTGAGCGGGCGTCATATCCGGGGCATTCCAAGCCTTTGGTGTTCATTGCCCATTTCCAGGATTCCGTACCGCGTTCAGCATCAATAATCTTGCTGGCAATGCGGGTGCCATTCGAAAGGATGTCGCCAATGCCTTCGCGGTCGCGGATCATCTTAGCGAGTGCAATTGCTGCTTCAGCGTTACCAAAGCGCATTTCCAACCCTTCGGGGTAGGATTTACAGGCAAAGTCTTCTTTTTTCAGCACACCGCGCTCGAAGCATTCCATGGCGTAAGAAATTGTGACACCCATGGTCATGCTATCCATACCATCGTGGTCGGCAATCTCCAGCAGCTGAATGCTCGCGCGAATATCGGAGATGCCCAAGTTAGCGCTATTGGCTTGCAGGCTTTCATATTCCACACCAGTCATGGCACCAGCGAAGGGACCTGTCTTGACGATGGACATTTGTTCGCAAGCGATAGGGCATTGTGCGCAGGAAATCACCTTGACCTTGTGGTGTTCGTCCAGATATTCCCCGCTGATGAGGTCAATATCTTCAAAAACGCCCTCTTGGAAGTTACGGGTGGGTAAAACGCCCATCGCACTGGAATTTTTCATGCCGGTAGCGGTACCGTAAATGCGGTATTTAGCTGTGTGTTCGCCCTGGGCTGCCTTTGAAATATCATAAGAAAGCTGCATTAATGTTTGGGGATCATACACCCGGACGCCTTTGGTACCACGTACAGAGAGCGCCTTCAGCTTCTTTGAAGCCCACACGGAGCCATGCCCTGTGCGCCCCGCTTGTCGGCCATCGTTGGTCACGTTAGCAAAGCGTACGCCATGCTCACCGCAGGGACCAATGGTGCAGGAGCGAATCTGCTCATCGCCTAATTTTTCCCGGATAGCCTCTTCAGTTTCATACGTGCCTTTTCCCAGCAGGTATGTGGCATCCAGGAACTCCACGTGGTCGTCATCGATAAAGACGTTCACCCAGCTATCGCTTTGGTTGTGTATGACGATACCATCCCAGCCGGCACGCTTGAGTGCAATCGAAAACCAGCTACCAGAAAGACTATCCCCGATAAAACCCGTCATTGGGGATTTATCCGCCATGCCAAATTTACCGCCAACAGGAACTGGGGTTCCTGTGAAGATTCCATTGGCTATACAAACGGGGTTTTCAGGGGAATAGGGGTCGCAGCCAGGGGTGATGTTTTCCCAGCAGAGGCGTGTCGCCATGGAGACCCCGCCAATCCATAGCTTGTACCATTCTTCTGGTTTTTCCTCAATCCAAGTTTTTTGTGTCTTTAGGTCGATGTGTAATATTTTTCCACTGTAACCGTACATTTCAACTCCCTTATTTTTATTTCAACCTCAACATCTTTGCAATTGTTGTCCTTTATACCTCAGCCCAAATTACGCATTGGTTTAATAGTGCTTTGCTGGTGAGGTTCACTTGCATACCGTCGCCTTTCATGGTCCTATTATAATGACAAATCAGAATTCTGAGTGTTAACATTCCTGATAAAATCAGTCCACTTTCTGAAGATTCCCATACCTTTTAATCTGTCGTTAATTTTATCACGCCTTTTCTGTTTCAGGCATTCTGCGCTCATGTGTAATGGCAAAGTAATAATGTCCTAACGTAGCAAAATAGAAATGTCCTAATTATGATTAGGAGCTATGAAATCGTCGTTCGATTACTCTGGATTTTTTCAAAGGAACGATAAAATCATGACGAACAGCGAAATAGAGCCTTTCCTCTCTTACTCCCCTTCCCAGCGAACTAATATTTATAATATTATCCTCATTAACTATCGCTGGGACGGGGAGTTGATGCTTGAAAGAGGGCGCAGCCCTCTTTCAAACTATTTTCCCTTCCCC
>DAOUFK010000041.1:0-2955 GCA_034430095.1 Candidatus Mesolinea sp.
TTTCCCAGACGGGGTCCGGATGGGGTAGAAAGGGACATTCAACTTCATTTCTACCCCATTTCCGTGCCTTATGCCAGATTGTACAGTAACAGGGAAGGGTCAGGGTTAGGGCAACTTGAACCATTATAGGCAAGAAGAAATAAGGTGTTGAATTATGCGAAAAAATCATACTGATGACTTAATCCACTGATTAGGACATTTCTATTTATCCCTGACACGCAAACTTCCTCTTTTATTAGGCTGCCTGAAGCAATCATGAAGGAAATTTACAGGGAAACACAGGTTAGCCTATGCTTATACCAATAACAGCCCAATAGTGTAAACGACGAGAAGAACGAGAAATACTGCCAAGTAACGTAAGGCGATTTTAGGATCGGAATCGTTCTTCCAATGATATTTGCGTGAGAGCAGCGCCACTAAAACCATCACGAGGTAAATCAGCGGAATGATAACGCTGAGGGTAATAAACATGAGCGGGTCGTACATCTCATTGTTGCCTAATATAGCAAAGGCGATCATCCCGATCGTCCAAAAGAGCGCGCCTAAGATTGCTGGCTTCGCTTGGATGCCACGCATTTTTTGGATCCGTGTCACAAAAATCCCCATCAGCAGGATGAGCACAAGGTATCCACCCATCAACCATAGCGTACTAATTGCCTCTCGTGGCATAACGATCTCCTCAAAATAATCACAGATTTGTCAGGCGAAGAAATTATATCAGTTGATACAGGGGGTTAATTATTTCCAAGCTTCTACTGGCTATGGAAAACATCGGATGAGAAGAGTAAACTCCCATAAGTAAATTTAATTCTTATAAGGTTATTATGAGCAATTTAGAGCATGCCAAAGTCTGGAAATGTGATGTTTGTGGATATGAATATCGAGGCAGCGAACCACCAGAAGTGTGTCCGCAGTGCGGTGCGAACCGCTCACAGTTTAAAAGCAACACTTCTCCAGCTCAGCGTATCGTCATTGTAGGCGCAGGGATTGCTGGGGTGAGCGCAGCCGAAGCCATCCGCGAGGTAAATTCGAGCGCTACCGTTACATTGCTTTCTGATGAAGTTCGTTTGCCTTATTCTCGTATGAACCTGACGCGTTACTTGGCTGGCGAAGTTAGCCTCGATAAACTCGACTTGCATCACCAATTCTGGTATCAAGAAAACCAAATCGACCTCTACCTCAACAGTCCTGTTACTGAACTTGACCCAAAGCAAAAGATAGTGCGCCTTGTGGATGGGCGCGAGTTCGCTTATGACACACTGCTCCTGACCAATGGTGCGCGCCCCTTTGTTCCGCCGATCACAGGCGCACAGATCCCGGGCGTGCAGACCTTACGCACCTTAGAAGATGCAAACGCCATCCTGGCGGCTGTTGCACAACCGATCAACGTGGTCTGCATCGGCGGAGGCTTGCTCGGGTTGGAGGTCGCCGGTGCGATCTCGCGGCGCGGCGCCAAGGTCACCGTGGTGGAAAGTTTGGCTTGGCTGCTCCCGCGTCAATTAGACGAGCCTGCCAGCCACATCCTGCAAGAAAAGATCGAAGCCATGGGCATTCAAGTCATCATTGGGGCGCGCACGCAAGCTTTCGTAGGGGATGGACATGTCCGCAGCGTGCAGCTAGAGGATGGGCGCGGACTGCCCGCGGATTTGGTGGTGATTAGTGCCGGCGTAACACCCAATTTGGATTTAGCCCGCCAAGCCGGGGTAGCAGTTAATCGCGGCATTATTGTGGATGAGCACATGCGTACCTCAGACCCACAGATTTACGCTGCCGGCGATAATGCCGAGTTCAACGGCAGGCTGTATGGTTTGTGGATCCCTTCCAAAAAGGAAGGCGCCATCGCGGGTTACAACGCTGTCAACCACGAAAAGACCTTTACTGAGGATCCGCCCTCTGCAAGGTTGAAAGTGCTGGGGATTGACCTCTTGAGCGTTGGTCAGATTACAGCGCAAGAGGGCGATAAAATCCTGGCGCAGCAGACGAATGGGAATTATGCCAGCTTCGTTTTCCACGAAGGCAAGCTAGTGGGCGCGATCCTCTTAGGAGATACCAGCCAGGCAGTCCGAGTTCAGAATGCTGTCGACGCCCATCAGGATTTCAGCCAGGCGTTAGGTCAGGGGATTACCACTGCAGAGTTTATGCAGCTGCTCAGAAAATAGCCATCATGGGTCAAAATTAGGCAGGAGCATTCTCCTGCCTGTTTTTTATACGATGATGCATGCTTTAAAGCTGCCGCAGCCAGATGCCTGATCGGTTAGGTCGGATATCGATAGCCCCCGCTGGGAGATGATACAGATGCGTGAGCGTCTCGGCAGTAATGATTTGCTCTGCTGTACCCACGCGCACTTTGCCGTTGCCCTCCACTAGAACGGTTTGCGTGCTGATTGTCAGGGCAATTTGCGGGTCGTGCGTAGTCATGAGGATAGTAACGCCGGTACGGTTCAGCTCCTTCAGCGTCTGCAGCAAACGGTATTGGTTGCCCAGGTCTAGGTGCGCCGTGGGTTCATCCAGCAGCAAGATTTCCGGCTCCTGCGCTAACGCGCGTGCCACCACAGCTAACTGCCGCTCGCCGCTGCTCAGCTTATCCATAGGCGCATCAGCAAGCGCAGAAATCCCAGCGCGTGCCAGTGCTTCCCGCGCTACGTGATGATCTTTCTGACCGGGCATCTCGACTAACGTCAAATGCGGCGCACGCCCAAATTGCACATACTCCAACACCGAGTAGGTGTAGGGCAAATGTTCAGCCTGAGGAACAAGCGAAATCCGCCTGCCAAGCTCTCCTCGGGTATAGCTTTGCAGAGGTCGGCTGCTCAAACTCACGGTTCCCGCTGTCGGCAGCAGCCAACCTAATGCCATATAGAGCAGCGTGGTTTTTCCCGCGCCATTGGGTCCCAAAAGCACAGCTAAACTTCCCTTCTCCAAGTCATAATCTAAACCGGAGAAGATCATACGCTG
>DAOUFK010000042.1:0-117326 GCA_034430095.1 Candidatus Mesolinea sp.
AATTTTCAGCTCGGTAAAGCGCGAAACAGGGGATAATGGCACCGCCACGATTTCTGGGCTGCTCCCTTCGATGCTTTTGAACATGTCAATTGCTCTCATCGCCATTGTCGGGCTGGTGTACTTAGGCATCATCGGGCAGCTCACCAACGGTCAGCTGGTCCAATACCTTATTTTCCTATTTTTATTAATGTTCATAACCTTTGGCTCCCTGCTGGTGTTGGTTTTTCCGAAGTTCACTTATAAAGTCATCAACTGGACGCTCTGGCATTGGAACAAAATTCGTAAAAAACCATACGATCCACAAAAGACGCAGGCAATGCTCGATAATCTTATCTTTTCCTGGAAGGAAATGGGGCGGGGCAACTGGAGAAAGCCTTTTTTAGGCGCTTTTTGTTATACGCTCTTTGACCTCTTCGCGATGTATCTCATATTTGTTGCAGCTGGCTATAACATTAAATTAGGCGTACTTTTTGCCAGCTATGGGCTGCCCTATCTGCTCGCTAAAATTGCTTTCATTTTCCCCGGTGGCATCGGTGTGGTGGAAGCCACCATGGCTGCGATTCAAACCAGTTTGGGTGTCCCCTCCGAAATTAGCGTAGTAGTCATTTTAGCTTACCGTTTGTTATGCTTTTGGCTACCGACCCTGTTTGGGTTTGCTGCTACGGGGTTTCTCAATCATAGCCGGCAATCAACGCCCGCCGCTAAGCCTGAGCTGCCCGCCTTTAGCCCGGCGGATCCCGTCACAGCTGACCCGAAGCCTCAAAAATAGCAAGCTCAAAGTTTTGATTGGTTAAAAGCGTTAATTTCTGACGAATTAAAGGAAACCGAATGCCTTTCACACCTTTGCACATGGGTCCAGGCATGGCGGTCAAAGCCATTGCCCAAGATAAGTTCAGCCTGATCATCTTCGGCTGGGCGCAAATTCTGGTCGACCTGCAACCACTCGTAGTTGTCCTCACTCATGCAGGTCAAATTCACGGCGTGACGCACACCTTCGTAGGCGGTGCGGTTCTTGGAGCAGCCGCAGCTGCTTCGGGCAAGCCCATGGCAGACGCGCTGCTGAATCTTTTCCGCAAAAAAGAAAAACCGCGCATACGAATCAGTTGGAAAATTGCTTGGTGGAGCGGCTTAGTAGGCGGGCTGAGCCACGTGCTCCTTGATGGACTAACCTATCCGGATATGAGCCCTTTTTGGCCTTTTGTGAAGGGCACGCGTATGGACATTTTTACCAGCCGGGGCATGACTGCTTTCTGCATCTTTAGCGGATTGGCAGGCTTGCTGGTCTATTTTGTTTCGCGTGGCGTGGAAGCTTTCTATAAACATCATTCGGAAACATCAAATTAAATCTACCCATCAAAATCTCGATTTTGTGGTACTCTAAGATCATTGCTGATAAGATGCCTAAGATGAACTTCAATGAATGGTTGTCAGCATCCTGCGCAATCCAATTCCAGTAAAAGCGTGCAATCATAGGAGGTTTTAATGCTGCAAGAAAAGAACATCGCAATTATCGGCCCAGGTGTGATGGGAAAAACACTCGCTTTAAGCCTGATTCGCACCGGAAATTTGCCGCCTGAGCAGATAGCCATGGCTGGTCCAAACACTGACCGGTTAAACCAGCTGGCTTCAGAGCTTGGTGTGCAAACATTTTCCGATAATCAAGCCGCAAGCAATGCCGCAGATATCGTTATCTTAGCAGTGAAACCTCAGCGCCTGGATGAAGCCACCCAAACCTTAAAGGGCAATTTATCCTCAGGGAAACTGGTGATTTCCATCCTCGCCGGCGTGCCCATTTCTGTGCTGGAACAGAAGTTAGCCACACGCTGCATCGTGCGCGCCATGCCCAATACGCCTGCCCGCATAGGTTTAGGAATCACGGTGTGGACCAAAGCTGCAGATGTCGATGAGACGCAACAGCAAACAGCTGCTCAAATTATGCGCACCTTTGGTAAGGAGATTTTTGTGGCTGATGAAGCCTATCTGGATATGGCTACGGCGCTCTCAGGCACCGGTCCAGCTTATGTGTTCTTATTTATGGAAGCGATGATCGACGCTGGCGTCCACATGGGCTTCCCGCGGCGCATTGCGGAGCAGCTGGTGGTGCAAACCTTGCGCGGAAGTACAGAGTTTTACGTGCAGAGCCATGGGCATCCTGCGGAATTGCGTGATGACGTCACCTCGCCCGGAGGTACCTCCGCGGAGGCGTTGTACTACCTCGAGAAAGCTGGTTTTCGCACTGCGATCTCGCGCGCGATATGGGCAGCTTACCAGCGCGGAATTGAGCTGGGCAAGGGTATTAGCAAGCAAACGTTAGAAGAATAGTGGGTATTCGCGGAAGAATCTGATTTCCGGAGAGCCCCTCAGCCAGAAAAGCAACGCTAATCTTGCACGCAATTAAGCAGGGTAAAATTCTGACCAATTAAAGATAAACAGACTGTCTACATCTCCCAGAAGCCGCCCCAGGGAACACGAAAACTGCTTATCACCAAAATGACGCCTAAGAGAATATAAAAAATGATCATTGCCGTGCGGCTGGCTTTGGAAAGTTTTATATCGCTCAGATCACGTTCGATCAGCAACGTCCCAAAACCGACCAACAGGAAGACCACGTTGGCATACAGTACCTCCAGCCCTGTTGTTGGCATCCCCGTCCCAGTGATAGCTGGCACAATGTACCAAAGGAAGGTAGCGAGGCAGACAATCCAGACCGAAAGCAGGCGTGAATCCAGAAATTGCATCCTCTGTTCAGGTTGGACTCGACGAACGAGATATTCCACCAGGCTCACAAAGGTATAAGCAAAGTAGGACATTTTGATGTGCTGTGCAACGGCTTCACTTGTGCCGGAAAACACAGCTAAAAACGGCGAAGGAAAGAAATCGTAGGCAAAATGCAAGGCAATAAAGGCGAGCCAAAAAGCTAATAGCTTCTGTAAGATAGGTTTGAGCGGACGATCAACCATGGATATCTCCCAAGATCAAAGATGTTTCAATTTTACCCAATAGCAGCACAACTTTACCAGAATCTTCCGCGTCATCATAACCTGCCTCGTCTGTACTGGCATGTTACCTTACGGGTAGGCTGGGCAACTCAGAAACCTGTAAGAACATTGATTGGAAAGTTTGATATGACGAGTATTTCAGCCTATGACCGATCACTGTTTCAACCCAGAATACTCTTGACAGTCAACATAGTTACTGCGAGGAGAGCGCTCTTTGCCCGACGAAGCAATCTTATCTACCGTGGCAAAAGATTGCTTCGCCCAGCTGGGCTCGCAATGACAATAGCTCGCTGGTCCTTACAGGAAGTTCCGCACTGAGGACATCAGCGAGAACTGAGATTGTGGAGACCGGCGAGAATAAAAAGGCATCCATTTTGTCCAGCCTAACCATGTTTTGGCGTGCTGTTTGGCTTTATAATAATAAGTTGCACTAGTTAAATAGAACAAATATACCATTTTAGAAGGATTTTATGCCTCAAGAAAACCTGCGCGTCATCGGCGCACGCGAACACAACCTCAAAAACATTACCGTCGAGATCCCGCGTGACAAACTTGTTGTGCTCACCGGACTCTCGGGCTCTGGTAAGTCTTCCTTGGCGTTCGATACTATCTTTGCCGAGGGTCAGCGCCGCTATGTGGAATCGCTCTCCTCTTATGCCCGCCAATTCCTCGGGCAGATGAACAAGCCTGATGTGGACGCCATCGAAGGGCTCTCGCCGGCGGTTTCCATCGACCAGAAGGGCACCACCCACAACCCGCGCTCCACGGTAGGTACGGTCACCGAGATTTACGATTACCTCCGTCTACTCTTTGCTCGCGTAGGCATCCCACACTGCCCTATCTGCGGACGGCCGGTACAAAAGCAATCCGCCGAAGAAATCGTCAACACAATCCTGGCACTACCCGAAGGCAGCCGCCTGCTGATTCTCTCCCCAGTGGTGCGTGAGCGCAAGGGCACTTACCAAGCGGTTTTCGAGGACATCAGCAAGTCCGGTTTTGCGCGTGCACGTGTGGATGGCAACGTCTTTAGCTTAGATGAAGAAATCAAGCTGGACCGCTACAAAAAGCACACCATCGAGGCAGTCGTCGACCGTGTGGTCGTCTCTCACCCCGAAAACGAAGCAGATGAGAAAGCCCAACGCTCACGCCTAACCGACTCTGTCGAGACGGCGCTGCGCTATGGAGATGGATACGTGACGGTGCAAAACTTGAGCAGCGATCCACCCGAAGATATCCAATTTTCGGAGAATTTAGCCTGCCCGGAGCACGGCTCCATCCTGATCGAAATCGAGCCGCGTACGTTTTCCTTCAACACGCCCCACGGCGCCTGCCCCACCTGCCAAGGCTTGGGCACTATGCAGGAAATCGACCCAGACCTGCTCATCCCCGATAAAAGCATCTCGCTGCGGGATGGCGCCATCGCAGCACTAGAATGGTCTGGACCGCGCGAGGAAGGTGGCTACTACTGGCAAATGCTCGAATCCCTGGCTAAAAGTGCCCATATCGACCTGGACCAGCCCGTCAGCAAGCTGACCAAAGCTCAGCTGAACCTTGTGCTCTACGGCACGCAGGGCAAAGAAATCCCGGTGGAGTACACGCGCCATAACGGCCACGAGTCAGTCTTCTACACCCCTTTTGAAGGCGTGATCAACAACTTGCAGCGCCGCTACCGCGAGACCCAATCTGAATATATCCGCATGCGCATCGCCGAATTTATGGGCGAAAAGCCCTGCCCAGAGTGCAGCGGTAAGCGCCTGCGCAAGGAAGCTTTAGCCGTCACCGTGGATGGCTTCAACATCATCGACGTGACCGAGTGGCCCGTCAATAAGACCCTCGCTTGGATCGAGCATTTAGCCTCTCCAGCCGATTCGCCGCTCACCACGCGCGAGAAAGCCATCGCCGAACGCATCTTCAAGGAGATTACTTCGCGTTTGGGATTCTTGGTGGATGTGGGGCTGGATTATCTCACTTTGCAGCGCTCCGCGAGCACGCTTTCCGGCGGCGAGGCACAGCGCATCCGCTTAGCCACGCAGGTCGGCTCGCGCCTGATGGGCGTGCTGTACGTGCTGGATGAACCTTCCATCGGCTTGCACCCGCGCGATACCCGCCGGCTGCTGAACACCCTGGAGGGCTTGCGCGACTTGGGCAATACCGTCCTGGTAGTGGAGCATGATGACGAAACTATCCGCAGCGCTGACTGGGTGGTTGACCTTGGCCCCGGCGCCGGCGAGCATGGCGGCAAAGTGATTGCCGAGGGCACACCGGAGCAAATCCAGCAGGTGCCCGAGAGCCTGACCGGCGCGTACCTCTCCGGGCGGCTGGTCGTCCCCGTCCCCGAGCAGCGCCGCCTAGGCAACGGCAAGCACCTGCGCATCATCGGCGCGGCTGCCAACAACCTCAAGAACCTCTCCGTAGATATCCCCTTGGGCAAGTTCGTGTGCATCACGGGCGTCTCGGGTTCGGGCAAGTCCACCTTACTCGTGGACGTGCTCTATAACGCTCTGGCACGCCAGCTGATGGGCGCGCACACTCAAGCTGGCGCTTACCAGCGCATCGAGGGCACCGAAAACTTAGATAAGATCATCAACATCGATCAATCCCCCATCGGGCGCACCCCGCGCTCGAACCCCGCCACCTACACCGGCGTTTTCGATGATATCCGCGACCTGTTTGCCAGCATGCCAGAAGCTAAAATGCGTGGCTATACCAAAGGGCGCTTTTCCTTCAACGTGAAGGGCGGGCGCTGCGAAGCATGCCAAGGGCAGGGCGAGCTGCGCATCGAGATGCAGTTCCTGCCAGATGTGTACGTCCCTTGCGAGGTCTGCCACGGCAAGCGCTACAACCACGAAACCCTGCAAGTGCGCTTCAAAGACCTCAACATCGCGGATGTGCTCGACCTGACGGTGGATCAAGCCTTGGAGCTTTTCTCCGCTTTCCCGCGCATTACCCGCCGGCTGGAGACGCTGCAAGCCGTGGGCTTGGGCTATATCCGCTTAGGTCAATCAGCGCCCACGCTCTCCGGCGGCGAGGCACAGCGCGTCAAGTTAGCCAAAGAGCTCTCGCGGCGCGCCACAGGCAGCACGATGTATGTGCTGGATGAACCTTCGGTGGGTTTGCATGCCGCCGATGTGCACCGCCTGATCGAGGTGCTGCAGTCCCTGGTGGATGCCGGCAATACGGTGTTGGTCATCGAACACAACTTGGATATCATCAAGGTAGCCGATTGGATCATCGACCTAGGCCCTGAGGGGGGCGAAAAGGGCGGCGAGCTGGTGGCGGAGGGCACCCCAGAGCAGCTGTGCGGCAGCCCGGATTCGTATACGGGGCAGTACCTGCAGAAGTACGTCCGCCAAGTGCACCAGCGCGAGTGCTTGTAAGAAGGCAATAAAAGCCCGGGTTTGCTTCTCCGGACTTTCTATTTATAAAGTAGAATAAACTGTAACACGCTTGGGAGGAGCTTTTTATGACCGTCAAGGATTACCACGAGCAGCAGTTTTTCGACGCCCTCAACGACATTTTCATCGGTGCCAAAATCGAAGGCGAGTCAGGGTACATCAATCTGATGCGCATCAAGTCCCGCTATTATCGAGAGGGCGTCTTCCCCCAGCTCAAAAAAGATATCGACGAAGCGGTTAAAGATTTCCCCGATTTCCGCGAAGAGCTCTTTGATAAGCTTTACTCCTTCTTCCAGCGCTATTTTAGCGAGAGCGGCTCGATTTATTTCCGCTACACACCTTTGCATCAAAATATCTACGAGAAAGTCTACACCGACGATCGCGATGTAGTGCTTTTCTGGAAAACGCATATGCTTTACTACGTCAAGACCGACCGCCTGTTCAAGAGCTTAGCAGTAGAGGTAGATGACGTCAAGTTTTGGTTCGATGCCAGCGCCCTGGAGCTCAAGCGCGCCAATGAAAAGCGCGAAGTAATCTTCAGCTATCGAGAGAAGCGCGCCGATGGCACGCTCGTCTTCGAAGTAGCTTACTCCGAACGCGGGCGCATCACCAAACAGGAGGATATCCTCAAGGCGCTCAAGAAAGAGGGTGTGGAGCTTTCGGATGAGACCCTCAATAAGGCTTTCCGCGTCTTTGAGAAGCAATCGGAGGTGGATTTCTTTATCAATAAAGACGCCCGCGCCTTCTTACGCGAGCAATTCGACCTGTGGATGTATCAATACTTGTTTGAGGGGCAAAACGTGTGGTCAGAGCAGCGTTTGGCGCAGCTGCAAGCGCTTAAATCGATTGCATACAAGGTGATTGACTTCATCAGCCAGTTTGAGGATGAGCTCGTCAAGATTTGGAACAAGCCCAAGTTTGTGCGCAACAGCCACTACGTGCTGACTATCGACCGTATCATAGCGAACTCTGCTACTCCTGTCATTGCGACCCCCACAACGGCTGACACTGCAAACTCTGCCACGCTTTTCAGTGCGAACCCCACCACTCCTGTCATTGCGAGCCCCGACACTCCTGTCATTGCGAGCCCCGCAGGGGCGAAGCAATCTTCTGCTGAGGGAGAGGAGATTGCTTCGGGCACAGAACGCCCTCGCAATGACATATTTGCTCGGTTGTTGGCACACCCCAACATGCCGCAGCAGGTGCAGGAATGGCGTGACCTGGGGATGATTAACGAGGATTTCAGGTTGGAGATGCTCACCCAGAAAGACCTGACCGGCGCGCCGTTGCATCCGCAGTACCAGCACCTGCCCATCGATACAAAGTACTTTTCCGACCTGGAGCTGGACATTTTGGCACTGTTTGACGACCTGGATGCTGCCCTTGATGGCTGGTTGATCAAAAGTGAAAACTACCAGGCATTAAAAACAATTTTGCCGAAGTTTAAGGGGTGTGGACAAACAATTTATTTAGACCCACCATTTAATACTGGAAATGATTTCATCTTTTTAGATAATTTTCAAGATTCGACCTGGTTATCATTAATGGATGATCGGCTAGAACTAGCAAAGTTATTACTTAGTGACAAAGGCAATCTTTATTTACATCTTGACCATTTTGCAGAACATTATTCAAAGATTTTATTAGATAAAGTTTTTGGTCCAGAGAATTTTAAGGCAAAAATTACTTGGAATACTGGCGAAAATATCTCTGGTTTTAAATCGCAAGCATTAAACTGGATTAGACAAGCTGATTATATTCACCATTATACCAAAACAGACCAAAACATATTTTTTAAGGCATTCGAAGCAGTGGATAAAAATAATTCAATTGGTTGGTTAGATTTTATTGGGAAAAATGCGAATGAAATTTTTATTGAGAGATGGGATGACGGTAAGTACGTCAAACAACAAATAGATGTAAAGGTAAAAGCTAAAGGAACGATTTGGAATGACATTTATTCATTTCAATATAGCGAGCCACGAATTACCGAAAGTTTTTCTTTTATAAGCAACCAAAAACCAGAAAATTTACTTAGAAGGATAATTCAGACATCATCAGAAATTGGTGGGTTTGTATTCGACTTTTTTGCAGGAAGCGGTACGACATGTGCTGTCGCACAAAAGCTAAACCGAAAATGGGTTGGAATTGAGATGGGAGATTATTTTAAGGAAATTTACTTAGACGAGGCTGAAATAAAAAAATCCACAAACGAAGCCGAAGATGAGGTTGATGAAGTAATTGGATTGAACAATCCTGCGATAGTTACTGTATTATCTGAAACAAATAAGACAGCAAAAGTAATGATCAAAAAAATCGGTCTTTTGGGAAGAATGAAATTAGTGTTGAATGGCGATAAGGAATTCAAAGCAATTCATAGCCCAGTATTAAGAAAACCTCACCTAAGCAAAGATATAAATTGGCAAGGCGGCGGATTTTTCAAATATTACGAGCTAGAGCAATACGAAGACGTATTGCAGCGCGCGCACTATGAAGATTCCGACCTCTTCCACGACCCCTCCCAAGACCCCTTCCACGCTTACGTTTTCCGCCCGGATCTCAAACTGCTCGAAAGCTTGGAAGCCGATGCCGAAACCAACACCGTGCACTTCCACCCCGAACGCCTTTATCCTGATATCGACCTGGCTGAAACCCTCTCGCACCTGCGCGGCAAATGGATCAAGCGCATCACCGCAGATTACGTCGAGTTTGAGGATGGCGAGCAAATGAGCCTCACCGACCCGGATTGGCAGACACTCAAACCCATGATCTGGTGGCAATGATGACATGTCATTGCGAGGAAGGCGCTCTTTGCCCGACGAAGCAATCTTTTCTAACCAGTCACAAGATTGCTTCGCTCCTGCGGGGCTCGCAATGACAAAAAGAACAATGACAAAAGGAATATTACAAAAAGAGAAATGACAAAAGTAGTATTACAAAAGGAAAAATAACAAAAGGGATATTACAAAAGGAATAATGAAAAAAGGAGAAACTACAAAAGGAGCAATGACAGGTCTTTCTGAACATACAATGATCAAAAAGGGCGGTGTTTTATGACAAGAATCTACCTGCAACCGATGCTCGAACAGCTGCCCGCAAGCAAGCTGCCCCCTGCGTGGAACAGCTTTGACTTGGCTACTTTCTCCCGTAAAAAGCAGCTTTGGGACTATCAGCAAGCCGCGCTGCAGAATGCGCTTAAAGCACTATGGAAATATTACAGCCAGCCTAGCCTAAGCGAAACCGAGCGCAAAGCAGCTTATTACCGCTGGTACCAAGATCCCGGCTTGGAGGAGGGTCTGGATATTCCCTTGGATAATTCCACTGCCTCAAAGCGCGCCATCAGCCGGCTGCTCAAGGACTACTACCCTTGGGAAGAACGCCCGCTAACGCGTGGCAAACAGCCCTCAGAAGTGATCCCCTTTGTAAACTTTATCAACCGTATGGCTTTTTGGATGGCAACGGGCTCCGGCAAAACGCTGGTGCTCGTCAAGCTAATCGAAATCTTGCACCAGCTTATGCGTATGGGGGAAATCCCAGCGCATGATATTCTCATCCTCACCTATCGCGATGACCTTTTGGAGCAGCTTCAAAAGCACGTGCAGGAATTCAACACCTCTGGCAGTTTGGAAATCCGCATGCACGAACTACGCGACTACAACGAAGTTAAACACGGCAAGCCCAGCCTTTTTTCAGCGAGTGAATGCAATGTCTTTTACTACCGTTCCGATAACCTCAGTGATGAGCAAAAAGAGAAGATAATTGATTTTCGCAGTTATGAGAATGACGGGCAGTGGTACCTTCTCTTGGATGAAGCTCATAAAGGCGACCGCGAGGACTCTAAGCGCCAGCAGATTTATTCGATCATGTCCCGTGCCGGCTTTTTGTTCAATTTTTCAGCCACTTTTACGGATGATCGCGATATTGTTACCACGGCGTATAACTTCAACCTAAGCGAATTTATCCGCCGCGGCTATGGCAAACACATTTACGTTTTCGAGCAAGAGACCACTGCCTTCCGGCGGAATGAAGACTTTACGGAGAGTGACAAACAAAAGATTGTGCTCAAGGCGCTGGTGATGCTCTGCTTAGCCCGCCGGCAGGAAGTACTTGTTCGGCAAATAGATGCACGGCTCTATCACCGCCCGCTGCTGATGACGCTGGTAAACTCGGTGAACACTGAGGAAGCTGACCTCAAGCTGTTTTTTCGTGAGTTAGTGCGCATTGGTAAAGGTGAAATTAACCCTCGGCAATGGCAAGCTGCCATCCTCGAGCTGCGCAGCGAGTTAGGTAGGCGCCCGTTTTACATCTACGAAACAGACGTACAAGTGAGCGTGAGCGATGTACTCCTAGAAGAACTTACCCCGCAAGATTTATTGGAAACTGTATTCAATGCCAATGTACCTGGGGATATTGAAGTGTTGGTACGGCCTTCTAAGCAGCAAGAAATTGCCTTCAAGCTCAAGACCAGTGATAACCCTTTTGCCTTAATCCGCATAGGTGATGTTTCAGAATGGCTTACCAGAGAATTATCTGGATATGAAATCAACCATCGTTTTACAGATGAAAGTTACTTTGAACGCCTGAACCAGGATGATTCTGAGATTAATATTCTGATGGGGTCCCGCTCATTTTATGAAGGCTGGGATTCCAACCGACCTAATGTAATAATGTACATCAACATTGGGGTAGGGGTGGATGCCAAGAAATTCATCTTGCAGTCGGTAGGGCGTGGCGCGCGCATTCAACCCTTGCCCGGCAAACGCCGCCGCTTTTGGAACCTATCTCTAAGAGATGAACTTACTGATGAAGAAAAGGCTATTTACCAACAGGTAAAAAATAAGATTTTGCTCTTAGAGAGTGAGTTCATATTTGGCACTAACAAGCCTGCTTTAGAGCTAGTCATTAAGGAGCTCGACCAAGAGGATCAACTCAAAGGCAGCCAAGAAATTAGCTTGGATATTAACCAATCATCCGTCGAAGGCAAGCTGCTCCTTGTGCCAGTTTACAAAGAGCGTGATAAGACCATCCGAGAAACACAGACGCAGGCAAAATTTGCGCTTTCTGCTGAAAACTTGGCTGTTTTCCAAGATTATTTAGAATATATTCGAGATGACCGTGTACTGATGGCGCTCTACGATGCGAAACCTAAAGAAATCCAGCTGGTGCGCGAAGGCATTGCGCAAGACGTTAATAGTTTCCGTACTGATGGACCTCGTTATAAAAACGTGGATGTCATGTTCCAGCAGTTTCTACGCTTTATCTCTCTCTATGGTAAAGACTTTGAGCGCTTCAAAGAATTAGAAAATGAAATCAATCATTTTAGGCATATACGTGTGTTTCTCCCAGATATAGAATTTACAGAGTTTGAGCAAAAACTAACTACATGCAAAGAAAAGCCTCACAAAATTGCCGAGTTGAAAGAAATTTATGAAACTAGTCAAATGAGTTTTGATGAAATTATTAGCCAAACCCAAAGCCTACAAGAGGCTGATACTTTTCGATACAAAGGCCAAGAAATTGAGTTCAAACGCTTTGTCAACCATTACTACTTACCCTTAATTATCTCTGATGATGAGAAAATCGAATACATTCGCAGTGTCATCAAGGTAAGGAGCGAAGTTGAATTCCTGAAAAAGCTGGAACAATATCTCGGTAACACCGAAAACCTATTCCACAGGTTTGATTGGTGGCTCTTTAGCCGGGTCGATGAAACCTACGATCAGGTAAATATTCCTTATTACAATCCCTTCGAAAATAAGGTGCTTAATTTCAAACCAGATTTTATCTTCTGGATGCAAAAGGGGAACGACTATCATATCCTATTTGTCGACCCCAAAGGAACCTCGCGCACAGAGTATGAACATAAAGTTGATGGGTTCAGAGAATTGTTTGAAGCGGATGCAAGGCCTAAACGTTTTAGCCATGGCGATCTGAATATCCAATTGCATTTAGCCTTGTTTACAGCTGATCGCGCTTTTTCTTCGGATCACTATCGGCGTTTTTGGCTGGATACTATCGAAGGCTTGGTCCAAAACATCCTGGTCTAAATATGGACAGCGTTTCTTAGCCTTGAAAATCTTGAATCTTATCTAAAATGGTATACTTGACACAACTCGAAATTAGTCTCTAAGGGCATTGTAAGTATCCCTTACGCGCTTAAGTCGAAAGGATATTATTATGGCTAAGAAAAAATCTTACAGCTCGCTTTCCTCTTACCGTAAGAAGAAAAAACGCGGGAATACCTTCATCAGCGTGCTGGCTGGCTTACTCATCGTAGCGGGGCTAGTGCTCGTGGTCATGTGGGCTACGGGCAATTTGGCTGGCTCCCCGGGCTGGTTCGCCACCAAGACTCCCACCCCAACCTCCACGGCAACCCCCACACCGGTAACGCCAACCAATACCGCTACGAATACTCCCACCATCACAGAAACGC
This sequence comes from Candidatus Mesolinea sp., assembly GCA_034430095.1. Lineage (GTDB taxonomy): Bacteria > Chloroflexota > Anaerolineae > Anaerolineales > Anaerolineaceae > Mesolinea. The sequence goes on from DAOUFK010000042.1 coordinate 12,828, forward strand.
CGACCATCACGCCCACCTTCACCCCCTCTGCGCCGTTTGAATACGTGGTGCAGGAAGACGATAACTGCCAGACGATTGCCGAGAAATTCGACGCCGATATTGAGGTTCTGCTCTACCTGAATAACCTTGACAGCCGCTGCATCATTTACGTGGGCGATACCATCCTCATCCCAGCCCCAGGGCAGGAGATGCCTACCGCTACACCGCTGCCCACCGATATCCGCCCTGGCACGGTAATCGACTACATCGTGCGCTCCGGCGACACCTTAGAAGGCTTAGCGATCCGCTTCAACTCTACTGTCGAAAAGATTCTTTACGAAACCAACCGCTATCGCCGCAGCCAAAACTTAGAGATCATTGAGGACAATAATGACTTGTTCATCGGCGACCTGCTCAAGATACCGGTGAACTTGGTGACGCCACAGCCCACCGCTACCGCCACCCGAACCCGTACGCCAACCCCCACACCCTAATTAGGGTTGTTGTCACAACAAAAGGACACGCTCGCGCGTGTCCTTTTTAATTTTGCAAGCCTTGTGTCTGATTACTTTTCTCGGTCGAGGCTCTCCAGATCGGGGAGATTTTCCTTCTCGCAAATCGTCTCGATTTCATAGTCGAGGAAGGAATTCAAGAGCACGCGCAGCAGCACAATTGCAAGCAAGATGATGATCTCAGAGAAGCTTGGCGAGCGGGCGATGCGCAGGATATCCGACGCCATGGCGAATTCTAAGCTCAGGCTAAGCTGGGGACCCAACCCGATGCGCAGTGCGTCTGAGCGGCGCATCTGGCGGATCAAAGAGCCATCCATGCTATGTTGAACATAGCGGACCAAGGTTTTAAGCGTGCCGACTAAGATCACAAAAACCGCAGCCAGCTCGCAGAACAGAGCGGCATAATCTACAATGTACGTAAAGATTTTATCCAGCTTTGTCTCACTCTGGGTCCCACTGACATCATTTCCGACGCCGATTGCAATGATCACCACGAGCGCAATGAGAATGATCGTTGGCAGATAGAGACGCCCGAATATTTTTCCAAAACTATCATGGTTGTGTTTTGGTTTGGTTGGTTGCTCAGTCACACATGCCTCCGTCAGACTAATCTGCTGCTATTAATTTAACAATGTTGCCATCACTGGCTGCTGATTGGAAAAGTGCATCCATGACCACCAAGTTATTGACTGCATCCGAGAGCGGGAATCGTGGGGCTTCTTTGCTTGCGACCACATTGTAAAAGTGCTCGACCATCTTTTGGTAAGCATCTTCGCGTTTGAACTTAAATCGCTTGGTTTCACTGCCCTTAAGCAGGTAGGCTTCCGAAGCCTCTTTACCAGGGTTGAATGATTTTTCGAAGCTCAATACGCCTTCCGTACCGATAATGCGCGTGTATTGCTGGGGGGCAGCGTTAAAGGCGACATCAAAGTGGGTAAAAAGTTGCTCGCCAAAATCGAGTGTGCCAGACATCTGCAAGTCCACGTTGGTGCTGCCCATGTAGCTCAACGCCTGCACCTGACGGGGTTCGTGCCCAACCAGCAGCCGCTGGAAGTTAACACAGTAGCAGCCCAGGTCGTAGAGCGCACCGCCACCCAGATCCGCAGAAAGGCGGTAATCGTTGGGGTTGGTAAGCGGGAAGCTAAACGTGGATTGGATAAAGCGCAACTGGCCTAACCTGCCACCCTGGACGATTTCCATAATTTCTTCGAAGCGGGAATGGTAGCGGTACATGAAAGCTTCCATCAGCAGAACGGAGTGCTCGAGTGAAGTTGCCACCATCAGCTGTGCTTCGTCAGCATTTACCGCGAAAGGTTTTTCCACTAAGACGTGCTTGCCAGCTTCCATGGCTTTGATCGCCCAGGGTGTGTGTTCGCTATTGGGCAGCGGGATGTATACCGCGTCAATATTCGCATCCTGGAGCAGCTCATCATAGCTGCCGTAAGCTTTCGGAATGGCATTAGCTTGGGCAAACTGCTGCGCACGCATCAGGTCTCGGCTGGCGACGGCGGTTACTAGGTTGTGCCGGCTCGCTTTCAGCGCTGGAATTACTGCCTTAGCGGCAATGCGCGCGGTGCCTAGCACACCCCAGTTCAGGTTTTCCTTTTTAAATGGAATTGTTTTAGATTCACTGATAGATGATAGAATAGTCATGCCACCTCTTTTCTTTTAGTAAAGGAACATTAAAAGCTAATTTGATTATAACCTTTATTAGAGCAAAAATATAAACTTACTTTCGAAGGATTGGGATGAATACGCAAGAAAAGGCTACACAAGTTCACCAATTTATTGAGTTTCACCGCGAAGAGATTATTAATTTTATGCGGGAAATTTGTGCAATCCCTAGTATGGATTCTCAGATTGAAGCTGTAGGCAAGCGCATCGGTGCGGAAATGCAAAAATTAGGGTTTGCGGAGGTGCGCTTCGATAAGATGGGTAACATTCTTGGGCGGATTGGCAATGGATCTAAGGTATTAGTCTACGATTCTCATATCGACACTGTCGGCATTGGGGATCCACAGCAATGGCAATGGGATCCGTTTGAGGGGAAAGTGGAGAATGGCTGCCTCTATGCGCGCGGGGCATGTGATGAGAAGGGTTCCACTCCAGGGATGATTTATGGTTTAGCAGCTGCCCATAATTTTGGCCTTTTGGAGGGTTGGACTGCTTGGTATTTTGGCAATATGGAAGAATGGTGTGATGGTATTGCCCCCAATACTTTTGTCGAAGTTGATCCTAGGGTTCGACCAGATTTTGTCGTTATCGGCGAGCCAACACGCATGCAGGTGTACCGGGGGCATAAAGGCAGGGTGGAGCTTCAGGTGATAGCAAAGGGGAAATCTGCTCATGCTGCTTCCAACGAATTAGGCATCAATGCGATTTACTTGCTTCTTCCAGTGATAGCCGGGGTGAAAGACCTCGAGCCGCAGCTCGGCGATGATCCCTTTTTAGGTCATGGCAAGATCACAGCCACAGACATGCACGTCAAAACGCCGAGTATTAACGCTGTTCCTGATGAGGCTACGCTCTTTATCGACCGCCGCATGACATTTGGGGAGACGAAGGAAGCTGCGCTCGCGCAGGTAGCTAACCTAATTCCAGGGGAACTACGCGAGCGAATTAAAGTTGAAATTCTTAAGTATGCAGAACCCTCCTATACGGGTTTTGTTTTCCCAGTGGAGAAGTATTTTCCTGCTTGGGCTCTGGATGAAAGCCATCTTCTCATCAAAGCTGGTCAACAAGTCCGTCAGCTCATCGGATTATCGGCAGCTCCTGCTGGTAAGTGGAATTTTTCCACGAATGGCATCTATTGGGCTGGCAAAGCAGGAATCCCCTCAATTGGATTTGGACCTGGCGATGAAGTTTTTGCTCACTCGGTCAATGAACATGTACCCCTTGAGGAAGTGGTAAAAGCAGGAGAGTTTTATGCGCTGCTACCCGGAGAAATTCTTTCAACTTGAGAGCAGCGGGATACCAATTTCGACCCCAACATTGTAGTAACTTTAGGGAGTAGGAAATGCTCTTGATGTTTGGGCAAGTTGCAGGTAAAAACCTATCACAGGTTGTGAATAAGAAAATAAGGCTAATATAGGAGAGATTAAATGCAAACAAATTTACGTGGCCGGGATTTGATTGGTGACCTGGATTTCAGCAAGGAAGAGGTCGAAACTGTTTTGGATGTGGCTTGGGACCTCAAGCGCAAGCGTGCCCTCAATGAACCGCATGCTTACCTGCGCGATAAGACTCTTGCTATGTTGTTTTTCTTCAGCAGCACGCGCACGCGCGGTTCCTTCGAAGCCGGCATGGCGCAGCTAGGCGGACATGCTGCCTTCATCGAGAGCGAAACCACCCAAATTAAGCATGGCGATACCTCTAAAGAGATTGGGGAAATTTTTGGGCGTTACTTCGATGGCATTGCCATCCGCCATTGCGACTGGGGTGTGGGCAATGCCTATTTGAATGAAGTGGCAAAGTATTCCCGTGCGCCCGTTTTTAACATGCAATGTGAGATTTACCATCCGTTCCAATGCTTGGCAGACCTGATGACCATCATGGAGAAAAAGGGACGCGACCTGCGTAAAAAGCGCATTGTGGTCTCTTGGGCGTATGCTTCGTCCTACCTCAAGCCCATTTCCGTGCCACAGTCACTCATCTTGCAGATGCCGCGCTTTGGCATGGACGTGGTGCTCGCTTACCCCGAGGAATTCCGGCTGATGCCAGAGATTGAGCAGCAAGCCCGCGACGAAGCCAAGAAAGCTGGCACCTCCTTCGAGATCGTGCACGACATGGACGAAGGCATCACAGGCGCGGATATCGTCTATGCCAAGTCCTGGGGTCCACTGCTGACCACATCTGACCCGATAGAGGGCAAGCGCATCCAGGATTCCCACAAAAATTGGATTATGGATCAGCGCCGCATGCAGCTCGCTAAGGAAGATGCCATCTATATGCACCCCTTGCCTGCCGACCGCAACATTGAAGTTACCGATGAAGTTATCGACGGACCACACTCGGTCGTCTATGACGAAGCTGAAAACCGCCTGCACGCGCAAAAAGCAGTCCTGGCGCTGACTATGTCCTGATTTTTCAGGCAGTAATTCTTTTTGGGCAGGTGAAAACCCGCCTTTTTTTTGAGACAGCGGGTTTGTGCGCACAGTAAAAAGCTCCTGGTGCACCCGCCGCATTCCACGGGGTTTTTCGCATCGGGCTACACTTGTTTGGCTGTCTGGCAGGCGATGTATGTTATCATAGTGCCTATAGCCGACAGCCTTCGGGCTGGGCTGGATTGCCAATCAAGCGGGTAACAAAACCAGTACTTTTGCGTGATGTGCCCGGCGCCCAAATACTTTGAGGAGCTGCTTCACTCATGGATCTTGTTCAGGAAATCAAAACCAAAGTAGAAGAAAATAAAAGCGATATCATCCAATTCCTACGCGATATATGCGCCATTCCTTCGACAGACTCGCTGATTGGACCTGTCGGCGAACGCATCCAGGCCGAGATGAACAAACTCGGTTATGAAGAAGTACGCTTCGATAAGATGGGCAACACCTTCGGCCGCATCGGGAATGGTCCGCGGGTTTTGCTCTATGACTCGCACATCGATACAGTCGGCATCGGCGATATCAGCGACTGGGACTGGGATCCATTTGTCGGCAAGGTCGAAAACGGCAACTTCTATGCCCGTGGCGCCTGCGATGAGAAGGGCAGCACCCCGGGGATGATTTACGGTCTGGCAATCGCCCGGGACCTCGGGCTCCTGGATGGCTATACTGCGTTTTACTTCGGCAACATGGAAGAATGGTGCGACGGCATCGCGCCCAACGCGTTCGTAGAAGTAGATCCGGGCATCCGGCCTGATTTCGTCGTTATCGGCGAGCCAACCAAGATGAACGTTTACCGCGGACACAAAGGCCGCATAGAGCTGAAAATCGTCGCCACCGGGCGCTCCGCGCACGCTGCCACGCACTACCTGGGTGATAACGCGGTTTATAAAATGCACGCGCTCATCTCCGAAATTCAAGAACTGGACCGGCGCATGCGTTTTGGCATGTTCAGCCACCCGGTGCTCGGTCACGCCTCCATAACGGTCACAGATGCGTTTGCTCGCACGAATTCTATAAATGCCGTCCCCAACCTGTTTACGATTTTCATCGACCACCGCATCACCCTCAGTGAATCCCGGGAGCAAGCGCTCAATATCGTCCGGGGTTTGATTGCTGATTACATGCGAGAGGAAATCACCGTCGAGGAGCTGTACTACGACACGCCTTCCTACACCGGCTTCACCTTCCCGCTGGATAAGTTTTTCCCAGCTTGGTTTGTGGAAGAGTCGCATCCCTTTGTGCAGGCAGGGCAGCGCACAATTAAGGACATTTGGGGTGTCAATCGTCCAACCGGCACCTGGGATTTTTCCACCAATGGGACATATTGGGCAGGCAAAGCCAATATTCCTGCGATTGGTTTTGGTCCCGGGAACGAAATTGACGCGCACACCATTCGCGAACACGTCCCGCTGCAGGATGTCGTGGATGCCACTGCGTTTTACGCCCTGCTGCCAAAGAACCTGACCGACATTATCGATTACTATCGTCAATTCGTCGGCATGAAATAAGCCGCATGATACAACATTAACCCAGGGGCTCGGGATAAGGCAACCTTCCATGGTTTTGGCAACCCGCGAGCCCGAGCTTGCATGTGCTTTCTGCCTCGGTAGATACCATTACACAGGCTAGCTTCTACCCATCGGACCATTATCCGCTGCGGGTGGAGATAAAATGATAAAATCAACTTAGAAATCATTCTGGGTTATATGATAATGGAATAAATTAATCTTGACTTCTTTAAACTAAAGATGTATACTAAAGTCAACAGTACCCACCACGCCTCTATTGTGGACTCGAAAGAGAATACATTATGCGCACCGAGGTGGGTCATTATTTTTTATAAGGTAGATTTATGGAATTGAAATCGGCTAAGACAATTTCGGAACAAATTGAATTACTACAAGAGAGAGGAATAATCATTGATAATTTTGATTTAGCATCTAAATTCCTAGAAAGCAATAATTATTACCGTTTGAATATATATTTTCATAAATTAATGGATTTACCAGACCATTTTACAAAAGGAACTACATTTTCGCAGATTGTTAATATTTACGAAAATGATAAATGGTTCCGTTCTGAGCTCTTATTGTTACTTGAACCGATTGAAATTAAGATTCGTACTCAAATTGCATATTTCTTAGGCCTAACATATGGACCAGATGTTTTTTACAATGAAAAGATTTATAAGAGCATTCAGAGACAAGGAGAAATAATGGGTACTTTTTCCAAAGAAATACAGCGAAACCCCAAGGATCCTGTTGTTAAACACCATTTTGAAAAATACGGGGGAAAATTTCCAATCTGGGTGATTGTCGAGTATTTATCATTCAATACTATATCAAAATATTATAATAATTTAGCAGAAAGCAATAAAATAATTATTGCAAAAAATTCTTTTGATTTAAATGAACATCTTTTGGGACAATGGATGCACGTGCTTTCAGTTCTGAGGAACATTTGTGCACATTACGGCTATTTGTTTCGAAGAGAATATACATTGAGGCCAATAATAGCGCGAGCTTCCAAATGGAATTCAAAGGCAAACTATCAATTATTTGCACAGCTCCTTGTAACAAAACGATTATCAGAACCAAAAACCTGGAAGAGATTCATTGTTAGTCTCGAAAATAAGATATCAACTGGAAAAGATTTTTCTATTCATGATTATGGTTTTCCCACAAATTGGCAAATCTTTCTTTCATAATTTTACTAATTTTATTGTAACTACCTAATCATTTTTTGTGCGAACAATCCTCGCCCCGCCGCCAGGCTTTGCTTTGAGCACCTCCAATATGCCCGGCAAAGCGCGCAGCTGTGCTTCCGTCCAATCTGCTTCTTGCGCCAGCGCAATCACATGCACATTCGGGCCGGCATCGACCGTCGCGCAGACTGCATGCCCCTGTGCCCGCCAGGCGCGCACATTCCAGATAACAACTTCTGTAACGGGTGTCCAATAGTAAAGCGGTGGGGTGCTCGTGCGCATCACGGCGTGCATCCACTCCGAATCCAGCTCGACCATCTCCGCTAAACGCTCAAAATCCCGCGTCAAGATGGCTGTGCGGCAATGTTCTAATCGCTCAGGCACCTCCGCTACGCGCAGCGTTTGCAACGGTGAGGTACTGGCAAGCTTATGCCCAGCGCTCGAACCGACCGCCTTCTCGCCGCGGTCCACCACCACAATCAAGTCTACTAGGTCCCAATGCTCCGGCGGAGCAATCTGAATGGCGTAGGAATCCGCATCGCCGCTGCCCGGCAGCCACTCGGCGAACCCGCCCGGCACCGAGCGGCAGGCTGATCCTGAACCAAGCCGTGCCAAGCGTGAAAGCTCTATTTCGCTCAGCTCTAAGCCAGCAGCCTGGCTTGCAGCCAATGCCAAGGCAGCAAACGCCGCTGCAGATGAGGCAATGCCAGCTCCAGAAGGGTAATTACTGGTGCTTTCCACCTGCGCAAAGCGGTTCAGAACCGCCAACCGCCGCACATGATCCAAAAAGGACACCACACGATTGAGCGCTGCGCCAAACTGTTCCATCCTGTTCAGAATGAAACGGTCTGCTGCTAAATCTGGATCGAAGCTGACGCGTGTAACCGTCTCCAGCCCGGCTAGCGCCATAGAGAGCGAGCCAGTCATCGGAAGACGAAGCTGGTCATCGCGGTTGCCCCAGTACTTGATGAAGGCAATATTCGGGTGTGCCAGTGCGGTTGCTTGAAGTTTTGCGGTTATCATTTTTTTCTCAGAAGTAAAGTTTACCATTTGTTGGATATTGTTAGGTGCCAAGAAAACCGTTTGAGATCAAATTCAATCAAGATTGGAATGAGGTATTTTGAATCCATTAATAATTGAATTATTATGCTTTGGAGACTTAAAACCTGTTGTCAATTAAGACGGGAAAAGGAGCTTGTACAGATGGATATAGTCGTTATTCTAAAAACCTACGCGCTTATTTTCTCGAAATTCATTGTTAATATCAAAGTTGCTGCAAATCCTTGCACAATCCCCGCATACCCGCACAATAATTCATGATTGTTTTATTCATTGAATGTAGTTATAATTATATGAGAAAAAGTATTATGATAGTCCGAATGTGTGGTTACGAAGCTCAAAATAGAAACTGGCAAAATATTTTTTTGTGGCTTAGGGGAGCGGATCAGCTTACCTAGTGCATAATTCAATCTATAAAGCCTTATTTTCAACCATCAAAAGGAGATTACGATGCATTTCACTTGGAACACCATTACTTTTATTAATTTCGTCTTTAGTATTGTTATCTTCATTTTTGGCTTTGTCAGTTGGCAGCGAATAAAGAGCAAAGTGGTTCTTTATGTAGCGATTGCCTTTGGGCTTTTCGGACTATCTCATTTAGCCTTATTATTTAACTTGACCGATACACTCAACCTTCTGCTCATCATCATCCGCATCGTAGCTTATTTATTCGTTATTAATGGTTTCTTCTTGGCTGCACATAAGGAAAACAACACTTTACGTAATTAGACTGTGGCTTGCTCATCAAGCTCATATATAAGCGAATCTGCAAAAGATTAACCTAACAGGCCTAGTTTTATAAAGCGATTGAAACTAGCGCCTTGGGCAGTCTGATCTACTTTGTGATCAAATGAACCCTTAAGTAGTCGTAGTGGATTTCTAGATCCCGCGGTCGAGTAAAGTTCTACCTAAGAAGGAATGATGACCAGGGAGACACTCGTTTGCGTTTGTCTCCGTTCAATAATTAATGGTTCAAACGCGAAACTTTTTGTTTTTAATATTGAGCCAAAAACAAACGATAAAGATATTCAACAGTTCTCTCAACAACAATCTGGGTGAACGCGTAATTTACTTAATAAACCTCGCCAGTCCGTTTGCGAGCAAGCCAGCCACAGGCGGCACCACAAAGGTAATTGCGTAGAGCAGCACAGCTACCTTGGTATCTATAAGCGCGATTTCCAGCGGGAAGCGAGAGACTGACCAGAGCGACCAAGCCGAAACGAACCCCACGACTGCACCAACGCCTGCGCCGGCTTTATACAGTCCGCCAACAACCGGGAAGATCACATAAGGCGAGCCAGGGATCAGCCCGCCAGCTAAGCACCCAATCAAGACGCCCTTGACCCCAGCTTCCTTCCCTAGCCAGGCTTGGATAAGCTCTGGCGGCAGCAACCCTTGCACCAATCCGCCAATCAGAAATCCGGCAAGCAAGAGCGGTAGTGCGTTCAATAAGGTTTTACCAGCTAATTTGACCCCATCATTGGCTAGCCCGCCTCCGCGGATAAGCGCATAAATGAGCAATGCAACTGCCAGCCCGACCATCACCATCGTCACAGTGTCCATTGTTGATCTCCTTTTTTCACGCATCACTTCTCGATCTCCTCTCGGTCAGCTCGTTTGTCTCCCCCATAACTAAATTATAGCGGAGTTTATATGTGATGACTTTCACCAACGGGCGGTTTATCTGGATCAAAGAACATTGACTTTTAGATCTGCTTATATATCTTGTATACTGGTATAAATAATTTGCTTTGGAGGAAAAATGTCTACTGAAAAACATTTACCAGAGATTGCTTCGCGTCTGCTTGAATTGCATGACCAGGTAGATAGCTCTTATCTTTTCCCGACACCTGAACCTAAAGCTAGAGCACTTATCAAACAAACCCCCTTTGCATTTTGTGCGGCGGTCTGCCTCGATCGGGGAACAAAAGCGGATATCATCTGGACAATCCCTTATTGGATCCAACAAAGGGTGGGGCACTTTGATCCAAAGCGCTTCTATCAACTTTCCTTTGAGGAAATCAGTCAACTCTTCGAGGCGTTGCCCAAAAAGCCTCGCTATACAAACGCTGCGCCGATTACATTTCAGGATATTACTCGCGTTGTTGTAGAACAATTTTCGGGTGATGCGGAAGCCATTTGGAGGCATCGTAACGCAGCGGAAGTGCGTGAGACTTTCCTTTCAGTGTATGGTGTTGGCCGTGGGATCGCTAACTTGGCATTAATTTTGATTGAGAGCGCTTATGGCTTTACTTTTTCAGACCTGGATCACACCCAGATGGACATCAAACCCGATGTTCACACTACACTTGTTCTTTACCGCCTGGGGGTAGCTCCGCGCATTGACCAGAGTGATGCTATCCAGGCTGCTCGCATGCTCAACCCGTCCTATCCTGCCAAAGTTGACGCGGCTTTATGGTATATCGGGAGAGAATTCTGCCGTCCTTCCAATCCTGATTGCTCCAATTGCCGGATGCATGACATTTGCCCAAGGGTAGGGATAATTGAAGGTCATCTATGGAGCTGATTTTAATTGCCTGCAGTGCTAAAAAGAGAGATGGTGGATCACCTAAATATTCGCCCTCGCAACTCGAAGGGTATTTATCCAAAGCCACATTTCAGCGGCTATTTACCATGCGATTGGAGCTGGCACAAATCAAACACCAGCCGGCTGGTCCGGATTTAGGCGGAAGTATCTCTGCAACCAAACTTCAATATATGCCTGCTTATTTGCGTTATTCTGGCATCATATACCAGCGTAGCAACTTTGCCGAGCTTTTTCCCGGGCTCGGGATAAAAAAGTGCTCATCATTTCCGCACTCTATGGGGTGTTGGATGCACAGGATACCATCCAAAATTATGATCTGAAAATGGATGAGACTTTACCTAACGGTACCCGGCTATATACCTGGTGGAAGCAACATTCGTTGGGAGAAATCCTCACAGATTACTTTCGAAAATTGAAACCGGAGAGAATTCACGATTTATTGCCGGAGTCTTATAGGAAGGCGCTTTTCCCCTGGCTTCCACACGAATTTGATGGGAAGAAAAGTTGTATTTCTTATGATGATCTTGGGCAGGGTCAAGGATCATTATGGAAAAGAGGCGATATCCTGCGGGAACTATTAGCCTCCTAGGGGTTTTATTTATTGGGTCTCGAGTTCATTCCATTAAGGATTCTCTGCGAGTTTAATTCCGCCTTCCGATAATCCCCTACTTCGTAGACCTTCCCAAAAAGCCCGAGCGGACCGCACATAGGAGTGATGTTCCCCGGGCCGAAAACCTCTTGCGCTGCCATGCGTACGTCTGACTCGGTGGAGAAGTGATGCTGACGGATATCGGTGCCCAGCAAGCGGAACATGAACACCATGAAGGGCTTTTCCACCGGCACGCCGTAAACCACCTGCCCGCGGGGCTTGAGCACCCGCCAAATCTCCCGGAAAGCTAGGAGCTGCTCCTCAGGCTGTAGGTGCTCCAGGATGCTGATAAGCAGCACCGCATCAAAGCTCTGATCGGGGTAAGACATCTCCAAGACGCTGCTATTGCGCAGGTCGGTTTGGATGCCGAGGCTGGCAAACATCTCCCCTACCTTGTGGGCGTCCGCGGTTAGGTCCAGGCCGTGGATTTCTTGATAAAGTTGGCTGAGGTTGAGGAAGCTGACGCCCGAGCCGAAGCCGACTTCGAGCACGGATTGCCCACCCATAAGCTGCTCTAAGCAAAGCTCGATGCGCCGCTGATACATGCGCCCGATGACGGGCAGGCGGTAAAACTTAATCGGGTCTTTTTCATCCACGCCAACATAACGCTCGAGTGGCAGGAGTTGCAAGCGAATTTGCTCTTTGGGTGGTTTCATGTTGGGCTGGCTTCCATTACGCTAAATTATTTTTCAGGTTTCCATTTTACCTTATCCACTTCGAAGACGCACAAAGCAGGCGCTCTGGAAAATATTCCGCTATAATTCCATAGGTTGCGTGAGCGACAGTTTGAATCGACAGAGGAATTTATGTGTGGAATTTTCGGAATTGTAACTAAAGACGAGCAGCCCTTAGGACACATCCTGATCGAGGCAGCCAAGCGCCTGACCTACCGCGGCTATGATTCGGTGGGTGCCGCCACGCTCAGCGGTAGCCAGATTGACCTGCGTAAAGATAAGGGCCGTGTGGATGAGGTGGCAGAGAGCTACAGTTTTGCCGAGATGCGCGGTCAGCGCGGCATCGCGCAGCTGCGCTGGGCTACTTTCGGCGCACCCTCCAAGGAAAACGCACAGCCGCACTTAGATTCCGATGGCGATATGGTCGGAGCGCACAATGGCAACGTGGTCAATAACGTGGAGCTGCGCCAAGTCTTTATGGCGGAAGGCATGACGGTGCGCTCGCAGAACGACGGCGAATCCTGCGTGCACACCGTTGAGCGCTATGTGAACCAAGGCAAGGATATGGTCACCGCCATTCGCTTAGCTTATCAGGACTTGCAGGGCGATTATGCTTTTGTGATTGGCAGCATCTATGATGACAAACTCTACGCCATCAAGAAGGGTTCCGGCTTAGTGGTGGGAATTGGCGACGGCTTTACCTGCGTCTCCTCGGATTTGCCCTCGATCCTGCCACTGACGCGCAAGATTGTGCGCCTCAATGATGGGGATGTGGTTACCCTGAGCTGGGATGGCATCGAACTGCACGCGGTGAGTGACGGCAGCCGAATCGAGCGCGAGCCCGAGCTGATTATTGAGGAAATGGCCGCGGTGCAAAAAGGCGGCTATGCCCACTTTATGCTCAAGGAAATCCACGAACAGCCCCAGGTGGCACGCGAGCTGTTGCACTTACTGGCGCATCACCCCGATGTGCCCCGTATCCTGCAAGCCATAGAAGCTGCGCGTAATGTGTATTTCATCGGCTGCGGCACGAGCTACCATGCCTGCTTGGCTGGCTCTGTCTACTTTGGCTGGCTGGCAAAACGCGCCGTGATCCCTGTTTTAGCGCCACAATTCATCGCGCAATATGCTCCTGCGGTCAATAAGCAGGATGTAGGCATTTTCGTCAGCCAATCTGGCGAGACGAAGGATGTGCTCAACGCGCTCGAGCGCGCACAAGCTGCTGGGATGACTTGCTTTAGCATGGCTAACGTAATCGGCTCCACGCTGACTAAGCAAACCTCTGCCTGGTTGCCGCTCACTTGCGGCTATGAGATCAGCGTGCCGGCAACCAAGACGTTTACCAATCAGGTGATCACTTTCCTCTACCTGGCTAACCTATTGGGCGGAGGAGATGGGCAGGCGTTGGAAGGTCTGCCAGACCTGATGGAAGAAACCCTTGCCATGTGTGAACCGCAGGTCAGGGCTTTGGCTGAGGAGATTAACGTTTGGAATGACTTCTATTGCTTAGGTTATGGCGCCACGCTCCCAATGGCGCTGGAAGGGGCGCTGAAGCTCAAGGAGATCACCTACGCCCATTGCGAAGGCATGCTTTCCACTGAGTTCAAACACGGCCCGCTTTCAGCCGTAACCGAGGGCTTCCCGGTGATATTTGCGGTGGGTCCGGAGGATGTGCCGCTCATCGTGAGTGGCATCAACGAGGTAACCTGCCGTGGCGGGCGCGCGATTACCATCGGTGCAGAAGACAGCCGCCTACGTGCCAATGCCACTGACCTGATCCCTATCCCGGCTGCGGAGGCTCCTATAGCTGCGCTGCTGACCGTGCTGCCATTGCAGCTGCTGGCTTATCACATGTCGATTGGGCGTGGCTATGACCCGGACTTCCCGCGCAACCTGAGCAAGACCCTCACGGTGGATTAAAGCGGTTTTAGCTTATTCCTCCCCGGGAATACTCTCACACTTCGTGATAAACATCCTCGGTTGGCTGCCGAAGTGATGATGCACACTACCGTCAGGCAATGTGACGGAGGTATTCTTGCTCTCGCGTACCACTTCTAAACCGCGGTAGCGTATGCTGAGCCGCCAAGGGAAGGGGTACTCTCCGGCAACCTGCACACGGTCCGGTGTCAAAAGCTTGATGCCAGCCAGTTCGAGAAAAATTTGCAACGGGAGTAAACCCGTGAGGTAGTTGCTTTTACCCAAAGGCAGAGCGTTCTGGCTGCTATAAGCTTCATATAGGTGGTGCTCCTGCCGCAGCACTTGAATTACTCCGCGCATCAAGCTGGTGAAAAGCTCTGCAGCTTCCGGCTTAGCGCCAACCTCTAAGAAGTGTCTCAGTACCAGGCTGTTCCACGCTGGATTTACCGCGCCTGTTTTGATAGCTTCCTCAATTTTCTGTTCGTAATTCGGCAAGCCATAAAGTGTAGAGGCAAAAATTGATTGTGGGTGATCCTCTTCATCGGGATTAAATTCGTCCTGGGCTCCCTCAGCAAGCTCCGTGGGTTTTAGCTTTTCTTCAGGTGTATAAGCCAAATACCAACCAATATCCCTGAGCGTTAGATCCGCCACGTAAATCCTCAGCCAGCTCTGGTCGCTCAGCTCGGGAAAGTGTATGCGTTCGATCTGTTGGTAAACCTGCTCCGTGGTAAAAAACAGAAATTCTCCTAAGCGGGAGAGCGCTGCGCTTGGTATGGTTTCTTCAATCAGTTTGCCATCGGGACTTTCACCCAGGAGATGAACTTGTGTAGGCTTTGGAGCCGTTAATCCTATCAGCAGCTTGACGTTGATACGGGCAGCTTGTGCCAAATGTAAGCTTGGGTGCCCTAGCTTAGCAATGCTGCCCTCGAAGAGCACAGCTTGGCTAGTTAGCTGGTGGGAATCGCGATCCCAGCAGCTGGCTTCCGGGAACTGTGTGTGCATTGCCTCAAGCTGGAAAGTCAATTTAGCCTGCAGTGCGCTCGCGAGCTCAAGAGTAACTTGGTCTCCCACAATCCGAGCGCTTTTTTGCAGCGCATCGAGTTCTTTTACCAACATGTATCCCAAAGCAAAACTCTCAGTGGTGGCGATGCGTGTAGCTAAGTGCTCAGGATCGAAAATATTAAAGGTAGGATGATCATTCCAGCCGGTTTGCGCAAGCACTGCCCACTCGGGGAGCCCATCCTGGTCGCAGTCCAGAGATGGATCGAACCAAGCCAAGCAAGTTTCTTGGATGTGAGGAAAGATTTCTGTCAAGAATTCAAGATCACCAGTTTGGGCGTAAATCCGTACTGCTAATTGGGCTAAGCATGGGAAGGGAAGCACTTTGCGCCCTAAACCAGGCACCATGGGAGGATCGTTCAGGAATGGAAGCTGGGCAAGGAAGACCGCCGCTGCTTCGGATGGGT
This sequence comes from Candidatus Mesolinea sp., assembly GCA_034430095.1. Taxonomy (GTDB): domain Bacteria; phylum Chloroflexota; class Anaerolineae; order Anaerolineales; family Anaerolineaceae; genus Mesolinea. Next base: position 28,442 of record DAOUFK010000042.1, read on the forward strand.
GCAGCGGGATTAATGCTTGGCAGAGTTGGGCTAGCGCGAGCGCTGGAATGTTGGGTTCGAGCGGTATATTGCGCTTCGAAGCTGTTAAATACTGCGTGTAGCTATAATCTGGGCTGCGATTGGGGTAAAAATTCAGCTGCTCAGGGTCTGCTTCTGTGCGGATGAGGGCTTGCTGAGCGGCATTTTGGCAGGTTAGAAAAACAGCATCCCAATCGGCATTGGGTGTGCTGATTTCCAAGATCTCTGCCCGTTGGGAAAGCCTAAGGTTAGCAATCGCTGCATCCCAATTTTCAGGGAAGGGTTGGAATGCGCGTTTTACACTGGTTTCTTCGTCAAGTGCGGCACTCCAGCGCCAAGTAAATGTTAGCACTTCCTGCGGAGCAACTTTACTTTCGCATTGTAAAGCAGAAAAGGGGCTGTAGACAAGTGCAGCTTGTCCGGATGCTGCCAAGGATAAATAAAGATTACCAGTTTTTCCTGATAAATAGGGCAGATATTGGAGCATAGCTGGCGCCATTCCCGCACTCCCTTCCAACGGAAAAAGTTCCGCCGCAGCTTGGATTCCAAGCATTGATTTGGATTCAGTTAAGTTGTGTAAGCTTAGCCGGCAAAGTAGAGTGGTGCTGGTCTGAGCCCAAACTTCTAAGCGTGCCTGAAAACCAGACGCAGGCGTGCAGGTAAAGCGCGCATAATTGGAGAAGATTTCGTCTACGCGCGGCTGGGAGAAAAAATCATTTATTAGCCATATCGGCTGGCGGTTGATCAAGAAAACCGGAAAGAGGCTGAACTTTTTTGCCTGTAAGCATAGGCTGGTTTCAAGCGCAAGAGGCTTGTTTGGATTTAAATCTGCCTGCCAGACAGCATCAATATATGGGTCGAGCAATCCGAAGCGCTGGTCTGCAGCTAAGGTCAACCCAATGGGATCCGATTGGAAAAAGGGGCCAGCAAGCATAGCCTCATTTTAGCACTGGCAGCACCAAATTAGTTTCAATATTCTTTAGCCCTTCCGGGAACCTCAGCACATTAATCGTCGTTAAATCAAACATAGACGTTATGCTAAAATAAAGCTGATGACAGATCAAAATATTAACCCAAATGATAATTATCCTGAGGAAAACCGCCAAGGGGATTTCGGCGAAATTGGTGCTTTCCAAGACTCTGAAGGTACCATCGAACCGGTAAACTCTAATGAGGACACTGGACCAACCCCTGAGGAAGTGGCACAAACCTCCTCTAATGTTGATGAAGATCAGAACCAAAGTGGTGAAGATCAGCAGAGCCTTAGCGAAGAAACTTCAACTGCAGAATCGCAGAATCGTGAACTGGGCGAGGATGTTGAAAATACAACTGGCGGGGAACAACCGAGAGAACAGCCCACAGAACCACCCGCAGCGCCATCAGAACCCTGGTTCAAGGAAGTGGCGGGCTTTAGTGGTGAACCAACCCCAGCCGTTCCAGCGAAAACGATTGAACCTGACCTTCACACCGACTTTTTTACTGAGCATTGGGCGCGCAATGAGCAGCAGCCCCCTTCGACCAGCCAAACCCGCATGGTAAAACCCGCCGGCGACTGGACGTATGAGCCTGACCGCTTGCAGGATAACATCCCTACCATTCCTCCACAGGAATCGGTGCAATCCCAGGCTGGTGAACCCACTCCACTTCCACGCCGTGTTACCGAAACTGATGCGGGTGCTACCCGCCTCACATCCTCAGCCTATACCCCGGCAAGAGCAGCGTCTGGCGATACGCAGCCTGTTTCAGTTCCGCACCACCCCATCCATGCACACGCTGGTGTGGGCGGAAATATTCCCACCCAGCCTAACCACACCTCAGCCGCAAAAGGGAAAGCACCGAAGAAAAAGAAAAGCTTTCCTTGGCAGGCAATTTTAGGTGCTATTTTATTTCTCCTCATAATCGCCATTGTTTTTGTTGGGATGCAATATTTCCGCATTGCTTCGACCTTGCCCAGTGTGGCAGAGCTCCGTTCGCGTACCTCCCAGTTCGAAACCACGCGTATCCTCGATCGAAATGGTAACATCCTTTACGAAATGGTCGATCCTAACGCCGGAAAACGAACCTATGTACCACTGGAGAGAATTTCTCCATATATGATTGCGGCGACAATTGCAACAGAAGATAAAGAATATTATAACCACCCTGGCTTTGACATCGTGGCTGTTGCTCGGGCATTATGGCAAAATTATACGTCTGGCGAGATAGTCTCCGGCGCTTCAACTATCACGCAGCAGTTGGCGCGTATGCTGCTACTGGAAGAAGAGCGCTTCGAACAATCGTATGAACGCAAAGCCCGTGAAATCATCTTGGCAGCTGAAATCACACGGCGCTATAGCAAAGAAGAAGTACTGGAGCTGTACCTCAACGAGATTTACTATGGCAACTTGGCTTATGGTGTGGAAGCAGCGGCAGAGACTTACTTCAATACCACTGCTGCTGATCTCAACCTCTGGCAGGCTGCATTTTTAGCTGGCTTGCCGCAATCACCGGCAGTCTATGATGTTTACAATAACCGGGAGGCAACCCTTACCCGCAGCCGCGCTGTGTTAGTCTTGATGTACCAACTCAGCGAGGAGAAGAACTGCATTTATATTGGGGAAAACTTGGATAAGGTCTGTGTGAGTGCAGCTGATGCATTAGCTGCCCGCGAACAGATTGAAACCTATGCTTTCGTGCAAAAACAAAACACGATGCGCTTTCCGCATTGGGTCGTTTACATCCAATCGCTGCTCGAACAGCAGTTCGATGCTCAGACGATTTACCGTTCGGGATTCACGATTTACACCACGCTTGACCCTAACTTGCAGGAGGCTGCCCAAAGAGCAGTACAAGACCAATTAGCCACGATGACCGCTAATAATGCTACCAACGGCGCTGTGGTAGCCATCAACCCTAAAAATGGCGAGATTTTAGCTATGGTTGGATCTGCGGATTTCTATAACGAAGCCATTAGCGGGCAAGTAAATATGGCGATTTCGCAAACCCGCCAGCCTGGTTCAGCCATTAAACCAATCACCTATTTGGCTGCCTTCGAGAAAGACTGGACGCCCGCTACGCTAATTTGGGATGTTCCTTCGGAGTTTCCACCTTCTGGCATAGAAGGAGACCCAAGCGCGCCTTATGTGCCGGTAAATTACGATGGACGCTTTCATGGACCGGTGACGGTGCGCAGTGCCTTAGCCAACTCTTACAACATCCCCGCGGTTAAAGCCCTGCAATATGTGGGCATCTACGATAACCCCGCCACTTTACAAGAAGATGGCTTTATTGCTATGGCAAAGCGCTTAGGTATTACCAGCCTGACGCGCCCAGATTATGGGCTTTCGCTCACCCTGGGTGGCGGCGAAGTGAGCCTGTTGGAATTGACTGGCGCTTACGCCGTGATAGCTAATGAAGGCAGGCGGGTGGCACCGGTTGCGGTTACCAAAGTGGTTGACTATACCGGTCAGACCGTCTTTGAATACACCCCACCAGCCGGCGACCAAGTAATTCGGGAAGCACATGCTTTTCTGATTAGCTCGATACTTTCGGACCCCGAAGCACGTGCGCCTATGTTTGGCTATCCCTCCGTACTTGACCTACCCTTTGCAGCGGCGGCTAAAACCGGCACAACCAATGACTATCGCGATAACTGGACCTTGGGTTATACACCCGACTTGGTTGTAGGCGTTTGGGTGGGTAATGCAGATTACTCTCCAATGGTCAATACAACCGGCGTCAGCGGTGCAGCGCCGATTTGGTCGAGAGTGATGCAGGATGGGATCAGTTTAATTTATGGCGGGCAAACAACACCTTTCAGGCAGCCTGCAGATATAGAAGATGAAGTCATTTGTGCAGTATCGGGCACCAAACCCTCTGAGTGGTGCCCCAGTACGCGCGTGGAGTATTTTGCCTCTGACCAGCTGCCTGCACCGAAGGAAGACGACCTTTGGAAAGAAGTCGAGATAGACACATGGACTGGCTTGAAAGCCTCGGCAGCCTGTGCGGAACTGACTAAGCGGGAATTAGTGATCAATGTAACCGATAAATTTGCTATCCGTTGGCTTAAGGAGACCGAAGAAGGACGGCAATGGGCGGATAACTACGGTTTTCCGGACCCGCCTGTCATCCTGCCGGAACGGGAGTGCCAGCCGGATGATCCGCATGCCATCATCGAGCTTAATTTGGTCAACGGACAGACTATTCGCGAAAATCCATTCAAAATCATTGGGATTATTGATGCCACAGCGAATTTCCAAGATTTCCGCATCGATTGGGGTGAAGGGGAAGACCCAACGGAGTGGAATGTGTTAGTTGATTGGAATAATGATCCAGCCCATACACCCCAGGAGATTTACGAGTGGGATTTGACCGAAGTAGAAGCGCCTGTGGTAACCTTGCGCGTTCTGATGCGCAGCACGGTGGATACGCAAGCGGAAAAACGCTTCACCCTCACACTGGAAGTGCCAACGCCCACGCCAACCGAGACGCCCACTCCAACGCTCACACCTACAGCAACTTCAACGGAAGTCCCCACCTTGACCCCCACACCTTTGCCGAGTCCGACTGACACGCCTACAGAATCCCCGACCTCACCACCACCAACGCCAACATTGACGCCTACACCACTAGAGACGACCGTGACATCGGAGACCAGTACTCCTGAATAGATGTTATTGAAAAGTTGTTGTTGAGGTGGCTCACTGAATAGAACAGTGGCATTTGTGAGCGCTGGTATCCAGGGGGATCTTCGAGGATCCATCTTTCTCGCTGGTGTCCTCAATGCAGAACCTTGTTCTCGCCGGTCTACCTTGTTCTCGCCGGTCTCTGACCGTGCGAGTAGTTATGACCGTAGGTCTCCTGGTTTCCTGGTTTGCTAAACAATTGCGATAATTGGATTATCATCTTTGAGACCTAAAGGTTAAATGCCTTGCATGGTCAGGAGAGTGCGCAGCCTGCCTGTAAGGTACCATACTAAAACAAGGAAGAATAAGTTCGTTTGAGAAAATTGACAATTTAAAACAGTGGCAGTTGTGAGCGCTGGTATTCAGGGGGATCTTCGAGGATCTTAACAGGGAAAGATTCCCGCGTGAGAAGCGGTTCAGCCCCGAGGATGCGCACTTGGCGGAACTTAATAAAATGCCAGCTCTCCCCGCAGAGTTCCTGCAGATGCGGATCCCGCCTGAGTTTATAAGTGAGCAAGTTGGATCGGCTGGCAGGGAGAACGATATATTTTTCGCCGGGAAAGCTATTATACGTATAAATCAATGGCGTGGTAACGGTAGTGAGCAGTAGGAAAAAGCTATAGATGAGATTCCCGCTCTGATCATACCAGGTGATCACTTCGCCTTGCCGCTTTATGTTGTAGTTTAAGCGCTTAGCGATAATTTCGAGCAAAGTGACCATTTCTCTTAAATCCCGCTGGCGAGCATTGGATGCTTCTCTGGCGCGCAGCTGCCAAGTGGGAATCTCACTTTCGATTTTATCAGCGTAGGCGCTCAGCACTGTTTCGATTAACTCTGATGGCGGGGTAAGCAGCCCAGGGAAGGTAAGATAAGCTTTCTGCAAAACCTCATGATCCCTTGGGTGAGGATTCTCAGCTAAAAGCGCGAGCAGGGCTGTCTCTAGCTTCTCCGCTAACGGCGTTAACTGCTTTGGTGAACCAGCTAACCAGTAAAGACCACTCTCTAGCGTAGCACCGGCGTTGTAGCGCGTTAGCAAAGATGTATCCAAAAAAACGCGCTCAAGCTCAGTTTGTAATTCGTTTAGCGTGTGGTTTGGTTGTGCTTGGGGTTGGCCAGCCAATAAGCCCTTAGCATGTGCCTGAAGGGCAATCTGAGTAAGTAGCACTAAATGGGTAGCAGGTTCTCCTTTTTGCATAAGCAAATCCTGAACTGCCTGTTGAGCGCAAAGCTGCAGGCTTTGCCCGATGGGCTTTGGCGGTGCGGAGGAAAGCTTCCAGACAGTTTGCAACGTGCTTTCTTCGCCATCCAGAGCGTAAGTCTGCATCTGCAAGCCGGCTTCTTGTGCACCCAATAACCCAGAGAGCATGAAGAGTGGGTCCAGCTCGCCGATTTGCAATAAAATTGGATTTTCCGGTTGGAGCATCTTGGGCAAGTGCGAGAGCACCTTCGTGAGGGCGTAGGTATGCCATGTCCAGTCATAACGCTGGCGCAGCAGGCTATGCCGTAGAGGCGAAAGTGCCTCCTTCCCCCATAACCAACTAGTCCATAAGCCAGAAAGATGCCAATAAGCCTGATTCCTGCGCGGCAAGGCAGCCATCGCCAAGCTGAACATGTGAGGGTCGGGAAGAGGATCTAACTCACGTAAACGGCCGCGAAAGAGGCTGATACCACCTTTTTGTGGAGGTATTCCAGGCCAGGGCTTGAGCACAATTTCTGGCTCCTGTGCTTGCCACAGATTGAGGGAACGAATCAGAGCATGCCACAAGTTAGTTTCTTGATAGGCGGGTGGTCGGATAAGCTGGTGCGGTCGGTTGCGACCGAGAGGGTAAGCCCATAACTGATTCATTTGGTCGGCTGTCGTGAGGAAAAGTGCTTGCAAGAGTGTTCGTTGACGCTCTGTGAACGATGGATCACTTATTTTGTTGAGCAAAGCCTGTAGCAAGATTAGCGCGCGAGGGGAGTAAAAGCGGATCACCTCATCCATTACCGAGCGCAAAGGATCATCAGGGCTGGCAGCAAGCTCCAAAGCGCGCGAGCGGTGAAGAGCATAGGACGGTAGCGCCTTTAGCGATTGCAGTAATTGAGCTGTGGCAGGCAAATCAGCCGAAAAACCGCAGTGAGGGCAGGTAATCTGAAGGATCTGAGGTTCGCTATGGTCTTCTTCCCAGATAAAGGCGGTAACTTCGGCTGTTTGGTTACATTGGGGGCAAGGAAGCTGGTAAAAGCTCTTGATGTAATCTTCAAAGCGTTCACCAGCACTCATGCGCAAGTCCGCCAGAGTTTGGAAGGCATCTCCAAGCTCGGTGACGGAGGGTGCAGAAGCTAGAACTTCCAAGATGAATGCAGCTACGGGGTTGTTGGCTGTCACCAACACGCGGTAGCCTGAACGCGCTAACTCCAGGTCGGTAAAAGGATCCGCGCAAAATGGATCTAAAATCCAACTGCCAGGTTCAGCGAACTGCCCAACCCAACTTGCCGCCATACCGGGGAAATGTGGCGGTAGGAAACGCTCCAGCGGCAAGCCAGTTTGGGTCTGCCCTTGCCCGGGCACAAAAGGCGCAGGATTACATGTGGTTAGAGATGAGGTACTCAGCTTTCCGCCTTTCCCTGATTACATCAGGCGATCAAAATTGCCAAGCCGTAAGCAGGCAACTGCACATGGTTCTCAGTCAGTACGCTTTGGACTGCATCATTGCCACCAAAAAGCAGCTGCCACGTTTGGTTTTCAGTTTTAGAGCCATTCACTGACGCTAAGGGGATAGACACTTTCTGCTCGCGGTTAGAGAAATTAAGCGCAATGAGCGCTTGCTGCTCAGCAGCCGTGCGCTTATAAACTAAGACGGATTCATTTTCTAGCGGGAGAAGATCAAGAGTCCCAGCGTAGAGCGCTGTATTCTCACGGCGCAGCTGAATTAGCTGTTTATAGAAGTGATAGAGGGAGTGTGGATCTTCGCTTTGCGCTTGAACATTGCGCAGCGGATAATCCGGATTGGTGCGTAGCCAGGGCTGCACGGAGCTAAAACCCGCATTAAGGCTGGCATCCCATTGCATTGGCGAGCGGCAGCCATCCCGCCCCTTATTAAAAGGCCAATAGCGCTTACCCACTGGGTCCTGCAGCTCGCTGCGACGGTAGCGAGGATCGCGCATACCGATTTCCTCCCCGTAGTAGAGGTATGGCGTGCCACGGACGGTCAGGTGCATGCCTGCCAGTAGCTTTAGACGGGCATCATTCTCGCCAGTGACGTAGCGAACCGAAGAACGCGGGGTATCGTGGTTGTTGAGGAAGTAATTCGGCCAAGCTTCCTCGCCATGGAGGGCATCCCAGAAGGCAATCGCATTGCCAAAACTGCGTGCGCCCCAAGGGGATTTCGCATAGCCGTAGTCAAAGCCGGCGTGCAGCAGATCTGGACCTATGTAAAGGCGGGCATGCACAGCGTCTGCTAAGAAGGTTTCGCCAACCACATACCGCTCGGAATAGCTATCCACGATACCGCGGATTTCTTTCAGGAGCGGGAACATTTCCGGCTGCGAGGTGTCGTAAATATGCTCATAACGGTCAAAAGGCAGCAGGTGAATGCCTGGCTTGCGCGGATTATTGCGGAAGTCTTTATCCTTGAAATATTCGTTGAAAACATCTAAGCGGAAACCGTCCACACCGCGGTCGAGCCAGAAGCGGAAGACGTCCAGCATCTCTTGGCGCACCTGCGGGTTGCGCCAGTTGAGGTCGGGTTGCTGGGGGGTGAACATGTGGTAATAATATTGATTGAGTTCCCGGTTGTATTCCCAAGCTGGCCCGCCAAAAATGGACACCCAGTTATTGGGGTAGTCACCATCGGGGGCTGGGTCATGCCAAAGATACCAGTCGTGGTAAGGGTTCTCACGGGATTTGAGCGATTCCTGGAACCAAGGGTGCAGGTCGGAGGTATGGTTGAGCACAAGGTCGAGGATGATGTGAATACCGCGCTTATGGGATTCCGCCAGAAGGGTATCGAAATCCTGCATCGTGCCGAACTTGGAGTCGATGGCGTTGTAATCGGCGACGTCATAGCCGAAGTCACGGTCGGGGGAGGGGTTGATGGGCGAGAGCCAGATCCCGTCGACGCCTAAGTCTTGCAGGTAATCGAGGTGCTGGATGATGCCAGGCAGGTCGCCGATGCCATCGGCGTTGGTATCCTGAAAGGAACGGGGGTAAATCTGATAGATGATGCCGTGCTGCCACCAAAGTTTTTTTTGTGCCATGCTCACCTCCGGGGAAATCTGCTTTGATTATACACGAAGACGACGATGGGATTTGTTTTGCGCTAACGAAAAAGACTACCCAGATAGAGGGTAGTCTTAATGGTTTCTTATCAAGTGTTATCTTTGAATTAAAGGAAGGAAAATATTAGAGAGCAAAAATTCCCCGTACTCGTAGGCACCCATATCGCAGCGTGCCATGCCGTCTCCATTGCCATCGATTGGGCGAAGATATCCGCGCTGATCATGCGATGGATAGTTGTCTAAGCTTCCGGCATCAATGGCTGGGCTCCCCTCCGATAAAGCGTGCGTTAAGGTTAAGCCGCCGTTATCTGTTAAAGGTCCCAAAAAAGGATCTAAATTGATATTTCCCTCACCTTCAAAACCACCTTGTATATCTGTATAACTAATATTAGCCGTACAATTTTCTCCATTATAAAGTTGATCAGGGGTATTTCCCCAGAGAATCGAATTGGACATCGTGATTGTTGTTGTATAACAGCCCCAGTCATAACAACCCTCAGGATTGTAAATACCCGCACCCAATGGAGAAGAATTTCCTGTGATTGTGACATTAGTAAGAACTGGACTAGCAAAATAATCATTGGATATACCCCCTCCATAGACTAAAGCGCTATTGCCAGAGATTGTAACATTTAGTAAAGTAGGATTTGCATATGAACCATTTCCAATCGCACCTCCATCATGTGCATAATTGTTGCTGAAGGTCACACTTTCCAATATTGGGAAACTATACCAATTAAACATTCCCCCTCCGCTTGAATTTTCTGCACCATTTGTGGAAAAGGAGACATTTTCTAAAACCGGAAAACTATTATAGGCGTTATACATACCCCCACCACTAGAATTTGCATTATTAAAGTTTATTCGTGTATTAGTAACTAGTGGACTACTCTCGTTATTATAAATTCCAGCCCCATTGTCAGCATAATTATCTTCGATAATCAAATTCTTTAACGTTGGACTTCCTAATTCATTGTAGATACCGCCTCCAAATGTATGTGGCCATTCTCCATTTGCTTTCCCATTAGTAATTGTAAATCCATCTAAAACAGCAGTATTGTTTACCCCACTTCCAGTTACTACATGATAGCTGTTATCCTCAATATTTCCAACATTCCCGATATCTCCACTTAAGATTGTAAGGTTAGTGTTCCAATCGCGTGAAGCCCAATCCCCACCATTTATTGGAAATCCACCGTAGATAGAGACCCCCGTTTTTAATTGAAAGGTTGCAAAACGATTTGCAGAAGTCGTAGGTTTATAGGTTCCAGCCGCTACCCAAATCTGATCACCGGCGACTGCGTAGGATATTGCAGTTTGTAGATCGCAAGCCTGTGCCCAGGTTGAACAACTTCCTATTACGTCTGGTTTTACATATAATATTTTTTCCTCAGGTTCAGGTGGTTCCCCTGATAAACTAAAAGCCCAACCGCCCCATATTCCCCATGGAATTCCTGATCTGATATAATTAAAATCCTCCCACCTAATTTGACTTGTTGACCACGTATCCCATGATCCATATTGAAGTTTTGGACTTGTGCGATAACCAACTATAGTGACAAAGTGATCAGTTCCACCATTTCCATCACTATCAACCAGAAAAAGCATTGGTTTCCCTGAATCAATCTCGCTTGTTAAAATGCTCCAAGTAAGAGAACCATCGAAGGCAGAATATTCGGAAAATGATTTATAGTATGTTGGATTTCGTTGTGAAATATATCCAGTAAACGCTTTACCAACATCAGAGGACCAACTCCATCCATAATAATTGTTACGAGTGCTTTTTGATGTATCCATATAATCAGCTATGCTATTATTTGGATGAGGTTCTCTTCCAGCTGTTATATAGGCATCCGCTATCATGTTTGGAAAAGAATCCACAGGTGAGGCATAATCTTCAAAATTCCCCTCAAAGCCTGGAGGATTTGGGTTTTCAATATCACCACCGGATGCAATCATTTGATTTACTTCGTTCGTTTGATCAAATGCAGAGCCTTGAACTAAATCGTTATAACCTATCGTGTCATAGTAACCAATTACCATTCCTAAAGCTGTTGGGCCACAACCATGACGCCATTCATAAGCAGGTACTGGTAATACAACCTCGCTCTGTGTGTTTTCTAATGAATCAGGCTGTTTCAGGAGATCTCTTTCATATACAGCTTGTGGTGGAAGTGGCCCCGTAGTACTCTGCTGCGAAATGTTACTCACATGGTCATTAGGATTTTCTAAATTCGTGGAAGGGAAAAAAGCATCAGAATAAAAAAAAGTGGTTGGAAAAGCAACGAGGATTAATAATTTGGATAATTTTTTATACATGATAGCACTCCTTAAAATATATAAGTCTCGGATAGGGAAGTTCTAGTTAATTGGCAATTTTTGTTCATAAATACACGAGTTTGGGAAATTAGCTATTTCTGCTTGCAATTTCTCAGATTTATGATACTATATAGATGCTTTAAGAGCAATACTTTTCGATGTGAAAAGTGGGTGTTTCCCACTTTTCTTTGTATTAGAACTAATAAAGTAAGAGGAATATGAAAAGCGAGTTTGCCTTAGCCTTTAATGAGGTTTTAGAAGATAAGCAGCTTCCACGCGAAGTGATCCTGAGCGCCTTGGAATCGGCGATGATTGCCGCATACCGTAAATCGGTGGGCGCTTCTGCCGCGCAAAACGTCAAGGTCAACATTGACTTGGATAGCGGCAATGTGCAAGTCTTTGTTGAAAAAGAAGTCGCTGAATCGGTCTTAGACCCACGTACTGAGGTTACCTTAGAAGAAGCGCGCAAGTTTGATCCCGAAGCCCAAATTGGGGACTTGGTAATGGTCGAGTCGACCCCTGCAGATTTTGGGCGCATCGCTGCGCAGACTGCCCGCCAAGCCATCCAGCAAAAGATCCACGATGCTGAAAGAAATCAGCAGTTTGAATACTTCAGCAAACAAGTTGGTGAGATTGTCAGCGGCGTGGTACAAGCAGTAAATTCGCGGCAAGCAACGATAGGGTTGGACCTCAAAGCGGAAGGTATCATGGAACGCAAGGACATGATCCCTGGGGAGCGCTTCCGCATTCACGAGCGCATTCGTGCCTACCTTTATGAGGTTACCAACTCCCCTAAGGGTTTGCAGATTAAGCTTTCACATACGCACCGCAACTTCTTGCGGCGATTGCTCGAAAACGAAGTGCCGGAAATTTATCACGGAATCGTTGAAATTCGTTCGATTGCCCGTGAACCTGGTCAGCGTGCTAAGGTAGCAGTCTCTGCTACGCAATCTGGCATCGATCCGGTGGGGGCATGTGTTGGTCAGCGCGGCGTACGCATTCAGGCAATTGTCAACGAACTGCATGGCGAAAAAATCGATGTCATTGAATGGAGCAGCGATCCAGCAGTGTTTATTTCCAAAGCGGTCAGCCCAGCAAGAGTGACAGGGGTTTACCTCAATCATCCTGATGGAGAAAATAAAACTGCAACGGTCGTAGTCCCTGAAGACCAGCTCAGCCTTGCCATTGGCAAAGAAGGGCAAAACGCACGCTTAGCTGCCAAGCTAACCGGCTGGCGGATTGATATCATGAGCGTGAGCGAAGCTGCAGGCAAAGCCCTGGTTAAGCTGCACGAAGATCCTTCCTTAGCCGAATTAGCACAACAGGAGGCTGAAACGGTTGTCCGCGTGCAAGAACTGCTGAAAAAGAAGGAAGAGGGCGGAACGTTAATGCTTGAAGAAACCTCCTTCTTGGCGCGTTTTGTTGACCGCGTTCAGCGGCATGGCGAAGCTATCCGCCGGGAAGAAGATGCAGTAGAACAAGCCCGAATCCAAGCGGTGAAAGAAACAATCGACCCACGCGCTTTTGATGTCTCGATATTGGATGTCCCTCTCAGGGAGCATACGATTTTTATCCTGCAGGAAGCTGGCATAGAAACTTTAGGGGATTTGATGCTTACGGCAAAATTAAATCCCGATGAAATTCTTGGTTACAACGGTATTGGTCCAAGAACATTCGAAGAAATTATGGAATTAGTCAATACCTTCAAGTTCCCGGAGGAAGCACCAGCCGAAGTTTTAGAGCTAACTCCTGAGGAAACACAGCAAACCCTATCTGAAGTTGCTGAGTCTGTTGTGGAGGTTGAGCCACAAGCAGAAACCGAGCAGCCTGAAGCAGAAGAAGTCACTGTTGCAGAATCAGAGCCTGAAGAGGCTGTTGAGCTTGAATCAGAAGAAAGCGAAGAAAAGAGTTTTGAGGAACTCTTCAACATGGATACCTTGCTGCGCAGTAAAGAGATCCGCAAGGTTGCTCCTGAAGATGAAGAGCTCACTGGTCCGCGCACGGGTAAGAAGTCCAAAGGCAAGAAGAAAAAGGGACATACCGTAGAATACGACCCCGACAAAGATGAATCCTTTGTGCGATACAAACATCGCAAGGATGACGGTTGGGATGAAGATTGGTAAGTTGAGAGCTAAACATTAGAGCAGAGAAAAGGTGGCAGCAAAAAGCAAAAGCAAACCAAAGCACATCCCGCAACGCACTTGCGTAGGATGCCGGCAAGTTTTACCCAAACGCAACCTGATCCGTGTGGTTCGCACGGAAGAAGGTGTCCGGGTTGACCCCACAGGGAAACTTGCCGGAAGAGGGGCTTATCTACATGATGCGAAACGTTGCTGGGAGCAAGGGCTGAAAGGCTCACTTGCTAATGCTTTGCGCACTTCAATCTCTGAGCAGGATCTGGTCGCATTGACTGCGTACATGGAAGGTTTACCTGAAGAAGCACCGACAGAAGAGGGTGCACCTCAGGCAGGAAGACGACTTAAGGAAGAATGACCATGTAACGCCTTCCCGGCTCGGCTCATAGATTTGCACGTGAAGTTGCCACCGATTATGAATAGAAAAAGTGAGGTGGAATATGAGCAATGACGGGAAGAAAACAATAACACTCCCATACAGTATGAGCGTACGCGAGCTGGCGAATGAGCTCGATACCAGCGCTGTGCAGGTTATCAAGATTTTGATGTCTAACGGCGTGATGGCGAGCATTAATCAGCAGATTGATTTTGATACGGCGGCAGTCGTTGCCACCGAATTGGGGTATACACCTCAGGTTCAACAAGAGGAAGAGGTCAAGGAAGAAGAGACTGGCGAGGTGCCTCTTTGGCGCCGCGTAATCCTTGAAGAGGATCCGGCAAAGTTGGTAAATCGACCTCCGGTAATAACCATCCTTGGGCATGTTGACCATGGGAAGACCACTTTGTTGGATGCCATCCGGCATACCAACGTGGCTGAAGGCGAAGCTGGTGGTATCACCCAACACATCGGCGCCTATCAGGTTACGCACAAGGGGCGGTTGATTACTTTCTTAGATACCCCCGGTCACGCTGCATTCACGTCTATGCGCGCTCGTGGTGCGCAAGGTGCGGATATTGTTGTGTTGGTGGTGGCAGCTGATGACGGAGTGCAACCACAAACCCGAGAAGCGGCTAACCACGCCAAAGCGGCAAAAGTACCGATTATCGTTGCACTCAATAAAATTGATAAATCAGATGCCAACCCCGATCGCGTCAAGCGGCAATTAGCCGATATCGGCTTGCAGCCAGATGAATGGGAAGGGGACACATTTGTCGTACCGGTCTCAGCTAAGACGAAACAAGGTCTGGATGACCTGCTGGAAACAATCTTATTGGTGGCAGATAGTATGTTGATCAAAGCAAACCCCAAGGGAAAGTGCATTGGCACTGTGGTTGAAGCCAGGTTAGAGAAAACGACCGGTCCAATGGCAACGCTTTTGGTGCAAAATGGAACATTAAAGGTTGGCGACGTCGTTGTGGCTGGTGAGAGCTGGGGCAAGATTAAAGCCATGTTCGATCAGCGAAACAAGCGCATAAAGGAAGCGCCGCCTTCCACGCCGGTTGTAATCATGGGTTTAGATCAACTGCCTGAGGCTGGGGATCTCTTCCAAGTGGTTTCCAACGAGAAAGAAGCCCGCCAAATTGTTGCCGAACGCATTGCCCAACGCGAAGCTAAGCGCAGCGCCAAGCGTGCCACACTTGAAGAACTGTTTGCGCGTTTTAAATCCGGCGAAACTAAAGAGCTTCGCCTGATCCTAAAAGCGGATGTTTATGGATCTCTAGAGCCCATTGTCAACTCCTTAGAAGAGCTCGGCAAAAAAGAAAAAGACATGGTCATCAATGTGCTGCATGCTGAAACCGGAAATATCACGGAATCTGACGTAATGTTAGCTGCTGCTTCGGAGGCAATTATCTTAGGTTTCAACGTAGAAGCTGACCAAGATGTACGCCATTTAGCAGAAAATGAAGGCGTATCCATCCGTATTTACAACATAATCTATCGATTGTTGGAGGATGTAGAAAAAGCGCTTAAGGGTTTGCTTGAGCCGGAAATGGTCGAGAAAGTCATTGGCAAAGCAGAAGTCTTAGCCACTTTCAAGATTTCTAAAAGCAATGTGGTTGCCGGATGCCGGGTTATTGAGGGAGAAATTCGGCGGAATGCTTCTGTGCGCGTCATCCGAAACGATCAGGTCATTCATACTGGCGAGGTTGCTTCGCTGAAACGTGAAAAAGACGACGTGCGGGAAGTGCGCGCAGGCATGGAGTTTGGGATAGCCATCAAGAATTTTAACGACTTTAAGATAGGCGATATTATCGAATGTTTTGTGATGGAACAATTTGGCGGTTAACGCCATCTAAGATTGATGAGAGGTTAAGATGCCCTCACCTTTAAGAATGAAACGCATTAATGACCGCTTTAAAGAGGTTCTTTCAGTAATCTTGTTGACCAAGATCGAAGATCCGCGGTTAACTGATGTCTCCGTTACGGATGTCAAAGTAGATCGGGAGCTAGATTATGCCAATATCTATGTTTCCGCTCCCCAGGGGCGCGTGCGCGAAAAAGAGGTTCTCGAAGCCTTGAACCATGCGGCAGGCTTCCTAAAATACGAATTAGCCAATGAGATTGATTTACGGATTATGCCAAAGCTGCGCTTCTTTTGGGACGTGACCCCGGAGCGGGCAGACCGTATAGACACGCTTTTAGCGCTGCTGCGAGAAGAACACGAGGCGGAAGAGAAGACCATAGAAAACCCAAGCGATGAAGGCGAGGCGAATGGATCAGCAGATTAGCGCTTTACTCAGTCAAGCGCACTCGGTGGTGGTTGTCTCACACATCCGCCCGGATGGGGATGCAATTGGCTCGCTGCTGGGCATGGGGTTAGCCCTAATGCATGCTGGCAAGAAAGTCCAAATGGTTCTGCAAGACGGGCTGCCCGAGAAATACAACTTTTTGCCAGGGTCAGAGTTGATCCAGCGAAGGATCGAGTCACCATTTGATACGCTGATCGTGGTGGATTGCAGTGATCTGGAACGTACCGGTCTGATTTTGCAAGGGCAAAATCCACCGGACTTGGTTATTGACCACCATAAAACCAATTTAGCCTTTGGCAGATTAAACTACGTAGAACCGCAAGCAGTGGCAACAGCTGCGATCTTAGCTGAGAAATTGCCTGTTTGGGGGCTTGAAGTCGATGAAGAGGTGGCTGCCTGCCTACTTACCGGCATATTAGGAGATACCATCGGCTTTCGCACAACCAATATGAGCCCGAACGCTCTGCGCATTGCCGCAGATCTCATGGAAAAAGGTGCTGATCTACCAACTATCTATCAGAAGACTCTGCTTTCGCGGTCGATTGCTGAGTTGCGTTATTGGGGGCAAGGTCTAATCAATATCCGCTATGAAGATGGATTGCTTTGGACAACCCTGACGCTTGATGATAGAATGAAAGCTGCCTATCCGGAAAATGATGATGCAGATTTGATTAACTTGCTTAGCTCAGCCGCTAATTTCCTCATCGTGGTATTATTTATCGAGCAGGCAGATGGCAAAGTGAAAGTAAGTTGGCGTTCAGCAGAGGGCATAGACGTCTCGCAGGTTGCGTTTGAATTTGGAGGCGGGGGTCACGCTGCTGCAGCTGGTGCAGATATCATTGGAAGTTTAGATAAGGTTGTTGATTTAGTCCTTACAAAAACAAAAAAACTATTAGGAGATCGAAGGGTAAATTAAATCTCTCGAAAAGTGAGTTCCTATGTCAGAAGATTTCATGCTAGATAATGCAAATTTGGCGAGTAATGTCTCTGGTGTATTAGTCATCGATAAACCTACGGGAATGACCTCACACGATGTTGTTCAAATTGTGCGCAATGGCACCCATATTCGCAGGGCTGGGCATACTGGTACGCTTGATCCGCGGGCTTCAGGCGTGTTGGTTGTCTTGGTTGGCCCAGCAGTGCGCTTGAGTGAATTTATCTCAGCCTCTGAAAAGCGTTATCAAGCTGTATTGCGATTGGGTTTAACCACGGATACCTTTGATATGGATGGCCATGTGCTTATGAGCTCTCCGGTGAACATCTCCTATGAAGAATTGGAAGAAACCCTAAAAACATTCATTGGAGAGTTTGACCAGATTCCGCCGGCTTATTCTGCAATCAAAATCAATGGGGAAAAAGCTTACGAACGCGCCCGCCGTGGGGAAGAGGTTGAGATGGAACCACGCAAGGTGCGCGTAGATAGCATAGAATTGCTCGATTGGGAATCGCCAGAAGCTATTATTGATATTCAATGCTCATCTGGCACCTATGTGCGCTCCTTGATCCATGACTTAGGCGAAAAATTGGGCTGTGGTGCTACCTTGGTTGGCTTGCGCCGTACAAAAAATGGGCGTTTTAGTTTACGCGATGCGGTGTCCTTACGGCGCTTGCAGGAAGCTTTTGTCAATGGCGATTGGTACCGTTTTCTCATCCCCGCTGCAGAAGCACTGGGCGATTGGTATACCGTTGAGCTGACTTTAGACCAGGTCGATCAGGTTCGACATGGCCACCGCGTACCAGCTGTTGAAGACGTACCAACCGATACGATTGCCAGAGCTGTAAGCGAAGAAGGCGAACTTGTTGCGTTGGTAGAATATGACCCCGAGGCGCATGAGTGGCAGCCACGCAAGGTCTTTTTCCAGTAAAATTTAGCTCTCGAAGAATGAATAACCCTTAGTTGGCTCGGCGCACGCGGGGTTATTTTTTTGAGTGTTGATAGAGGATGATTTGACAAGATTTTACGAAGATTTACCAGAAATGCTCACGGAGCCGCTGTGGATTACCATCGGTAACTTTGATGGGCTGCATCTCGGGCACCAGGCATTACTCTCTCGCCTCAAAGCCTTAGCTCAGGCACAAGGGGCTCAAAGTGGTATGCTCACCTTTTGGCCCCATCCACGTGTCTTTTTTCAAGGAATTGATGGTCCGTTTTATTTGACCACAAAAAGCGAAAAGCAAGAACTGCTCAAGCATTCCGGGTTAGACTTAGTTATCACACTTGCATTTAATCAAGCGTTTGCCGACCTTTCAGCAGAGGCATTTTTTGATATGCTGACCAGCCACATAAACCTGGAAGGCTTGGTGGTAGGAGAAAACTTTGCCTTGGGTAAAAACCGTAGTGGAACCCTGGATGTGATTCATCAGATTTGTGCCGAGCGGGGCATTCAGCTTGAAGTATTCCCGCCTTTCAACCTGGATGGGGAACCAGTGTCATCAGCACGCATCCGTACCGCGCTTGAGAGAGGCGATGTGGAGCAAGCTGCGCAGCTGCTTGGGCGGCTTTACTTTGTGCGCAGCCAAGTTATCGAAGGTAAACGCCTTGGCTCAAAGCTTGGCTTCCCAACAGCTAACCAGTTAGCACTGGAACAGAAGATTCTCCCGAAGTATGGCGTTTATGCTACTTATGTGCGCTGGAATGGCGAACGCTATCAAGGTGTGACTAGTGTGGGTGTGCGCCCCACCTTTGAAGAAAGTGGGCAGCCTAACATCGAAACGCTGCTACTGGATTTTACTGGTAATATTTATCATGAAGAATTAACTGTCGAGTTTGCGCATTTTATCCGCGAGGAAATTAAGTTTGCGAATGCGCAAGAGCTTATTGACCAGATCGAGCAGGATAAAATAATTGCCAGGAGGCTGCTAAGTGATGAACCCTACCCGCAGAATCTACCCTCTCAGCCCCAGTCAGTTCAGCGCTGAAACCATAGCCGTCACTTTTGCGAAGACTTCACGCTCACCAGAGCCTTTTGATGTGATTGCTGCCGAGCTTGATGCAGAAAAGTCAGCCAAGTTCAGTGAAAAGTGGATAGTCGGTTATGGGCATTCTAGTGTGGCAGAGCATGCCGTTCTACACTTAGCGCTCGAAAATGTCTCCCGATTAGCAATCGAAACGATTGAATCCAACCGTTTAGCTTCCTATACTGAGAAATCGACACGTTATCAGGAGTGGAATCCTGAAGCTTACGTAGTGCCGCCCGAAATCGCAAGCAGCCCATACGAAAGCCGCTATCGGGAAGTTGTTTCCAAGCTTTTTGAGACCTACGCAGAAGCTTTATTGGCATTGCGCAATTGGAGCCAGTTAAGCACCCCTCGTCAAGAAGGCGAAAGCGAAAAAACCTGGCTAAATCGTGCGCGTACCCAAGCGATAGATGTATGCCGCTTCTTGCTGCCGGCTGCTTCGCTGGCAAATGTAGGCGTAACCATTAACGCGCGGGCGTTAGAGTATGCCATCCGCAAGCTACTTAGCTCAGAGCTGCAAGAGGTGCGTGAGATTGGCGCAGAAGTCAAAGCCGTAGCGACGCAGGAAGTACCCACGCTAGTGAAGTATGCTAACCCAATCACTTCATTAACGTATCTTCGAGAGCAATTAAGCACTAAAGAAACCCACGCAGCATTTAACTCCTCCGAGGCTTGGTGCCGGCTGCTCAAGGTGGAACCGGAGGGCGAAGAACAAGTGTTGGCAGCGGTGCTTTACCGTTTTGGCAGTCAAAGCTATGCTGATTGCTTGGATCAGGTGCGGCGCATGACAGAAGCTGAAAAAAGCAGGCTAGTGAACGAAATCTTTGCAGAAATGGGACCTTATGATGTGCCCTTGCGCGAGCTGGAATACGCTACCTATGATTTTGATCTAGTCCTTGACCAGGGCGCCTATTTTGAGCTCAAGCGCCACCGCATGATGACGCAAACTACCCAGCGCCTCTCCACCCGTTTGGGATATGCTATCCCCAAAGCGATCAATGAAGCAGGTTTTGAACAGCACTACCGCCAAGCTATGAACTTAGCAGCTGCGGCTTATGAGGAATTTGCTGCTTGGAACCCCGCAGTCGCAGCCTATCTGGTGCCCAATGCATACAACCGGAGGGTACTCTGCCGGCTGAATATGCGCGAGTTATTCCATTTAGCACGCTTGCGCTGCAGCCCCAATGCACATTTCTCCATGCGGCGGGCAGCGCGTGCCATGGCGGAGAGCATACAAGCAGTGCACCCAAACTTTTGGGCTAAGATGAATCTCTCAGAAGAGGAAACCTCTCAATCAATTACTGCGAATTATTTTAGTGAAGTGGCAGCAATTCCGCTGATATACAAATAAAAAACCTCTGAGAACCTGACTGAGGTATGATTGACGCAAACTAAAGCACAATTAAAAAAGCCTACCTAATTGAAAGGAAGCGAGCACGATGAAAAGACAATTTAACCTTAGTTTTGTAATCCTCTTAGCAGTGGCAATGCTGCTGAGTGCCTGTGGAGCTGAGACGGAAACCTCTACAACTGCGATTAACATCCCAGCGGTTTCGATCGGTCAGGGGACAGAATCTGCCGGAACGTATCCGATTGATGGCGTTGACTCTACCTATCCCGTTGGAACCGTTGCGAGCGATGCCCCTAGCACTTATCCAGCGGGGGGTGCCACACAGATGAGTGATGCAGAAATTGAAGCTCTTCTAGAGGAAAAGCTGGATGGGCATCATACTCTCGAGTGGGTGCTTTCCTTTGATAAAACCTATGAAGAATGGAATCAACTGCTTTCCGATCATCATGGTGTCACCTTTACCCCTGAAGAAAAAGACCAAGTCATTCAGTACTTGATGACTCATTAGACTCCTTAGACCCTTCAAAAAAGTTAATCACAGCCCGAAAACCTCGGGCTGTATGCTTAAATTGAGCTTTTATTTGGTTCAAATCCCATGTTTAGCGTTACAATAGGGCGAACAGATTGGCTTGGTTATCTGCGAGACACAATTTACATCATAAGAAGGAGAAAGCATGACCACGCATTTCTATCTCTCATTACTCCCTGAAGCGTTAATCGTCTCAATGCTCGACCCCGAAGAATTTGGCACTTACTATGCTGTGGGTTCAGCTAAGAAGTCCCGCGGGCAGGCAATGTTTTTTGAAGTTGACCCAACCTTTAGGCATCCGTATTTTCGGATCGATGAGGCACTGAAACGCTGTGTTCCTCACGAAGACGGTTCCCCCAAAGCTTCTATCTATGTTTCGGTCTACCGTGTACTCGAACATGTTGACATTGATGCGCTGATGGATCTCTACCTTACCACCCAGGATGGCAGAACGCTTGGGCTGAAATCTTCCGATCAATTGCCGCCAGCAGAGGAGGGCTTGCATCTTTATCAGGAAATTGTTCCTGTTTCACCCCTAGTGGTCAGCCGGCTGGATCCTGTATCTTTTTATGAACTTATCGTCAAAACCCCAACCTCACTGATTACCGTACCAGCGATTACTTTCGTCGAATTGCAATTAGGAGAATTAGCCAATGACCCTGAAATGGGTTTGGTTGAAAACCTGCCTTATTCTAATATCGACCATTTGAGGCAGTGCCTCTCAGACGTGAAGACGAAATTCGTTTCCACTAAGATGGTCGACCGCACGCATTCGCCAGTGGTACCTTACCGCTGCGTCAAGAACGGCTTTTTTGTCGGGAATGCAGAAAAACTGCGCTACTACCCAATGCCTTCTGCAGAAACTCTCCGCACCGAAAACTATCGCTGGTTCCGGTCTGCCAGCATGTAGTAAACATCTCACTGAATTTATAGAACAGAGGAGTCTGATATCTTATGAATTACACAACTTGGATTTACATTGGAATTGTTGGCGGGGTGATATCGATAGGCGTTGCGATATATCTCTACTTCTGGGTGATGCGTCAAAATAAAGGAAGTGAGAAAGCGCAGGAAGTTTCCTCGTGGATCAGAAGTGGCGCGAATACATACCTGCGGCGCTTGTATACAGCCCTGGCTATTCTTGCTGTGATTATCGGTGTCATCATTGCCCTGATTTTTAGCTTTAATTTCGAAAACATCGGTACGACAGGCATCGTTGTTGATCCGAAAAACGGCATACAAATGGCAATATCCTTTGTGGTTGGGGCACTCTGCTCAGCTGTGGCTGGTTATATGGGCATGCGCGTGGCTGTGGAAGCCAATGTGCGCACGGCTACGGCAGCGGAGCAAAGCTTGGAAAGCGCCTTTAGAATTTCCTTTTATGCCGGCTCGGTGCTGGGCTTAGCTATGGTTGGCTTAGCTGTGATTGGCATGAGCGTGATCTTCTTGGTGACTGGACAAGCACATGCTGTTTTAGGCTTCAGCTTTGGTGCTTCAACTTTGGCTTTGTTAGCTAAAGCCGGCGGAGGGATTTATACTAAAACCGCTGATATTGCAGCTGACCTGGTCGGCAAGGTCGAAATTGGTATCCCAGAGGATGACCCTCGCAACCCAGCTGTGGTCGCAGATAACGTAGGCGACAATGTTGGTGATGTGGCTGGCATGGGTGCCGATATTTTTGATAGTTACGTTGCCAGTACCGTGGCTGTGATGCTTTTAGGGGCTTCTTTTGCGGAAACGCTGCAGTATCAATACACTGTTATCCCGCTTATATTGTGTACGTTGGGTGTGTTTGCTTCACTTTTGGGTATTCAGTTTGTGCGTGTGCGCGAAGGCGGGAAGCCGGGCGCGGCGCTTAACCGGGGCACTATAATCACCTGTATCATTTACATTGCTATGCTGCTTGTTTTAGTATTCTTGGGGCATGTCAATATGGCAATCTTTTGGTCAGCATTTGTCGGCATTGTGGCAGGCGTGCTCATCGGGTTTACCTCCGATTATTTTACCGATGACCAACACAAACCCGTGCAACAAACCGCTAAAGAATCAACTTCTGGTTCAGCCATTACGATTATCACTGGCTTCAGTTATGGCTTAATTTCTATCTTACCCTCCATTTTGGGCGTGGTTATTGCTACGCTAATTTCCTTCAACGTCACCCAAGCCAGCGGATTGCCAGGCGTGTATGGGATTGGCGTGGCGGCAGTGGGAATGCTTGCCATCAGCGGCATGATTGTTTCGGCAGATGCTTATGGACCAATTGTGGATAATGCTCGCGGCATCGCTGAAATGGCTGGGCTGGAACACGAAGTTATTGCCCGTGCGGATGTACTCGATTCGGCTGGCAACACAGCTAAAGCAATCACCAAAGGCTTTTCTATTAGCGCGGCAGCATTGACTGTGCTGGCTCTATTCGCGGCTTATGCTGAGGTGGTGGAGGCTAATGGCATGGCAATTGCAATTAGTTTGCGGGAACCGCTGGTGGTTGCAGGCGTTCTGCTGGGTGCCACAGCTCCGCCAATTTTCAGCGCGCTGCTGATGCTCTCGGTAACTCATAACGCCTTTGATATGATCGAAGAGATCCGCCGGCAGTTCCGCGAAAAACCGGGCATCTTAGCGGGTACCGAAACACCAGATTACGATCGCTGTGTAGGTTTAGCTGCACAAGGCGCGCTGTCATCGTTGGTTTTGCCAACTTTCTTAGCCGTTGGCTTGCCGCTACTGGTGGGCTTTGTGCTTGGTCCGGATGCTCTAGGCGGTTTCTTGGGCGGGGCAATCTTTACTGGCGTGATTTTTGCGCTCTTTATGGCAAACGCCGGCGGGCTTTGGGATAACGCGAAAAAGTACATTGAATCTGGCAAATTTGGCGGACCAGGCTCCGAGGCGCATAAAGCTGCTGTGGTTGGTGATACTGTTGGTGACCCATTCAAGGATACAGCAGGTCCCTCAATCAACACGCTCATTACGGTGATGTCTTTGGTTTCATCGCTTTTTGCGCCCATCATTGCGGTGTTTCACTTGTTTTAATCTTGGTATTAAGCATAAAAACTGCCCGGGCTTGCTCGGGCAGTCTGTTTTAAAACCTTAGTTCTTTTGAGTAGACGTTTCATCCTCTGAGGGAGGTGCTGCTGCTTGGGATTCAAGCTCACGTAGCCGGGCGTGCTTTTTAATCGCCTCTGCTAGGCTTTGTGCACTCTCCTCCGGAAAGAACGGCACATAAGAACGGATCCTCCGTTCAATAGCACTGCCGGGTGTCTCGATCAATATGAGCTTGAGGATATAGACCGTCTCTTGCGGAGAGCGCCGGGCTAAGTTTTCAACCACTTTAGCTAAGTTAGCTGTAAATTTGTCGTCTGCGGCTTCAATCAGGGGTTTGATTTCATTCAGCAGTCCAGGCAGTTCTTCTAATGGAAATTGGTCGAGCGTATGTGCCAAAGCAGCTAATCCGTAATTACGCAGATGGTCTTCTGGGCTGGTTAGCAGCTCGAGGACGAACGGTTTCCATTGGCTGGCTTGCTGCAGGGGGGCAATTGCCTTGGTAAGAAGTATCTCGAGCACACCACGGTCAATTGGCTGTGCAAGCCAGGTACGTAACAAGGCGCTTAGCTTATTGGCGTATTGCGTCGGCAGCTGACCGAGCAAGTAAGCAGCTAACGCTCGCGGTTCAAAATAAGGATCTTGCCAGAGCGTTTGTGCCAAGGTAAAGGTCTCTTCAGGATGCGCTTGAGCTGTCTTACGTAAGCCGATTTCGATCTGAGGGAGCACTTGCTGCGGTAGGTTGTATGAACGCAGGAAGGTCTTGGGCATCGCTCGCCGGTGCGGGCGGTAAGAATAACGCTGATAAAAGCCTAACAATGCGTGAAGAGCTTTGGAAAAGCGCTCTGGCTCAGCGTAGCTTTCTCGCAGAAACCCAATTTGCTGCTCTAACTTGGTAAGATCGATTGCTACCATCGTATCTACCTGGCTGAGATTATCTCGCAGGCAAGCTTAGTAGGAACGTGCAAAGTAAGCGCGTTTCTGTGTCCTCTTGCCGCTATAGAAGCACACGCCTTCGCCCATATCAGGTTCACTGGCATAAATGCGCAGTGTTGCCTTCGTTTCTTCTTTGATGCGCGCTTCGTTTTCTCTGTCGTCGCTCCACCAGCCAACTGCCCAGCCCTGATCCGCAACAATCTGTTTGAAGCTATCGTAATCCTGGGCTTCGAAGATGTGGCTATCACGAAATTGGGTTGCCCGAGCGAGCATATTTTCATGGATTGCATCCAAAAGTTCTCCGATGGATTGCTCCAAGTTTTCCATAGATAAGAAGCTTTTGCCGGCTTTCCCGGGGATATCCCTACGGCTGACGGCTACGGTGCTGTTTTGCACGTCTTTTGGCCCAATTTCCATACGCACGGGCACGCCTTTCAGCTCCCAGTCGTTGAATTTAAATCCTGGGGTGACCTCTTCGCGTGTGTCAATTTTGACGCTGAATTTTGCTAATTGCTGTGCAGCTTTCTGCACGGCTTCCATCACCTGGGATTTTTCTTCATCGGAACGATAAATCGGCACAATGACGACCTGAATCGGGGCAAGACGAGGCGGTAGAATTAAGCCTTGGTCATCGCCATGTGTCATGATGATAGCGCCGATAAAGCGGGTGGAGAGCCCCCAGGAAGTCGTCCAGCAATATTGCAGCTGGTTGTTTTCATCTAAGAACTTGATATCGAAGGCTTTGGCGAAGTTTTGCCCCAAGAAGTGGGAAGTGCCAGATTGCAAGGCTTTAGTATCGCCCATCATCGCTTCGATGGAATAGGTATTAACCGCGCCAGCAAACTTCTCCGATTCGCTTTTTTGGCCGGGGATGACAGGTACGGCAGCCATGTTGCGTGCAAACTCGGCGTAAATGCCCAACATGCGCTCGGTTTCTTCAATGGCTTCCTGCTCTGTGGCATGGGCAGTGTGCCCTTCTTGCCAATAAAACTCAAGCGTGCGCAGGAAGAGCTTGGTGCGCATCTCCCAGCGCACCACATTCGCCCACTGATTGATCAGCACGGGTAAATCGCGATAAGACTGGATCCATTTGGCATACATCGTGCCGATGATGGTCTCAGAGGTGGGTCGCACCACGAGCGGTTCCTCCAACTCCTGACCGCCGCCATGCGTTACCACAGCTAACTCAGGCGAAAAGCCCTCCACGTGCTCGGCTTCCTTATACATAAAAGATTGTGGGATAAGCAAGGGGAAAGCTGCGTTCACATGACCGGTAGCCTTAAAGCGCTCGTCGAGCGCCTTTTGGATATTCTCCCAAATAGTCCAGCCATAGGGGCGTACGACCATGCAACCGCGCACCGGGGCGTAATCGGCTAGCTCGGCACGCAGAACCACCTGGTTATACCATTCAGAGAAATTTTCTTGACGGGTTGGTAACTTTTTATCCATAATAATTTCCTAAGATAAAGATTCTTGCAAATAAGTAACAGCTTCAAGGGGATCGCGGGCAAATTGAACCCGCGCTCGATCCAAGTCGTTAATCATCTCATGATTGACTGTAAAAAACTGGTGAAAGACTTTCTCCCAACTAGTGCCAATTAAGATGAAGGGTTTGGGCGGAGCTGGGGAGATGACCATCAGGTTGAGCGCGAGGCTAATCTCACACAGCGTGCCAATACCACCGGGCAGTGCGATCATGGCATCTGGCTGGCGTGTGAGTACTTCTAAGCGCTGCGGTAAAGTTTCCGTGCGAATCTCCTGCTGTACCCAGGGGTTAGCCTTGCCAGGACGGTATTGCTCAATCTCAGCACAAGTGACGCCTAACGTGGTGCCTCCGGCTTCCGAGGCTCCGCGAGAGACAGCCTCCATTGTGCCGCAGTAACCGCCCGTCATGACGGTATAGCCGGCTTGAGCGAGCAGACTGCCCAGCTCCAGCGCGCTCTGGTAAAGGGGGGTTCCAGACTTTGGGGCAGCGGAGCCGTATACTGCTACGATCATAATGGTGCCTCCCCGGATTGGTGCTCTGGCCATTGGCGTTGGTGGTTTTGGGCGATTTTTGAGAGCACAGCCTGCTCTATGTCGATACCAGAGACGCTCGCAAGCTGCAGCAGGTAGAGCATCGTATCGGCAAGCTCGCCTGCCAGGGCAGCTTGGTCAGAGGCTTCGTCCTGCCACTGGAACAGCTCCAGCACTTCGCTTGCCTCGAGCACCAGCGAAATGGCGAGGTTACGCGGGGTTTGTGGCTTGGAGGAAGCCGGTTGATCCCAGCCTTTAGCCGCGACCAGGGCTTGCATTTGCTCAGTGAGTTCTTTCAGATCCATAGTTGTGGAATTATAACCGAGAAAACCCTGCGCCGAAGGAATTTTGTTTTGGGAGAGCAGAGGATTATCTTAAAGCAAAACCACACTCCTAAAAAAATTGACAAACGCATAGGTTTAGGTAAAATAATGTTGTAAGCCGAAGTGGCGGAATAGGCAGACGCGCTACGTTCAGGGCGTAGTGGGCATAGCGCCCGTGAGAGTTCAAATCTCTCCTTCGGCACAAACGCAGCCATTTAGCTGCGTTTTTTTGTGCCACTGCGGTTTTTTGAGCCGCTGGTATAATACTTGCATCGAGTAACGCTATGCAATCGTTGTGGGAAAAGCTCAAACATTTTCATTGGAATGACCGCCGCGTGATCCTTGTGGTAGTCATTATTCTGCTCGTTCTGCTGATGATGGACTTCAACAACCGCATGGTGCGGGCGCTGGAGCTGGAGCAGCAAGCCCAGGCGATGACCACACGGATGGCTGAACTGGAGCAGACCAAAGTCTACCTTGAGGCACAAATCGCTTACGCTACCTCTGAAAAAGCTGTGGAACAATGGGCGCGCGAAGATGCTAAACTGATCAAGGAGGGGGACGTCCCCATCATTATCCTGCCGCCTTCTAAGCCGACACCTACGCCGACTTCGGCGCCGCTTGTGCAAGAAGAACCCCTTTCCAACTTTGAAATCTGGAAAGCGCTTTTCTTGGGGGAATAACTGGGCACTTCGTGAATATCTTTTAGCCCAGCAGCAATTTATTAATCCAGTCTTGTAAAGAATTTGCATTTTTTGAGCGCTAAGTTGGTGGCACAGAAATTGCATCATTACCCTTGATGAAACTGCACCTCGAGACTCTCAAGCGGGCACTTCCCATACCAATTTGGAATCAAAGTCTTTGGCTTCTTTTAATCGGAAGCCTGCTTGTCCTCAGCTTGGCTGGCTGCTACCAGCCTATGCCCAACTACGACCCTTGGAAAGTGCCCCAAGGCTCCATAACCGCAGGCTTGCCTGCTGATGCTTCGGCTACACCGGTCCCGCCAAGCCCGACACCTTTAGCGACGATTACACCAGCCCCAACGGGCTCAACCCCCACGCCTAATCAGCCGGCTGCCCTGCCCACACTGCGCTCAGAAGAAACAGAATATATAGTCCAGGCTGGGGATTCACTGGCTAGGATTGCGCTCTTGCATCAGGTTTCTGTGACGCAGATTTTGGAAGCCAACCCCGAAATTACAGACCCCAATCTGATTGAACCGGAGCAAACGCTGCTCATCCCGCCAGCCAGTGCTAATGAACTAGCTCCGGATTTCAAGATTATCCCCGATGCTGAGCTTTTTAATTCTCCCTCAGCGGTCAGCTTCGACGTTCAAGAAATCGTGGCTCAGTTTGGCGGCAAGCTCGCTGGCTACCACGAGGAGTTGGAAGATGGAACAAAACTTTCAGGCGCGGAAATCGTGCAGAAAGTCGCTGAGGATTTCTCTGTCAACCCGCGCATATTGCTGGTGGTGCTCGAAGACCGCAGCGGATGGCTAACAGGGACAGGGAATGCCAATATCAAAGAAGATTACCCATTAGGATTGCAGGACTCCGACCGCAAAGGCCTTTATAAGCAGCTCAGTTGGGCAGCCAACGAAATGACCCGTGGATACACACTTTGGAGCCAAGCGGAAGTGGCTGTGTGGACTCTTGCCGATGGCACGGTGCTACGCATTGCCCCAACCATCAATGGGGGCACAGCTGGCGTGCAATACATGTTGGGGCTGTTGCTAGGCAAGGATGACTGGAAGCAAGCCGTTTCGGAAAATGGGCTGTATGCCACCTACCTGCGTTTATTTGGTTTCCCCTTTGCTTTTGCCATTGAGCCGCTTGTTCCTGATGACTTGGTGCAGCCAGAACTCGTCCTGCCATTCAAGCCGGGGGAGATTTGGTACTTTACAGGTGGTCCGCATGCGGGCTGGGGGACAGGTTCGGCTTGGGCGGGGATTGACTTTGCCCCTGCTGGTGAAGAATATGGCTGCTATGAGAGCCAAAGTGTGGTTGTTGCCGCTGCTGATGGGCAGGTTGTGCGGGTTGGGGACGGGCTGCTCGTTCAAGATCTGGATGGTGATGGCATAGAGCAGACCGGCTGGTCGCTGCTTTACTTGCATTTGGATAAGAACGAGGACATTCAAGTTGGAACCTATTTGCATCGCGATGACCCTATTGGGTATCCTTCTTGCGAAGGCGGTTACACCACGGGTACGCATTTGCACTTGGCGCGGCGTTATAACGGTGTGTGGATCGCTGCGGACGGCGATGTGCCTTTTGTGTTGAGCGGCTGGGTTGCTTCCAGCGCTGGAATTGAATATGACGGATATTTGAAAAAAGATGGACAGACAGTTGAAGCCTTTAATGGCCGTGCCGATCTCAACGAGATCGCGCGTTAAGAGCCGCAAGGCACGGCATTCGCGCCAGTTGGCGGCTAAGCGCCGCCGGCACTTACGCAATTTGCTGCTGTCAGCAATGCTCTTGGCACTTTTGGCTTGTGCTTTGTTGGTTTATCCCATTGAAGCGCCGCAAAGCGTGGCTGCAGAAGGTCCGGCAGTGCCCACAGCCGTGGCACTCCATCCAGAAGAAAGCACTTCACCTGCGCTAACAGAAGCAACCCCATTACAAGAAAACCCAATTGCAATCCAGGAAACCGCTGGTCGAGAAACTCCAGAGCCCCAGCCAATCGAGAATCAAGCTGCTCTGGTATCTGCCAGCCAAAATGCGCCGATACTTTATTACGCCCAAAGTGGGGATAGCTTAGATGTACTCGCATTGCGCTTTGGTGTTTCGATGAATGACATTAGCTCACCGGATTTATTACCCGATAGGGGCTTTTTGGCCGAAGGTCAGTTGCTGTTGATACCCTCGATGCTCACGGATGTAAGCCAGAACCTGAGACTCTTCCCGGATTCAGAGGTAATCAATTCACCTTCTGCGATTGATTTTGACCTGGCGGGTTTCATCCAGCAAGCAGGCGGGAAATTAGCTACTTACTATGAAAGCGTTTATGGGTATGGTTATTTGAGTGGCGCAGAGATTGTGCAATTAGTCGCGCAAGAGTATTCCATTCATCCACGTTTACTGCTTGCCTTGCTTGAGTATCAAGCTGACTGGGTGTATGGCTATCCCGTCACATATAACCAAGAGGAATATCCGATGGGCTTCGTCCAGAGCGGGCAGGATAGCCTCTATAAGCAGCTGATTTTAGCAGCTGGCGCCTTAGGCACAGGGTATTACGGATGGCGCGAAGGCACGTTGCTGGGATTGAAATTCCCTGATGGTACCCATTTGCGGCTAGCACCGGAGCTCAATTGCGGTACGGTGGCTTGGATGTATTTTTTCGCTCAAACTCAAAACTTTGACGCTTGGAATCAGTCCCTTTATTCCGATAGTAGCTTACTGGCTACCTATGAAGCCATGTTTGGTAACCCTTGGTTGATTGCACAGCAATATGCTTCGCTGTTTACTCCCCAGCTGGTGCAACCTGATCTTGCGTTGCCCTTCGAGCCTGGCGTGATTTGGTCCTTCACGAGCGGTCCGCACGCAGCTTGGGGAGCGGTGCAGGTGCGTGCCGCATTAGACTTTGCGCCGCCGATGGATGCACCAGGCTGCCGACCGACAAATGATTGGGTGGTAGCGGCATCACCGGGCTTAGTCGTCCGTTCACAAAATGGCGCTGTGGTCGTGGATATGGATGGCGATGGGGATGAGCGTACGGGTTGGAATATCCTCTACATGCATATCGCAACAAAGGGTCGTGTTCCAGTGGGCACTTGGGTGGAAACAGGCGACCGCATTGGGCACCCTTCTTGTGAGGGTGGCGCCTCAACAGGCACACATACTCACATTGCGCGAAAGTATAACGGGGAGTGGATTCCAGCGGATGGACCTTTAGCTTTCAACCTGGGCGGATGGATTGCTAAAGCGGACTCTCAGCCGTATTTGGGCTGGTTGGTTAAAGGGGATCAGGTGGTCAAGTCTAGCTTAGTCGGGGCAACAGCTTCGCACATTTGGCAAGGTAAATAGCATTTTCTAACTTGTGGTATATTCAAAGCCATCTGGAATTAATCGATGTAAAATGACCCTGGCAAGACGTAAAACTTATGCTTGGCTGTGGGCGGCGCTAACCGTTATGCTTATGGTGAGCGCTTGCAGCAGTCCGCGCCCTACTTATATAATTCCCGAAGCGCAGCAAACCGAAACTCCGGTGTTGCCGACCTCTACACCTTTCCCAACACGCCCAGTTTACCCACCGGGGACACTTGTGGACTATATCGCTCAGAGTGGCGATACGCTGCCGCTACTTGCCGTGCGTTTTAATACGACAATCGAAGAAATTCGGCAAGCCAACCCAGAAATCCCGGAATCGGCGACAACCATGCCGCCTGGTTTCCCGATGAAAATACCGATTTATTATCGTGATCTGTGGGGTACGAGTTATCAGATTATCCCGGATTCGGCTTTTGTTTACGGTCCAGATTTGATTGGTTTCGACTTACGAGCGTTCCTTGATTCCACACCGGGTTGGTTCAAGAATTACCGATACTATTTGCAGAATGTCAATCAAGATGCAGCTGGATTGCTCACGTTGATCGCCGAAAATTACAGCGTCAACCCACGGTTGCTTTTGGCATTGCTTGAATATCGGGCACAAGCGCTCACTAACCCAGAGCGGGACCCAAGCCTTGAGGTTAATATCCTTATACCTGACCGCATTTATACCGGCATTTATAGGCAGCTTTCATACACTGCGGACTTGTTGAATGATGGATACTATAGCTACCGGCAAGGTGAAATTATTTCCATTGAGCACCTCAATGGAGAAATCGAGAACATTGACCCTTGGCAAAACGCTGGGACAGCGGCGGTGCAGATTTATTTTGCCTCGTTTTTGGATGGCGAAGAGTACCGCCGAGCTATTGGGCCAGATGGACTTGCCAAAACCTATCGTGAGCTTTTCGGCGATCCTTGGGCTGGCAATACGACCGTTTTGCCTGGCAGTTTGGTTCAGCCAGAGTTTATTCTGCCCTTTAGGGTGGGAGAAACCTGGGCTTATACCGGAGGTCCGCATGGTGCTTGGGGAAACTTACGGCCTTGGGCAGCGCTCGATTTTGCTCCTCCGATGCATGTAAGCGGCTGTGCAGGGACAAATGCATTTGCTTTGGCTGTTGCCGACGGTGTGATTGCTAGGGTAGGCGATGGAATAGTGATACTGGACTTGGATGGGGATGGAGATGAGCGTACGGGTTGGGTGGTGTTTTACCTACATATTGCAGCCAAAGACCGCATCGCGGTGGGAACAGTAGTTCAGCAAGGAGATCCGATTGGGCGCCCCAGCTGTGAGGGCGGAACTGCGACTGGCACACATGTGCACATTGCACGGAAATACAACGGCGAATGGATCTCAGCGGTTGGGGTGATCCCCTTCAACTTGGAAGGTTGGACGCCGATTGAAGGCAGCGCTGCTTATCAAGGCAAGTTAGTGCGCGGCTCGGAAGAAGTGATTGCCAGCACGCGTTCTGCATCCTTTAGCATGATTACGCGGAAGTGAAAAAAGCCGGCGAACGCCTTGCTCACCGGCTTATAAGGGTGCACCTAAAGCCCAAAATCGTGGGGGTTGATGGCGGAGCCATTGTAGCGGATTTCAAAGTGCAGGTGAGGTCCGCTGGAATTACCTGTAGAGCCCATATATCCAATCAACTGTCCTAAAGAGATTACTTGACCACAACTCACTGCTATACCGCCATCCATAATGTGCGCATAAAGCGATAGGTATCCGTTTCCGTGGTCAATGACGATGGTATTGCCATAGCCGCGGTTGGACCAGCCGGCATATATAATCACACCGGTATCTGCGGCGTAGAGCTCATTGCCTAAGCGACCTGCATAGTCCAAACCGTTATGGGTCGGCGGCGTAAATTCATAGCCTGAGATCCAATGTTCAGTGGTGGGGAACTGCCAAGCACCGGTTCCATAGGCTGTTGCTGTGCTGTTGCAGGCAAAGCTGCCTAAGTAAGAGACGTTTGGATGAGTACCCACGCCATCCTCATCAGCACTCACGTAGGTTACCCAAATAGCTGGCGGGCGCGTGCCGCCAGGAACATATAGCATCGTACCAGGTTTAATATCGGGATGGCTCAGGTCGGCAAACTGGGTCACATCCATGGCATTGAGAGGCTCATTCAAGATTACATCCCGGTTAACGTCATAAAATTCTGCCACTCTATCTAAGTTTTCACCAGCGCTCCAGCCATGCAAAACGCCATCGCTTGGCAAAATAAACAGCTTCTGCCCAGGGTAGATGCCATCAGGCGTATCACCAATCAGATAGCGGTTTGCCCATAGGACAGTCTCAGGTTCCAAGCCGAATTTTTCCGCGATCGAAAATAGCGTATCCTGCTGCTGCACTTCGTAAGCAATAATTTGCTTGCGCGGCGCGGGGAAGGATTCCGGTGTCCCTAAAGGGAGCTCACGGATCAGGCGGCTGGCTGCATACGTCAGCAGACTATCCGGGGAAAGCGTTTCCGGGCGCGTGCCTCCAGGCACAACGAGCCTGGTGCCCGGTGCGATATTAGGCGAGCTCAGGTTGCCGAGAGTAGCGCGATCGAGGTGGTTGGCAGGGAAGTCAATAATATCATCCGGCGTAACACCATAAAACTCGGAGACGCCATTCAAGCCTTCGCCTTCCTGCCAGACGTGATAGACCCCATCTACAGGCAAGATATAGATAGTTTGGCCTGGGAAGTAAAGCGAGAGATCATTGCCGAGCTCGTACCAGTTCCCCCAAAGAATAGTATCTGGAGCTAAATCAAACTTATCAGCAATACTGAAGATGGTATCCCCTTGTTGAATGGTATAGGTAATAACCTCTGTGCGAGGTTCAACGGTTGGGGTAGGGGCAAGTGTAGTCGTTGGGGCAATCGTTGGTGTAGGCGTCAGACCTTTAGTTTTGAGAAGAACGATGGGCTGCCCGAGCATGGATGCATCAGTAGTTGAAATGGGGTTAGCTTTACCAGTATCCTTGCTGAGCCATAGCGCCAGGAGGATCAACGCAGCAACGATTAGAAACAGCGAAACTAATCCTGCCGGTTGGCTGTACCATGGTTTAGTTTGTTCTTGAGAAGTGGGTAATTCTGAGGTGTTTTCTGTGGGATTGTTCTCCAGAAGTTCCTCTGAGTTGTTATTATGAGATTCGTTCATAGCTACTCCAAAAACGCATCTTAATCGCCTCTCCAGAATCTGTCAAGCTGACCCGTAAAGCGTTAATGGCGTGATGTTGGCATGGATTGTGTGTCAGTTTCAATATGTAAAGTACCGTTCTCTTCTGCGATCGAAAAAATAGCCTAATCGGAAAAATATCTCGCCAGAATCGGGGATAAGTCTGCAGTGCTGTACTTCGCCAATGAGTCAAAAAAGTCTTCAGATGTGGCAATTTGATAGGCATTATTGATGGCGTAATCCTTGAGTGCGGCGAAGAAAGCTTCGTCGCCGACGGCATCGCGGATTTCTTGCAGAAACATGGCGCCGCGCAGGTAAACCGCATTACGATAAGCCTCGTAGCCGCCTGCGATATAGATATCGCTGTTCACATTACCTTGTGGTGCAAAGCCGCTGACACGGTTATCCCACCACCACTGGACCAAGTCGGGATGGTAGCGCTGGTAGAATAAAACTTCATGATATGTCGCTAAAGCTTCATCCAGCCAGGGCTCCTTGGCTTGGTCGTTGCCTACCAGGCTGTAAAACCACTGATGGGAGACTTCATGAGGCGTCAAAATGGTGAGGTTAGTTTTGGGGGTGTCATTATAGAAATCGAACACCCCGTAGCTGATCATCACCATGCCGTCCATCTCCATGTTGTGCAAGAAGTCCGCAGCAACAATGGAAAGCATTTCCCGTGGGTAAGGGTAATACAGCTCGCCAAACAGCTTGAGCGCCTGCGCAGCTATCTCAGTCACCGCTTCGCCGGCATCTTGCGCTTCCATGAAGACGTAGGAGTGAATGCGCACGCCATCTTGCACGATTTCATGCTCGAAGTAGCTATCGCTGATCGAGAAGGCAAAGCCACGGGCTAACTCCAAGTGATAACTGCGCACGCCGTTGGTTTCCACAGCAGGAGCACTGGCGGCTACCTCAATCAATTCTTCGCGATCAGTAAGTTTGAGTGTCACGTCAAAATCAGCCACTTCATTGACCACATATTCTCCCACAACCATGTTATTGACCACTTGTTGCGGGTGTGTGATCCATCCATCAGTTTCATCATAGGGCGGGATGTAGGGATACCAATTCATCAGGTTCGTTTGCCTGCCAGAAACGCCAAAGGTGCCCTCGACTGTGGGAAAATCCAAGCGGAAATTAAGCCTCAAGCTGGTGGTTTGGTTTGGCTGCAGGGGTAGCGCAAGCGGCACGTAAAGGTTGATGCCCTCCTCACGCCAATTGGTGATGGAGTTACCATCTGCATCGCTTAGGCTCTGCAGCGTAAAGCTCCCGGGGTAGTTCTTAGGCGGGATGGAAAGTAAGAGCTCTTCAAATGCTCGCGTGCTGCGGTTCGTATAGGTAATAATTTCCTCAACAATGCCATAATGCGTATAGTAATTTAGGGTTAGGTTGAGCTCATAATGCGTACGGTTCTCGGGGATCTTGACCTCATCGAGCGCTGATGACAATATGAATGAAGCTGTCGGGGTGATAGCTATATCATTAGGAATGGGATTTGTGGAGTTGTGGGTTGATTCGGTAGGTAGATCCGTGAGTTGGACATGAGGCGCAGGTAGGGTGAAGACCATCGTACTGGTCTGCCCTCCGGAGCAAGCTCCAACCAGCAGAACGAGAGAAAGTGAAAGCAAGACTAATTTACTAGATTTCAAGCGAACCTCATATGGTTGCTGATTCTACCAGAAAAGAGATCCCGCAATTTCGCGGGACCCCGATAATTTTGCAGCAAGCCAACTTCTGTTATGCTTCAACTTCGTGGATCGTGATGAGGTATTCCATCTCCATTACTTGCTTGAACATAGCAATGCACGGGCAGTACTTTTCCTTTGAGAGCTCGACGGCACGCTCCACATCGGCTCGCTTGATATTGTGCCCGGTGACCACATATTCAATTTGCATCTTTGTGAAGACATGGGGATAGGTTTCAGCTTGGTCTACATGGACGCGCACTTCCAATCCCTTAACTTCAGCGCGTTTCTTCCTGAGGATAGAAATCACGTCCATACCGGTGCAGCCTGCTGTACCCATGGCTAAGAGTTCTGTTGGGCGGAAGCCCGAATTATGCCCGCCAGAGGCTTCACTTGCATCCATGCGGACCTCAAAACCAGTATCGGCTGTGCCAATAAAACTCATATCACTTTGCCAAGTCGCTTTTGATTCCATTTTTACTCCTTAATTTCTGACCAACTGGTCAGTGTGTTTGATTTATCAGGTAAAGGCACCTGTTTGTATTTTTCCACAATTTTGACATACTAAATTTAATAGACTATCGTACTCTACGATTCCGACTGAGCAATACGGGCAAGGTTCTCCATAACGCATCGCTCCAATCTTTTTAGGTTGGCAGGTCATCATGGGTTGATTAGGTTTTGAACCTTTAGCTGGTGAGTTAGGTTCTGGTTTCGTTTCCACGGCGCTCTCCTTCTGCCATGTAAGGAATAATGTGTCGATAAGCCAATTTATTAACGTTACACCCTAAACCTCCATAGTGGCAATCAATGGCCAGTTGGGTAAAACATCAAAACTCAAATCGTCTAGTTGTTTGCGAATAAAATGTTGATAACCAGCGGCGGCGATCATAGCAGCATTATCTGTGCACAGGCTGATGTGCGGGATGTGTACCTTATAATTTACTTGTGAGCGAAAAGTTTCCCGGAGGGCTTTATTCGCGCTCACTCCTCCTGCCACGACAAGTTCCCGCGCGCCAAATTCCTCTGCCGCTTGCATGGTTTTCTCATAAAGCGTTGCAACCACAGCTTGCTGGAAACTAGCAGCTAAATCCGCAATGGGCAGCGCTTTGCCAGAAGCCTTCAGTTCTTCCACAGTGCGTAAAACGGCAGTTTTGAGCCCACTAAACGAAAAATTGTAAGGCTCTGAAAGTTTAGCTTTAGGGAAGTTGAAGGCTTTGGGGTTGCCTTCTTGGGCGGCTTTCTGGATGGAAGGACCACCAGGATAACCTAACCCGATCAGCCGTGCGACTTTATCAAAAGACTCGCCAGCAGCGTCATCTACGGTGCTGCCCAAGCGTTCATATTGCAGGTGATCGCGCATAAGGATCAGTTCAGTATGCCCGCCAGAGACCAACAACGCTATAAGAGGGAATTGCGGTTCTGGACCGGGAACATTGCCACTTGCATAGAGCCAAGCGGAGTAAATATGCCCTTCTAAGTGATTGACACCAATAATGGGCAGACCGCTCCCAAGCGCGATGGCTTTAGCCATATTCGCTCCCACAACCAAGGAGCCGGCTAAACCTGGTCCGCGGGTTACGGCAATGGCATCCAGGTCCGCCAGCTCCAGATGGGCTTGCTGGAGTGCTGAGTCGACTGTTACATACACTGCTTTGATGTGCTCGCGGGAGGCGATTTCAGGGTAAACGCCGCCAAACTGGGCGTGTAAGTCTGCTTGGCTGGCGATTACCGAGCTGAGGATCTCTCTGCCGCCGCTCACTACGGCTGCTGCAGTCTCATCACAAGAGCTTTCGATGCCTAAAATGCGGAATTCTGTCGTTTTCATCTCACTTGGCAGGCATCGGAATAACCAAATCCATAGGGTAATCTACGAACTTAGCAAACTTTCCTTCCTGGCTGACGTAATAGGTATCTTCCAGGCGGATGCCATATCCTTTCTCTGGGTAGTATAACCCGGGCTCGAGCGTAAATACAGAACCTGGTCTAAGGTTATTACTAGAGTCATCCGCTCGGCTGAACCAAGGCTTCTCGTGCACATCCAGCCCAACGCCGTGCCCTAAGCTGTGCACATAGCCTTGGGTTACGCGTGGGTTAGTGCGCACAGTTTCATGCCCGTTGGCTTCGAAAAGCTCACATGTGTGAAGCTGCAAAGTGTTTGGGTTGATGCCTAAACGCAGCTCATTTGCTACGGTGTTATAAACCGCTAATACCTGTGCGTACAGCTGTTGGACTTCATCCGAGGCATAACCCAAGCACCAAGTGCGGGTGAAATCATAAAAATAACCGCCGCCTTTTTCGCAGGGGAAAATATCATAAACGATCGTCTGCCCAAGCTTAATCGGGTCCGATGGCGTACCAGAGCTGTGGGGCACACCGGCATCCCTGCCAATAGCAAAGATGGTATCCTCGGGGTTTTCGGCGCCATATTCGGCTAACCAAAGGTTGATGCGTGACTTGACGTCGCCAATTGTGAGCGGCGAGCCATCCGGCTTGACAAGCGTCTCGTTGCGCACGGCATGCCCGCATAGAAAATCTTGCGTATTCGCAACCACGCGTGTGGTGAGCCTGCCCATTTGGCGGATATGCTCCAGTTCCTCTTCGTCTTTGGTGGCGCGGGCTTCCAGCAGAATGGCATCATTCACGTCGCCATAAAAGTGCAAGTCTGGCAGTAAGCGTTGCAGCTCGCCGAGCAGGGCATAGAAGGGACCAAATTCGAGTACACCATAAAGCACCACACTTCCCTCGGTCAAGCCTATATCTACCAACATTTGCTGATAGCGCAAGCCTTGTGCTTTCAGCACATCACCATGGGCTTGTTTTAGGTAGGCGTAATAGTCATAATCTGCGTAGCTCCTTAGGCGGAAGCCCGTTTTTGCTGCCTCATCGCGTTCCATCGGACCGCAAAATAGCACGGGTTCCTGACCCGGACGATAAAACAAATCGGCTTGGGTAACGTGAATCCCTTTGGTAAAGTAGACCATAGAAGGGTTGTGCAAAGCAGCTCCGCTAATCCAGAGAGCGTCGGCGTGTTGCTGTCGCATCAGAATATCAATATCTCTTTTCATTTACGATAGTCCTCTTTTCGAATAATCGATTGTAACCCAGCCAAGAAGGCATCTTCTTCATCTGGCTGGATCGTACGCGGGTCTAAGACCACACGGTCGTTTTGTATGCGGGCGATGATCGGTGGTTGGCAGGCACGTAAGGCGGCGAGCAGTTTTTGCGGGGATTTAGCTTCCAGTGCGAGCAGCCAAGTGGGAAGGGTTTCTTCCGGCAAGCTGCCTCCGCCAACAGTAGAGAAACCTGGTAGAACCTCACCAAAGCCGAGCTTTTGCTGCCAAGATTGCGCTTGGTTTTGGAGCGATTCAGCGCTGCGGCTGAGCATTTGGTATATCGGGATAGCACGCTCGGCTTCGCCTTTCAGGTAGTGCAGTAAGGTAGCAGAGAGCGCACTCAAGCAAAGTTTATCTGGGCGCAAGGCACGGTAAAGTGCATGCCGGCGCAGCTTCTCGACGAGCACCTGCTTGCCGACAATAATGCCGGCTTGCGGTCCGCCAAGGAGTTTATCGCCCGAGAAGCACACCAGATCGGCACCGGCTTGGACAGCCTCCGGCACAGTGAGTTCATGTGCCAGCCCAAATTGAGCCGTGTCGATGAGCGCGCCAGAGCCTAAGTCGAACACGAGTGGCAGTCCGGCTCCGTGAGCCAGCTCCACAAGCTCGGAGAGGCTTGGCTCGGTGGCAAACCCGATGATTTTGAAGTTGGAGTGATGTGTTAGGAGCAACAGGTCCGCACCGGCGGCAATAGCTTCGTGAAAATCTCTGAGGTGTGTGCGGTTGGTGGTGCCGACCTCCAAGAGGTGTGCCCCCGAAGCGCGTAGCACATCGGGGATGCGGAAGC
Source organism: Candidatus Mesolinea sp. (assembly GCA_034430095.1). Lineage (GTDB taxonomy): Bacteria > Chloroflexota > Anaerolineae > Anaerolineales > Anaerolineaceae > Mesolinea. The sequence goes on from DAOUFK010000042.1 coordinate 68,483, forward strand.
CCCCGCCAATCTCGACCAACTGCGTACGCGAGACGGCAACCTGCTTACGCCGCGCGAGTGCCGTAAGAACGAGGAGCAATCCTGCAGCATTATTATTGACGACCAAAGCCGCTTCCGCGCCTGTCAGGCGCGTTAGATAAGCCTCGGCGTGCAGGTCACGCTTGCCGCGCTTGCCGGCAGTTAAGTCGTATTCCAAATTGGAATAACCAGCCGCAACTGCCTTCATTGCCTCAATGGCAGCTCGAGATAGCGGCGCACGGCCCAAATTCGTGTGAATCAGCACTCCTGTGGCGTTAATCACTAGCTGCAGGGTGGGCTGCGCTTGGGCTTGAAGCTTGGCAACCACCTGCTCAAGCAACTCAGTTTCGGTGGGGAAGGCATGCCCTTCCTGCAGGCTCTCACGTAGTTCTGCTAGTACCTCACGGATAGCTTCGGTGACCCACTGTCGGCTATAGGTCGCTATCAATCCCTCGATATCAGGATGTTCTAATAGACGATCGACCGAGGGGATCTGACGCAGCGTGCTCATTGTTTAGGGGTTAGGTTGCTGCGGCTTCCAGCGGCTGCGTTCCCATAGGCGCAAGCAAAATTCGATCAGAAAGAAGGCAGCGGCTAGCAAGATGGCAAGCGGAAAAGTGAGCAGGCGTCCCATGCGCATCCATGCGAGAAGCGCCACGAAGATGCCAGCCAGGAGTGCCTCGCGAATGATGACGGGCTGATCTACGGGATGCTTGCTTGCAAAACGCAAGTTGAGCAAGTAAGCGATGGGCAATGCAATTCCAGAAGCCAGCAGCACCAAAAAGAAGAAAAACAGCCAGCGGGGACCGAGGGTCGGCAAGGTGAATAAGATCACCAGTGCCAATCCTCCGCCGCCAGCCAATATGAGTATGAGAAAAGCGGGAAGAAAATCTTTAAAAGTGGCGGTAGCTTTGGGTGGCGTTTCCATGGATGAAATTATATCTTATTTCAACTCCCAAGAGCTTTTAATTGTTATGTTTAAAGGGAACCTATCTTCAAGGAAGGTTTAACCGTTGCAGGATTTTCTGCTCTGCCGATAGATCCGCTGGTACAACGCAGCTGTTTATGGCATCGATTTCGTATGGCACAACTTGAACTTTATTTATGCCTCGAGCATCCAGTGTTACGAGAATAAGGGCTGAGCGGCTTGTATCAGCTAAGCCATATTGGTCAAACAGCGCGTTGCCCAAGCTATAAAAAACCAGTGTGGAGCCATTGTCGGTTTGGAGCCACTCGCTGGGCTGCAGAACGTGCGGATGATGCCCCCAAATGAGTGTGGCTCCAGCCTGAGCAAGCTCCTGAGCGAGTTCTTTTTGCCGAGGGCTTGCGCCGGCTTGGTATTCTGCGCCCCAGTGTACCGATACAACGACAAGAGCGCCTTGGTTTTTGGCGGTTTGAACTTCGGCAGCTGCTACTTCGATATCTATAGGCTGGGTAACATCATCGAAGGCAAGAAAAGCTAAGCTCAAGCCATTCACATTGCGATAATATGGGCTGCTCATTGTTCCATCTATACTTGGGAACCTTATGCCGATTAAATTTTGGCTCGCGAACGCTGCCACAGTTTGCGTCAGACCGTCCGGGCTGCAATCGAAGGCATGATTATTCGCCAAGGAGAGCAAGTCTAACCCCCAACCTTTGAGCAATTCTGCGCGCTCAGCTGGAGCGCATAGATTAAAAGCAGGCGTAGATGGGTTTTGTTCACTCGGCGTCCACTGAGGATCGAGCGGGGATTCGAGATTCGCCAAGGCTAGGTCGGCTGAACTGAGTTGAACCGCCAAAGCAGAAAACGCATCCGTATTAGCATGCACACCGCGCGCTAAGCTAATATCGCCGAGTAGTGCTAAGGTAACTTTCTGGCTGGCATGTTGGGCAGTGATTATGGTGCCGGATGCAGCCAACATACAAACGCCCGCCAGGGCAATGAGGATCACTACCCTGGCGGAAATGTGTTTTTTCATGGTGCGATGAAGCTCTGTGTCCATTCAGGTTGAGGTGGATTTTCACCATTAGCGAGCATTTCTTGCCAAGCTTCATCGGTCAGGCGGGCATCCGAGGGGACGGTAAATTCATAGTACGTGTAGACTGCTCCCGCTCCAATGCGCCAAGGGGTGTCAGGGAGCACGACGTAAATGATCGCCGGCTGACCGATGGCTTCCTCTAAAGCACTCACCCTGCCATCAGGGGTCATACCGGTAGCCACATCAGCGACCAGAGCGGCTTTCTGGTCCGAAAGGTCGCGGTCAAATTCGTTGGAGGTATCGGCGGCAGCTAAGGTCATTTCTTCCAGCACGCCTCCCCAATAATACAAGTGGCGGTATTCTTCCCCGGTAGGGGTATCTCCTGCCAATTCGCGTTCAGAAACATCCTTGAGGAAAGTCAATTCTTCCATCAGGTTTTCGAGGTTGCCGCGCGTCAGGTCGCTGAGCAAGTTACGCTGTTCCAGCCCATCATAGGTCATCTGGCAAAGAGCCAGTAAGCGGGCGTAGGCTTCAGGGTTGGGTTCAACGTAACCGTGGGGTATTTCGGGTTCCCCCCCACCCATTTCTGCCATCACTTGTTTGGCATAGAGGATGGTATCATGCTTCAGCTCGGTCCAAGATCCGAGGGCTGTTTGTAGGTCTTTGCGCACCCAGGCTTGAGTTTGCATGAATGGTGGGTAACTGGGACCTTTGGGTTCGATCAGCGGTTGCAGCGCATACAGCCAATTCCAGTAAAGGTTCTGCGTCCAAGAATCCATCCCTAACATAGAGATTTCAGTTCTGACCTTTTCTAATTGTGTGTCGTAATTGGCATATTGTGTTTCGCCCATCTCGTCGAGGATGTTATAGGCTTCTTCTGAACCCATTGCTGCAAAGAAGTCCAAGGCTTTGGGCAAGCCGCGCGGATTTTCTAACGTACCTACGTTCCGCCAAATCAGCTGACCAAAAACATAAGCATCCAAGGTGAAGCGTTGACCCATAAAACGAAAGCCTTTGGTAACTTGCTCTTTGTCTTGCCAGATCCATACCCACATGGAATTGATTTGAGGCGGGGGCAAATTTTCAGCTGCTTGTTTAAACTCGGCAAACAAGGTTTCATCAGCTAATGCCATCGGGTCAGGATTGGGACCAAAGACCTGGTCCATAATGGCGCCATACTCGTGATAGCCTAGGTCATCAGCTTTTCCAACGATAAAAACAGTGGGGTCATAGATATTTTGCCAAAGCTCTACTGCTGACCTGCCGTCACTAGCGTGAGCCGAGCGTAGTGCCTGAACGACGAGTAGAGCCCGGCGGGTTTCAAAGTCGTCATCTAAGCGGAAAGTCATTCTGCCGTACCACATCATGGCGCGGAAGTAACGTTCGAGCGTTTCGCTACGGGTATAGTGCCCACGGGGCACGTACTGTCCATAAACCTCAATAAGCTTCTCATCTGGCGGCAAATCTTCGCGATCCCAAATGGGTGAAATCTCACTGCTACTGGCGGGAAGGATGAGAGCGAGCTCAGCTTCGACGAGAGGTTGTGCCTCAGCTGGAATGGAATCGGGCAAGCCCAAGAGCTGCGCTGCAACGCCAAAATAAGCCACATTCCGCAAAGCTGGTTCTTCAAGGATTGTGCCTTTCAAAGCTTGGTATTGCTGAGAGCTTGCCTGCAGCATAGCGCTTGTGAGTAGTTCCAGATCTTTGATGAAATATTCCGTTTCCAGATCGCGCAGCATTTTATCGAAAATGAGATGGTAAACGTGATAGACCGAATCGGTGGTGACAAAAACTGGGATATCGTTATATCGCATCGAATCGTAGATTTGGTAAAACTCTTGCTGATACTCCGAGCTGGATGGAACAACAACAAATCCATTTTGTGTCAGCAAGTTACGTTGCGCTTCACTGAGTTCAAGCGTATCTATACCTTGCACCTGAGCTAAGTCCAACGGAAGCGTGTAAGCATCCGCCTCAAAAGCGCTGGGCAGGCTGACCGAAAGGGCTACATATTGGGCAAAACTCTTGGGATAGACATCCTCCACATTGATCGTTGAGGTAGAAGTTGGCGTCATTTCGGAAGGTGTCGTAGCCGTAGGTTGTTCTGCGGTTGAGGAGGGGACGCTAGGCGATTCTTGTGTTGATGGACCAGAAGTCTCGGTTGGTATTAACCCTCCTGGGCCAATACAAGCGCTGAGAAGAAAAACTAGGGTGAGGATAACAACTGTTATCTTGGTTACATGTTTTTTCATTTTTCCTCCTTAAGGGGTGAGAACGAAGAGGCTGCCCTCGCTACCTATCGAGAGCGCCATTTGATGAAAGGTCCCTTCAATTAAAGAGACGGCGTTAAATCCAAAAAAGTTCCAGCGCCAAATTTTTAATGTATGGGCTATGCCAGATCGATAGGTGGTATAGCTTCCTTCCAGTGTGGCTAATTCCTGCACGCCATCGCCATCCAGGTCTGCCGCAGCAAAAGAGACGATTGGATCGGCTAAAGCTGAGCCAGCCCAAAGCTCTCGGTATGCTCCTCGGCTGTAGCCAATCAGAATGATATGGCAGGACTGATTTTGAGAATCATGAAAAGAGGCGATACGCCCCCCATGCGGGAGCCAAGCGTCCACTGGCCAAGGGCGGAACTCACGCCAGACGAGCAAGGTCGCCTCCAGCTGCCCATCCTGATTGAGGTCAGTGAGAGCAGCCTGTGAGATGCTCCATTCCGGTGGGCTCTGCCAGACTAAATCTTCATTTTCATAGATCGAGGCTCGGCTGCTACTCAGAGATAGGCGTTCGGGTAAGCCGTTACCGTTCAAGTCGCCTATGGTGAGGGGCTCGACGGGCTGTAGCCTGCTTGGCAGCTGGACAAGTTCCAAGCCGGAGGCTTCAAACTGCCAAGCTCGCGGCAGGATAGGTGAGGTTAAACCAAAAATGAAGAGAAGGAAGAAGCTTGAAAGAAGCCAAGACCTTGTCTTTATGCACTTAGCATGCCTAGCAACTACCTGCTGTCGGCTTTCAGCCGAGTTTGAATAAGGTGCAATAGAGGTCATTGGCAACCTTTATGGATCGCTCAAAGTGGGTAAACTCAGTAAAGCATCCCTCATATTTCGTCTCGTTGCAAGGATACAAATGGACTTCAACTTGATAATTAATATTATTATAGCACATTTAACTTACTCAAAATAATCCCGCGATGGAGAAAAACTCCTCGTACCGGCGTCGGATTAATTGACTCGCCTTGTGGGTTATGTTAAACTTTTTCAATTCATTAGATTATCCTTATTGAGGCTGCTGTGCAGGAAACACAAACGATTATCAAAAAAACGGCTTATCTGGATGCACTAAAAGAGCGCGTCTTAGTGTTCGATGGTGCTATGGGTACCATGCTGCAGAGCATGAAGCTCACGGAAGCCGATTTTGGCGGGAAAGCGCTCGTAGGTTGCAATGACGCCCTGGTGCTCTTCTCTCCTGAGGTCATTGCGAGTGTGCATCGCGCCTATCTTGAAGCCGGCGCGGACGTCATCGAGACGGACACTTTCCGCGCTAACCGCCTCACCTTAGCCGATTACGGCTTAGCTGACCGTGTCATCGAGCTCAACCGCGCAGCCGCACAGCTTGCCCGCCGTGTAGCAGACAGCTTCAGCACACCTGAAAAACCGCGCTTTGTAGCTGGCTCCATGGGTCCATCCGGAAAGCTTATTTCTACAGACGACCCGCAAATGTCGGATATCTCCTTTGAGGAATTAGCTGATGTCTTCCGTGAGCAGGCGATCGGCTTGATCCTAGGCGGCGCAGATTTACTATTGCTGGAGACGCAGCAAGATATCCTTGAAGTGAAAGCAGCAATTAACGGCATCCAGCGAGCTTTTGAGGAGGAAGGAGTCATCTTACCTATTCAGGCACAAGTGACCTTGGATGTGAACGGCAAGATGCTTTTGGGCTCGGATATTACCGCCGTGACTGCTATCTTGCAGGGGATGGGTGTGAGTGTGATCGGGATGAACTGCTCGACAGGTCCCGAGCATATGCGCCCCTCGGTGGCTTACCTTAGCGAGCACGCTACGCTGCCAATATCAGTTATCCCCAACGCCGGCTTACCGATGAACGTAAACGGTGAGGCGGTTTACCCGATGCAGCCAGAGCCATTCTCGGACTTGCTCGCGGAGTATGTGCGCGAATATGGCGTGCGCGTGGTGGGGGGCTGCTGCGGTACGCGTCCAGAGCACATCCGCGAGCTGGTGGCTAAGCTGCCCCAAGATCTGCCAGAGCGCCCCGCGCCGCAACCTGAGGCAGAGTTAGCCTCACCTGTGCAAGCTGTGCCCATCGAGCAACAGCCCGTGCCCTTCCTGGTGGGCGAACGGTTGAACGCACAAGGATCGCGAGCGTTCAAGCGCCTGCTCCTGGCGGAGGATTTCGACGGGATGCTGCAAATTGCACGAGAGCAGGTGGAGAATGGTGCGCATGGCTTGGACGTGAGCGTTGCGCTTACTGAGCGCAGCAATGAAGCCGAACTGATGGCTAAACTGGTCAAGCGCCTCTCATTGGAGGTGCCGGTGCCGCTCATCATCGACTCGACTGAGCCAGAAGTGATTGAGGCAGCGTTAAAGGCGGTGCCTGGGCGTTGCCTGATTAACTCTACCAACCTGGAATCCGGCGAGGCTAAAGCGCGGCGAATCTTTGCGCTAGCCAAGCAATACAGCGCCGCCGTGCTGGCGCTCACCATCGATGAACAAGGCATGGCAAAAACCGCTGAGCGCAAGTTGGAAGTCGCCCAACGTATTTATCACTTAGCTGTGGACGAATGCGGTTTGCAGCCGCAAGATCTGGTCTTCGACGACCTGACCTTTACGCTGGCTACGGGCGAAGAGGTCTACCGCAACTCGGCGGTGGAGACCTTGCGCGGGATAACCCTCATCAAGCAAGCCTTACCGGGTGTACATACCTCGCTGGGCGTCAGCAACGTCTCCTTTGGGCTCTCGCCAGCTTCGCGCAAAGTAGTAAACAGTGTTTTCCTCTACCATGCCGTTGTTGCAGGCTTAGATATGGCGATCGTGAACCCCGCGCAGATCAAACCTTATGCTGAAATACCACAACAGGAGCGCGAGCTGGCTGAGGCTTTGATTTTCAATAAACACGAAAATGCGCTGGCGGATTTAATTGCTTATTTTGATGCCAACCCAGAAGCAGCAGGAGATGATGGTCAAAAAGTTGACCTTTTCGAAGGTTTAAGCGCGAGCGAGCGGCTGCGAGAACGCATCCTGCGCCGGCAAAAGGCAGGCGTTGAGGAAGATATTGATTCTATATTGGCAGAGCACCCCGAGCAGCCCAAGAGCCAAACGGCTGTGGAGATTCTCAATACCATCTTGCTGCCGGCAATGAAAGAAGTCGGTGACCGCTTTGGCGCGGGTGAGCTCATTCTGCCCTTTGTGCTCCAATCGGCTGAGGTGATGAAAAAAGCCGTGGCGCATTTGGAGAATTACCTCGAGAAAAAGCAAGGCACCAGCAAAGGTAAATTGGTGCTGGCTACGGTCTACGGCGATGTGCACGATATTGGCAAGAACTTGGTCAAGACAATCATCTCCAACAATGGCTACGAGGTTGTGGACCTGGGCAAGCAGGTGCCGGCGGAGATGATCATTCAGACTGCTATCGAGGAAAACGCAACGGCGATTGGTTTGAGCGCGCTGCTGGTTTCTACCAGCAAGCAAATGCCCCTCATTGTGAATGAATTGCACCGCCGTAAGCTGAACTTCCCGGTGCTGATTGGCGGGGCTGCAATTAACGCACGCTTTGGTTGGCGCATCCTAAAATGCGACGATGGCGAGCTGTATGCGCCTGGCGTATATTACTGTAAGGATGCCTTCGAAGGTTTAGCAGTAATGGAAACTTTAGTCGATCCGCAGCGCTATCAAGAAAGCTTGGCTGACCTGCGGCGTAAATCGGAGCATGAATTTGCAGCGGAGCGCACCACAGCAGAACCCGCTAAGGTAGCAGCTAAAGAACGCAACCTCCCGCCAGCGGAGTTTATCCCGTCAGTCTCGGAGTGGGGTCCGCGCGTAGTAGCATCTATGCCATTGCAACTGGTAGCAGGCCATCTCAGCTTGAATGAACTGTATCGCCTTTCTTGGGGAGCGAAAAACTCGCACGGCGAGGAGTGGCAGCGCCTTAAGGCTGAGTTTGATGCCCGGCGCCTGCGGATGCTAGCGGATGCTGAAAAGAATGGCTGGCTCAAGCCGCAAGGTGTTTATGGCTACTGGCCGGCGTTAGCCGATGGGAATACCCTCATCCTCTATGACCCGTCGAGCTTAGAAGACCCCAAACCCCGCGAGCTGGAGCGATTTGAGTTCCCCCGCCAAGCCGGTGGTGAGGGGCTCTCTTTGGCGGATTACTTTTTGCCAGTGGGCTCGGAACGCTTTGATGTGGTAGCGCTGCAAGTGGTGACGGTCGGGGAAGCCGCCAGCCAGCACTTTGCTGAGCTGGAAGCGGCGCAAAATTACTCTGAAGCCTACTTTGTACACGGCTTAGCGGTGCAGATGGCGGAGGCTGCGGCTGATTACCTGCACGATCACATCCGGCGGGAATTAGGCTTGCGAGAGAAGCAAGGTTTGCGTTACTCTTGGGGCTACCCGGCTATACCGGATCTGGCGGATCACCGCAAGGTGTTCAATTTGCTGCCTGCAGAAACCGCCTTAGGAATGCACCTGACACCAGCCTATCAGCTTGTGCCGGAACAATCGACTGCTGCGATTATCGTGCATCATCCCTTGGCGAAATATTTCAATATCGGCGTTAATCGCGTCGATCAGCTCCTAGGATAATTATGACATCTGAAAGGGAACTAAAGCATGCTTTTCTCGTCTTGTAAGAAGAGCAAAAGCTTGCTTTGATATTGGTATTGGTCGATTGCAGTACAATAACGCTTGGAGAATTAAAATGATCAAAAATAAACTTGGTTTCTTCCTCGTTTTCCTTGTCGTGATATTGCTAGCTTCCGCATGCAATGGCAGTGTTCCAAGTGCTACGCTTAGCCCTGGAGAGCAAACTGCTGTGGTGCAAACGCTTACCGCAATGGCACCGACTGAGCCCTCAGCCACGCCAACACCCACGGTTACATTAACCCCTAAACCTTCGGCTACCCCTACCAAACCGCAGACTTCGGTAGGTCCTGATGAGTTCCCGGAGGGAGTGAACCCTCTAACTGGCTTGAAGGTAGAAAACCCTGAGCTGCTCAAGCGCCGGCCAGTACTGGTCAAGGTGGCTAATTATCCTGCCGAAGGACGTCCGCATGCTGGGCTTTCTTATGCCGATATTGTTTTTGAGTATTACATTGGAGGGGGATCCAACCGTTTTAATGCAGTTTATTACGGACAAGATTGCAATAAGGTTGGACCGGTGCGTTCTGGAAGGTTGGTGGACCCGGAGCTGACCCGCATGTATCAAGGTGTTTTAGCAATGTCGGGTGCCAACCAAGAGAACGTATTTCCCCGTATTACCGAATTGCTGGGTGACCGAGTCATTACCGAGGGCAACTGCCCTGGACTTTGCCGCGATGATTACACCGTGATGGGCGTGTTTGCCAATACGGCTGATATCACCAATGTGATGCGAGCCAAAGGCGTCCAAATTGAAAATCCTGATTTGACCGGCATGCTCTTTGATTCTGCTGTTCCTGCTGGCGGTGAACCGGCAGAAAAAGCGACGCTCTTCTACTTCGATTTTAACAAAGGTGATTGGACCTATGACTCTAAAAGCGGCAAGTACTTGCGCTGGATTGAGAATGCCTATAACTATAGCGAAATGATTCCGCTTGTGGACCGCCTGACCAATGAGCAACTGGCTTTTTCCAATGTTATTATGGCTTACGCCAATTACACCGAATACACCAGCGTGCTGCATGCCATTGGCGTGTGGGATAACACCGAGGGCAATAATGCTATTCTCTTCCGTGATGGACAAGCTTACCCAATTATATGGAAGACAGTAGACCCAGATAAACCGATGGTATTTTTGGATGCCGAGGGAAACCCCTTCCCGCTAAAACCCGGCAACACCTGGATCAACCTTATCGGCAACAGTTCCACACTCGTGAAGGCGGACGGAACCTGGAAATTCACCTTTACTATGCCATAGCCTTGTGAAAACCCTGATCATCTCCGATATTCACGCTAATGCCGCAGCTTTACAGGCGGTTTTGGAGGATGCCGGAGCCATAGATCGCGTCTGGTGCTTAGGGGATATGGTGGGGTATGGACCCGAGCCCAACGAATGTGTACAAATCCTTAAAATACTGCCTAATCTGACTTGCTTGCTGGGCAATCATGATGCTGCCGTGATGGGGTTTATTGACCTATGGACTTTTAATGATGAAGCCCGCAGAGCGCTTGAAGTGCAGATGCGCCTGCTCAACGAGGAATCGCGCCAGTTCCTTGAGCTTCTGCAGCCAAAAGATGTCCAAGACGGAGTAACCCTCGCGCATGGCAGCCCACGCGATCCCATTTGGGAGTATGTGATGAGCGCTAAAGTGGCGGAGCGTAATTTTTCTGCTTTTGAGACCCAAATCTGCCTAATTGGGCATTCCCACATTCCGGTGATCTTTGTGGAAAATGGGCGTAAATCCCTACAAGTTTTGATGCCCTCTTCTGGCGATATGTGGCGTTCGGAGCAGCGCTTTATCCTCAACCCCGGCTCCGTTGGGCAGCCGCGCGATCGCGACCCGCGTGCAGCTTATGTGCTCTGGGATAGCGAAGAAAACACTTGGACATATCACCGTATTGCTTATGATGTTGATCGTGTCCAAAAAGAAATCTTAGCCTTAGGTATTCCTCCAATCCATGCCATGCGCTTAGCATACGGCATGTAAAATGATAGATTGGAACACCGAGAGCCAATTCAGCGTCTAAATGGTAGATCTCAAATTCGAAGAAGAGAAAAGGAGTGAATATGAAGAAGAGTTGGAAAATATTAAGCCTGCTGCTTATTTTCCTATTGATGGGTTGTGCAAGCCGCCAGAGCGCCGAAGAGGCTTTTCCTGTTCCGACGGAGACTGCCGGGGAATCGACTAAGTCTGCCGATTCGGGCACAACATTGGTTTCCAGTGAAGCTCAAGGCGAGACTACAGAACGCTTAGTGGTGAAGCGGGCGGAAATGCGTGTCTCAGTCGCCGATCCAGCCGAAGCGATGCGAACCGTCGTTCAATGGGCTGAAAGTATGCAGGGATATGTGGTTAACTCCAACCAGTGGAATTCCACGAATAATGGTCAGACTTATATCAATGCATCAGTAATGGTCCGCGTTCCGGCGGAGCGCCTGGATGAAATGATGCAAAAAGTGCGCGACCTGGCTGCTGACCCTAAAACGGGCGTGCTTTCAGAAACTGTCACCGGTGAGGATGTAACCGCGGAATATGTCGATTCACAAGCGCGCTTGCGTAATCTGAAAGCTGCCGAAGCGCAACTGGTTGAGCTCCTAGATCAGGCGCCAGACTTGGAATATACGTTGGATATCTTCAGAGAGCTGACCGAGATACGCAGCCAAATTGAGGTACTAGAAGGCCGAATTAAGTATTTGGAAGAATCTGCGGCGCTTTCTGCGCTCAGTGTAGAGTTTGTGGCTGAAGCCTCTTTGCAGCCTCTCCAGATTGGACCTTGGAAACCTGCCGGCGTTGCCAAGGAAGCGATTCAAACGCTCGTCAAAGTTGCTCAGGATATAGGTACGGCGCTAATTAAGTTTGTGATTATTTGGGTGCCCTTCCTGCTGCCCATCGGCTTGATCGTTTACTTCGTACGCAAAGGCGCTAAAAAGCGCAAAGCCGCCCGAGCAGCGCAAGCGGCACAAGTGCAACTATCTGACACGCCGAAAGATTAAGCACTTCGAGGAAGATTAATCAGTAGAGCTGCTCTGTTTCTGTAGAGCAGCTCTTTTTTCAATAAGTGTGAAACTTTACTTTTCAATCACCTTGCCAGGTTTGTAGAATAGCGTCAAAGGCAATCGGTCCTGCACGCAGGAGCATCGGTTCGGCTCCAGTACAATCGATAATTGTAGAAGCCTGACCAATCTCCAGGTGACCTCCATCCAGAATTAAATCCACTCGGCTGGCGAGTTGTGCCCATACCTCTTGCGCGGTTTGCGGATTGATTTGATCCGCAAGGTTAGCGCTTGTTACCGCTAAAGGACCTAAAGCTTGCAGCAACTGGAGGGCAAAAGGGTGATTTGGCATGCGCACGGCTAAGCCTGGGTAGGGGGTGAGCTCACTGGGTAAATTAGCTTGCTTGGGCAGCACCAAGGTGAGCGCGCCTGGCCAGAAGCGTTCCATCAGGCGCTGTGCCCGTGGAGGGATGTCCTCCACCAACTGATCTAACTGCTCGAGCGCTCCTATGAGTACGGGGAGCGCCTTGAGCGTGGAGCGCTCCTTGGCAGCGTAGACGCTGCGCAAGGCAGCTGGGTTGGAGGGGTCGCAAGCTAAGCCGTAGAGGGTGTCGGTCGGGAAGACGATTAGCTTACCAGCTTGCACATATTCTCGGCTGAGCAGCAAGGCTTGCGGATCGGAAATGGGAAGAATTATGGTGTTTTTTGCATTCATCTTACGGCTCAAGTTCGATGGTGAGCAGGCGCTCCTTGCCGGCTAAGTCCGGCAGCAAGGTAACCTTAGCTTGTGGGAAAGCTTTGCGGGCTAACGCAAGGGCTGCGTCACCCATGCTAGCCTCGATTTCAAAGAGCAGCATACCGGGTCCGCGGATGTGCGCTGGAGCATCTGCTAAGCAGCGCTTGATGAGCGCTAAGCCGTCTGTACCGCCATCCAGCGCTAATGCAGGCTCGTAAGGCAGGCTGTTAACCTTTGCTAATCTACTGGTTGGAACGTAGGGCAGATTGGCGCAAATCAAATCAAATCGCCCTAAGTCTGCTGAAATCAAATCTGCCTTTTGGAAAGTGATGCGGTCATCCACGTGATGGAACTGGGCATTGCGCTGGGCTATCGCGAGCGCCTCGGCAGAAATATCCGTTGCAACAATATGTAAGGTGGGAGCGTTTACCGCTAAACTGACTGCTATGCAGCCCGAACCCGTGCCCACATCCACTGCGCTATTTGCAGCGGGATGCGATCGTAGCCATCTCAGTGCTGTTTCCACCAGCAGCTCGGTCTCCGGTCGAGGGATAAGCACCACCGGGGAAACCTCAAAGCAGAGCCCGAAAAATTCCTGCCTACCGGTGAGATAAGGCAAAGGCTCGCCTTGTTTCAGGCGGGCAACCAACGCCGTGAGCTCGGCTCGCTGCGGGGTGGAAAGCTCTGCTTCAGGGTGGGCTAAAATCCAGGTTTGGGGCTGCTCGAGCACATACGAGAGCAGGACGAAGAGGGTTTGTTGGGGGAGTTCTACCAGATGAGTGATTTCTGGGGAGGTTCTGCGTAAAAAATCTCCCAGGCTAAGCTCAGCTGGCTTCATAGCTTGCCAAACGTTCGGCTTCATCGGCTAATTGCAGCTCGTCAATAAAAGTATCCAGTTCAGTGCCTTCCATCACGCCGGCTAAGTTGTACGAAGAAAGGTTAATGCGATGATCCGTAACGCGAGATTGCGGATAGTTGTAAGTGCGGATCTTTTCAGCACGTTCGCCTGAACCAATTTGTGAGCGGCGGGTGGCATCGAGCTCTGCCTGGCGCTTTCGCTCTTCGATCTCGTAAAGCCGTGCGCGTAAAACGCTCATCGCGCGGGCTTTGTTTTGCAACTGTGAGCGCTCATCCTGGCAGGAGACCACAATTCCAGTAGGGATATGCGTGATACGCACGGCGGTCATATTTTTCTGGACGTTTTGCCCACCAGCTCCGGCAGATTTATACACATCTACTTGAATATCTGACTCGGGAATGTCGATTTCGACGTCCTCCACCTCGGCTAATACGGCTACAGTCACCGTGGAGGTGTGAATACGCCCCTGGGACTCGGTCTCAGGTACGCGTTGAACACGATGGACACCTGATTCGAACTTTAGGCGGGAGTAAGCCCCCTTGCCCTTGACGGAAATGATAACTTCTTTATAACCGCCTAAGCCGGTTTCATTGGCGGAAAGGATTTCAGTCTTGTAGTTATGTAGGTCGGCGTAGCGCAAGTACATACGCAGTAAATCTGCAGCAAAAAGAGCAGCTTCCTCGCCTCCAGTACCAGCGCGGATCTCCATGATGACGTTGCGATTATCGCGTGGATCCCGTGGTACCAGTAAAGATTTGAGTTGCCGTTGTAATTTTTCTAAGCGCTCATCTAGCGCTTCAAGCTCAGCCTTTGCTAATTCGCGTAGTTCACCTTCAGCGGAATCGAGCAGCTCTGCGGCTTCATCGCGTTGATTTTTTGCATTTTTATATTCTCGTGCAAGCGAAACAACGGGTTCAAGCTCAGAGCGTTCCTTAGAAAGCTCTGCAGCCAATTGGTAATCCGTGCCAGCTTCGGCGAGTTTCTGGTCTAGCTCATCAAAATGCGCTAAGATCGTATCGAGTTTGGTTTCAATAGGTGCTTCCATATTAATCGCGCAGAGATTATACCACTGGCAAGCTCTTTCCAAATTTTTAGGTTGTATCGTGTAAGGGCAACGTAATAATATCCTATAGTAGCAAAATAGAAATGTCCTAATCAAATTGGTAACCCCCTACTCTGGTATGGTGCCCTACGGGCAGGCTACGCACTCTTTTGACTATGCCAAATGGATGTGAGACCTACGGTCAAAACCACTCGCTCGGTCTGGAGACCGGCGAGAACAACAGATTCTTGCTCTTGGGTGGTACCCTACGGGCAGGCTGCGCACTCTCCTGACCATGCAAGGCATTTGACCTTTAGGTCTCAATAATGTTTTACCTGCGGAGACCTACGGTCAAAACCACTCGCACGGTACCCTACGGGTAGGCTACGCACTCAGAGACCGGCGAGAACAATAGGGCGCGAGACCGGCGAGAACAATAGTCTATGCTAAGGATCACCTTGTTTGCCTTTTTTATGATAAAGTTGAGGCAGTAAATCAGAGGAGAACCGCACATAAACGATGCAGCTGTATTTTATTCGTCACGCCCAATCGGAAAACAATGCCATTTTAGAGCGCAATGCCTATAAATCTGAAGAAGGACGGCACGCAGATCCCCAAATCACAGCGATGGGCTTGGAGCAAGCCATACTGCTGGCAGAATTCTTAGCCAAAACAAATCCTGAAGCTGAAATTCATGGAATGGATATGCAAAACCGGCGCGGATTCGGACTTACGCACCTCTACTGCAGCTTGATGGAGCGTTCAGTGCAGACTGGCGTTGTGCTTGCTGAGCGCTTAGGCTTGCCACTAGTGGCTTTGCCAGATTTGCACGAATTGGGCGGCATCTATTTGGAAGAGCTCGTAGAGGGTGAACTCAGAGAACCCATTTTGCATGGGCATACTCCCGATTACTTTCGCGAGCATTATCCCTTGTTGCAGTTTGACGAGTTTCCAACTGAGGGTTGGTGGCATGGTGGTAGAGAGGCGCGGGAACTATGGTTACCACGAGCACAGCGCTTGCTGACTTACCTATTTGAACGCCACGGAGAAACTGACGATCATGTGGCGGTGATTACGCACGCGGGCTTTTATTCACGCCTCTTTCAGCTCATCTTTCGACCAGATTTTTCAATTACGGAAGAAGTCCCGTTTAATGCATTGATTGTTTTTAACAACTGTGCCATCAGTCGTTTTGACCTGATCGAAGGCAGGCTGTTCTTTATGTACCATAACCGCGCGGAATTTCTTCCAGATGAGATGATCACATAAATCTTGAGTTTATTGGTGTTATTATAAAAATTATTCCTTCTTAGCTCATTCTGATACAATATAATTATGCTCCAGGATCAATAGCAACCTTTTGAAGGCAATAGCTAGGATCAAGGAAAAGGATAAGTCGTAATCATGCCTTGGTATGTCAACATATTAATTATTGCGGTACTGTTTTATTTTAACGGTATTTTTGCAATGTACGAGATCGCCATGGTCTCGGCAAAGAGAACCCGCCTCCAACAGCGTAAAGAGGATGGCAATCAAGGGGCTGCGGCAGCCTTAGAACTGCTCGAAGACCCCAACCAACGCTATCTTTCTGCTATTCAGGTGATGATCACCCTGATTGATACCTTAGCCGGCGGTATTGGTGGTGCTAATCTTTCCGAGCCGCTCGCGGATGTGATGCGAACGGTGCCATGGCTTGCTGGTGCCGCTGATTTACTTGCGCTCATTCTTGTGGTGTTGGCGATTACCTATTTTTCGATCGTTTGTGGTGAACTTATCCCCAAGCGCATTGCGGTCAACGAGCCCGATGATGTTGTCTGCCGCCTTTCGCCTGCAATCCGCGGTTTAACCCGATTTTTAGGTCCAGTCACAAAGTTGCTTAGCGCTTCAACGAATTTTGGCATCAAACTGTTGCACATTGATCTTCAAGGCGAGCCCCCGATCACAGAAGATGAAATCAGAATCTACATTGATCAAGGTAGAGATGTGGGTGTAATCGAGCAGGCTGAATCAGATATGTTCTCGGGCGTGTTTCGCTTGGGAGACCGCCGTGTGGATGCCTTGATGACCCCGCGCACCGAATTAGTCTGGATTGACCTCGAGGATGACATAAAAACTATCATCGCGGAAATTACGCAGAGTGAGTATTCGCGTATTCCCGTTGCCCGCGGAGATTTGGATTATATTGTGGGAATATTAGATATAAAAGATTTGGTCGGTGTGGACCTCTACAGTCCGGATTTCCGCTTGGAAGTTTATTTAAAGGAGCCATTATTTATCCCCGAAAACTTGCCAGCGCTCAAAGCGTTTGAAAAATTCCGCAGTACGGGGATACATCAAGCCTTGGTTATCGATGAATATGGCGGAGTGCAAGGAATGGTCACTCTTTATGACGTACTTGAATCGATTGTGGGCGAAATTCCGCTTGAGCCTGAGGACCGTGACTACGAGATTGTTCAACGCGCTGATGGCTCCTATCTCTTTGACGGTATGCTACCGATTGATGAAGTTAAAGAGCTGTTGGATTTAGACGAATTGCCCGATGAAAGCCGCGTAGGTTATCAGACCCTCAGTGGATTTGTAATGTACATGTTGGGCAGCATCCCAAAAGAAGGCCAAAGCTTTGATTGGGCGGATTACCGCTTTGAAATTGTTGATATGGACGGCAGGCGGGTGGATAAGGTCTTGGTGCAGAAGTTACCACAAAGAGCCTAAAATATGCTCAGCGTGTCCAGCGGGCAAAGAGCGCATGAGAAAGCACGTGGTTAGCGCTTTCTTCGATAGTGATCAATTCTCCACAGGTTAAATTGCCTTGGCTGCCGACGACTTCCTGCAATGCTTGATACGGGATGAGTGCAGAAGCCTGAATGGCGTAAGCCGTAAGCACAATAAAGCAAGCATCGGGGGCTAAGACGGCTCGGCATGCGGCGAGCAATTCAGGTAGGTTCTTATAAAAATCCCATACCTTGCCGCCTGACCCGCGGCCAAATTTGGGTGGATCCAGGATGATGCCATGATAGCTGTTCCCGCGGCGAGCTTCGCGCTGGGTGAAACGCAGCGCATCCTCAGCGATCCAACGCACTTGTTTTTCGGCTAAACCGGAAAGCTTGAGGTTGTAGCTCGCCCAGTTGAGCGCGTGCTTGGAAGAGTCTACATGCGTAACCTCGGCGCCTGCGTTGGCAGCGGCTAGCGTGGCTAGACCAGAATAGCCAAACAAATTCAAAACTTTGAGTGGTCTGCCAGCCGCCTTGATTTGCTCGGAGATCCAGTCCCAATGGCTGGCTTGCTCGGGGAAAACGCCGATATGGCGCGAGCTGCCCAATTGTACTTGGAAGCTCAATGAGCGGTAGTGCATCTCCCAAGATTTATTGATGGGCTGTAGCAGCTGCCAACTGCCACCATATTCCTTTTGTTCTTCATGCATGATTGCGTGTGCTTTTTGCCATGCGGATTGGGGCAATGAACGCTTCCAGATGGCTTGCGGTTCTGGGCGGATGAGGGTATAGGGTCCAAAACGTTCTAAGGTCTTGCCCTCGCCGCTATCGAGCAGCTGATATTCGCGCCAACCTTCTGGAGCGAGTAGTTGAATTTCGGGTATGGGGATATTTTTATTGTTCATAGGCTTAGTGGATTATTCGAATGAGAATCTCGGCTAGAATATTTGCAAGCAAAGCAAATGCTGCAGCTTTTTCTAACTCGGTGTGAAGCGCTGGTCGTACGTAAAAAGTGTTCGGATCGCGAGCGGTGCGAATCAGCGAAGGCAGGATTAAAATGCAGCTTAGTAAAAACCATAAGAAAGTTACCCAAATGGGAATAACTTGCTGGATGAATAGCGCTATTACACCACAAATTGAGCCGATACCTAAAAAGATCATCATCAGCAAGTGGACTCGACTACGTTGATGGATCAGAACAGAATGCTGCGGTTGGGCTAATCCCAGCTTTGGAATATTGCGGCTTTCATGCGTCAGCTGACCAAAAAGGCTGATAAACAGAACAAATGGTAAGAGGAATGACAAAGTGCTGCCACTATACGATTTTTGGGCAAAAAAGCCGGCAAGGAAGACTGGCGTGGCAAGCAGCCAACAATATGCCGAAAGATCGAGCAGCGCGATACCTTTGAGGCGTAATCCGCCCCAAGAATAAAGCGCACCGATTGCGAGGGTGAGTAAGCCAGGCAGAAGTGTTTTCCAGCCCAAAAATGCGTATAGAAAAATAGATATGACCAACAGAGACACTGCGCTGATTTGGCTGACGGTGAAAGAAAGCTCACCCGTGGCAATTGGGTTTCTAACCGCTGAATCGCTTTCACTCAACGCATCCAATGGTGCATCCGTAATCTGATTGAAAACAAAAGCAAATGCCACCGCAAAGAAATTCGCCAGGAAAACGAGTACCCAACGCCACCCAAATGGACTTTGAGTTGCTGCAGCGCCAAGCAAGGTATATGTAAGTGTGAAAAATAGGTATTCGCGAGGGCGCAACAAGTGGCAATGCGCAAGCAAAGTCTTTTTCATGGGTGTCAATCCGATAGAATGAGTATACCAAAGTCGGCTGGTTCGCAGATGAATGAGTTTCTGGGACAAGATTAACTCGGATGGGTAAAACCTTGTTAGAATTAGGCTTGTTAACAGGAGGCAGTGGATGAATTTTGATCAGCAGTTTGACCGGCGGCATACCGAAAGCGTCAAGTGGAACTATTTTCCAGAGGATGTGCTCCCCCTTTGGGTAGCGGATATGGACTTTCAGAGCCCGCCAGCAGTGTTAGATGCATTGCATCAACGCGTAGAGCATGGCATTTTTGGTTATGGCTTACCGCCAGCGGATTTGGCGGAGATTGTTGCAGCACGTCTGCAACGGCGCTATGGATGGAAACCCGAAGCGGAGCAGATTAGTTACGTGCCTGGTGTGGTGAGCGGGGTGAACTTAGCCTTGAGAGCTGTTTGCCAGCCAGGGGATGCCATGATCGTCAATACGCCAGCTTACCCGCCTTTTTTTAGTGCTCCTGAAAGCGCTAATCTCCGATGCGTGTGTAACCCTCTCGTCCAGAACGCCGATGGCAGCTACGCCTTGGATTTTGAGCGATTCGAAGCTCAAATCCAACAGGAAAAAGTGAACGCGTTTATTCTGTGCAATCCACAAAACCCCACCGGGCGGGTGTTCACGCATGAGGAGCTACTGCATCTGGCGGAAATTTGCCTGCGGCACAAGGTAATCATTATCTCGGATGAGATTCATTGCGATATCATTTTTGACCAGAACCGACACATCCCCATTGCATCCTTGGCGCCTGAAATTGCTGACCATACCATTACCTTTATGGCTCCTAGCAAAACATTTAATATGGCTGGTCTGTATGCTTCGGTTGCTATCATTCAGAATGCAGAGCTGGCAGAAAGCTTTAAAGGGGTCAAAAGAGGGATAATCAGCGGACCAGACCTGCTCGCGCTCACTGCAGCTCGAGCAGCTTATAAAGATGGCGATGCATGGCTCGAGGAGTTATTAGTATATTTACAAGGTAACCGTGATTGGTTGGCAGAGGTGCTGCCAGAAAAACTCCCCGGTGTGCGTTACTGTAAGCCCGAAGGAACTTTTTTGGCTTGGTTAGATTGGCGTGAGGTGGGTTTGGAGGAGAATCCACAGCAATTCTTGCTCAAAGAAGCACGTGTGGGGCTCAATGATGGCTTAGAATATGGCATAGAAGGAGAAGGCTTTGTCCGCTTGAATTTTGGAACTCAGCGGGCAATCTTGAGTGAGGCTGTGGAGCGCATGGCTGCAGCTCTCAAACGGAGATGAGATAAAGGCGAAAGCTACAGGAATAAAAAACAGGCTGGAAAACCAGCCTGTTTGACTAATTTTCGATAATTTATCCTTCTAAAATGACCACATCGGCGGCTTGTTTCCCTTTGGGGCCATCCTCGATGGTAAATTCGACACGCTGACCTTCTTTGAGACGTTTGTAACCGTCCATTTTGATTGCGGAAAAATGAACGAAGATATCTTCGCCAGATTCCTGACCGATAAAACCGTAGCCCTTGGGGGCGCTGAACCACTTAATGGTACCAACTAAACGTTCTGACATAATACTTACTCCACTTTCTCTTAGATAATTGTTAGCTTGACTCGTTATCAAGTTGAGGAAATTTTACCCTCGCTCGGTGAAATGTCAAGATAGCGAACATCTCTCAGCATTGTATTCTACGATCAATACATTTTAGTAGCGGGCTTTCCGAATGTACCATCAATTTTTTAGTAGTCTGTTTGCAAGCAGAGCAAGAGCTGCAGCAGATCGCCCTCTGGTTCGCCGGCAGTCAGCCCCAAGACGTGCAGCTGCCAAGTAATCGGTTGGTTGTTAGCATCGAATAATTGAACTTCCTTGAGAGCAGGGGTAAGCGCGCCGGCTGGTAGCGAACCGACCGCGCCAGGAGTTTCCGCTATAAGCTGCTGAGCCATTTCTACCGAGTATGCTTTTTCACCTTTTGATGGAGAGATTTCTAAACTTAGGGAAGCAGCAGATAAGAAAGTGTCCAACTCCTGGTCCGCTAAGAATATCGGCTTGACTGGCTGGTCAAAAGCAAGCGCGGAGGCTGAGGAGCTCGGTACTTCTTTCCATTGTTCATAGGCGCCAGATAAAAGCGCTATTGCTTCTTCTTGGCTGAGCGAAACGATCGGATTCTCGGGGTTAACCACAAGCGCCAAGCGTTCTGCGCCCAGGTAAGTGCCTGCTTGTTCTGCTTCCAAGTCTGAACTGGTACGGATGATTAAATCCGCCAATTGTAGATCAAGCTCAGAAGCTTCGCGCACTTCAATTAGCAGGTTCGATTGAGTAAGATATTCAGAGCAGGCATGGAGTTTGGGCAGCCAGCTCGGTTCAAGCAACGGCGTGAGCTGTACACGCAGGGGTTGGAGCGTCGCTTGTGGTGTGGAAAGTGCGGCAGGTTGGCATGCTGCCAGCAAAACGAAAACCCGTATTAAGAGCCAAACTTTAGCGTGCATAAGTCACAATCAGAGTGAGTGCCGAAAGGGCTGCGCAATAAATCGCGAAGGGGTAAAGATTACGATTGCGCAAAAAACCCATAAACCAACGGATAACAAAATAACCTACTAAGGCAGAGCTAACGAACCCTATAATCAACATCGGTAGAAAGCTGGTGAGCGCAGGGATTGCGAACAAGTCTACCATGGCTAATAAACCAGCCGCCAACATGATGGGGATTGCCATGAGGAAGGTTACGCGGGCGGCATCTTCGCGTTTGAAATGGCGCAGCAAGCCGCCAGTGATAGTTGCGCCCGAGCGAGATATGCCTGGGAAGATCGAAAGCGCCTGAAAGACTCCGATGACGATCGCATCCAGCGGCGTCATGGCTTCAGCCGAGCGCGTCTTTTTGGAGAGTAGCTCGCCCGCCACGAGCAGTGCAGCGGTCACGAGCAGCATCAAACTGGTGAGCCGCGGGCTGTTGAAAGCAGCTTCCACACTATCTTTGAGCAGCAAGCCTGCCAATCCAGCAGGGATTGTCGCTAATATAATCATCCAGCCTAATTTGCCTTCTGGTTTTTCATCGAAGCTGTGCTCTTTTAGTCCGCTGACCATGCTGGTAACGATGCTGACGAGATCTTTCCAAAAGTACACTAAGACAGCTACCAATGTGCCCAACTGCACCAAAACATCGAAGACGAATGCTTGGGTTGGGTCGAGCGACCAGTTAAGCAGATAGGGCACCAGCACCAAATGTGCCGAGGAAGAAATCGGCAAGAATTCGGTCAGCCCTTGTACGATGCCAAGGATAATTGCTTGGATGAGGCTCATGCCTCTTCCTCCACAGTTTGAGATGCCGCTATTGCGGCTAAGGTCTCCTGGGCGAAGTGCTGCATTTCCCCTGCCAGGATGGCTTGACGCATGCGTTGTGTCAGATTGACCAAAGTGTAAAGGTTATGGATGGAAAGCAAAGTAGCGGCTAACATTTCTTTGGCGTTCACCAGATGGCGCAGATAAGCGCGCGAAAAATGCTGGCAGGTATAGCATTGGCAGTCTGCGCTGATGGGGTGCTCGTCCCGCGTGTAGGCGGCGTTCATTAGGTTCATTCGTCCAGTTAAGGTCATCGCGCTGTAATGCCGTGCTAAGCGGGTAGGGAGCACGCAATCGAAAATATCCACGCCGCGCAGAACCCCTTCAATAAGATCTTGGGGCGTGCCTACGCCCATTAGGTAGCGCGGTTTGTTCTCGGGCAGGATTTGGTTGACCTCACTAATCGTGCGCAGCATATCTGCTTTAGATTCGCCGACCGAGAGCCCGCCAATGGCATAACCGGGGAAGTCCAATGCAGCTAAAGTTTGGGCTGATTCAGCCCGCAAATCACTGAAGATGCCGCCTTGCACGATGCCGAAAAGCGCTTGGTCCGAACGGGTTTTCGCTTCTTGGCAGCGGTGCGCCCAAGCATGTGTGCGTTGCATCGCCAGCTTAGAATAAGCATAATCAGTGGGAATGGCACATTCATCGAAAGCCATGATGATATCCGCGCCTAAGTTTTCTTGGATACGGATGGAAATCTCTGGCGTTAGCCGTTGCGTGGAGCCGTCGATATGTGATTTGAAGGTGACACCATTATCATCGACCTTGCGGGTATCTGTTAGTGAGAAGACTTGGAAGCCGCCTGAATCGGTAAGGATGGGCTTATGCCACTGCATAAAGCTATGCAAGCCGCCCAGCTCCGCAATGAGCTCATCCCCAGGGCGCAAGAAAAGGTGATAGGTGTTTGCTAGTACGAGCTGTGCGCCAAGTTCCTCTACCTGAGCAGGTGTGAGCGCTTTAACCGTCGCTTGTGTTCCGACAGGTGCGAAGATGGGGGTTTGCAAAGCGCCATGTGGGGTGTAGAAGGTGCCCGCACGCGCAGAGCCTTCTTGCGCATTAATTTCCCATTCAAACATTGCCGTTTCTGTCCTCTGTGTTAATATCAGCCCGTATTGTACCTGAATTATGGGATTGAGGAAAATGAGGTAAAATAATGCGTTGCTCCAAAAGAGGATATTAATTTACTGTGGAAATTAATAGTTATTCAACTTGGTTAGAAATTGATCTCAATGCCATTACCGAAAACGTGGCTTATATCAAGCGCATGACTGGTGTGGAGGTAATGGCGGTCATCAAAGCTAATGGCTACGGTCATGGCGCCCGCCCAGCAGCCCAAGCTGCCGTTCAAGGTGGTGCCACATGGTGCGGAGTCGCGCGCATTGAAGAAGCTTTAGCTTTACGGCGGGCAGGCATTTCAGCAGAACTTATGGTTTTAGGCTACACACCCCCTTCCAAGATTCCTGAAGCAATTGACCAGCAGATTGTGGTTTCGCTTTTTGACCCTTCCCAAGCCGAGACTTGTTTGAATTATGCACGCATTAATGGGGGCAAACTGCGCGCACATGTGAAAGTGGAGACTGGTATGGGTCGCCTGGGTATGCTGCCAGAGGAGGTAATTCCATTTCTGCGCGCACTTCAAGGTAGCGCTATCCAAGTTGAGGGCATTTTCACTCATTTTGCGCGTGCTGATGAACCCGAATCGGGTTATACCCAGTGCCAAATTGAAATTTTTGACCAGCTCTTAACGGAGCTCGAGCAAGAAGGGCTCAAGCCGCCTATGGTGCATGCAGCCAATTCTGCCGCTGTGTTCAATTTTCCGCAGGCTTGGTATAACATGGTCCGCCCGGGCAATGCGATTTTTGGTATGTCCCCTTCACCAGCAATGCATTTAGATCCAGCATTAAAACCGGCTCTTACTTGGAAAGCGCGCTTGATTTCAGTACGTACTTTCCCACCAGGGCAAGGCATCAGTTACGGTTCCATCTATACGACTAAGAGCAATGAGCGCATCGGGGTCATTCCGGTGGGGTATGGTGATGGCTTCCGCCGCGTGGATAACCAGCAGGTATTGGTAGGTGGAAAGCGCGTACCCATCGTGGGGCGGGTATGTATGGACCAAGCGATGCTGCAATTGGATACTGTCCCAGACGCGAAACCGGGCGATGAGGTGGTGCTGATTGGGAGCCAAGGTGATGAATGCATTAGCGTGGATGAGGTCGCAAAGCGCTGGTCAACGATTAATTATGAAGTAGTTTGCGGCTTGGCGGATCGGTTACCCAGGATCTACACTAAATGAACCTGAGCCGTGTGGTTCGTGCTGAATTCCATTGCCACAGCGTCTATTCCCCCGATAGTTTGGTTCGTGTGGAGGATTTGTTAGCTGCCTGTGAGCAAAAAAACATTGACAAGCTTGCAATTACCGACCATAACCGCTTAGAAGGCGCTTTACGCGCCCATACGTTAGACCCCCAACGCGTGATTGTGGGTGAGGAGATCCAGACGACCCAAGGTGAAATCTTAGGTTATTTCATGCGCGAAGAAATCCCAGCCGGCTTGGAACCGTTAGAGGTGATTAGGCGCATGAAAAACCAGGGGGCTTTTATCAGCATAGCACATCCTTTTGATACGAATCGGGACGTCACACACTGGCAGCCGGGAACGTTGGAAGCAATGCTTCCATTCCTGGATGCTATCGAAACCTTTAACGCCCGCTGTTTGCGCCAGGCGTACAACGATCAAGCCCAAGCTTTTGCTCGCGAGCACCGTTTGTCAGAAATGGCAGGTTCAGATGCGCACAGCACTTTTGAGCTTGGCAGGGCGACTATGCTTTTAGCGGATTTCAATAATGCCATGGAACTGCGAACAGCCCTTCAGGACGCACAATGGGACGTGCACCTTTCCTCGGCGGCAGTGCATCTGTTTTCCGTCTGGGCTAAGCTCATTAAAAGGGTACGTAAACCAGCCCTATAGGAGCTCATTGCATTAGGCATAAAAAAGCCCGGCAGATTAAATGCCAGGCCCGTTTTTTTTAAATTGTTCCGTTTTAGGCTACCAAGCTGAAAATCAGCCAGCCAGCCAGCAGAATGAAAACGATCGACATTCCCAGCTTGACCGGAGCAGCGTGCTTCTGGAGGAAATCCGAGAGCTGCTTGGAGGTAGTGCCGTAGTAAGCCAAGATAAATACCACAATCAGGGGGATGATAAACATCAAGTTATAGAGGAGCAAATAACCTAACGCTTTTCCGCGTAGGGTGGGCACAGAGCTCATGAAAATGATTGTTGGCAGGTAAATCTGACCGGTGCAAGCCAATTCGATAAACGAAACAAGGAGCCCGGTGATAAATGCGCCAATATAGTAACTGGTTGCTCTTCTGCCGCTCTCATGAATCGTGGCATTAATCCGCCGCCGTAGCTGTTTGGGAAGAGTAAGGGTCATATCTTCCAGGTTTCCTTCGCGCGCAGTAAAGTAATCTCTGATGCTGAGCACAGCTAAGACAATACACAAACCAGCGGTAATCATATAGACTATGCGGCTTACGACTGCCAAGGTTTCTTTGACTAGGTCCAATACTTTATAAAAACCCAGCCCAACCAGCAGGTAGGCGAGGAAAACACCGATAGTAAAGCTAGCGCCGGTGATGAGAATTTCTTTACCTTTTCTGCCGCTAAGCGTCAGATAAGAGATGAAGAATACGATTGTAGCAAAAGCGCAAGGGTTTAAGCCATCGACCAACCCAGCCAAGACCACGGCTAACCAGCCAATAGATTCAAAGCTTTGCAGAAGCGCGTTTTGACCCTCTTCGGGGTTAAATTCCTCCCAGAAGCGCGGCGAACCTGTCTGGCTGAGCTGCTGGAGTACCGGTTCTAAGGCTTGGGGGGTAATTTCGCCTTCACCAATCCAGGCATGGTCGCCAATAAAGAGTGCAGGAACGGTCAGGTCTTGGCTGCGTCCTGCGCGTTCAGCCATCCAGTTGGCTAAGGGCGTATTTTCGTAAATGTTGAACTCCTCTACAACCAGTTGGGGGTAGAGAGTTTGTAAATATTTAATGTCGGTGTCGACCCGGTTGCATTCTTTGCAGCCCACTTGGTAAAAATAAGCGGCATAGATAGGCAATTCTACCTGACAAGCTTCCGGATTTTCTGTGGTGCAGACTTCTGCATCTGTGTTAGCCGCATCCACCGGAATAGAAATCATCAAATTAGGGTCGATGCCCTCGATATCAGGGAAGGGGATACCATCGCCCTGCAATCCTTGCTCGATAAGCGCTTGGAGTTTTTGCTCATTTGGCTCTTGACCGATCAGGAGCTGATCGCCAATGAGCACAGTAGGCAGTCCGCGCTCCTCAGCTTTGACTGCATAAGCAGCTTCCACCTTGAGCAGTGCTTGGTAGTAGCTTGGGTTGCTCAGTTCCAAGAGGCGCAGGTCGATCTGCCCAGGATATTGGGCTAAAAGTGGGTTGACAATTTGATTGAGGATATCTAAGCAGTGGCTGCAATCTTTGGAATAGAAAAAATAGCCGTGCACTTTTGCATTGCTTAAATCCGCGGTGGGTGTGCTTATTTCTGGGCCGATAACTTGAGGCTGCTGCGAACGTGCACCTGCGCTTTGAGGGAGAAGCAAACTAAAGAATGCTAATAATGAAAAAAGGATTGAAAAGATAAAGGGATGTTTTATAAGCATGTTCATCGTGGATATTTATTCCCTCAACGAATAAATTAATTCATAAAAAAGTTTCTTTGTGCAGCAAAAAATGTTTAAATGGAATTGCTCCAAACCGGGCTTGATTCTAACACGGTATGTAAAAAACTCCGTGAAGCACCCTCGATTGAGAAAAACTACACAGCAAACCTAAAGAATAGGGAAGAGAAGACTCCCGGTGATCAATTATACAATTTCGACTTGATCGAGGGGAAAGCGGCTTTTGCTGTAAAGCTCTCGTAAGTGGTCTTTACGCTCCTCGTCTAGACCAGCCAATACGAGCCGTAAATAAAAACTGCCATCAGCAGAGGTCGTGTGAATGGTGTGGATGATATTTCCTCCAGCTTCAGAGACTAATCCAGCTAAGTAGGCTAAAACGCCCGGGCGGTTGGCAGTATTGGAGCCGCTCACTTCTATGGTTACCCAATTGAGCACCGCACGCGATATCCCAACACGATCTAAGGCATCATCCAGCTCACGCAAGATAATTGAGCCTCCACCGACTGCGGAATAGAGGTCATCCAAGTTAGCGCAAGCCATCAAGCCGAGCAGTTGATCTATGCGGCTGCTCTCAAGTGAAGCGACATCATCTAGTGAGAGTATTCCGCGCTTAGCCAGTAGGGGGTGAATGAGCTGCTTGCCTTTTTGGCTAGCTTCCTTGAGCGCCACCGTTGCCAATACAACCCGCAGACGGCGGGCAGTAGTGATATCACAATGATTCAGCCATTCGGGTTGGGGCACCAAATGTGTGCCAGTGGAAACCACTTCAACCACATCTCCGGGACTGAGCGTGTCATAGATATGGCGTTCCTCGCCATTGACTAAGACCTTGCTGATTTTATCTAAGTAAAACTCCTGGATCGCAGCCACACCATCCAAGACTGTGCCGCCTTCTTGCAAGAAGCGCGTACCGCCATAGGGGGTAAAAATTTGCACAGGGCGATATTTAGAAATGTCTTTCCCGTGATTGATGGCGTAAATGATTCCCCAGGTGTTTTCCCCCTCCATCTCTTCTGTGGCGATGGCGGTTTCGATCGCACCCATACCTGGCAGCCAACTGGTTACCTGCAAGGCACGGTAGCCGTTTTGAGGGGTGGCAATGTAGTCATCGAATCGGTCTTGATCTAAATTCTTGCCGAAATAGCGGTTTACGCGTGCCAGCAAGCGGTAGCATGCCATCTCGTCATTATCTTTGAGGATCATACGGAAGCTGACGATGTCATTCACAGCAGAAAAATCTTGGAGAGAAGTGCGCCGTGCACGCGCCATGCGTTGGAGCTTATCCCAAGCTTGCCAATAACCGTTTACTGTGAAGCGAACCGCGCCATCAATGCCTTCCTGTTCCATCAGGTGACCGAGTTCTCCTAAGTAATAGCGGATAAAATTCAAATTTAGGCGCGGGTCAGAATCGATTTTTGCTTTGACCGTGTCGTACGATTCAGGTTCGGCATAAGGGAAAGCCATATCCTCAATCCACCGCCGCCAGCGGTAACAATTTAGAATGCCAGCCAGCTTACCGTACGCGCGGATAGCCTCGGTGGCTTTCTGCCATTGCTTGCCTGGTGGCATGTATTTAAGCGTCAACAGGTTGTGGCTTTTATCTGCCAGTTTGATCACAAAGACAGCTGGGTCGCGGAACATGGCAATCTTACGCAGGGTGTCCATCTCGCGCGTGCTGCCATCCCGTGGATTAGACATTTTGGTCAACCCGTCGATGATATGAGCAACTTCTTCGCCCATTTCACCCGGAAAAAGAGCCCTGATTTGGTCAAGGCTCTCTCCGGTATCTTCCACAGCATCATGTAATAAGGCAGCGATAGTCCAAGTTTCTTTATGGACCAAGTTGTCCACAAAGCTCGCCACCCAACCACAATGGGTTTCAAAGTAAGGTTCTCCGGAGAGGCGCGTTTGACCGGCATGCACCTGTTTACCCCATTCAAAGGCGCGTGCTATGGCTTCGGTACGGGGTTCGAACTCTTCAACGTGGAATTCGCCCAAGACTCTCGGCCTGATTTCGGTAATGTTCTCAATCTCTACCATCTGCGGGCTCATCCGATTTTCGGAAAATTATCTTTTTATTATAGCCGATTTATTCTGAAAATATGCATAATTCGTGCAATTTATAACGATTTTCCCATCGAACAATCTCTTGACACTTATCCGATGAATTCATTCGCTCGCCTAAATTTCGTTTATGATTGTGGCAGAGTGCATGATGGATGAAGATAAATACTTTATTCCTGCCGGTCCAGCAGAAGCCGAGCTGCGTGTAGTAAACTCACGCTTCATTGCCAGCCTTGCGCCAGCCTTCAGCGTGGAAGAAGCGCGGAATTTCCACAAGAACATCAGGTTGCGCTTCCCTGATGCGACACACCACGTACCGGCATTTGTGATTGGGCATGGGCGTAGCGTCATCACACACTGTTCTGATGATGGTGAACCATCGGGGACGGCTGGCAGACCGGCTCTGGCAGTCCTGCAAGGCAGCGGATTAGGCGATGTGGCGGTGGTGGTAACGCGTTACTTCGGCGGCACAAAATTAGGCACCGGGGGTTTGGTCAAGGCTTATGGGGATGCTGTGCGTGAAGTGCTTAAATTGGTTCGGCGGGCAGTCAAAATCCCGACGGTTACTGCTGGGTTAGAGATGCCCTATCCTTTATATGCGCAGATCGAACGGCTGGTTGGCATCTCTGGCGGTGAGATCCTAGAAAGTCAATTTTTAGCCGATGTTTCGTTGATCGTGCGTTTTAAGGAAGAAAACTGGCAGCCCTTTGTGCAGCAACTACAAGAACTGAGCAGCGGTAAAATAGAACCATTGATCCTTGAGCGCAATCCCGAAACGATCTTTCCGGTGGATTAATCTTGAGCATCTTCAGCTGGAATGAGGGTCAGATTCTGCTGAACTGTGTATAGTTTGTAATACAAACCATGCGCGGCTAAAAGTTCTTCGTGTGTGCCTTTTTCGGTGATTGTGCAGCCTTCAAGCACAACGATTTGATCAGCATTTCGCACGGTGGAGAGCCGGTGAGCGATAATAATGGTCGTGCGCCCCACAATGAGCCGATCTAAGGCTTGTTGTATGAGCAGCTCGGTTTCTGTATCCACAGCTGAAGTCGCTTCATCCAGAATGAGTATCGGGCTGTTCTTGAGTACCGCGCGCGCAATGGAAATGCGCTGCTTTTGTCCTCCCGAAAGCTTTATGCCGCGCTCGCCGATGAGAGTGTTGTAACCGTTGGGCATGTGGGCAATAAACTCATCAACGTTAGCAATCCTCGCTGCAGCTAACATCTCTGCTTCGGTGGCATCAGGCTTACCAAAGAGGATATTTTCGCGGATAGTGCCATGGAAAAGGAACACGTCTTGTAAAACCATGCTAATGTTGGCACGTAGCTCATGCAGGTCTAGGTCGCGCACGTCGATGCCATCGACAGTCAGCTTTCCGCTGCTCACATCATAGAATCTGGGGATTAAGCTGACTAAAGTGGATTTCCCCACGCCCGTAGGACCTACCAAAGCGGTGGTTTTCCCTGCTGGAATATCTAAATTGATATTCTCAAGGACAAATGCCTCCTCTGGGTTATAACGAAAGAAGACGTTATCAAAGCGGATTTCGCCGCGCACGGGTTTTTTCAGGGGAATAGGATGCTCTGGCGGTAATACGTCCGGTGTCTCATTGAGCATTTCTGCAACGCGTTCAAAACCGGCTAAGGATTCCTGCACTGCTTCCCAAGAGTTGCTTAGGTTGCGCACAGGCTGGTAGAAGCTATCCAGATAGAGGAAGAAAGCCACCAAGTCTGCCACTTGTAAATTGCCTTGAAGCGCTAAGCGGCTGCCGAAGAAAATCACAATCAACTGACCTAAACCGGCGGCAAAGTCATAAAGGGGTGTATACGTTGCCATCAACTTTAGGGCTTTAAGGTTAGATTCCAGATATGTTTCGATTTGTTTGCCCACTCGGTGCATGGTCAGATCTTCCCGGGTAAAGGCTTGGATTTCTTTTACGCCAGAAATGCTGTCGTTCAAAATAGCATTGAGCGTACCTAATTCTTGTTGGCGGTAGACAAATGCCGGGCGGACCCTTTTGGCATATTGAATCAGGGTGATGATGATAATCGGGATTGGGATCAGGGAAAGCAAGGCTAATTGCCAGCTCATACTGAAAAGGATCACCATAACGCCTACCAGCGTAAGGATGTTCACGAACATCTCCGGCATGGCATGCGCAATGGTGCGTTCAAAAAGCTCGGTATCGTTTATCAGGCGAGACATCAGCTGACCAGTTTGTTTGTCTTCGTAGAAGCGCAGGGAAAGCTGCTGTAAATGCTGGTAAATCAATTTCCGTGCATCGGCGACCACTCCCCAACCTGCCACATGAGCTTGATAAGAGCGGATGTATTGCATGAATCCGCGGGCGATGAAAACGGCTAAGGCGATAAGGGAGAGGCGCGTAACCATATCCATAATATCGCTGGGTAAGGGCGTCTGGGAAAGTGAGTCGATGAGCGAGCGGATGATCCAAGGGATCACGAGTTGGGCACCGACCAAGCCAATCATGGCGAGGATTGCCCAAAAGAGCGGCCAAGAATATTTTTTAGCAAGGTCTATGAGTAATTTTATCGGTTTCATTTTCGTCATCACTTAATTTCTTGATGATAACACTGAGGCGCAGATTAAGCGGAAAAAAGGCAATATTCCAGGCTTTGCGTAAGTCGTTTTCCGGCATCCAAAAAAGTTCGGTACCTCCATCTATCCAGGAGTTGACAAACCCCCAAGGTGTGGGAAAGCTTCCGCTATAGTGCTCAGGATTGTATGCAGCCAGGAGCATTGTATGCCCGCCAGCTTTACGCGTGGCGTTGTAGTTTACTGAGCTGTTTCCACGATAAATGGCTGGAGTCCTGCTTGGGAGCCAGGTGAGGGTCAGTAAAAGGGCTTGATTATCCTCTTGAAGCAAGGTGGGCAGAGATTCTAACGAAAGGAACTTTAGTTCGGCTTGCAGTGGTAAGTTGCGGGTGCGGGCTAAAAAGGTCACTAATCGAGCCTGCATACCGGGGGTGACTGCCCAACCCGGGAGTATGCGGTAGAAGCTGCCGTGCCGCCAAAGCTGATCTACCTCTGTGCTCAAGGCTTCTGGCGAAAATTCAGTACCGGCTAAGAGCTTCACCGCGGCAGCGATGGCGTGGACAGCACAGTTGTTCCCACTTTGATGGGTTTGGAAGGCTGCTAGCTCAGCTTCTGGGAGGGATTTTAAGCTTACACTGCTCATACTTTTATTCTAAGCGACTTTCACATGTGAAATATAAACAATTTGTTTCGATGCTTTGGGGTAGGGTGATGAAAATTGACACACTTGTTCTTGGTAGTCTCCCGACCGAGCGAGAGACTTGATTGCAGGTTTCCTATATACCAAGCATTTATAATCACCGATTGTCACTATGTATTAGGCAGCTTCTTTGAGATAAAAAGAAAAACGTATTGCATGGTAACCTATGGGTAGGCTTTGCACTCTGAAGATCGTGCAAGAACAGGTCAAACAAGTACAATAAGCATTTTGGTAATATGATCTAAAACTATTGGTAAAATCTCTAATGATATCAGAAACTATGCGGAGGGTTTTCTTGCATGAATAATTCAGATGGGCTTAGCGTCCTTATCTGTTCACATAATGGAGCCAAGTTGATTGGAGAGACTTTGAGGCACTTAGTCCAGCAGGAATTCACGCGTCCTATAAATTGGGAAGTTGTACTGGTGGATAACGCTTCAACGGACGACTTAGTCTCAGTTGCTCAAGCAAATTGGACTATTGGGGTACCTTTAAAAATTGTGTATGAGCCTCGTAAAGGTGTTGCCCATGCACGTATTACAGGGATACAAAATTGTAAATATGAATTTATTAGTTTTATTGACGATGATAATTGGGTCCCTAAAAATTGGGTTGAGGGTGCATACAATTCGATACTGAACAAGCCAGATGCTTGTGCCATTGGTTCTTGTAGTAAACCGGTTTTTGGAGGGCCAGTACCACATTGGTTTTCTACTTACATGCAGAGTTATGCTGTAGGTCAGCAATATCCAACTAGTGGAAGAATAGAAAAACAGGATGGGCTTGTTTGGGGTGCTGGGATGATTATACGGAAACAAGCCTGTGATCAACTTATAGAAGCTGGATTCAAGCCTCTACTTGTTCCCCATAAAAACGAATCACGTATGGCTGGAAATGAATCTGAGTTGTTGTTATTGATGAAAATGTGTGGATGGGAAATTTATAACGAAAATCAATTAGTTATCGAACACTATATGACACCAAATCGACTGAAATGGTCGTACTTCTTAAAATTAAAAGAAAATCATGGGGCAGCAAAAGTCTACTTAAACTTATATCGTCATTTGTTGGGTTGGGTGCGCTTAGGTCATCCAATCGAAAAAGTGAACTGGTGGGCATTAGCTAGTTCAACATTATCAAAAATCCTCAAAGATCCCGCCGCACTTCTGGCAAGTTTGGCTGGAAACACTTTTGAAGGAAATTATCGGGTTGCCCTATATCATTTCTATTTGGGTGAACTGCGGGAACGCTTGCGCCTAGCCAAGCAGCTAGAAATTATCCAAGCGGAGCTTATTCAAAATATTCAGCGCTATCCTTTGGCATGGAGAAATAGATAATCAACGTCAGTAAAAATGAATATCTAATCGACCTTGTTTTCCTCGTCTCCTGACCTAACGAGAGGATATCAGCTCGTTTTTCATATTTCAAGCATATATGATCATCGATTGTCATGATAAGTTAACCAGCTTCTTTGGAAAGCAAAGGTGAAATACCTTGCATGGTACCCTAATGGTAGACTTTGTCCTCTAAAGACAATGCAAGAATAAGATTATTACATATTACGACTCATTTAAGGGAAAGGGGGAGTAAGAATTGACATATCAACACAGGTGTGATATTTTAAGGCTGTACTTTACCAACAGAGCTTGAGGTAACCCGATGCCCGGATGCCAGGGTGTAAAGGTGGAAGCTGGTGTAAGTCCAGCGCTGTGCCGCAACTGTAAGTCGCAAGACAAGCCAGGAAACCTGCCTCGATTTGCTCCCCAATCAACCTTCTCGGAACTAGGAGGCGGGCTTGATGATACGATCACCAATATAACCCAACCTATTACCGAGTTGGGTTATTTTTTTAGTGAGGTGATCATGAAAAAAACTATCCCAATTCTATGTGTTTTACTTTTGCTGGTGGTTTCAGCATGCCAGACGGCACCAACTGCCTTGCCGCAACCAACCACAACCTTAGCCTCCTCAGGGGCAATCGCAAGCCCCGAGGCGAACTCGCAGCTGCCTATAACCATCCGTTATGCCAAAGGTTTCACCTTGGAATATAAAAACAACTATAAAATCCTGACAGTTACCCAGCCATGGGCTGATGCAGAGCAGGCATTCACCTACGTCCTCATCCCACGCGGAGCGGAAATACCCGCTGAGGTTGGCAATGCTCTGATGATTGAAGTGCCGGTACGTTCATTTGTGGCGATGTCTACAACTTATTATCCTTTTTTGGAAAACATCGGCAAGTTAGATGCGCTTGTGGCAGTGGATGATGCCACTTATATCTATAACCCAAGCGTGCGGGAAAAAGCTGCCTCTGGAAAAATTGCTGTAGTTGGCGGTGGAATGGGCGGACCCAGCGCGAATGTGGAGCGCTTATTAGAGCTCAACCCTGATGTGATCATGACTAGCGCTAGCGGTATCCCAGAATTGGATGTTTACCCCAAGCTGCAAGAAGTCGGGCTGCCCGTGGTAATCAATGGGGACTATCTCGAGCAGACGCCTTTAGGCAGGGCAGAGTGGGGCATCTTTATCGCTGCTTTTTTTGGTCTGGAGCAGCAAGCTAGCCAACAATTTGATGCACTTGTGCAGCGCTATGAAGAAGTCAGTGCCTTAGCTGCGAATGTGCAGGAGCGAGTGACTGTCTTAACCAATACGGATTATCAAGGGACGTGGTATGTACCTGCCGGTGAGAGCTACGCAGCCATCTTACTCAAAGACGCTGGCGCGGAATACCTTTGGGAAGATGAACCCGGAAGCGGGGCTTTACCGCTTTCATTTGAAACCGTTTTTGAGCGCGCGAAGGATGCTGATTTTTGGCTGAACCCTGGCTTTGCTGCCAGCTTGCAGGACTTATTAGCCATGGACGCCCGATACGCTGAATTTAAAGCCTTCCAAACCGGCAATGTGTTTAATTACAATGCCAGGGTGAGCGAAGCCGGCGGTATGGATTACTTCGAAAGCGGGGTTGCTAACCCCGATGTAATTCTAAAAGACCTCATTAAGATCTTTTATCCGGAGTTACTACCCGAGCACACACTTTTCTACTATCAACAATTGAAATAAGCAGGTTTTTATGCCAACAAACGCGCCAACTGAAGTAAGCCCAAACAATTCTCAGACCTCACCGCGCAGCCGTTCTGCTGGTTTTGGTGTGTTTGCGCTCCTGGTGTTGCTCCTCGCGCTGGCATTTGTGGTTAGCTTGAGCTTGGGGTCGGTCTCGATTCCCTTGCGAGAAGTTGTGCGCATTCTCACAGGCGAGCCAGCCCTCAAGGAAAGCTGGGGCACAATTGTTTTGGATTTTCGCTTGACCAAGTCAATAACGGCTGTGCTTGTTGGTGCAGCGCTTTCATTGGCTGGTTTGCAGATGCAAACGATGTTCCGTAATCCATTGGCTGACCCCTTTATCTTGGGGATCAACTCTGGGGCGAGCTTGGGTGTTGCCTTGGTGGTGCTCAGCCTTGGCACTGCTGGAACAGCTTTATTAGCTGGTTTAGGTACTTTAGGGGATTTAAGCTTGGCGTTAGCCGCTTCCGTGGGAGCCGGGTTAGTGTTAGCGCTCATTTTGCTGGTGGGGCAGCGCGTGAAGAACCCCACAACGCTGCTTATTATGGGCTTGATGTTTGGCTATGCTGCCAGCGCACTCACCAGTCTATTAATTTACTTCAGCCGTCCCGAGCGTATTCAGGCTTATACCATTTGGTCGTATGGCTCGTTTAGCGGAGTCACGTGGAATCAATTAAGGGTGATGGCACCGGTAATTTTGGTTGGTTTGGGGGTCGCAGTTCTTTTGACTAAGCCGCTCAATGCGCTGCTTTTAGGCGAGGATTATGCCCGGAGTATGGGGCTGAATGTGAAGCACGCGCGCTTTTTTATCCTGCTGAGTGCAAGTTTGCTCGCTGGCACGGTGACTGCCTTTTGCGGACCGATCGGCTTCATCGGGGTGGCTATTCCGCACCTGTGCCGCAACCTGCTGCGTAGCGCAGATCACAAGGTGCTGATTCCAGCAGTAATTTTAGTCGGAGCAATTGCTGCGCTGGTAGCCGATGCAATTGCCCAGCTGCCCGGGAGCCAATATGTGCTGCCGATAAATGTGGTTACGTCGCTATTTGGAGCGCCGTTTGTGATCTGGGTGCTCATTCGGCAAAGGCGAGGTGCAACATCTTTCACAGTATGAACTCCGTGGTGCTCACAGCACGGGACCTAACCATTGGATATGTGCATAGCCGAAATAACAAGACGGTTATCGCGCAGGGATTAAACCTCGAACTGCATACGCAAGAATTGGTTTGCTTAGTAGGTCCGAATGGGGTGGGTAAATCGACATTGCTGCGAACTCTAACAGGTCTCCAGCCGAAGTTGGGCGGAAATCTGCTGCTTAAGGGCAAACCGCTTGAAAAATATACCAACAGAGCTTTAGCACAGCTTGTTAGCGTGGTTCTAACTTCTCCAGTGCAAGTGGGCAATATGAAAGTGCGGAATCTAGTCGGGTTGGGGCGCTTTCCGTTTACGGGTCTTTTCGACAGCCGCAGCCCAGAAGATGACTCTGCTGTGCAAGCTGCATTGGAGATGGCTGGGGCAGAAGGTTTGGCAGAGCGCTTCGTGCATGAGCTCAGCGATGGCGAACGCCAACGCGTGATGATTGCCCGAGCCTTGGCACAAGAACCGTTGCTGTTAGTCTTAGATGAACCCACAGCCTTCTTGGACTTACCTGGTAGAGTCGCGACGATGCAATTGATGCGCGAACTGGCGCACACACACGGCAAAGCAGTGCTTGCCTCCACGCATGACTTGGATCAAGCGATGCATTTAGCCGATAAGATGTGGTTAATGGGCAAAGATGGCGCAATTCTTCAAGGTGCTCCTGAAGATTTGGTGTTGAGTGGTGCTTTTGGAACCACCTTTGCGCAGCCCAACCTTCAATTTGACCTCAAGACCGGTAGTTTTGAAGCCGAAATCAAGCCGGTGCAACGTGTTGTGCTGCAAGCGGAGGGTTTAGCAGATATCTGGACGACGCGGGCATTGCGGCGGGCTGGCTTTGAGGTGCTAGTGGATGGACCATCAGATTTACCGCGTGTGGAAGTTGTGCAGCAAAACGCCAGAACCACCTGGAAGCTAACCCGCAATGGAGTGGCACTGGAATTTGACTCAATTTATGCGCTGCTTTTAGGCTTGAGTGCCTAATCAAAGCGCTCAAGCTGGTAAAAATTGAGTAACAACCAAGACTATTGTGGCAAAGAAGATAATAATGGTGAGACAGACCGCTAAATAGTTGGTTCCCTTCTTATTCGCCCACGACCCCATCAAGATTTTATCATTGGCTAAAATGAGCACCAAAATAAGAATGACTGGCAGTAAAATCGCATTGACCGTCTGGGAGAGTACCATAATCTGAAAGAGCGGCATTTTGGGGAACATCGCCAGAAGCATGCTGATGAGCATGATGCCTCCAAAAATGGTGTAGAAAATCGGTGCTTCATCAACCTTGCGGTTCAAACCGCGTTCGAAGCCAAAAGCCTCACAGATGGCATAAGTTGTTGAGAGTGGCAGCACTGAGACTGCCAAGAGAGAAGCGCCGAGCAAACCAACAGCAAAAAGCAAACTGGAAGCTTCGCCGGCTAAAGGCTTGAGGGCTAAGGCAGCTTCTTCAGCGCTATTAACCACAATCCCATTGCTGAAGAGCGTCGCGGCTGTGGTGATGATGATAAATGCGGAGATGATATTGCCCCACATCGAGCCGAAGACTACATCGGTGCGCGTATCCCCATATTGATTAAGGTCCACGCCCTTATCGGCAACCGAAGCCTGTAAATAGAAGATTCCCCAAGGGGTAATAGTTGTACCGATCACTGCCAGAACCGAGATCATATAATCAGAGTTCATTTGGATTTGAGGTTTAACTGCGGCTTGCAGGACCATGCCCCACTCCGGTTTAATCACAAATACAGTGATGACATAACTCAGTGAAGAAAGACACAGCACCAGAAGGATTTTCTCGACGCTTTTATAGTTGCCGCGCAAAACAATGAGGGTAATTAGTAATCCTGCCAAAGGCACGGTGATCAGACGGTTGATGCCGAATAGTTCACCGGCTGCAGCCACGCCAGCAAACTCAGCAACCGTTGTGCCTAGGTTTGCAATTAATAAGCAAAGCATAGCAAACGCAGTCGTCTTGACGCCAAAGCGTTCGCGGATGAGATCCGCAGCGCCTTTTCCGGTGACCGCTCCCATACGGGCTGCCATTTCTTGGACGATTACCTCTCCGATGGTGATGAGCAAAATGATCCATATAAAACTGTAGCCGTATTTAGAACCAGCAACCGAATAGGTAGCGATGCCAGGGGCGTCGTTATCGGCGCTCGCAGTAATAATTCCGGGGCCAATAATGGATAAGAATGCAAAGGTATTGCGCAGCCAAATTGGTAAGGTGAACCGTTTTTTCATGGGCACCTCTATCTCACGGAGAAGCGGGGTAAACGTTTTTTCCATGCGGTGGGGAGCACCGTA
Organism: Candidatus Mesolinea sp.; assembly: GCA_034430095.1. Lineage (GTDB taxonomy): Bacteria > Chloroflexota > Anaerolineae > Anaerolineales > Anaerolineaceae > Mesolinea. The sequence continues at coordinate 107,323 of DAOUFK010000042.1, forward strand.
TCAAGTGCATCATCCACCGTTACAATGCCTAACATCCTGTCAGTTTCGGGTTCCACAACGGGAATTGCCATCAAGTCGTATTTGGCAATCAGATAAGCAGCGTCTTCCTGCGGGGTGAGCGGGTAAACCTTTACAACGGAATCGTTAATCCATTTGGAGAGCGGCTGGTCCAGCGGTGAGGTGACCAAATCGCGTAAGCTAACGACGCCCTTAAGTTTTTGGTTTTCGTCCAGGATATAAACATAATACATAAACTCGTCCTCTAAGGCATCTTCAGAGGAACGCAAGAATTTCAATGCTTCACCCACGGTGAAGTTTTCCGGCACCCAGGTAAACTCGGTCGTCATGATGCCGCCGGAGGAATCCTCAGGATAACCCAAAAGGGAGCGCACCTCTTCAGCTTCTTCATCTTCCATAAGGGTGAGCAGCTGCTCGCTGACCTGATCATCCATGTCGGCTAAGATGTCCGCTGCCTCATCGGGATCCATTTCCTCGAGCACATCAGCAGCGCGCTCGGGGTGCAGGTGAGAAAGGATGGCTTGCTGCACCTCAGGGGAACTTTCCTCAAGGGTATCGGCTAAATCCTCGTTGGTGAACCCTTGCAATAGAGCTTTGCTGGTGTGGCTGTCTAGGTCATCCAAGATCGCAGCAATATCCGCAGGAGGCATCTTCACCAAGCGGGATTGGGAGACGCTCAGGCGTAAGGGGTCATCGTGTTCAACCGAAGCCACTAACTCCCAAGGGATAACATGGGTTTTCAAGTCTTTTTTGAACACTTTAGCAATACTTTTGCCTGCCTTTTCCAGCCCAAGGCGGCGCAGCAAGCCCAGAAAGCTGGTATCCACACCGGTGAGGTAAAAAAGTTCGCCTTTACGCGCAATTTGCAGGTCATTGACCCGGACTAAGCGCCTGCCCTCCAGATCAACGATTTGCTGATCCAGCACGCGCTGTTTGAGGAGCAATTCATGCCCCTTAGGCGTATATGGCAATGCTTTGTTGATATCAGTTTTAAGAGCAATGCTTGGCCATAGGCTGGCTATCGATTGAGCGTCGATCATCTTTTTGCCATCCACAGCGTTTTTGAGTACCAAAGCAGCGATCGGGGGCATATTCTTCTCGGTGCTATTGACCATGATGTCATCTAATTTGCCAACAACATGCCCAAAACCATCCCAGACTTTCTGATTAAGAAGCTGACTTAAATAGATCATCACACACCTCACCAGGTTGTTTTGTATTCAGTTGAAAGATGACACCTCAGGGGACGCATAACCCACCTATTGCCCCTGGCCATGCAGGTTTACATGGCTGCGGTGCAAGTAGGTAAGGCTGTTGGTCCCATCAGACTTGCCGGCCCAGGCTGGTCGTCTGCTGCGGGTTCACTTCCGTTATTTTTTCCAAGTTCCATTGTTATCATTTCCACTAACGCCGAAAGTATACCATAGCAACAGCAAAATATCGCGAAACATATCGAGGATATTGCGGATCAACTCATTCTTAAGGAGAATTTTGGTCCATTTTTATGCGGAACCCGTAGAGCGGGCAGTGTAATTAGGAGAATGGCGAGAGCACGGGCTTCGACAAGCTCGAGGTTAATTTCCTCCCTCGGTACCCTATGGGTAGGCTGCGTACTTTGAGACCGGCGAGATCGAACTATCGTGATTGCCAAACATGGCTTGCAAGCGGGGAACTTGCGCTAGCAAGGCTTCCGACTGTGTACGCCAGCCAAAGACGTCCCCGACGCCGCCATACTCTAGCGCTACGATTTCAGGCTGACGCCATTCGCCGCTCAGAATCTGTTGCTGCGCCCACTCGGCAGCCTGCCAATCAGCCTCTGTCAATTCGAAATGGTCAGTAATAAGTCCGTGATACTTGCGCAGCCCAGTGAGATGAAGCTCGCGGAGGCGCCCCATCGGCAACCGATCAATATAATCAGCTAACTCGCTTTCCATTGCCGCGCAGCTGATGCGTGCATGCGAAAGATCAAAAAGCAAGTCGGTCTCTGTGGCGAGCAAGGCTTCACGGATGAGATTAGGGTCAGCGCCAATCTGGCTGCCTTTTTCCAGCGGGGTGATGGGTAGATTTTCAGCAACGAGCGGCAACTCTGGTAGGTTGGTCCTTAGAACCGTAAGCTCTTCAACCCACTGATTAATTTGCATGAGCCGGTCATTACTGCTCTCAGGGTCGAGTGTGCTGTTACCCACCAGATGGCAGTTAAGGTGCGGCGTATGAGTTTGGGTGAGCATTGCGCGCAACGCATCATAATCCAAGGTTGGGGCTTTGCCATTGCCTACGGAAATCTCAAAATGTACATAGACCGGGCGAAGGCGTTGGGCAGCGCGGATTACACCTTGCCAATCAGGGCACTTGAGCAGATCTACTTCCACCTTGCCTGTAAGGAGCAGTTTCTCTAGCGGGAGCGAGTAATTGACGGCAAATTGCATACGAGACTAAGCCTGAGACTCTTCCGAACTGAGCGTTTGCTGGTATGGATCCAGCTGACTTTCGAGCTCATGACGGAACTGCTGCGTGTAGAGCCGGTAGTAGTGCCCGCGTAGGCGCATGAGCGACTCATGGTTACCTTGCTCTGCAATTTGACCATCGCGTATGACTAAGATCTTATCGGCATGTTTGATCGTAGAAAGGCGGTGGGCAATAATAAAGCTAGTGCGCCCTTCCATCAAGCGCTCCATGCCTTGCTGAATCAGTGCTTCGGTGAGTGTATCCACGGAGCTTGTGGCTTCATCCATCACAAAGATATCTGGGTTCGCCAATATTGCTCGTGCGATGCTAATCAGTTGTTTCTGACCTACGGAGAGCAAGTTGCCACCCTCGCCGACGTTCTGGTCATAGCCGTGCTCGAAATTGATAATGAAGTTATGCGCTCCAGCTAATTTTGCAGCAGCCTCAATCTCTTCATCGGTCGCATCCAGTTTGCCATAGCGGATGTTCTCGCGGATGGTGCCAGAAAACAAGTGGGGGGTCTGCAGCACCACGCCGATTCGGGATTGAATGTTTTGGAGCGAGAAATTGAGGTAGTCAATACCTCCAATGCGGATAGTCCCCTCAGTGGGTTCATAAAAGCGGCACAGCAAGTTGACGATTGTAGTTTTACCTCCGCCAGTTGGGCCAACGAGCGCCACAGTCTCCCCATGGTGCACGTGAAAACTAAGGTGCTTAATCACGGGTTCGTCTTCTTTGTAGTGGAAGGAAACATCATCGAATTCAATATCACCCGAAAGCGGTGTAAAAGGCAGCGTTTGCTCTAGGTCACGAATGCCGGGTTGGGTATCAATCAAAGAGAAAACGCGCTCTGAGGATGCCACAGCGTTTTGCATATCGGCATACACCCGCGCCAGATCCTGCACAGGCCAAAGTATCATCATGATGTAGGAAATGAAGGCTTGCAGTCCACCAATCGTAATTGCTTGATTCTGAACACTCAATCCACCGCGCCACATCACTAAGGCTAACGAGAGCGCGCTAATTGTTTGAATAGTCGGCTGGAAGAGTGCCGAAAGGTAAGCGGCACGGTAGCTGGAGCGGTACATATCAGTGGATAGTACTTTGAAGTTTTCTAAGTTGCGATCTTCGCGCCGCAGTGCTTTAACCACGCGCACGCCAGTGATATTTTCATTGAGGTTGGCTGTCATCTTGGAATTGGCTTTACGCGACTGGCGGTAATGGTAATAAATGCGTGTGCGGAATTTGAAGGCTACAAAGAGCATGACTGGCAGAGATGCAATCACAATTAATGCTAACTGCCAGTTAATGCTGAGCATAAAGGCTGAGGCAGTAATAATATTGACTAAGGCATAAGTGGAATCGATGAGACCCCAGGTGAGCAAATCCGCCATCTTTTCTGTATCCGAGGTTACGCGGGACATAATCCACCCAAGGGGAGTCTTGCTAAAGTAAGCCAAGGAAAGCTGCTGTAAATGGTTGAAGAGCTGCTTGCGGAGATCGTAGCGCACCTTTTCGCCTTGCAAGCCAATGAGGTAGATAAAGAAGAACACCGCCACCGCTTGAACGAGCACAATTGCGCCATAAAGCGTGAAGAGCCTGACCAGTGCGGTTTTATCGCCGGCAATGATGCCTTCATCGATGATGCGCTTGTTGATCAGCGTGAAATAAGCATCCAACAAAGAGACTAAAATGATGGGAACCATGCTGCCAATCATGGTCTTCTTGTGCGGAGCGAGCGTCTCGAACAGACGCTTGATTACATTTCCGTTAAAACGAACATTATCGTCGAGTTCGTTTTCATCATAATAAGTGGACACTGTCAATTTCCTCTTGCAAAGCGCTCTCAATGCGCGTTTGAATTTCAAAAATGCTGCGGTAGATACCCGGCTGGTCGATCAAATCCTCATGTTGACCAGATTGAACGATTTTACCTTCGTCAAAGACCAAAATCAGATCGGCACTCATAATGCTTTGAATGCGGTGTGCGATAATAAAAGTCGTACGGTCAACCATCAGGCGCTGCAGAGCCTCACGAATCTGCACTTCAGTTTCCATATCGACAGAAGACGTGGAATCGTCCATAATGAGGATACGTGGGTTGAGCAGCAAGGTGCGCGCGATTGCCACGCGCTGCTTTTGCCCGCCAGAGAGGGTCACGCCGCGCTCGCCAACCAGCGTGTCGTAACCGTCCTTGAAGCTCAGGATGACATCGTGAATGGCAGCCTCGCGTGCAGCAGCCTCAATTTCCTCCTGGGTCACCGGGCGTGTGACGCCATAGGTAATATTATCGCGAATCGAACAGGAAAACAGGAAAGGTTCCTGTTCCACGATGCCAATTTGGCTGCGTAGAAAACTTCGCGGATATTCACGCAAGTCCACACCATCCAGGCGGATGCTGCCAGAAGTAATATCGTAAAAACGGGGTAGCAGATTCACCAGCGAAGTCTTGCCGGAACCGGTGGAACCAAGTAGGGCAATCACCTGACCAGCTTTCGCATGAAAAGAAACATCTTCTAGGACTGGATATCCTTTCTCGTATTCGAAAGTGACATGCTCGAAGCTGATATCGCCGTGAACCGTACCGGAAGCGGGGAGATAGCTGCCTTCAAACAGCGGTTCTTCAGGAACGCGCAAGACCTCCACGACGCGATTCAAGGAAACGAGAGCGCGCGAGGTATCCACAATCAGCCTGCCTAAGTTGCGGATTGGCCAGATGAGCCAACCAAGCAGACCGGAAAAGGTCATGAAATTACCAAGGGTGATAATCCCATCGATAACCATGGTAGCAGCTAAAAAGTTGCTGGCGATCATCTGGGCGGCACAGATTGTATCTGAAATCGGCCAGAAAAGGGCGTGCATCAGGTTGAGCCGCTTGCCGCGCAGGTATTTTTCATAATTGTTTTGGTCAAACTTTTTGATTTCGTAGGATTGACGAGCAAAAGCCTTCACCACACGTACACCGCTCAGGTTTTCTTGCAGATTTGTGGATAAGACAGCTTCCTGTTCCTGATAAGCTTCATAGGCTTTCGAAAGTTTGCGAAAGAAAAAGATGGAAATGACCAAAATGACCGGCACAATGATGATAGAAATCAGTGCGAGCCGTTGGTTGAGTTGGAAGATAGCGGTGAAATTAATGATGAATATCACGATGATGCGTGCCACACCGACTGCTTGATCAGCAATGAAACGCCGAATGGTGTCCACATCAGAGGATGCGCGCTCAAGCAAGTCTCCAGTTTTAACTTCGGAATGATAGGCAAAACTCAAGCGTTGAATGTGGTCGAAGAGAAGGTCCCGCAAACGGCGGGTGCTGCTTTCGGCGGTTTGGGCAGCAAGTTTATTGCTGAGAAAGCCGGAGAAAGCCTGAAGCATGATTAAGCCCATAAAAGTAGCTGCGCCTTGGAGCAGCTCAGTACCAAACTTGCCTTGTCCGATGATTTGATCAACAAAATAGCCCAGGAAGAGATACATGCCTGTGCGCGAAGCGGCTGAGATGGCTAACATGACGGCAGAAAGGGCATAATGCCCGTGGTAGCCGCTAAGCAAGTGCCAAAGCGTCACCAAGCCGTTTTTATTGCTGGTGATCTTTTGGCGATCTAGTTCTGGGTAGGTGTTTTTCTTGTTTTGCATTCCTTGTTCCAGGCAAAATATGGGGATACCTTTCGATATCCCCGGATTCTGGGAGAGAGTATACTCTGCGGGTCAATCAGCGTCAACGGATTTTGCAAAAAAGGTCATGGTTTGAAGAGGCTACTCACTACGACGTAAAGAATGGAGCTCTAAATTACCATTTTGCCAACTTTTAGATATGAACGTTGTATATTTCTTGCCCCCGAGGGATGATAAATGGCGAGGGTGGGATTCGAACCCACAACCAATGGCTTATGAGTCCACTGCTCCACCGTTGAGCTACCTCGCCATTTGCGTGATGATGTTAACAGAATCGGCAAAAAAAGTCAATTATTTTGTGTGTGCTTGAGTCTGTTCTTGCATGGTCTCCTGACTGTGTAAGACCTGTGACCGTTCGGTCTCAAAAAACTGATAATCTAATTATCACAATCGTCGGTCAAAGCCAGGAGGTCAGGAGAACTGCGGTCAAACCCTCTCGCTCGGTGCCCTACGGGTAAGCTGCGCACTCAGAGACCGGCGAGAACAAAGCAATCGAAATCAGGGCTGGATTTTTTCCTATGGGAGAGCAGACATTGAAGAGGATACATGCTATACTTCTACCAGTCTTAAGATTTGGAAATAATGATGAAGAATATTATCAAGAGCGTTAAAGGCACACGGGATTTCTACCCAGAAGAAATGGCTAAGCGCCAGTGGCTGATTGAAAAAATCAGGCAGACCTCGGAGCTTTTCGGCTATGAGGCGTATGATGGCCCCTGCTTAGAAACGATCGAGCTCTATGCAGCTAAATCAGGCGAGGAGTTGGTTAAGGAGCAAGCGTTTGTCTTCCCCGACCGCAGCGGCGAGCTGATTGCCCTGCGCCCCGAGTTAACCCCCACGCTGGCGCGTATGGTTGCAGCAAAACAAAGTTCACTGATCTTCCCACTGCGCTGGTGGTCTTTTGGTCCCTTTTGGCGTTATGAGCGCCCGCAGAAAGGTCGCAGCCGCGAATTTTTTCAGTGGAATATCGACCTCATCGGTGTGGAAGGCGTGGAGGCAGATGCAGAACTCATTGCCGTGGCGGCTACATTTTTCCGGAACCTAGGGCTACGCCCTGATCAGGTGCAGATCCTGGTCAACAACCGCAAGCTGATGGAGGCAGAATTAAACCGCATCGGCATCTCTGCTGAGATCCAGCCAGCAATCCTGCGCCTCATCGACCGGATTGATAAGCAGCCAGCAGAAGTGTGGGATGAAAACGTGCTGAGTTTAGGCTTGCTGCCCGATCAGCTGAGCTCACTGAAAACGCTGCTTGCTAATAAAGACTTGTGGCAGCAATCCGAGGAGCTGCAGGCGCTCTTCAAGCAGCTCGAAGCGTTAGGCGCGGCTGAATTTGTTGCCTATGACCCCAAGATTATCCGCGGCTTGGATTACTATACGGGTACAGTCTTTGAAGCGCATGATACGACAGGAGAATTCCGTGCCATCTTAGGCGGCGGTCATTATGCAAACTTGGTAGAGGATGTGGGCGGCAAGCCATTGCCAGGTGTAGGCTTTGCCATGGGCGATGTGGTCATCATGTTGCTGCTGGAGGCACTGGGCTTGATTCCGGAGCAAAAGAGGGCTGGAAAAGGGGTGCTCATGACGGTTTTCGACGCAGCTCACCTGGAGATTGCCATGCGCACAGCAGCAAGTTTGCGCGATGAAGGCGTTCAGGTGATCCTCTATCCCGAAGCGGATAAATTGGCTAAGCAGCTGAAGTATGCCGATAGAATCGGGGTGAGGTGCGCATTGGTGATTGGTCCGGATGAAGTAGCTGAAAATACGGTGGTGATTAAGGATTTAGCGGCACGTCAGCAAGAAAGCGTGCCCATGCAAGCGCTGGTGGAGAGGGTTAAAAACCTGCTTGCATAGAAATGTTGGCTGTGTTAATATAAATACGAATATGGTGCCTGTAGCTCAATGGCAGAGCGCCTCACTGTGGATGAGGAGGTTGAGGGTTCGAAACCCTTCAGGCACCCCAAACACCCTTAGAGGGTGTTTTTACAATCTGAAATTGGCAATATTATTAGGTTGTGTGATAATATTAGCCAGAAAAAGCAATGATGGAAACGAGTAAGCCTGCAAGCCATGGCAGCGAACCCGAGAGAGTGTGAGCCGGGGCAGGAATGCAAGCCGAAAATCCTTCCGGAGCTGCAATCTGAACGCCGATAGGCTATTAAGTGCGCCGGGGCAGCGTCCCGTTACAGAACGCCCAGCTCCGCATTATGGCAGGCAGCTGACTGAGGTGCCCGGAAAGCCGGGAACCGGGGTGGTACCGCGAGATCTCACTCGTCCCTGAATTTGGGACGAGTTTTTTATTGGAGGCTTTATGTTCAAACCAATTTCGCCAAAGCTAAATCTAAACGTAATGGAAGAAAGTATCCTGCGCTTTTGGAATGCGAATGAGATCTTCAAGAAATCTTCTGATGAGCGCAAAGATCGCCCGCCTTATGTGATCTACGAAGGTCCCCCAACGGCAAATGGTAAGCCCGGTATTCATCATGTTTTGGCGCGCGCTTTCAAGGATATGTTCCCTCGTTACAAAACCATGCAGGGTTTTTACGTTGATCGGCGCGGCGGTTGGGATACGCATGGATTACCGGTTGAGATTGAGGTGGAGAAACGCTTAGGTTTTACGAATAAAGCTGAAATCGAAAGCTATGGCATCGAAAAATTCAATGCCTTATGCCGCGAATCTGCTTTCGAGCGGATCCTGGATTGGGAGAAACTCACCCAACGGATTGCTTATTGGGTGGATTTTGACCGTGCTTATGTAACTTACCGGAACGAATATATCGAGTCAGTCTGGTGGCTGCTCAAGTCTATCTGGGATAAAGGGCTGCTTTATCAGGGTTATAAGGTGGTGCCATATTGCCCACGCTGTGGTACACCCCTCTCTGACCACGAAGTAGCCCAGGGGTACACAGATACAGAAGACCCATCGGTGTTTGTGCGCTTTCCGCTCGTGGATGAGCCCAACACCTATCTGCTCGTCTGGACGACGACGCCATGGACGCTGCCGGGCAATGTGGCAGTGGCTGCTCATCCTGACGTGGAATACGCATTGGTCACGCGCACGGACGGGCTAAGTGACGAGCGCTTGATTTTAGCTAAAGAGCTTGTAGGGAAGGTTTTCGGAGATATTCCTGTCAAAATCCTCAAGACATATAAGGGCAAAGCGCTCAAGGGCAAACGCTATGCGCCGCTTTTCACCTTTTTGCCTACCGATAAACCTGCTCATTATGTGGTCAATGCTGAGTACGTCACGACCAGCGACGGCACCGGTCTAGTGCATATTGCCCCAGCTTTTGGTGCAGATGACATGGAGGTGGCGAAGGAATATGACTTACCCGTCCTAATGACCATTAATGACGAAGGTAAGTTCAACCGCGAGGTAACGAATTGGTCTGGTTTATTCGTGAAAGACGCCGATGCCTTGATTATCGAGGAGTTAGAGCAGCGTGGATTGCTCTTCAAGGTGGAAACCTACACTCACTCCTATCCTTTCTGCTGGCGCTGCAATACCCCGCTGCTGTATATGGCACGACCTACTTGGTTCATCCGCACCAGCCAAATTAAAGACCGTTTGGTTGCATTGAACCAGGAAATCAATTGGATTCCGGAACATATCAAGAACGGACGCTTTGGCAATTGGCTGGAAAACAATATTGATTGGGCTTTAGGAAGGAACCGCTACTGGGGCACACCACTGCCTGTGTGGGAGTGTGATCAATGCCACAAACAGGTTTGCGTTGGCTCAGTCGCAGAGCTGAGTGAGCTGGCTGGTAAAGATTTAAGCGGCATGGACTTACACCGACCGTTTATCGATGAAATTCATTTCGCCTGCCCAGAGTGCCATACGGGCACCATGCGGCGGGGCAAGGAGC